>NZ_FXUO01000001.1:0-721595 GCF_900182975.1 Epilithonimonas pallida | reverse complement strand
TCGGTAAACCCATAATGTTGAAAAAAGCTCCCGAAGCTTCCGTTCAACAGGGTTTTCATTGTTCGTGCTTCGCACGCAACGAAAACTTAGCTATTGGTGGCGGGTATTTTTTCAAAATAACGAATTGGATTTGCCATCCCTCTAATTTTTGGAATTTCTTTATTCATATATATATCAAGAATTTCTTTTGAAGTAACTTCTGAACCTTCAAAGCCCCATCTTTTTACACCTCTATTTTCAATATCTTGAACCCATTTTTCAGGTTTAAATACCGCTCTTATTACGCCTTTATATTCTGCCAAAACAAAATCTGAATTTTCTGCTCTGTTTCTGTCTAATACCCACCAACCTCTGGTTGCTTCATAAATGTTTGGTCTGTCATAAATAGGATTCTCACTTTTCTTTTTGTGTCTATTATCGTATGTTTTGTTTATATTGATTACTAAAACGTTATGTTTAATATCTTCTTTTTTTAACACTTCACAATTGTAAAGTATTTCACACTCACTCACCGTTTTAATTCCTTGATTAAATGAATAATGTCCTGCAACAATATTTGAAATTTTCGCAACCTCCGCAAAATCCTTAAAAGTTAAAAAATCAATTAAAACAGATTCAACTATTAGTGCTTCATTTTCTTCTATGCCGTGCCGAACTATAAAGTGTTTTACTTTTAGATTTTCTAATTTTATCGCTCTTATAATCTCTAATTTTTCAGTCCCGATTGGGTTAAATATTGCTTCATTAATATGAAAAAATACACGATTACCATAACCTTTTCCAACATAGAATATTTTATTATCTCTGGGATCTATTAGAATATAGACATAATATTTTAATTCTTCTTGTGTCTTTTGTGAAAATTGTTCAATCATAACTTGTTGTTCTATTGACTGTAAAAATACAAAAAGCCAACGCAAAACAGCATTGGCTTTCTTTAATCGTATTATTAGTTTTCAAAGTTGAGCAATAAAGGTGCTCTCCATTCCCTTAAATTTATGAGACACCTTTTGCATATCCTTTCCTACTTTCTCGTTGAGTATCTTGGCATAAATCTGTGTTGTGGCAATGTTTTTATGCCCTAACATTTTGCTCAAACTCTCCAATGGAACACCTTCGCTTAAAAATAGTGTTGCAAAGGTATGACGTGCCAAGTGAAAGGTTACTTTCTTTTCTACAAGGCAGTCAATCAGTTGAGATATTCTCTTTAAGCTGTCATTACAAATCGTATTTGATGGTACAGGAAATACCTTTCCGTCCTTTGACAATCCTGCATATTTTTCAATAATCATTTTTGGAATATCTAAGAGCATCACGTTTGACGATGTAGCCGTTTTCTTTCTGCGTACGATTATCCATTGGTTGCCATCAAAAAAGTCTTGAATATTACTGTTTCTAAGTCCTTTCATATCTGAATAGGAAAGACCTGTAAAGCAACTGAAAACAAACAGGTCTTTAACCAATTCGTCTTTCTTTTTATCGCAGTTGAACGTTACGAGCTGTTCCAATTCATTGCGCAATAGATAACCGCGGTCTTTATCCTTTTTGGTATTCTTGTATTCGCTGAATGGATTAAAAGCAAGATGCTTTCTGCTCATTGCCAATCGGCAAAGCGTAGTAAATCCAATCATATACAGCCAAATGGTGTTGTGTGTTAAACTTTGGTCGTCACGCAGGTAGTAATCAAAGTCCTGCACAAAATCAGGTGTAAGGTCGTTAAAGGACACATCGGAATAGCCGTATTTTGTAAGGGCAAAATTTCGAAGATGTTTCAAAAGTATTTTGTATTTACTGCGTGTGCCATTTACCCGAAGTCCACTATTAACCTTTTTCTCGTAGTCGGATAGGAACTGTTCATAGAATTTGAAAAAGGTCAGTTCTCCGCTTTCCATCCCAAGAACGGCATTTTTAAGTTTAGCACTGTTTACAGCCCCCTCATTCTTCAGAATTTTGGAATAGCATTCCTCAATACCCGAACGAATTTTGTCAAGTTTCCTGTTTGTGTCTTGTGCTTCTCGGCTTTTACCTAAAACCCTGCCGTACTTCAAATCCCAATTTGTTGCGGAAATATCCAGCTTTGTACTGAATGCAGACTGTTTGCCGTTTACGGTAATCCTGCACATAACCGTAACTTTTCCGTTTTTCTTTGGGGCGTTCTTTTTAAGGTAGAACAATACCTTAAATGTTGATTTTTTTGTCGTTTCCATACTCACAATTCTTAATGATAAAATTAAACCTATGTGAGCTACGGAACAATATGAAAAACTGTGCAGAAAGCTGAAATACAGTATTTTAAAACGATTGTTTCTAATATTTAAAAGTAACGTTTTAGTAACCTTACTTTTGCCAAACCTCGCTTTTTACTGCTTTTTACCTCATTACCAAAAAATCATAAAACGGCTGTAAAGTCTTTATTTACAACCGTTTTGCCTGTTATTAATCTTTGATGTATTTTTACTGAAACTTTATTTTAAAATATATTCGTAAGTTTCCTTACTCCCTTGTCCAAGACGACCTGGTGCCGCTTCCAGATTATGGTCTTTTACCGCATTCAGAACTTCCTGCGGAGAAAGATTGTTGGCCGCCAAACGGTCCGGCTTCAGCCAGAGTCTCATCGAGTAATCTCTGGTTCCGAAAACCTGAGCCTGAGCCACTCCCGGGATACGTTGCAACTGCGGAATGATATTGATTTTCATATAATTCTGCAGGAATAATTCATCATATTCCTTAGGGTCTTCACTATACAAACCCATAAACATAATGAAACTGTTCTGAACTTTTTGAGTTGAAATCCCTGCCTGGACAACTTCTTGAGGAAGCTGGCTCATCGCTTTTGACACACGGTTCTGAACGTTTACCGCGGCATTGTCTGCATCGGAACCCTGCTTGAAGAATACGCTCAAGGTCATCGTTCCGTCATTACTGGAATTGGATGTCATATAGGTCATATTTTCAACTCCGTTTACCGCTTCTTCGATAGGAACGGCAACAGAACGGGCTACAACTTCGGCGTTCGCACCCGGATAAAATGCTGTTACCTGAACACTTGGCGGTGCAATGTCAGGGAACAATGTGATCGGCAGATTGAACACCGACAATGCTCCCAACAGCAATAATATAATGGAGATGACCGTTGAAAGGACCGGTCTTTCTATAAATTGTTTTAACATACTAGTTTAATTTTTAATCTTCTGAATAATTTTTACAAAGGATTGGCTTTCAATAAGCTATCAGAAGAGATTGTTTTTGGTTTGATAAGCGCACCGTCTTTCAAGTTTCCGATGCCGGTGAATACGATTTTTTCACCTTTATTCAATCCTTCGGAAATAAAGTAATAGTGTTCTGTCTTGCCGGAGATTTTCACAGGTTTTCCAGTCACTTTGTTATCTTTTCCAAGAACATAGACGTAAGTTTTATCCTGAATTTCGAAAGTAGATTCTTGCGGAATTACAACTGCATCTGATAATAATTGCGGCATACGTACACGACCTGTATTGCCGGTTCTCAAAGTTCCGTTTGGATTTGGGAATACGGCACGAACGCTGATTGCGCCAGTTGTTTTATCGAATTGTCCGTCAATGATGCTCATTTTTCCTTTTTCTGGATAATTGCTGCCGTCTGCGATGACCAGATCAATTGCCGGCATATTCCTCAATTTTTCTTCAAGCGTTGCGCCTGCATATTTCTTTTGGAAAGCAATGAAATCCAGTTCACTCAGAGAAAAATAAGCGTAGATTTGGCTGATATCCGATAACAAAGTCAATGGAGTAGGGTCGGTTCTGGAGATCAGGCTTCCTTTTTTATAAGGGATCCTTCCTATGTAACCACTCACGGGTGCTGTGATCGTTGTAAATCCAACATTGATTTTACTTCCACCCAACGATGCTTTTGCCTGAGCGGCTGCTGCAACGGCTGCTGCATAATTGGCTTTTGCCGTTTTCAATTGAACATCGGAAACGACTTTGTCTGCAACCAACGGCTGAAGTCTATCCACTTCTACTTTTGCTTTTTGAATATTAGCATTGGCAGCCTGAAGGTTAGCAGCAGCCATATTCATCTGTTCGCCGTAAACTCGTGGATCAATTTTGAATAACGGCTGTCCGGCTCTTACAAAAGAACCTTCTTCAACATAGATTCTGTCCAGATAACCGTCTACCTGAGAACGGATTTCCACATTGTTTTTTCCTTCCAAAGAGGTTGGGAATTCCTGATAAGTTGTTGCAGGAGAAGTGATAACGGTATAAACCGGAAGTTCCGGCGTAGGGAAAACCATTGCCGTATTGTCTGCAGCTTTTGTACAACTTTGCAAAAAGATAATACTCGAGATCAGTACAATAAGTTTAGAATTGTTAGTTATTTTCATTTCAAGTTTTTAAGTGTGTTAATTTTAAGTAATAGTGCAATAGAATTGAATATTGTTAATTTATCTAACGTTGTTAGTTAAAAATCAAAATATTAGCATTTGAGTTACATTGTTTCCATATTTTAAAAAGTTATTATATGATTAATTAATTCATCTGAACCATGTTCTTTTATCTAACAGTGTTAATATAAAGAAACTATTATATCAGATATTATTCCTTTAATAATTAAATTAAAATTAATACTGTGTTAATATTCCTAACAGTGTTAATTGAAAATTGAAAAAAAAATTATAACGATTTTATATAAGCTGCAACAGTCTCATCAAGTGTTGTCTTATTCATCGTAGAAGGGATATCATCATTACGCATCATCATAATTGAGATCAAACCGTGAACCGCTGAAAATAATGCGTGAGAAGAATGGCAGGCATTATCTGGGTTTGAACCTTTTTTAACAATGATATCATAAGTACAATCATACAGTAAATCCTGAAAAGAAGAGAACTCTTCTTTCATCAATCCTTTTCCGCTGCATTGCATTCCCAATCCGAACATCAGCTGATAATACTCCTTATTTTTGAAAGCAAAATTCCAGTAAGCATCAACAATTGCAACCAATTGCTCTTCCGGTGTGTCGTGTTTCTTCTGAGCTTTTAGCAGTTCTATGTGTAGTTTATGAAAACCATTCAGAGATATCTCAAAGAGAATAGCTTCTTTGTTTTCGAAATAATCATAAACCACAGGAGCGCTGTATTCTATAGCATCAGCAATCTTTCTGATGGAAAGAGAAGCCCACCCATCCGTTTTAGCCAAAGAGAAAGCTGCATCCAAGATATTGGCGCGTATAGATTCTTTTTCTCTTTGTCGGCGTTCGTGTACTCCCATTTTAGTTTTCCTAACAGCGTTAGCAAAATTATAAATTTTTTGGTTTAAGTTCCAAATAGAATTTGAAATTTAACATCATCGATCAAACCTATTCCTATGAAAAACGCTGTATAGTGGCTGGTTTGAATTGATTTTTTATTTTAACTTAATAGTAGTTTTAATAATTTTAGAATGTTTTTATAGAAATTAATTATTTCCAATTAATGAAAAAGTTTTTTTTACAAAATCTTTATACGTTAATAACTAACTTTGTTCAACTTTTTGATAAATGAATTGAAAATACCGTTAATAAAAAATATTTCCTTGACGAAGCAATATACCGTAAGCATTTTAACCGTGCTTATGGTTGCTTTCTTATGTTTTTCCTTGCAAAACTGGTTAAGTTACAGAACATCTTCATTAATTTTGCTGATGACGGTTTCTGTGATCGCAATGCTTTTCGATATCGTTCCGGTAATTATTTCGGCAGTTTTAAGTGCATTGATCTGGAACTTTTTTTTTATTCCGCCTGTTTATAATTTTCATATCAACAATACGCAGGATCTACTGATGTTTTTTCTTTATTTTTTCATTGCTTTGGTCAATGCGGTTTTGACTTTCAAAATAAGAGAAGCCGAGAAGAAAGCGCGAGATAAAGAGGAAAAAGAAAATACAATCAAATTATACAACACACTTCTCAATTCCCTTTCTCATGAGCTGCGAACACCGATTGCAACGATTCTCGGAGCAGTTGATACACTTAACGAAAACAAAGAAAAACTATCAATAGACAATCAGAATATTTTGCTTAATGAAATTGGAAAAGCAGGATTTCGGCTGAATAGACAGGTTGAAAACCTTTTGAACATTAGTCGCTTGGAAAATGGAATTTTACGTCCCAAATTCGATTGGTGCGATATGAATGATTTGATTAATTCTGTTCTTCAGAAATTATCGGTTAATGAAAATCATAAGATTATTTTTCAGTCCGATGAGACACTGCCTTTGTTCAGGATCGATGAAGGATTTACAGAACAGATCATCCATAATCTTCTGCATAACTCGATTCAATATACGTCTGAAAATTCAATCATTGAAATTGAAGTGAGGCATCAATCGGAAAATTTAATTATTCTGATTTCTGATAATGGTAATGGTTTTCCCGAAGATAAGATGGATCTGGTTTTTAACAAATTTTATCGCCTTCCAAACACAAAGGCCGGTGGAAGCGGATTAGGATTATCAATTGTCAAAGGTTTTGTTGAAGCTCAAAACGGAAAAATAAAATTGAATAATAAAGAAAATGGCGGTGCTGTTTTTACGGTAGAAATCCCTGCAGAAATGTCTTATATCAACCATCTTAAAAATGAATAAAGCCGAGATTCTTATCATAGATGATGAACCGCAAATCCGAAAACTGCTGGAAATCACCTTGGAAAGTAATGATTATAAAGTTCTGCAGGCAGAAACCGGAAAACAGGGTATTATTATGGCAGCCAATCATCCACCAGAATTGATTTTGTTAGACATTGGATTGCCCGATAAAAGCGGTCACGAGATTCTGAAAGAACTCAGAGAATGGTATAATAAAGCGATTATTATTCTGTCTGTTCAAAACAACGAAAATGATATTGTTTCTGCTTTGGATAATGGCGCAACGGATTATCTGACAAAGCCTTTTCGTACGGCAGAGTTAATGGCTCGTATCCGCTCAGCCATTCGTAGAAATCAGACTCAGGAAAATACTTCTGTCATTGAGATTGATGATTTGCAGATTAATCTTGTCAATAGGACGGTTAAGAAAAATGATGAACTGATTAAATTAACCTCGACAGAATTCAATCTGATTTCGCTTTTTGCAAAACACGAAGGCAGCGTTCTGACACATCAATACATTTTGAAAGAAATTTGGGGTGTTGGTTATCAAACTGAAACGCAGTATCTGAGAGTTTTTGTCGGAACACTTCGTAAAAAAATTGAAGACAATCCCAACCAGCCGAAACATATTATTACCGAAAGCGGAGTCGGTTACAGGTTTCAGTAAGTTAAACACAATGGCACAAGGAAATTCTTAATAATAATTAAGGCAGAAAGATTTGTTTCAAATTTAGCTTTGTGCCTTAAAATTGTATTTAATATTAACGCTTTTGTGCCTTTGTGTTACAAAAACATATTTCAATCTTTATATTTTCTTTATACAAACGCTCAATCTTTTTATCTTTTACCGATAGGCTTCTTACCACTTTTGCATCATCAATTATTAGATGAATGGAAAAGTCAAAAAACGGAATTAACAGCAAGATTACTGCTGCTTCCTTATTGGTTGCCTTAGGAATTATTTACGGCGATATCGGTACAAGTCCACTTTATGCTCTTAGAGCAGTTATTGGAGAAAGAGAAATTACGGAAACATTGGTTTTAGGAGGTGTTTCCTGCATCTTCTGGACTTTGGTTTTACAAACAACTATCAAATATGTCTGGCTGACTTTAAAAGCCGATAATGCTGGCGAAGGCGGAATTTTTTCATTGTATGCATTAGTTCGCCGTTACGGAAAATGGCTGGCAATTCCGACAATTCTTGGCGCAACCACATTATTAGCAGATGGAATTATCACGCCTCCGATTTCCGTAGCTTCAGCAGTTGAAGGTCTGGAAATGGTTAAAGGCCTGGAACATATTCCAACGGTACCGATTGTCATTGTAATTCTTTCTTTATTATTCTTTTTTCAAAGATTCGGAACGCATAAGATTGGTCGGGTTTTCGGTCCTGTAATGGCAATTTGGTTTGCAATGCTATTTATTTTGGGAATTTCACAAATTATCCGGTTTCCATCAGTAATCAAAGCTTTGAGTCCACATTATGCTTATGAATTATTGGTTAATTATCCTCACGGATTTTGGCTTTTAGGAGCGGTTTTTCTTTGTACAACAGGAGCGGAAGCGTTGTATTCTGACCTTGGACATTGTGGTAAAAAGAATATCAGAATCACCTGGATGTTTGTGAAAGTTTGTTTGATTTCATGTTATCTGGGACAGGCAGCTTGGTTATTGAATGAAGGCGGAACGGCTCTCGATGGAAGAAATCTTTTTTACGAAATAATGCCTGATTGGTTTTTAATTCCTGGGATTATTATTGCGACAGTTGCCACAGTCATTGCTTCTCAGGCTCTAATCAGTGGAAGTTATACACTAATCAGTGAAGCGATGAATCTTAATTTCTGGACTAGAGTAGCGGTAAGACAACCTTCCAATATCAAAGGTCAGATCTATATCCCGAGTGTGAATAATATCCTTTGGGCTGGTTGTATTCTGATGATTGTCTATTTCCAGTCTTCGACACATATGGAAGCGGCTTATGGTTTCAGTATTACGATTGCAATGATGATGACAACGATTCTGCTTTGTTACTTCCTGATTTACAGATTGAAATGGAACAAGTTTTTAGTCTTCGGATTATTGATTTTATTTGCGACGGTTGAGATTTCATTTTTCATTGCTAACGTTGCTAAAATTAAGGAGAGATGGATGTTTTTGTTCTTCGAGTTATTCATTTTTATGACAATGTATGTCTGGTTTTTTGCAAGAAAAATCAACAATAGATTTACGAAGTTTGTTGACCTTGGACAATTTGTCCCTCAAATCAAGGAGTTAAGCTCAGACCAGGATATTCCAAAGTTTGCAACGCATTTGGTTTATTTGACGAAGGCCAATCATCGTCACCAGATAGAAGAAAAAATCATCAAATCTATCTTTTCAAAAAATCCTAAAAAAGCAGATGTCTATTGGTTTCTTCATATTAATAGGACAGAAGAACCTTATACTTTGTCTTATAATATTTCGGAATTGGTGGATGATAAAGTTATTAAAGTTAATATCAATATCGGATTCAGGATTCAGCCAAAAACCGAATTGTATTTCAAAAAAATTATGCAGGATTTGGTCAATTGCAAAGAACTCAATCTTCATATTCGTCCGGATGGTTCTTCCAAGTATAACAACGAACCGGATTTCAAATTTGTCATCATAGAAAAATTCCTATCCGTGGAAAATGAATTTGCTTTGAGAGAAGGTGTTTTACTTAATTCCTATTTCTTTCTGAAGCGACTTGGTCAAAGCGATGAAGCAGCATTTGGGTTGGACAAAAGTGATGTTGTGATAGAACACACGCCTTTGGTTTACCAGCCTGTTTCGAAAATCGATTTGAAACGAGAAATCAAAACTCAGCCTATTTTATAAACCTAAATTTTATCATTAATCCAATGAAAAAAAATATCATCATAGCCTTGTGCTTATGGTCACTGAACAGTAATGCTCAAACTTTAACAGAAACTGATAAAAGAAGTATTGTTCAGCAAGTCAAAAAAGAAATTCTTGATAGTTTGAAACTTCAAACCAATTCTAAAATTGATACAACCGATACTGAATTACCGAAAGTCAATAAACAATTCGGAGAACCATTTGAAGGTCTCGATATGAGCTGGGCAAACGGAAGCGACAGACGAACTAAAAATATATGGAAGGATAACCAGTTCTTTGTTCCGAGTATTTTGGTGGATGTCAATTACAATTATTCTTTCAATAACCCGATTGATAATACGGCGATTGGAAGCACAGCCGTTGCAAGGCATAATGAGGTTCAGATTGCGGCTTTACATTTTGGCGGCGATTTCTATTACAAAAATGCAAGAGCGAGAATCATGACGCAGTTTGGAACACGTTCAGTCGTCATTCCTAGAAACGATTACAGCCCTTACCGCGGACAATATAAACTGAATGACGTTTATCGATATCTGAGCGAAGCCAATGCCGGAATCCATATCAACAAATGGTACGGAATCAATATTGACGCAGGTTTGTTTATGTCTTATATTGGACTCAATTCTTTTTATCAGGCTGAGAATTGGGAATATCAGGCATCGTTCACTTCAGATAATACACCTTGGTTTTTTAATGGATTAAGGATTCAGATATTTCCGACCAGGAATTTAAAAATCGAACCCTGGATTATCAACGGCTGGCAGAGTTACGGGCGATTCAATGCGATGCCGGGATTTGGAGCTAATGTGACTTATATTCCTAACAGTAATCTGAAATTAATCACGAATAATTATTACGGCTCCGATGCGGCATTGATTCCGGACAGAAAAAGATTTCACAGTGACAACAGTGTTTTGTGGCGCTACTACAACAGACCAAAATCTGACGGGATTACTAAAATGGCGTTTTCTCTTACAGGAGATATCGGTTTTGAAAAAGGCGGCGGTGTGAATGGTTTCAATAATAATGATCCGGACAAACCAGCACAATATTTCTTAAGTGCAATGTTTTACAACAGGGTCTGGTTTGCGAAAGATAAAATGGCCTGGACTGTTGGTGGCGGCTGGATGAAAAATCCCGGACGGTATTTGGTTCTTTATCCAACTGGACAGGCAAGCCCATTACCCAATCCGAACAATCCTACACAGACAGAAGGCGCATTCCCATTCTCAGCTAATCCGGGAGATCAGTTTGAAGGCTGGGATCTTTCTACCAACTTAGATTATATGCCGAATCAAAGCATTACATTCCGTTTGGAATTTGTTCATCGCGAAGCTAATGTTCCTTATTTTGCTGGTCACGGAGGTGTGACTTCGCAGACAGGTTACACGGTTTCTGAACTGGACCCGAATTGGCGACCTGATTTGGTCAAAAGAGAGAATCGATTGATTCTGGCAATTTTGTTTAGACTTTAAAAAAAGTAGAAGCTTAATAAAAAAGCTTCTACTTTGTGTTTATCAATGTGATTATTTTCCTATAGCGTCATTAAGAAACTGATTAAAGGGATAAATTTCCTTAAAAACTTTAACGGTATTTTTAACAAAGTTTCCTTCCTGAACATCTTCATCAGAAAGCGGATGAAAAACCGTGAATTGCTTGAATTTGAGATAATCGCCCATTGGATTTTCTTTGTCAAAACCTTGCGGCACTTTTACCAGTTTATCGCCTCGTAATTCCAGTTGATCTTTGAAGGATTTTTTGTTGAGGATTTTCAGAAATTCATCACCTTCGGAACTGATTTTTTCACGGATGGATTTTAGGTTTTTTGGTTCGGTCATATAAACACCGCCAGCCAGGAAAGATTTGTTAGGTTCAAGATGAATGTAATAACCGGCGTGATTCAAAGTTTTCGGTCCTTTTTCTACCAACGATGCACCGATGTTGGTTTTGTAAGGCGTTTTATCTTTAGAGAATCTTGTGTCTTTATAGATTCTGAAAATACAATTCTTAGCTTCCAGTCGTTCAACACTTTTATCAAATTCCGAAACACCGGAAATAATCTCATTGACTGCATTTTCAACATTCTCTTTAGCATTTAGATAAAGCTGTTTGTTCTCATTAAACCATTCTCTGTTATTATTGATTTCCAGAGTTGAAAGAAAGTTAAGCGTTTCCGGCTTGATAAGGTTTTTCATCAGAATAATATTTTAGATAAAATTAATAAAAAATCCTGCCGATGAAAGCAGGATTAAGATTTATTGTTTGATGAATTTGGATTTGTAAGTTTTGTTTTTATCTGTTTTGATATCAATCAAATAAACACCTTTTGATAGACTTTCCACATTAATTTCAGTTTGTTTAGAAACCGTTTTCAGCTTTTGTCCGGCAACATTATAGATGTTGATTTCGCTGATGCTTTCGTTATTTGAAAGATTGATTTTTAAAATATCTTTGACTGGATTTGGATATAATTTGATGTTGGCTTTCGTTACATCATTTACGGCTAGTATTTGATCATTGATTTTTAGATTATCAATATAAGCACTTCCACTAAAGTTATCGTGAACAAAATTAACGCCTGTAATATTAGTTTGAGCAAAATTCGGAATCGTTTTGATTAATGCCCCATCAATGTAAAATTTGATTTCGTTGCTATTGGTTTCTGATCTTAGATGATACCATCTGTTGGCTTCCCAAGTAAAATCGGTACTTTCATAGCCATAATCTTCATCATTTACTACTTCCAGATTACCTGTGTAGTTGAAAGAGTAGATAGAAACCGGCATAAATTCATCTGTATCTACAACTCCAAAAGTTCCAAACTCAAATGTAGAGCCTTCTAATTCTGTAATAAAAACATCAAAATCTACGATTGTATGTTGAAAATTATAAGCTCTATCAAATAGTTTAGCTGCACCATAGATAGGAAACCAACCAAAATCTTCCGCTTCATCTACACTTATTTTCAAAGATTGAGTTCCCTCAAAAGCTTTTTCTGTAGAAATCGTTTGATTGTTGATAGGAGCTTCATCATTGTTAAGTGTAACTTCCCAACCATTTTGTCCATTGATATCTCCAGCAGTATAACCTTCTGAAGCTTCAAAAGAAATGGTTTGTTGCGCAAAAGCAAATGATGAAACTAATGATAGAATTAATAAGTATTTATTTTTCATAAACTAAATTTTGCCAATGATAAGCAAAATTAAATTCAAATCAAATTCATAAAAGCCTTTTAATTCTAAGTTTTCGCTAAAAAGAACAGATTTTAGTATAATTTTTGGTCGGTTTCGCAATAGAAACTTCTCCGTTTGGACTTGCCTGTGATTTTACTTGTCAAAGGTTTTCCGCATTTTGGACAATTCTTTTGGTGATGCGCTTTCCAGTTTTTTTTCAAAGTGAATTCCCGTTTCCATTTCAGAAAATCGAAGCTGTAATTTCTGGATTCTTTGATCAGCTCATTTATTTTTTTTGCAGGAAGATGTCCAAGCAAACTTTCCGGCTGAACGGCAATTCTGAAAAGTACTTCATTCTTGATGATATTGCCGACACCGGAGAAAATATCCTGATTCATCAGCGCGTCGCAAACCATCATTTCGGGATTGGATTTTAATTTGAATTTGGCTTTTTCAGGGTTCCAAATGTCACTCATCACATCAGCTTCCCAATCGATAGTTTTCAGGAAGTCATTGGGTAAAAGCTTAACAGAACAAGTGAAGAAAAGCATTTTTCCGTTTTTGAAACTTAATCCTAGACGAAGATTTTTGTCAGGTTTTGTCTGTTTATCAATCTCGTAAGATCCAAACATGAGGAGATGAATTCTGATATTGATGTCGTCGAAAATTAAATAAGTTTGCTTACCATAAAGTCGGATTTCGTTTAAAGTTTTACCGACAAGAATACCTTTGTCAATCTTTGCATTTCCGACAGCAGCAGTAACCTTTTCTCCAACAAATTTGTTGAGATCTTCTTTCATCAAAACTATGGATGGACCTTCCGGCATAACAACTTTTTTCAGGAAAAATCAAATATTATTCCTTTAAAAATAAAATATCCCTTATTTTTGAATCCATTATGGATCTGAATTCAATTTTTACCAATCAACGCACAGGAAATAATCCGCACACAAAAGTTTCAAGGACTGATTTTCAGAGGGATTTTGACAGGATTATTTTCTCGTCAGCATTCAGAAGATTGCAGAACAAAACGCAGGTCTTTCCGCTTCCTGGAAGTGTTTTTGTACATAACCGTTTGACGCATTCATTAGAAGTTTCCTCTGTTGGTCGTAGTTTGGGAAGTGTGATAGGAGAATTTATCCACGATAATTTTGTCAGTGATCTTAATGAAGAATCAAAAAACTTTTACCTTCATAATTTAGGAAATGTGATTGCGGCAGCCTGTCTTTGTCATGATGTAGGAAATCCTGCTTTTGGACATTCCGGAGAAGATGCGATTGCCAGTTACTTTGACAGGAATGAAAGCGATTTGAAATCGAAATTCAATGAAAAAGAATGGGCGGATCTGGTTAATTTTGAAGGAAATGCCAATGCAATCAGAGTTTTGGCACAACAACAGCAAGGCAAAGATGCTGGCGGAATCCAATTGACATTTGCAACTTTGGCTAGTATTGCAAAATATCCTTGCGAAGCGATTGCTAAAAAGAAAGGCATTATCCACAGAAAAAAATTCGGTTTTTTCCAGAATGAAAAAGATATTTTCTTGGAGATTGCAAAAGGAACCTCGATGATCCTGGAAAATGAAAATCCATATATTTTTAGGAGACATCCATTTGTTTGGCTGGTAGAAGCTGCTGACGATATTTGTTACAATATCATTGATATGGAAGATGCACACAGATTAGGAATTGTTTCCACTGCCGATTGTAAAAATCTTTTCTTCGAACTGGTAAAATCTGAAACGGACGATATTAACAGAATAGAGCAAAAACTGGATTCGATAAGTAATGAAAATGAACAAATATCTTACCTTAGAGCTAAGGTTATTAATGCTTTAATCAATAAATCTGTTGAGCTTTATAAGTCGAACTTCAACAAAATTCTTGAAGGAAATCTTGATAAAGGGCTTTTGGATATTTATAAATCCGAAAATAAAACACTGCAGGATATCGAAACCTTTTCCATTGAAAAGATCTACAATCATAAAGCTGTTGTTGAAATCGAAAATGCCGGTTATAATGTAATGTACGAATTATTGGATCATTTTATTCCATCAATTTTGAAAACAACAGATGAAAGAAAATCTTACGATAAAAAAGCATTAAAGCTTCTTCCAAAACAATTTTTTTATGAAGACGGAACAGATTATCAGAAAGTCCTTGGTGTAATTGATTTTGTTTCGGGAATGACGGATAATTTCGCAACTGATCTTTATAGAAAAATAAAAGGAATTGATATTGGGATGACGATGTAAGCGAAGTAATTCTAATTGATTTAATAAACAGTAGCACTTATTAAATTTAAAATCCAGTCATTGCCTTCTTTTTTTATTCTACAACTTGTGCTTCCGTTTTCGTAAGCAGAAGTAATCTCAAATTCATTATCATTGGTCTTTATAATGTCTCTATATTCGCTATCTGTTATATTAAAGTTATTTCTGTCTTTATTCTTCATAAATAACAAGACTCGATTCGTTTTTGGGGCAATGTTTTTAAGTGCAGTATTTTCTATAATATAAATATCGAATTTGAATGGGTTAATATCTGACTGTATTTGATGTTCTTTGACAAAGATTGGCGTTACAGTTTTAGAATTATCAAATTTGTGAATATAGCCGCCGTTTATATATTTGTTAAAAGCATTTGTATATTCATTATCAATTGATTTGTACAATGGATTAAAGTCTACATCATCATTGATTCCGTCATTGTCAGAATCTTTTGATTTGGGATTGAGTCCAATATAATTTTCGAAGATATCATTGTAACCATCACCGTCAGAATCTTGCTTGATTATATTAATATCGATTGATAATAATAAATTTTCCTTTAAAGCTTTGTATTTTGGAAAATCCTCCTCGGAAATCATCGGACGGCTTCCTAAACTAGTCTGCTTTATAATTGAACATTCGAGCTGAAGCTTATCATCTTTTATCAGCCGATATATTGATGATATTTTTATATGAATGAATTTATCTTGAGCTATACCAATAAAATAAGGCTTAGTCTTTTTATTTTCATTTATAATTAACCAAAATCCCAGCGAATTGACTCCCAAAGCATATATTTTATCTTGGACTTTTTCAAACTTTAAGTAATTGAAGATGTTAGAAAATGACTCTAATTCCTCTGGAATATCTTTTACAGATTCTAACCAATAACTGCCAATATAAGAATTGTTGAATGGAGTGTAATTTTTTATCTCCTGAAACTTTATAAAGTTGGGATATTTTTGATTGAGAATGGAATCATCGAAAAATTTCGGTTCTGTAATCTGAGAAGCGAATAGACCAAATAAACTAAAAATAAAAAAGAAGATTATTTTTTTCATATCAATTCACAGCCAAAAACATCTACAAAATGTTTTTTGATTTTTTCTTTAACATCTTCAATATCAACTTCCCGTTCTAATTCTCTTTTCAAGGAAGTCACTTGTTTATCGGTAATTCCGCAAGGGATGATGTATTCGAAATAACGCATATCTGTATTTACATTGAGAGCAAATCCATGGATTGTAACCCAACGTGATGCTTTTACACCCATTGCACAGATTTTTCTTGCATAAGGTTGCCCTACATCTAGCCAGACACCTGTTTCGCCATTGGAACGTTCTCCTTTCAGTCCATATTCTGCAATGGTTCGGATAATGACTTCTTCCAAGTCGCGCATGTAACGATGGATGTCTGTGTAAAAATTTTCCAGATCCAAAATAGGGTAGCCAACAATCTGCCCAAATCCGTGGTAAGTAATGTCACCACCACGATTCACTTTGACATAAGTCGCATTGATTTCCTTCAGTTTGTCTTCGTTAGCCAAAAGATTTTCCTCGTGACCACTTTTCCCAAGCGTATAAACATGCGGATGTTCTACGAAAAGAAGATAATTATTGGTCGTTTTTTGATGGTCTGGATTTTCCCGATTAAAGATTTTGGTTTCGAGATTTTTTTTCAGTAATTCTTCCTGATAATCCCAGGATGGCTGGTAATCTTTGGTTCCCAAATCCTGAAATTCTACTTTTTTATTGATAATGGAATTCACTGTAATCGAATTATTTCTACAAATTTACTCATTATTTCATCAAATCACAATAAAACAAAAACCACCCGAAGGTGGTCACTATAAAGAATAAAATCTGAAATATGACTTATTTTACAACAAGTTTTTTTGTTTCTGTTTGACCTCCGTATGAGATTTTTACCAGATAGATTCCTGCGGTTAGATTTTTTACATCCACTTCTTGTGCAGAGAAACCAGATTTGTTATTGATAGCAGTTTCATAAACTTTCTTTCCGGTAAAATCAAAAATTTCAACATTACCGTTTTTGGAATCGGCTTGTTTTACATCAAATAAGATGCTAATTTTTCTATCCTCTTTTGTTGGGTTGGGATAAATACCGAATGTCCCTTTTTTACCAAAATCTGCAACAGATAGTTCACTGGTAATATTTTTATACTTGAAGTACATATTACCTGTAGAAGCACCGCCATTAGAAGTAAAATACATTCTGTAATAGTTGCTGCCTTCTTTGATATAATATACGACATCTGTATATACTCCTGAAGTTGGCTTCCAGGAATGTCCAATCGTTGTAATCTCTTTTGAGAAAATAGCCGCAGAGGGTAGAGTATAAGTTGATGTAGCCTGAGTTTCAGGTTTTACATATGCAATAGTTACGTTCGGTGACTGTATTGTTCCGGACATCAGATACATCATGATATTGTTATAGAAAGTCCAGTATCTTGTGAACATGAGATCCCATTTTGCTTTGGAAGGCTCGATGTTTTCAACTTTTGCTCCGGTTGTAAATGAAAAATAATTAAAATATGCATCATCTGTCCCGCTGGCAATCGTTCTTGTTTGTGTTGCATCCCAAGATGTTCCGTTCCATTTGGCATATTTGAATGTATAGCCGGACGAATATTCATTAATAAAGAATTTGTAATAATCCCCGTTTCCATATTCCAGAACAAACACGACCTTTCCCAATATTTTATGAGTACTCAGGTCATAACTCCCCCAACTGAAGTTAAAGCCGCCTGATGGTAACAATGTTGCATTATCAAAAGCGCCATCCTGTAGCTTGTCTGTTTTGTCCGGATTATAAAGTGGCTCACCCCAGTTAGCTTTATCACCCGGTACAACATTATCAAATGCTGCAGGATTAGCAGAAACCTGGTAAACTTTCACATTGTTTGCGTCATTCACTCTTTCTCCAAAATCCATTGCTGAGTTTCTGTAAAAAGCGATGTCCCAACCGGTTGCGGGTTGCGAAATGATTTTGTTTTCAGAAAAATCAAAGAATACTCTGTTTGCATACTGAGCTCCCATTGATAATTCTACGGAAGTATATCCATATTCATCTGTTTGTGATAATACTGTTTGACTAACTGCCAAAGTCAGAGCTGATGCAAGAAATAGTTTTGTTTTCATAATTGCTTATTAATATTATTTTTATTTAGAATAATTATACAAAACTATATATTTATTTTTAATTATTCTAAATAAATATATATATTTGTCGAAAATTATTTCTAATGGATAAGAAAATGATGAGTGTTTTAGGGCTTTTGTCCATTAATATGGTCCTTGCTCAGAAAGATTCAATTAATCAGAAAATTATTGAAGAAGTTGTTATTACAGGACAATACAATCCTCAGTCAATCAACAAATCGATATATAAAGTAGAAGTAATCAATGAGCAGCAAATAAAGAATATGGCAGCTACAAACGTTGCCGAAGTATTAAATCAAAGCCTGAATATACTGATAACACCTGATACGAAGTCGGGGAATTCCACAGCCAACATCCTTGGTTTAGACGGGAATTATGTCAAGATTCTTATAGATAATATTCCGGTTGTCGGAGATACAGGCCTTGGAAGTAATATTGATCTTACTAAATTAAGTCTTAATAATATAGAGCGTATAGAGGTGGTACAAGGAAGCATGGGTGTGGAGTATGGAAATGGAGCTTTGGCAGGAGTCATCAATATTATTACAAAAAAATCTGCTTCACAAAAGGTCAGTCTTCGGGCTTCTGTTCAGGAAGAATCTGTAAGAGACGGATATAGCTGGAGAAAACGGGGGAAAGGGAGGCATATACAAAATTTGAATATAGGATATAATCTGAATAATAATTTGTATCTCAGTTTGAGTTTCAATCATAATGATTTTATGGGTTATGAAGGCAGTAAAATGGGATATAAATATTTTGAAAGAGATAACAATAGAGGTTATGACTGGAACCCTAAGAATCAATATGATATCAATGCTTTGTTGAAATATTCTAAAGGAAACACATCATTGTTCTATAAGATTTCTTATCTGAATGAAAAATTTAACTTTTACAATCCTGTAGTAGAAAGAGATCCATTAAATGACGGCGAAGGTGGCGTGACCTATACAAGCAAGGATCGTGAGTATAATACAGAACGTTGGATTAATCAATTCAATATTCAGACTAAGCTGGGAAATATCCATTATTTGGGTGATTTCTCTTATCAAAATCAAGATCGCCAATATCGTGATTATATTTATGATATTCCTCAAAGAAGTATAAGAACAAAAGATAAAAGTCTGTCTTATTATGATACGAAAGTTTTCTATTCCAGAGGAATGTTCAGCAATTTTCTAAATAGTAACAGGTTCGACTTCCAGTTAGGTTATGAGTTGGATCATACTAATGGTTATGCTGCGCTCATTGCATTAGAAGGCTTAGGCAATAATATCATTAAAAGGAAAATTTTTACTTATGCTAATTTCATCTCTGCCGAATGGAATGTGAATGACAAATTGACATTAAGACCAGGCGCACGGCTTTCTTTGAGCGATAGATTTGAAAATCAATTCAATTATTCCTTATCCGCAAGATATAAAACATCCGAAAATTCTAATATCCGTGGTGTTTTTGGTAGTGCAAACAGATATCCAACTTACGAAGAGCTATTCATGTATTTTGTGAATACTAATCACGATGTCCAGGGTAATCCTGATTTAGATCCTGAAAAAGGTTTTTCTGTTGGAATGTTTTGGGATCAGAATTTTTCAACAACCGGCAATTGGAAAATTGCCTATAGTCTAAATGCATTATATATGGATGTGAAAGATAGAATAGAACTTGTAACTATAAAACTTCCTTCTACATTTAAATATTTGAATATCAACGCTTATAAAAGCTTATTGTTTTCAGCAAATGTGGATTTTAGGAAAGATCAGTTCGTATTTAGGCTAAAAGCTTCAGTTAACGGTATTTCCCGAGAAATGATAGACTTGGCCCAAACTTCTCCGACAGATTTTAAATATAATCTACAGGCAGGTGCATCCGCAACTTACAGTCTTAAAAAATTCCAGACTCAATTCGCATTGTACTATAAATATTCTGGGGAAGAACAGAGATATGTTTCCAATGGAACGGGTTATGACCTTGGAAAAATGGGTGATTTTCATATGATGGATTTTATTGTAACACAGCCATTATGGAAAAATCAATTTGATTTGTCTGTAGGTGTTAAGAATATTTTCGATGTGACTTCCGTCAGTAATACTGCTGTTAATTCAGTTGGGCACGAGATATCTACAGGTGTTAGCAATCTTTTCTACGGAAGAAGTTATATAGCAAGATTAACCTATCAATTTTAAAAAAACAGTAATGAAATTAGTAAAGATTTTATTCATTTTATCTTTTGTAATCTGCCTTCAGTCCTGTTTGGCAGCAGATGATGATCCAGTAAGTGTTCCACCAATTACAGGACAGACATTAGATCCGGATTTAGGGGGTGCAAAACAAGGAAATCAAGTTTGGGTTGATCTTTCGGAGCCTAAAGACAGGAGTATGACCTCTAATTTAAGAACAGATTGGGATTTAGGCTTCTATTCCGGAGATGAATTTCGTGTTGTCATAAATGGTTCAATTATAATGGCGGCTGGCAAAATACCCGATGCAACTGATATTGATGCAATTACATCTGCTCAGGTTGCTTCATTACAAAACGAAATAATGGTAGGAAGTTTTCTTGCTTCTAATCTTCAATATGTAGATAATCCCAACGGAATGTTTCTAACTCAGACGACAGGTATAGCTCCTATTAATGCTAGTGATAGAGACAATCCCGTATACCTCATCAATATGGGTAGAGATATCTATAATGGAACTATAACACCGGGTTCAGCAATTACGGGAGGTAATGAAAGAGGTTGGTATCTTTTGCAGATTACAAGAGCTAATACAGGCTATAAACTGAAATACAGAGATCTGAGTTCTGCCAATCCTCATATGGAGTATATTCTTACAAAAAATTCAGATTATACGCTTAATTTTTTCAGTTTGAAGAATGGTAAGGAAGTTACAATTCAACCAAAAAGAAAAAATTGGGATATAGGTTTTACAGTTTTTACTAATGAAGTTTTTTATTCACCGGGAGTTTCTGCTGGAAGCTACGTCTATGCGGACTTTGTAATTAGTAATATCACCGATGGTGTTGGTGTATATCAAGTTAATATTCCTGCTGGAACTAATGCGGATCAATATTATAACAATTTCAAAACAAGTGATATTGATGCTTCTAAATTTATTTTTAATGATCAAAGAGCTATTGGAGATCATTGGCGAACAGTTACAGGAAGTAATGGAGCACAAGTTTACGGAGATCGATTTTATATAATAAAAGATGCAGAAGGTTTTTTCTTTAAACTAAGATTCAACAAAATGATGAATGATAAAGGAGAAAGAGGCTATCCACAATTTGAATACGAAATACTTTAAATCAATCAATAAGCTTATGAAAAATATCAAAATAGCTATTTTATCAACACTTCTTTTAACAGGTTTTTCCTGTAAAAAAGAAGACACAAAAGTTGCAAAATCAGAAGAAACAAAAACTCCTATTTCCAGCCAAAGGATTGTAAGTATCAGCGGTGGCGTTACAGAGATTGTCGCGGCTCTTGGACATGAAAAAGAAATCGTTGGAATAGACGTTACAAGCACTTACCCGGGAAGCCTTGAGAAAACGGCAGAGAATCTTGGCCATGTCCGTTCAATGACTGTTGAACCGATCATGAAGCTCAATCCAACTTTGATTTTGACTTCCAGTAAAGATATCAATCCGGACCTGCTGGAAAAAATCAAATCTTCCGGAATTCAAACCGAATTATTCAATCAGGAGTTTTCAATCAATGGAACCAAAAAATTGATTGACCAGGTTGCAAAAGCTTTAGGAAATACCAATCAGCAGGCATTATTAGATAAAATTGATACTGATGTAAAACAAATCCGGCCAATTGTTAAAAAGCCAAAAGTTCTTTTCATCTATGCAAGAGGTAATATGATGATGGTTGCAGGGAAAAATACGCCAATGGCAAGCATTATAGAAATTGCAGGAGGGCAAAATGCAGCTAATGATTTCGAAGATTTTAAACCCTTGACGCCGGAAGCCGTTATACAATCAAATCCGGATGTATTGTTATTCTTCACAAGCGGTTTGCAAGGCTCTGGCGGCGCAGAAGGAGCTCTTAAAATGCCGGGCGTTTCTCAGACCAATGCCGGTAAGAATAAGAAAATCATTGCTTTGGATGGTGGATTATTATCGTCCTTCGGGCCAAGAGTTGGCGAAGCTGCATTGAATTTGAACAGATTATTAATAGAATCTTCAAAATAAATTTTTATCAGCGAAAATATAAGTCTATATTCTTCTAAAACTAATGACTTTGAGATCAAAAAATATCGGCTTTTATATAGCGATCGGCTTGTTATCCTTAGTTATAATGATGATTACAGCACTTAATATCGGTGTTTATGAGTTCGGAAAATCTTCTGCTTATGAAGTTTTTTGGAAACATATATCGGGTAATCCGTCATTATCTCTCAGCGAAAAATATGTTATTTGGGAAGTGCGAGCTTCCAGAATCGTTATGGCGGTTTTGATTGGGAGTATGTTGGCTGTTTCAGGAACTACCTTGCAAGGGATGTTCAAAAATCCGTTAGCAACCGGAGATTTAATTGGACTGACTTCCGGGGCAACGCTTTTGGCAGCTATTGCGATTGTTTTAGGACATACATTCCAGGATTATCTTCCGGAATGGATCAGGTTTTCCCTGGTCAGTGTTTCTGCTTTTCTGGGTGCGCTGTTATCAATGATTTTGGTTTACAGAATTTCAACTTCCGGCGGAAAAACAAATGTCGTAATGATGCTATTAAGCGGTGTCGCCATTACAGCCATCGGTTTTGCCATCACCGGAATGCTAATTTACATCTCCAAAGACGACCAGTTGAGAGATTTAACCTTTTGGAATTTGGGAAGTCTGGCTTCGGCAACCTGGACAAAGAATGCCATTCTATTTGGAGTTTTGTTGATTTCCTATTATGTATTGTTACCAAAAGGAAAAGCATTGAATGCAATGATGTTGGGCGAAAAAGATGCACAGCATTTGGGGATCAACGTCGAAGTTCTGAAAAAACAGATTGTTATTCTCACCGCATTGATGGTGGGAACTTGCGTAGCCTTTTCCGGAACGATAGGATTTGTGGGATTGATAGTGCCTTATATTTTAAGGTTGTTATTCCGGTCAGACTATCACTTTATTTTACCCTTGTCAGCCATTTGCGGAAGTATCCTGTTACTGTTTGCAGACACACTTAGCAGAACCATTGTTGCACCTTCAGAATTACCAATCGGGATTTTGACAGCCGTAATGGGTGGCCCGGTTTTCATAGCGATTTTGTTAAAATTCAAAAATAATTTAAGATGATTAAAGGATATCAAATCAATTATCAGAATCAGAATGTCAGCATCTTAAAAGGTATTGATGTCGAAGTTGGTTACGGCGAATTTTTGGCTATTGTTGGACCCAATGGCGCGGGGAAATCCAGTCTTCTTAATGTTCTAGCCAACGAAATCAAAACTGATAAAAAACAGCATATTCTTTTCAAAGACAAAATCCTTACCGACTGGAAATTAGAAGTTTTATCAAAGCATAAAGCCAAGTTTTCCCAGCATAATTCGCAGGATATTCCGCTTTTGGTAAAAGATGTCGTGATGATGGGGCGTTATCCATATTTCCATTCTCAACCTAATTCTGAGGATTTCAAATGTGCGGAAAATGCAATGACAGATACAGATATCATCCATTTGCAAAACCGGGATTATAATTCTTTGTCCGGTGGGGAAAAACAACGTGTGCATCTGGCAAGAGTTTTAGCTCAGTTAGATAATGACGTGACGCATCGACTATTATTTCTAGACGAACCACTTAATAATCTGGATGTTAAACATCAATACAAAACTTTAGAATTAATAAAAAAATTGACTCAAAAGAAAAATACAACGATTGTGGTTTTACACGATCTCAATTTGGCAGCACATTTTGCAGATAAAATTCTGTTGATGGAAAGTGGGAAAGTTTTGTCTTACGGTTCACCGGAAGAGGTTTTCACGCAGGAGATGATTAGCAAGGCTTATCAATTCCCATGCACTATTTGTAAACACCCTGTCAATCAGGAAACGATGATTTTATTTGGATAAGATTGGGGCAGCTTTTCCGCCCTCCGCTATTATCTTTTTGCTCGGCATAGCCTCTCGCAAAAAGGATAACCGCTCAGGTCGGGCTGCGGGCTTGGTCGGAATAACAAATTATCGCATTAAAATGAAAACAATTAAAATCAACTAAAAAAATTAAACCATAAAAAATAATTTATTATGAATACAATTACAACCCAATTAAAAGCACAATGGGAAGCTCTAAAATTAGAAAACCCACACCTTAGAATAAGAAACGCAGCAGAACAGTTAGGTGTCAGCGAAGTCGAACTTTTAGCAACCAATGTCGACAATGGTGTAACTGTTTTAAAACCAGAATTCGCAGCCCTTTTACAGGAAATTGAAAAACTGGGAAAAGTCATGGCTTTGACACGTAATGACGAATGTGTACATGAGAGAAAAGGTATTTATTTGAACCCTGACTTCAGTAATCCGCACGGACAGGTTTTTGTAGGTGAAGACATTGATTTGAGAATCTTTATTAATTCCTGGAAATTCGGATTTTCTGTTGTTGAAGGCGATAGAAAAAGCTTTCAATTCTTTGGAAAAGATGGATTGGCACTTCACAAGATTTATTTGACGAATAATAGCAACGACTCAGAATTCGATGCTTTGACAGAAAAATATAAATCGGCGGAACAATCTTCAGAGGTTGTAACAGAACCAATTGTTGCAAAAGCTGTAGAAAAGGCAGATTCTGAGATTGATGTTGCTGGTTTCCAACAGGCCTGGAAAGATTTAAAGGATACACACGATTTCTTTATGCTGACCAAAAAATTCGGGGTTAGCAGAACACAGGCTTTGAGATTGGCACCGGAAGGTTTTGCCAAAAAAATAGATAACTCCAAGGTTGTGAATGTATTGGAAGATGCTTCTGAAAAACAAGTTCCGATAATGGTTTTCGTTGGAAACAGGGGAATTATCCAGATTCATACCGGTAAAGTGAAAAAAACGCTTTGGCATCAGCAATGGTTCAATGTGATGGATCCGGATTTTAACCTGCATCTTGACACAACAAAGATTGGTGAAACCTGGATTACTAAAAAACCAACAGAAGATGGCGAAGTCACTTCAGTGGAAGTGTTCAACAATGATGGCGAATTTATCGTTCAGTTTTTTGGGAAAAGAAAACCAGGCAATCCGGAACTGCAGGAATGGAAAGATTTGGTTGCAGCTTTGTAATAATTTAAGGCCGTTTTAATAGCTCAATTGGCTTGAACGGTCTTTTCAGATCTTATTCCGACAGGATTTAATCTTTTGATTAATAGTAATATGAAGGAGGCTTGTCAAAATTATTTATTTTATTCAAATTACTTTTTCCCATATTTGTAAAATAAATCATCACCAAATGCAGGCATTACTTTTAGAGGACGATGCGGTTTTGTCTTCAGAAATTGCACTTTTCCTAGAATCCAAATCCATCAAAACCGACAAAGCGGAAGATGGCGAAAAATTTCTCGATATATTTTCTAAGAAGCCTTACGACGTTTTTCTTTTGGATATCAATGTTCCTAAAATCAATGGATTGGACATTTGCAAAACCATCAGAGAAAGCAATTCAGAAACTCCGATTATCATTATTTCTGCCTATGACGGCATCGAGGAGAAGAAGGAAGCTTTCTTGAGAGCGGCGGATGATTATTTGGTGAAACCATTTTTGCTGGAAGAATTATTATTGAGAATCAATTCCCAAATGAGAAGGCTAACGCCAAAAACGGAAGAAAAAGAAAAAATTGTTATCGAAGATCTAATCATTTATCCCGAAGACAGTAAGGTTTTCCGTTCCGGAGAAGAGATCAATTTGACTGTAAAAGAATTCCAATTATTGGTTTTACTAGCCAAAGCCAATGGCAGAACACTTTCTAAGCAGTATATTTCCGATGAAGTCTGGAAAAACCAGTTCCAGTCTACCAACAATGCTATCGAGGTTTACATCAACTTTTTGAGAAAGAAAATCGATAAAAATTTCAAAACAAAACTGATCCATACCAGACCAGGCTTTGGATATTACCTTAGTCCACTGTAAGAGTTTGAGAGTTTTATCGAAATCAATTATAATTTATCACTCATCATTTATCATTAAATAATGTCATTAAAACGTAAAATCGCACTTAGCTTAAGCATTGCATTTTCCTTGATTTTCGGGATAATGATGTTTGTGATTTACGTATCATTCAATGATTTTAGACGGGATGAGTTTAAGCTTAGATTTCAGAAGCGTTTGGTTTTTACAGTTAATTTTATTGAGAAAGCCAATGATTTTGAAAGAGAAGCACCTTTGTTTTTTGACGAAAACTCTGATAATGTCCTTCTTAATGAGAACATTATCATACTTAATGCTGAAAAAGAATTGGTTTACAGTACTTTAAAAGACAAAAAAGTAACTTGGGACAAACATTTGCTCGATAGTCTCGACAAAGAAAAAACGATTTATAACGAACATTCCGAACCTGAGATTTACGCTGCATTACGAAACATTAAAGGTGAAAATTACTACATTTTAACAAGTGCTCAGGACGTCACCGGCGAGTCCAAGTTGGCATTCCTCGGCTACACACTGATTTTTTCTTATATAATCAGTGTTTTATTAATTTGGTTTTTCAGCTATTATCTGGTTTCCAAATTTCTTCAGCCTTTGGAGATTCTTAAAAATCAAATTTCTGACACCAGCGTTCATCGACTCACTACTGATATTATTTTGAAAAACAGCAATGATGAAATTGGTGTATTGGCAAAATCTTTTAATATGATGACCAGCCGATTGGATGATGTTTTCCAGTCACAAAAGGATTTCAATTCCAGTGCGGCGCATGAGATGCGAACACCACTTACGAGAATGGCTTTCCAATTGGAAAATTTGATTCAGTTGGAAAATCATTCTACCAAAACTAAGACTACTTTGCAGCAGATGTTACAGGACGTTTATCAATTGTCGGATCTTACAAAATCATTGCTTTTATTATCAAAATTTGATAAAGAAGGGATTGCAAGTGTTTATGAAGAAGTCAGAATTGATGAAGTTGTTTTTGATGCATTTGAGACTGTTCATCGTAACTTCCCGGGATTCAAAATGGATTTTCAGATTGACGAAGAGAGTGTTGATGATTCTATTTTAACGGTGAAAGGCGTCAAGTCTTTACTGGAAATAACATTTATTAATTTGTTCAAAAATGCGGCTTTGTACTCAGATAACCAGGAAGTTGATATTTCTATCAAGGAGACCGATTTTAGGATTATTGTAAAAGTCCTTTCCTTTGGTTCCACAATTCCCGTTGAGGAAAGGGAAAAACTTTTTGATGCTTTTATGAGAGGAGGCAATTCGCATAACAAAGCAGGTTCTGGTCTTGGGTTACGCATCGTAAAACGTATTTTAGAATACCACAAAGCAGAGATTGATTATACATCAGCTTTTGAAAACCAGAATCTTTTTACTGTGATTTTCAATAAATAAAAAATATTCCTCGCAGATTTAGCAAATTTTGCAGATTTTATTGACATCTGCATGATCAGTAAAATCTGCGAGAAATTATTCTGTCAAAATCTATCATCTATCCGTCTATTATCTCTTCTCAAACAACAATTAAGTTTTTTTTAAGCCACATTTAAGTCCGTTTTAATCTCGGAAAGCCATTTTTGCAAAACCAAAACGAGATAAGAATGAACAAAATTACAACGCTGGTGTTATCCGTTTCGGCATTTGTTTGTCTTTCCGGGCAGCAGCAGATGTCCCTTCAGGATTGCGAACTGGCATTTCAAAAAAATAATCTCCAGCTTCTTGCCGCACAATACAATATCAGTATGGCCGATGCCGAAATTATGCAGGCAAAAATCTGGGAACTTCCACAGATAGAAGGTTATGTTAATGCCATCAATCCTCAAGACAAAAGAGTTTTGGATGTAGGGCGGGCAAAAGGTTTGGAAATCACGCAATTGATTTATCTGGGTGGAAAGAAGAAAAACGAAATCCAATTCGCAAAGTCTAACAAAGAGCTTTCTCAATTACAATTCAATCAATTATTAGTAGAACTTCGTTCGCAGCTTCGGGAAACGTATTACAATCTGATTTACGAGCAAAAAAAGCAAATCAGTATTGATGCTCAGTTGAAGTATATGAATGAGCTTTTGATGGCTTACAAAGTCCAGACAGACAAAGGAAATATTTCTTTAAAAGATTATGTAAGACTTCAAAGCATCGTTATTCAGCTTAATAATGATAAAATCGAAATCAATAACAATATCCTGGCTTTGCAGCAAAATATGAAAGTTCTGACAGGCAATCAGGAAAAAGTGATTCCAAACTTACCAAAAACTGAAGAAAACGAAATCCTGATTTCACAGCCTTTCGGTGATTTGGAAGTCCTCCAACAAAAAGCTTTGCAAAACAATGCAGATTATCTTTATAACCTCAAACTGATCGACAACAGCAAGCTTTATGCACAATGGCAAAAGTCACTCAACACACCAGACCTTAATCTGGGAGCGGAATATGACCAGGCTTCCGGAACCTTCAATAATGAAGTCAATTTGAAAATCGGAATTCCAATCCCACTCTGGAAAGTAAACAAAGGAAATGTTGAAAAAGCAAAGTATGCGATTCAGCAAAACGAAAAAAACTCAGAATACCAGAAACTTAATCTAGAAACTCAGGTAGAATCAGCTTACCAAACTTGGAAAAATCATTATGACCAATATTTTGAATTAAAACCGGTTGATCTGGAAAATCTGGAAACGGTTTACAACGGTATTCTTAAAAATTTCCGAAGCGGCAATGTCAGTTTGATAGACTTTACAGACTTTATGGAAAGCTACAGACAGACCGTTCTGCAGGTTTATGAGATGAAAAAGCAGATTATGATTTCCGCAGAACAGCTGAACCTATTAGTACAAACCAAAATCTTTTATTAATGCTAATGAAACTTGAAATGAAAAAAATAATTATACCAATTATTCTGTCAGCAGCATTACTTTCCTGTTCCAAACAAGAAGAAGTAAAGCCGGAAGTAACGAAGGGTTTTGAGCTCAGCAACACAATGTTGAAAAGCACAACATTTGCAAAGGTTGAAAAGAAATTTATCGAGGACGAATATAGTTTTTACGGAAAAATATCCGCAGATAAAAATAAATATATCGACATTTTTCCATTAGTTGGCGGTAATGTTCTCAGCGTGAATGTAGAATTGGGCGATTACGTGACCAAAGGTCAGGTTCTGGCAACAATCAGAAGTACCGAGTTGGCAGAGGTTCAAAAAGATGTTAGCGACGCAAAAACCGATTTGATAGTAGCCGAAAACAACCTTCGTGTCGCAAAAGAAATGTACGCCGGCAAACTTAACACAGAAAAAGACGTTCTGGAAGCAGAAAGCGAAGTCAAAAAAGCCAAAGATGCACTGCGCCGTTCCAACGATGTCAGTACGGTTTATAATGTGAAAAAAGGGAATATTTACAGTGTAATTTCACCAATTAACGGTTACATCGTTCACAAAGATATCAACAAGGATATGGAACTTAGAAGTGACCGTAGCGAAAATATTTTTGATGTCGCCAATACCAAAAATGTCTGGGCTATAATGAACGTCAATGAGGCTGATATCGATAAAATCAACCTCGGGATGAAAGCCCAGGTTTCCACATTATCTTATCCTGATAAGGTATTTTATGGACAGATCGATAAAATTTTCAAAATCATAGATCCGGATACTAATGCGATGCAGGCTAGAGTAGTACTGGACAATTCGCAAGGATTGTTGATTCCGGACAGCAAGGCGACCATTCGGGTTTCATCTGCGGAAAATACAACGGCACTCGCCATTCCTTCCAAAGCTGTGATTTTTGACGACAACAGGTATTTCGTGGTAGTATACAGATCACCAACCGACATCAAGGTCAAGGAAATAAAAATCCTGAAGCAGAACTCAGAAACTACCTACGTTTCCCAAGGTGTTGCTGAGGGCGACAGCATCGTTACTAATAATCAACTATTGATTTACCGTTCTTTGAACAACTAAATTTTGGGCGTGTCCCTTTGTCCCGACTATGTCGGACAAGCGGGTCGGTCTACGCACAGTCGCTTTTTTGTTTTGTCATCCCGAAGTTCTCGAAGGATATTTTTACAGAAAAAACAAAAAGAGCTCCGACAATGTGCTCCGCCCTCACGCATTTGCAATTCATTGTTTTAAGTCTTCGCTAAGTGAAATGGCTTTGCGGACTTGAAAAGCATTCAGCTTGTCAAAAAATCTTTGCGGACTTTGCGTTAAAACTAATTGCAATTTCAATCATAAAATAAAAAGTATGAACAAATTCATCAAAAATATCATAGCATTCTCACTCAAGAACAAAGCTTTCACATTCATTTGGGTGGCGATTTTGGCGGTCTCGGGATTCATCAGTTTCAAAAATATGCCGATTGAAGCATTTCCCGATGTTACCAATACCCAAATCGTCATCATCACCCAATGGAACGGTCGAAGTGCAGAGGAAGTAGAACGTTTCGTTACCACACCAATAGAGTTGGCAATGAGTCCGGTTCAGAAAAAGACCAGCGTCCGAAGTACCACAATGTTTGGACTTTCCATTGTCAAAATTTTATTCGAGGACGGTGTGGACGACATCTTTGCCCGGAATATGGTCAACAACCAGTTGCGAACGGTAAGTTTGCCTGAAGGCATCGACCCCGAAGTTCAGCCACCTTACGGACCAACCGGAGAAATTTTTCGTTATACGCTGGAAAGTAAAGACCGGGATTCCAGAGATTTATTGACCTTGCAGACTTGGGTAGTCGATAGAGCGCTACGAAGTGTTCCCGGCGTTGCAGATATCAATGTTTTTGGGGGTCAGGATAAAGTATTTGAGCTGAGCATCGACCCAAGGAAATTAGATAAATACAATCTGACACCTTCGGAAGTCTTGGAAGCTGTCTCCAATAGCAACCTGAATGTCGGTGGCGATGTTATCGAGAAAAGTGGACAAGCCTATGTAGTTCGTGGAATTGGCTTAGTAAAATCGATTTCGGATATAGAAAATATTACCGTTCACAGCGATGGCGGGAATCCGATTTTGGTTAAGAATGTAGCCGATGTTCACGAAGGTTCTTTACCAAGAGTTGGTCAGGCATCATTGGATAATGAAAAAGATACGGTTGAAGGAATCGTTGTAATGCGAAAAGGCGAAAATGCGCAGGAAGTTCTGCTTGCGGTAAAAGCCAAAATAGATGAGCTGAACAACAAGATTCTTCCAAAAGATGTGAAGATGAAAACCTTCTATGACCGCCAAAATCTGATGGATTTCACCACCAAAACGGTAATGCACAACCTTTTGGAAGGAATTATTCTCGTAACGGTTATCGTCCTGATTTTTATGGCAGACTGGCGAACTACCTTGATTGTTTCCATCATCATTCCATTATCGCTGTTATTTGCATTTTTCTGTCTCCGAATGGCGGGAATGAGCGCTAACTTATTGTCACTAGGAGCGGTTGACTTCGGGATAATCATAGACGGCGCCGTCGTAATGGTGGAAGGATTATTTGTAATGCTCGACCACAAAGCCCACAAATATGGAATGGAGCGCTTCAACAAAATGGCGAAAGCAGGTTGGATAAAACAAACCGGAACAGGACTCGGAAAAGCGATTTTCTTCTCAAAATTAATTATCATTACCTCATTATTACCGATATTTTCTTTCCAAAAAGTAGAAGGTAAAATGTTTTCGCCATTGGCATTCACATTGGGGTTTGCATTGTTGGGTGCATTGATTTTTACACTGACTTTGGTTCCGGTAATGTCTCATTTGTTATTAAAGAAAAATGTAAGAGAAAAGAACAATCCATTCGTTAATTTTTGGGACAGAAGTGTAATGAAAGGTTTCAAATTCACTTTTAAAAATAAAAAAATAAGCCTTCTGGTTTCCACAGTTATTTTAGCGATTACTTTGTTCTCAGCCAAATTCCTCGGAACCGAATTTTTACCTCAGTTGAATGAAGGTTCACTTTGGATTACTGCAGAAATGCCTATGAGTTCATCACTCAAAGAGTCTTTGAAAACAGCTGACGTCCTCAAAAAAGATATCATGAGCTTCTCAGAAGTGACAGGCGTACTGGCGCAGACGGGTAGAAGTAATGACGGAACCGACCCGAATGGTTTTGGATTCGTGCAGTTTGCGGTAAGTCTGAAACCAAGAGAAGAATGGAAACGAAAAATCACTTATGATGAACTGGTGGAAGAGATTGATAAAAAGCTGAAGAATTATCAGGGAATTACATTCAATTATTCCCAACCGATTTCAGACAACGTTGCGGAAGCTGTTGCAGGTTTCAAAGCAGAAAACGGAATCAAAATCTATGGTGATAACCTTCATACATTAGACAGGTTGGCGGAAGAAGTTCTGGCTTCTATCAAAGATGTGGATGGCGTGAAAGAACCAGGAATCATCAAAAACATTGGTCAACCCGAAATTAGTGTAGTGCTGGACCGAAACAAAATGGCAGCTTATGGCGTTTTACCAGCGGATGCCCAAGCCGTTCTGGAAATGGCGTTCGGTGGGAAAACAGCGTCTGAAATGTTTGATGGCGAAAGAAAGTTTCCGATAAGATTGCGTTATGCCGAAGATTACAGAAAAAATGAAGAAGACATCGCCTCTCTGATGGTTCCGACGCAGGATGGCGCCAAGATTCCACTCAAGGAAATCAGTACCATCGAAAAAGAAAACGGAGCGGCTTTCATTTACAGAGACGATATCAAACGTTATATCGGGGTTAAATTCTCGATTCGTGACCGGGATTTGGGAGGAACTATTGCAGATGCTCAGAAGAGAGTGGCTAGAATCAAATTGCCGGACGGTTACTCGATTGGGTGGACAGGACAATTTGAAAATCAGCAGCGTGCGACGAAGCGATTGGCCCAGGTAGTTCCCATCAGTATTCTCGGGATCTTTTTCCTGTTGTTCATTCTCTTTGGTAATATGAAAGATTCGCTTCTTGTAATGGCTAATGTTCCTTTTGCGTTGATTGGAGCTATCATCGCGTTGCATCTCACGCACATGAATTTCGGTATCTCTGCCGGAGTCGGGATGATTGCCCTGATTGGGATTTGTATCCAGAATGGCGTGATTCTGATTTCGGAGTTTCATCAGAATGTGAAGAACGGCTTGTCCTTAGATTCATCCATAATGGAAGGTGTGAAAGTAAGAACCAGACCGGTTGTAATGACTGCTTTGATGGCATCGATTGGTTTGCTTCCTGCCGCATTATCTACAGGAATCGGGTCGGAATCTCAGAAACCTTTGGCGATAGTGATCATTGGCGGATTGATTACCGCAACTGTTTTGACGCTTTTGATTTTCCCTATTATCTTCTGGATTTTCAACCGACGTAAAAATGAAGTGATAGATTAAGAGTTAAAAATCTCAATATTAATTTGAGTTATAGTTGTTACATTTTTCTCTTTTTTATTTGCGTTCCTCAAGGATTCTTCCTGAGGAACGTTTTTGTTTACTTTGATTAAATCTCAAAAACGTCTATATGTTTTACTAAAAACATCAAGACCTTTTCACTAAAACATCAAGACCTTTTTATGAAAACATCAAGTTGTTTTTAATGCTTTTTTTAATGCCCTATTCATCGGACTTTGCGAAGGGCATTTTTGAGCTTTAAGATAGCTTTGATTTTGTACTAAACTTCATTCAAAATTCTCAATTTCTAATCGGCAAAGAGCACCCCGAGCTGAGTGGAAATCCTTTTTTGTTGATGTCCAAGCTTTCTGCAAAAAAGATTGGGAGCGGAAGGCGGATAAGGTTCCCAAAATATTTAACTTTGGATAAAAATTAAACGATGCGGAATTTTACTTTTATGCTGATGCTTATCGTAAGCGTTAATGGATTTTCACAGAAATTCACGAAAGAAGAAAAAGCCTTTATTTTGACTGGTAATGCAAAAACCGCTTTGCCAATATATCAGACCAATAATGAACAGCAGCATAAGGTTTTGCTGGCTCAATCACAAGAGATTTCGCCGAAAGATAAAACGCTACCGATTCTTGTGGAACGTATGAGACTGGCTTTGGCAGCGACCGAAGGCGGTGTTGGCATTGCTGCGCCACAGGTTGGCATCAATAGAAGAGTAATACTGGTTCAGCGCTTTGATAAGACGGATTATCCGGTGGAATATTTCATCAATCCGAAAATAGTCTGGCGTTCTGAGCTTCTGAACAAAGGGCCGGAAGGGGACCTTTCTATTGACCAATTCAGAGAGCCTTTTTACAGAAGCTACAGTATCCGTTTGGAGTATTATGACCTGGACAATAAGAAGCACGACGAGATGGTAGAAGGCTTCACTGCCGTGATTTTCCAGCACGAGATAGATCATCTTTCCGGGATTTTGATTTCTGATAAATTCAGGAATGAAAAAGGATTGCAATACAAAGAGGTGAAAGTTTACCAGAAACCGAAAAATTAGGTCTGGTTTTTGAATAGAAAAATACCAATCAATAAAACCTTAAAACTATGAATTTTATTATCCGTTTGCTGATTACTGCGATTTCAGCATTTTTGCTAAGCAAAATCCTTACAGGTGTACATTTTGACACCTTTGGTTCTACTATTATTTTCGCTATTGTTTTGGGAATCCTGAATGTATTCGTCAAACCGATTTTATCGATTCTGTCATTGCCTATTACGATTATAACATTAGGGTTGTTTTCCTTTGTTATCAATGCATTGATGATACTTTTAACCGATTATTTTATGGATAGTATGCAGGTGGATGGTTTCCTTTGGGCGCTACTCTTCAGTATTCTGCTGTCATTGGTAACTTCAGCTTTCTCAACAATTTTCGAAAGCAACGATTAAAATAAAAAAAGAGTTTCAGGTTTTGAAACTCTTTTTTGTTGGTTTTTTATCTCTCGCAGATTTAACTAATTAAGCAGATGATAGAATTTGCTCAAATAGTCAGATCTGTGATAATTTTTTATGTGTATCTTTAATATTACAAAACAGTTTTTAAAATATTCCTTCGGACACGAGACAAAGTTTCTCTGGAAAGTCCCAGATAAGAAGCCACCATATGCAAAGGAACTCTATTGAAAATATCAGGATATGTATTGATAAAGTCCAGGTATTTTTCTTCCGGACTGCTGCTGATATTCATCAAAAGCCGTTTATGGATTTCCATTGATTTTCTTGTCAGGATGTTCTCTACAAAAATATTAAGTTCAGGAATTTGTTCTCTTAGTTCCGCAAAATCTTCCAGACTGAAAGCGAAGATTTCCGAAGCTTCCATTGCTTCAATCGTCAGTTTTGAAGGCGAATTGTTATAAAAGCTTTCCGGGTCTGTCGTCCAGGACATTTCGTTCACGAACTGGAGAATATGTTCATTGCCATCTTCGGAGACAGAATAATTACGCAAAAGCCCTTTGGCAACAAAGATTTTCAGATTACAGACTTCGCCTTGTTTGCACACAGTTTCTTTACGCTGGAGCTTTATCAATTGACTTTTATATAAGATGAAATTGAACTTTTCTTCTGTGAAATCGGAAAGAACTCTCTGAAAGTAATTTTTAAGAATCTCTTACATTTTCTAAACTGAAATTATATTTAAAATTAATTCTTTTTATTGGATTAATATAAAAATTGTGTCAAATGACCTCGTTTTTGAGATGCTTTCACAACTAAATTTGTATTAGAAATTTTAACAAAAACAAAATTTAAAAATATGAAAGTATTTGTAACAGGAGCTTCCGGATTTGTAGGCTCAGAAGTTGTAAAAGAATTATTAGTAAATGGCCATCAGGTAGTTGGATTGGCGCGTTCGGAAGAATCTGTAAAATCTATCAAAGAAGCAGGAGCAGAAGTTTTAATGGGAGATTTAGATAATCTTGATATTCTGCAGAAAGGTGCAAGAGAGGCGGATGGCGTTATTCATACAGCTTTTATCCACGATTTTTCTGATTACCAGACTAATGCGCTCAAAGACCAGAAAGCCATTGAAGCAATGGGCGAAGTATTGAAAGGAACCGATAAATCCATTGTGGTGACAGGTGGAACTTTAGGACTTCCACTTATCGACGGGAAAATCACAGAGGACAGTAAGGCACCGGCAGAATCAATCAGATTCTCTGAAAAAGCTTTTGTTAATTTATCAGAATCAGGTGTTAAAGCATCTATTGTGCGTCTTTCTCCCAGCGTTTATGGTAATTCTAAGCTTGGGTTTAAAGGTGGTTTTGGATTAATGCTTGCTGAATTGGCAAAGGCTAAAGGATCAGCAGCTTATATTGGTGAGGGCAATAATGTCTGGCCAGCGGTTCATCGTGCAGATGCTGCAAAATTATTTCGTTTGGCACTTGAAAAAGGAGAAACTGGAGCGAGATATAATGCCGTTAGTAATGATGAACCATTATCAATGAAAGAATTTGCAGAACTGATAGGTGAAAAACTAAATATTCCTGTAAAATCTTTGTCTATAGAAGAAGCACCGGAATATTTTACCTGGATGACGTACTTTGTGCAGGAAAATTGTCCGGCAACAAATTTACAGACTCGGGAAAAATTAGGATGGAATCCTTCTGAAAAAAGTTTTGTTGAAGAACTGAATCAATATTTCTTCTAAAAATAAAAAGCAGTCTTATTTCTTAGTAAGACTGCTTTTTTATTAATTCTTTACACTTTGGATAAAGCTTTCTGCTTTAGATTCCCAATCTTGATTTTCCAATAGAATTTTCACAAAAGCTGTTCCGATAATTCCGCCTTGTGCTTTTTCTGTTACATTCTCAAAATCAGATTTATTTTTGATTCCAAAACCGATGAAAACTGGATTGGTCAAGTTTAATGAAGCCAGTCTGTCAAGGTAATTTTCGTTCTTGAGAACAGCATTGTCGTTTCCGGTTGTCGATGAGCTGGAAACAGCATATAGGAATCCGGAACTCAAAGAATCCAGATATTTGATGCGTTTTTCCGAAGTTTCGGGCGTTACCAGGAAAGTGAAATTCAAATTGTGTTTTTTGAGGATTTTGCCATATTTATTTTCAAATTCAATGGGTGGCAAATCCGGGATGATTAATCCTGAAACACCAACTTCTGCACATTTCTGACAAAAGTTGTCAAACCCAAACTGAAGAACCGGATTAAGATAACCCATTAATATCTTTGAAATCGTCACAGATTCTTTAATTTCTGCCAGTTGTTCGAATAGTTTTTTGATAGACATTCCGTTTTTCAAAGCCAGAGAATGCGCCTCCTGAATCACAGGTCCATCCGCAACAGGATCAGAATAAGGAATCCCGATTTCCATCATATCTGCTCCCGATTTCTGAATCAGTTTAGCGATTTTTCCGGTGTCTTCCAACTTTGGAACGCCTGCTGTAAAGTATATGTTTAGTTTTTTCATTTTGATTAATGTATTAAAGTATTCACGTAAAATGTATTAACGATTGAGACTCATAAATACATTAATACGTTTTACATTTTACAGATTTAAAGATGTTTCAAATACGTTTCCATATCCTTATCGCCACGCCCACTCAAACAAATCACGACCACATCTTCTTTTTCAAATTTCTTTTTGTCCAAAACAGCCAAAGCGTGCGCACTCTCCAAAGCGGGAATAATACCTTCGATTTTTGTCAGTTCAAAAGCAGATTTCAAAGCTTCATCATCATTAATGCTGAAAAATTCTGCTCTTTTTTGATTAAAAAGGTTAGCGTGCATCGGCCCAATTCCCGGATAATCCAAACCTGCAGAAATCGAGTGTGGTTCAATAACCTGTCCGTCCTCAGTCTGCATCACAAGGCTTTGACTTCCGTGCAAAATTCCTAATGTTCCAAGAAAAGTAGTCGCAGCTGATTTCCCTGAATCAACGCCTAAACCACCAGCTTCCGCTGCAATGATTTTCACATTTTCCTCGTTCACGAAATGATAGAAAGTTCCTGCTGCATTACTCCCGCCTCCAACGCAGGCAATCACATAATCCGGATTTTCTCTACCGATTTTTTCATTCAGTTGCTCTTTGATTTCTTTTGAAATGATACTTTGAAATCTCGCTACCAAATCAGGAAACGGATGTGGTCCAACCACACTTCCAATAATATAATGTGTAGTGGAAGGATTATTAATCCAATCTCTCAAAGCTTCATTTACGGCATCTTTCAAGGTTTTGGAACCAGATGTTGCAGGGACTACAGTTGCGCCAAGCATTTTCATTCGGGCAACGTTCGGTGCTTGTCTTTGGATATCGACTTCGCCCATATAAACAATACATTCCAAACCGAGTAAAGCACAAGCTGTAGCGGTTGCAACACCGTGTTGTCCGGCTCCGGTTTCTGCGATAATCCTGTGTTTTCCTAATTTTTTAGCGAGTAAAGCTTGCCCCAACGCGTTGTTGATTTTGTGCGCTCCTGTGTGATTCAGATCTTCTCTTTTTAGATAGATTTGAGTCTGGTGTTTTTCGCTCAGATTTTTTGCGAAATAGAGTGGAGTAGCGCGGCCAACATAGTTCTTCAGCAAATCCTGAAATTCATCTTGGAACTCTTCCAATTCGATGATTTGGATATATTTTTCCTGTAATTCGGCAACGTTTGGGTAAAGCATTTCGGGGATGAAAGCTCCGCCGAAATCGCCGTAGTAACCGTTTTTATCTGGGTTTTGAAAGTTCATTTATTTTTAAATTTTCTAAGTCGTTATACTAAAATTGCTTTATTCTGTTCATTCAGACTTTGCAATATATTGATGTTCTCTTCGGAAGTATTGATGATTAAAATATCATCGTCATCGGAATCTATCCATTTATTATTATCAAATTCTGTTATGAAAATTCCCTTTCCATAAAGGATTTGGATGTCATTCCTTTCATAAATTGGTCTTAATTCCAATTTACAAAATCCTATGGTATCAATTTCTCTCTCTTTTAAATTGGTCACCATTTTATTAAGCAAAAAACTGCCGTATCCTTTTGTTTTTTCTACAGAAACCAATCCGACAAGTTCAGCAAAACTGTGTAAATTCTCTTGTATTTCTAGTTTAAAATCAAAATTGATTCTTGCCAGCGAAACAATTCTGTCATCTTTTTTTAAAAAATGAAATTCAGAATTTTCAAATTTCATTTTGAAACTCGAAGAATCTAAATCAAGCCAATCTTCTATTTCCCAGGATTTTAAAATTAGCTCGATGTCGTTATTTGATAAGTCTTTTGAGCATTTAATAGAATATTGCATTTCTCAATTTATTTTGTTGTTATCTCTGGTTGATGCTTCACTTCAAAGTTCAAAGAATTGGCAATGAAACAATATTCATTCGCCTTCTGATGAAGTTCAACCGCTTTTTCAACCATTTCTTTTTCAGCAACAACAATCCTTGGTTTCAAAATAATTTCACTGAATTTTCCACTTCCGTTTTCATTTTCCATCATTGTTCCTTCTGCAAAATCTTCATATTCCAAAACCAGAATTTTGTTCACAGAACAAAGATGAAGATACCATAAGAGATGACACGAAGAAACCGAAGCTAACAGCAAATCTTCAGGATTATGAAGTTCTGGATTTCCTAAAAATGTTGGGTCAGATGAGCCTAAAATGTCAGCTTTTCCATCGACAGAAATTGTATAATTCCTTTGATAAGAACGATAGTTTTTCGTGGATTCGCCGGTGTTTCCTGTCCAGACGATTTTGTTTTTATATTGATGATGCTTCATTTTTCTATTAATGATATAAATTCTTTTACTTTTTCTAAATCTTTATTTCCAGCTTCGATTTCAAATTTTGAATTGATATCGAGAGCAATTGGTTGATGGTTGATAGTTGTCAGTTGATTGAAGTTTTCTAATGAGATTCCGCCACTTAAAAAATAAGGAATTGGAATTTCGATATCATTTAAAACATTCCAATCAAAAGCGTTTCCTGTTCCACCAAATGCCTTAGAATCTGTGTCAAACAGAAGATAATTGATTGTTGTCGGTTGTTGATTGATGGTTTTTTGTAATTCATCAGAAGTTTGATTTCCAATTCTGATAACTTTTATAATTTTAATTTCTCTGTTTAATCTTTGTCTTAATTCTGAAATGAAATCTTCCGTTTCATCGCCGTGAAGCTGGATGAAATTCAGTTTTGCTTTTCCTGAAATTTCAACGATTTTTTCTAAATCTTCATTGACGAAAACGCCAACCTTTCCTGGATGATTGGTTTCTGAGATTTGCTCCAAACTTAAATGATTCAAAACATATCTTGGCGATTTTTCATAAAAAATAAATCCCAAAAAGTCAATTTTCAAATCCACTAATTCTTGAATCTGATTGAGTTTTGTTAATCCACAGACTTTTATTGTTGGTTTAATCATAATATCAATTTCCAAGTTGTCATTCTGAGGAACGAGGAATCTCAGAGATTGGCTTCGCCTAACCACTTCGTTAGGTTTCTTCACTTCGTTTCTCTGCGTTCAGAATGACACAGTTGTTATTTTAAATTATTACATTAGAAACAAATTCTTCGAATTTCTCTCCCGGATTTTTATTCTTCATAAAATACTCGCCCATCAAAAACCCGTCGAAACCTTTTTCTTTAAGGAATCTGAAATCTTCTTCGTTGTAAATTCCGCTTTCTGCGACTGACAAAATATCGTTTGGAAGCTTATTTTTCAAATCTACGGAATGTTGCAAATCGACTTTGAAATCTTTCAAATTTCTGTTATTGATGCCAACGAAATCAACATTTTTGTTGATATGTTTTAGTTCTTCTTCGGAATGGATTTCCAACAAAACTTCGAGATTTAAAGAATGCGCCAATTCTGTAAATTCGGAAACCTGAGTTGGCGAAAGACAAGCTGCAATCAACAAAATAATGTCGGCTCCAATTGATTTTGCTTCGTAAAACTGATATTCATCAATCATAAAATCTTTCCTTAGAATCGGAATATTGATTTGATTTCGCACACTCAAAATATCGTCAAAATTTCCTCCAAAAAAATCTTTGTCCGTCAAAATAGAAATTGCACTTGCTCCGAATTTTTCATATTTTGAAACAACTTCCAAAGGTGAAACTTTATCATTGATTATACCTTTGCTTGGCGATTGTCTTTTGAATTCCGAGATGATTCCGGATTTTGTTTTGATGGTTTCTTTTAACGAAAAAGTTGGCTTTCCAAAAAATTCCGAATCTTTCAGCTGTTCAACGCCGATTTTGGATTTTGCTTCTGCAACTTCCTGTTTTTTTCGTTCGATGATTTTATCTAGGATGCTCATATTTATTTTTTAACCACAAAAGTCACAAAAGATTTTCCTTTTTTAGAAAATTCAAAAGTTTAAAAAGTTTATTTAAGTTTTGTTCACTTTTGAATTCTTATTTTCAATCGCTTCTTTTGTGGCTTTTGTGGTTTTTCTAATTTTATTTAATAATACTTTTCAAACTTTGTAACGCTTTTCCGCTTTCCAAACTATCTTTTGCTAATGCCAGACAATCATCATAGTTACCATATTTTCCTGTGTTTTGCAGAGCTATTGAAGCATTGGCAAGAACAACCGAGTTTTGTTCTTCGGTTCCATTTCCTTCGAGAATTTGGAGGAAAATTTGGGAAGCTTCTTCTTTTGTATTACCTCCGAAAATACTTTCTGGAGCGATATTTTTGAATTTCAAATCTTCAGCAGAATAGATTTTTTCTCCGTTTTTGTTGAATATTTTTGTATCGCCAGTTAAAGAAATTTCGTCATAGCCATCCAAAGCGTGAACGAGCATAAACTCGCTCTTTTGTTTTTGTAAAACGTATTGATAAACTCTAGCAATTTCGAGATTTGCCACGCCAATCATGGTGAAATACGGACGAACAGGATTAACTAAAGGCCCGAGCAAATTAAAAAAAGTTTTCAACCCGAGTTGTTTCCTAAGCGGTGCAACTGACTTCAAAGCGGGATGAAACAGCGGTGCGTGCAGAAAACAGATGTTTCCTTTTTCCAAATCGGCTTTCAGATCTTCGGAATTGTCCTTGAATTTGTAACCTAATTCTTCCAAAACATTAGACGAGCCGGAAATAGAAGATGCACCGTAATTACCTTGTTTAGCCACTTTTTGTCCTGTCCCTGCAACAATAAAACTCGCTAAAGTCGAAATATTGAAGGTGTTTTTTCCGTCTCCACCGGTTCCAACGATGTCAACCAAGTCTTTGGTTCCCAAATCGACAGGTTTTGCCAATTGCAACAACGCTTCACGAAAACCTTCGAGTTCTTCCAAAGTAATCGTTCGCATCAGAAAAACGGTGATGAACGAAATGACTTCGCTTTCGTTAAATTTATTTTGTGAAATTTCAATCAAAATAGCTTTAGCTTCGGCTTTCGTCAAAGTCTGGTGATTAAAAAGATATTGTAGGATTTGTTTCATTTGTGTTTAATTATTGAGAAAGTTTTCTAAAATCTGTTTTCCATCTGGTGTCAGAATGCTTTCTGGGTGGTATTGTACAGCGTGAACATCGTAAGTTTTATGTTTCAGGCTCATAATCATTCCGTTTTTGTCGATGCTTGTGATTTCTAATTCTTCGGGGAAATCATCAGGATTTACAGCCCAGGAATGGTAACGCCCAATCTCCAAAGTTTTAGGTAAATTATTGAAAATATGATGTTCACTGGTTTGAGTGGCTTCGGTTGCAACACCGTGATAGATTTCTGAAAGATTAATCAAACTTCCTCCAAAAGCTTCGGCAATCGCTTGCTGACCAAGACAGACCCCGAAAATCGATTTTGTCCGCGCATATTTTTTAATCACTTCTAACAGTATTCCAGCTTCTTCTGGAATTCCTGGACCGGGCGAAAGAATAATTTTGTCGTATTTTTCAATTTCTTTCAACTGAATTTGGTCATTTCTGTAAACATCTACTTTTTCGTCAACAATCTGTTCGATGATCTGAACCAAATTATATGTGAAACTGTCGTAATTATCGAAGACTAAAATTTTCATAATTTCTCTGCTTTTAAAATGGCTTTTTTCAAAGCGCCTAATTTGTTATTGACCTCCTGAAGTTCGCTTTCTGCAACTGATTTTGCTGTAATTCCAGCGCCAGCTTGGTAAAACAATGTGTTGTTTTTACTCAGGAAAGTTCGAATCATAATCGCCTGATTACAACTGCCGTCGAAGCCGACAAAGCCGATACAACCTGCATAATAACTCCTGGAAGTTTTCTCGTGTTCGTCGATTAACTGCATCGCACGGTATTTTGGAGCGCCACTCAAAGTGCCTTGTGGAAATGTGGTGGCAATCATTTCGTACGGATTCTGGTCTTCTTTAACATCGGTTACAACTTCGGAAACCATATGAATTACGTGAGAGAAAAAATGAATTTCCTTAAGTTTGGAAACCGTTGTATTTTTTCCGTGAATACTCAAATCGTTTCTTGCCAAATCTACCAACATTGTGTGTTCCGCATTTTCTTTTGCGTCTTTTTTTAGTTCTTCTGCAGATTCCAAATCTCTTTCGATGTTTCCGGTTCGTTTGAAAGTGCCTGCAATTGGATGAATTATAGCTTTTCTATTTTTGATAATCAACTGACTTTCCGGACTAGAGCCCATTAATTTATAATCGCCATAATCGAAGAAAAATAAATAAGGAGACGGATTGATATTTCGCAAAGCACGATAAACATTGAACTCATCGCCTTGAAATTTCTGCTCAAATCTTCTGCTTAAAACTAACTGAAAAACATCACCACGGAAACAATGTTTTTTGGCAAATTCAACTGATTCCAAAAATTCTTCATCTTTCAAATTCGAAGTTTCTTCTGAAGTAATTTCGAAAGGGAAGACTGGTGCGTTTTTTTGATTGATGATGTTTTCCAATGTTGAAAGTTCTGATTTCAATCCATTGATTTTATTTTCAATCAGGAACATTTCGTCATTATGATGATTGATTGCAATCACATATTGATAAAGTCGATAACGCATCAAAGGGATTTTATTTTCCTCCGATTGTTCCTTGAACTTGATATTCTCAAAAAACGGAATCGCATCATAACTTGTATATCCGAAAAATCCCTGTGCTTGTTTTCCAATCTCGTGATTTGGTTTTTCACATTGGAAACAGTTGGAAAATTCCTGCATCAAGTCAGACAATTTTTCATTTTTCAGATTGATTTTTGTAGGATTTTCCAGAGGAAATTTCAATTCAGCTTCGTTATAATTTCTGATTTCAATTCCGGCAATGGCGTTGACACAGATAAAAGAAAACGAATTTTCAGAATTCTGATTTCCGGCACTTTCCAAAAGAATCGTATCCCGAAACTGGTCGCGAAGACGAAGGTAAATCCCAATTGGCGTATAAAGGTCTGCTAAACGGGATTTAACAGAGGTTTTTATATTGATTATGTTATTTAATTTCATACGATTTAATTTTTTCTAAAATCCTTCGACTCCGCTCAGGATGACAATTGTTAAAACTAAACTCTGTCAGGCTGAGGCTCTTGAAGCCCTAAAATAAAAAAGACTTCAACAAAATTTGTCAAAGTCTTATTATGATTGAGTTATAGTTAGTTCACAATTTAGAACACCGATAATCCTTTCAGACCCGACAAAGAGTTTGAAAGCCACCACCAGTTATTGTTGTTCATAAGTTTCATTGGGACAAATTTAGAAATGATTTTTAATTCTGCAACTATTTTTTTGAAAAATCTTAAAATTATAAACTAACAATTCTGAAATTATTTTATAACCTTCTGACTTACAATTGATTTATTGGTTTCAATTTTTATTAAGTAAGAACCTTTTTGATAATTTCTGAAATCGACTTTACTATTATTTCCTTCGATCTTTTTGATTAATTTCCCGTCGATTGCGTAGATTTCTACAGATTTAATAATATCATCAGTTTTGATATTCAAGAAATCTATAACTGGATTTGGATAAGTTTTAATGTTGGTTTTATTGATATCAATTACAGCCAAATTATTTTTTGTAAAACTAATATTATCCAATCTCAAAGCTGTTGTTGTCGTAACTTTAGGCGTCGTATTCCCGAATCCAATATAATAAACCTGGTCAGCTGTCGCAGTGTAACTAACTGTATGCTCTGTATAAGTTTGTTGAGAAACAGTTTGAGTGCTTAGATTTACACTGATATTACTTTTGTCCGGTGCACTTGCTACAGCAACTTTCAAAGTAGCAGGTTCTGCTTCTTCACTTCCTATCGCTGTGTGATATTTTACTGTAACCGTTTCGCCGTTTTTAAGATAGATCGGATAGGAGAATAACCAGTCATTTTTCCCGGCAGCAGAAGTACTTGTATTGTTATAGGCGTAACCGCTTCCGTTTTGAGCAACAGACTGATTTTCTCCCATCAACCAAGTCGTAGACGCCCAACCGTCTGAATCATATTCGCCATAATTCTCAACTGTTTTTTCGAAATCATAGGAATAGGGAAGCTCTGTCGGCGTCCAAACGGATTTTGGTCCGGCCCAACCAGAACCGCAATCCGCATTTTTCAAAAAGAACTGATATCTTTTTCCGGCTTGCAAATTATCAAAACTCTTCGTTGTTGTAGAAGTGATTCCTTTGGAAGAAACAGAAGTGTCAAAAGTTGTCAATCCTGTATCATAATTAGTAATTCCGCTAGTTGCTGACCAGTTGATTGTTACTGAATTTGGTTTAAGATTCGAAACTGAAAACCCGTCTAATGAAGGCATCACACAATCTGCAGATTGGCTGATATACAAGTCATCAAGAGCCAGATAAGTTCCATTGTTTGTGTTATTTACGAAAGCTAAATAAATGGTTTTTCCTTTATAATCGGATAAGTCTAAAGTATGCGATGCGTAGTCAAACGGTTGCTCGGCATCAATCTGAGTCAATGTTGTGAAAGATTCCGGGCTGTCATTGGTCACAGAAACTTTTACAGCGTAGGAGTCTGTATATTCAAAGTCGTAAGATTTTCCTTTCCAGTAAACTGTTGGCGTTCCGGTGCTTGGAATTGTAATTGCTGGTGTAATTAACCAATCATTCGCCTGACCTTCTGGGGCGTAGTATGACGTACTGAAAGCAATTTTGTTATCGTAACCATCGTAAAACTGAATCCAAGCTTTTTCATTAAAATCCTGAACCTGTCCCCATTCCGGAACTGTTAATCCATCTGCATTGATTGTTTTGAATTGGGATATTGGCGTTCCATTATTATTTTCGAAACCTGCACTGAAGATTTGTGCATTAAGGTTCAGGACTATTGCCAAACCTAAAACTGTGTAAATTTTCTTTTTCACTTTTATTCTTTATGCGTTATTACAAAAGTGCGAATTTCCGAATCTTTTTTACAAAATCGTTACCGATAATGCTTTATTTATCCACAGTAATGAAAACTTTTTTAGAGGAAAGGCTTCATCTCATCTTCGATATTTTTCCTGAGGTCTTTCAGTTTGATGGCGTATTGTTCCATTTGGATTTCTTTTTCTGTGAGCGGATTCCATTTTGGCACTTCGATAGATTTTCCGTTTTCGTCAACAGCCACAAAGACAATGATGCAATGCGTTCGTTTCTCAAACTTTTTCTCTTTGACATTCCTCGAAAAAACATCGATTGAAATATGCATACTGGAATTTCCCGTGAAAATTACCTTAGATTCCAGCTTCACGATTTCCCCAATTTTAATGGGTTTATAAAAACGGATTCCACCAACATAAACCGTAACGCAATAACTTCCCGACCAATTACTGGCACAGGCATAACCAACCTGGTCTATCCATTTCATCACGCTTCCGCCGTGAACATTGCCTCCAAAATTAACGTCTGTCGGTTCAGAAATAAACTGAAACGTCACCGGTTTGTTTTCCATTTTATTCTTATTTGTATCAAAAATAGGGAAGAAATTTTAGATTACAACTTCAATATTTATGTTTTATTCCTTTGACATTTGCATTAAATTTGTAATTCTCAAATTCTATTTTAAATCTCTTGACTTTAATAAAAAATGAAAAAAGTATTCTATCTCAAAACCTGCGGAACCAACAAGAAAATAATGACACCTCTTGACCTTTCCGACTGGGAACTGAGAGAAATAAAATCCCAACCTGTAACCGAAGCCGAACTGGAAGAAATGTATGACAAAACAAAATCTTATGAAGCACTTTTTAGTAAAAAATCAACGCAAATCAAGGAAAGAGGCATTGATGTGAATTCTTTAAAAGAAAAAGATTTTAAGAAATTGATTCTGGACCATTACAGTTTTTTGAAACGCCCGGTTTTTGTGACAGATAAAGAGGTTTTTGCAGGAAGTGATAAAAAAAATCTTGAAAACCTGAATGCATTTTTTGAGAAATAGTTTTAACCACAAAAGTCACAAAAGATTTGGATGCTTTTCTAATATCGAAAAGAACAAATAAGTTGACAATATTGACTTTTGTAATATTAAAAAGTAAATTCCATATCGTTCTTTTGTGACTTTTGTTGTTTAAAAAATAAAAAATGAAACGTTCCGGAACTGCAGATTTGCCATTGCATTACGGTCAGGTTCCGCCTTGGCTGTATGAACGTATGTCCAAGCTTGGACTGGCAATTGTGGAAGTGATTCTTGCAGATTACGGAAAAGATGAAGTCTTACGACGGTTGGCTGACCCATTTTGGTTTCAGAGTTTTGGAGCAGTGATGGGAATGGATTGGCATTCTTCAGGAATCACGACGTCTGTAATGGGTGCTTTGAAACGAGCCATTAATCCGAATTCAAAATCTCTCGGAATTTACATTGCCGGCGGAAAAGGAAAATTCTCCAAAGATGCACCGAATGAACTTTTGAAAATTGCAGATTCAACCGGGTTGAACGGCGATGAATTGGTACGCTGCAGCAAACTCTCTGCTAAGGTTGATAACACGGCGATTCAGGATGGTTATCAACTTTATCTGCATAATTTTATTTTGTCTGACCAGGGGAATTGGGCGGTTGTTCAGCAAGGGATGCACGATTCTGACGGCACGGCGAGACGCTACCATTGGCTGTCGGAAAATGTAACTTCTTTTGTGAATGAGCCTCACACGGGAATCTCCGGTGTCAATCGTGGGAATATTCTCAACCTCACATCTTCCGAAGCGGAACAAAACAGGAACGGCATTGTTGATATTACCAAAACCGATTCCGAGAAATGGATGCAGGATTTCCAGCGTTTGATTTTGCCGGCTCATCACGAGGTTTTGGCGAATGATGTTGATATGAAAAAGCTCGGCAATATTCTTTGGCTGGCGAGAGAAAATGAACCTGAGAATTTTGAAGATTTGCTGATGCTGAAAGGTGTTGGTCCGCGAACGATGCAGTCTCTAGCTTTGGTGAGTGAAGTGATTCACGGGGCGCCATCCAGATTTACAGACCCGGCTCGTTTTTCTTTTGCGCACGGGGGAAAAGACGGTCATCCGTTTCCTGTTCCTACCAAAACTTATGACGAAACGATTTCTATTCTAAGAACCGGAATTGAGAAATCGAAGTTGGGGAACACAGATAAGAACCAAGCTATTAAAAAACTACACGAGATTGCTTTGAGAACTGAAGAGCAATTCACGCCAGATTTTAGTCTTGAAAAAGTGATAGAAGAGGAGCGACAAAACTCCTGGCGATTTGGTGGAAAAACTGTTTTTGGTGATGCGAAACCGCTGAAAGGGAATGATGGGATACAGTTGAGTTTGTTTTGATATTTTTAATATTAAAAATTGATTTTTGGTGTATTTTAAAAATTATTTCCTAAATTTTCATCAAATAAAAACACAAAACCCAAATGAAAACTGATTCTAATTTTTTCCTGACTGCCAAAAAGTTTTGGAAAACAGTCGTCAATAAGGAAACTGTTGCAGACAAGCAAAAACTGCAGAATCAAATTGAATTTTATAAACGATTACTCAATATTTTTCACGCAGGAGATTTTTATTATTATGTCTTCAGTATGTACACTTCTGAACTCGACTTGGTGGGGGAAAATGTAAAACAAGTGTTGGGATATGAGCCGGATGAATTCAAGCTCGATTTACTAATGAACATTATTCACCCTGAAGACAAACCTTATTTTTTAAATTTCGAATATAAGATTGTTGAGTTCTTCAAATCCCTTCCTTTCGAAAAAGTTCCACTTTATAAAGTGCAATACGATTTTCGGTTAAGAAAAAAAGACAGAAGCTATGTCCGTATTTTGCATCAGGCTGTACAGGTAGATTATGATGAACAAAATTATTACAGAACTCTTTCTTTAGATACAGACATAACCCATATAAAACAGGAAGGATTACCTTGCTTTTCTCTTATTGGTCTTGATGGCGAACCTTCTTATTACAATATTCAGGATAAAGTATTTACTAAGTCATTCGATTTGTTTACTAAAAGAGAGCGTGAAATTCTGAAAGGTATAGTTGAAGGTAAAACCAGTCAGCAAATTGCAGAACAATTGTTTATAAGCTCTTATACCGTTAATGCCCATCGAAGAAATATTATGGAAAAAGCTAAGGTGAAAACGCCAATAGAATTGGTTCAGAAATGTTTGAGAGAAGGGTGGATATGAAAGTTGATCATTTATAAAGAAACACAAAAAACTATAATGATGGAAGATTCTGACAAACTTTTAATTGCTGCCAAAAAACTTTGGGATAAGAATATTCAAAACAAATCGGTAATTACAAATGAGAGATTGTGGATTGAACAAATTGAACGTTACAAAAAAATGTTCAATATTTTTCAGGCAGGAGAATATTATTATATGATGTTTGACCTTTTAATTGGGGATGTTGCAAGTGTGAGTAACGAAGTAACAAATGTATTAGGTTATGAACCGAAAGAGTTCAATTCTCAATTACTTTTTGATATCATACATCCCGATGACAGAGTTTACCTAATTAATTTTGAAAAAATCACAACCCAATTTATAAATCCACTTCCCGTGGAAGAATACCCATATTACAAATATCAGTATGATTTAAGGTTTAGGACAAAGAAAAACATTTATAAACGTATTCTTGTACAATACCAGGTGGTAGACTATGATAGTAGTAATGTTTTGCAAAGTTTTCATATTCATACGGACATATCTCATATTAAACCAGAAGGTGAACCTTGTGTTTCTATTGTAGGAATAGAAGGAAGGCCCTCTTATTACAATATTAAAAACTTTACCCTAACCAAATCTTTCGACTTGTTTACCAAAAGAGAACGTGAAATTCTGAAAAGCATCGTAGAAGGCAAAACCAGCCAACAAATTGCTGACGAATTTTTTATAAGCCTCTATACGGTAAATGCACACCGAAGAAATATTATGGAAAAAGCTGGCGTAAAGACACCTATAGAGTTGGTCAAAAAGTGTTTGAATGGAGGTTGGATTTAAAAATAGTTAGTTCTATCTATTTTTTTGAGTTTTGAGGGTTGGTAGCTTTGCGTTTATAAAATACATTGCTATGAAGAAAACAGCCAACCCAAAAGCAATAATCTTTTTCTTATTTATTATTATCGGACTATTTCATAATTCCTGCAAAACAGAGGACGATCCGGAAAATACCCAAAATACAGACACCGTAAAGGTACAAAACTTTCAGTTGGTTTCACTTGAAATAGACTCTTCGCAGTTCTCAGAACAAGAATATACTTCGGAATTAGGGGGAAAAAAAATCCACATAGCGAAAGGATTAGATGATAAACTTCATTTTATGATTCCGGGGGATTTAGAACCAGGCATTTATGATTTCCAACTAAATTCAATAAAAATAAAATATGACGTGAGCAAACCTGTCCTGAATGATTCTGCCGGAAACACAATACAATCATTTAAAAATCAAATAAATACAATTTTATTAGGATTGGATAATTCTGATGAGTCAACTCTTTTAAAGAATAACTTAAATGCATTTAACAATGCATTTAATGGTTTGACTGATGAACAAAAAACTAATGCCGAATTATTTTATATAGTTAATAAAAGTTGGTTTGATTATTTATTAAATGATAATTACAGCCAACAATACAACGGAAGATTATTAGAAATAATTAAAAAGGAATTAATTAAATCTAAATTTGGAACTGCCGCTTTTGTAATTGGAGTTATAGGTGTCTATTATGGGAGTGCTGAAATAAAATTATTATCAATTATACCTTTATCTTATGGTTTATATAGTATTACAAAGTCTATAAAAAAAATTCACGATGAGGCATTTGTAACACAAAATTTACAGATAGACGGAGAATACAGTGAGGTAGATAAAGGCATCTTAAACACAATTTCATTTCAAAATGAAGTTGAAAAAGCATTAGATTTTAAAACCATTGACCGGAAAATAATTACTTCCGATGTGTCTAATGCAAAAAACAATTTACTTGAATTTTTTAATATTTATAACACGTTCAATTATTGGATAGACAAGGCAAATACGATAATTGAATCTGTCAATACTCTCCCTTTTGTCAATTTTTCGCTATTCACAAAATACCTGCTGCCAACATCGAGCCCAATAATGAATAATCCAATGATTCAGGAAATCTTTAGCGGAATTAATTTCAGTATTACCAATCCTGATTTAACACTAAAATCAGCAAACTTTTCAACCAACCAACTGAAGATTAAAATAAAAAATAATAGTAATAATTCTGTATCAGATTACCTAAAATATTCGTATAGTGATGGATTTTCTACATTTTCAGGAAAATTCCCTATTACTGTTTCATCTTCCAATCCATTGAAAGGTATTTGGACGATGGATTTCAATCTTGCTCCACCGGGAAATAATTGCGATGAAATAGATTTGGAAGATGAGGCAGGAATTCCGCCTACTTTTCATTTTGGAGATAACGGTAAAATTATTTTCGACTCAATGTCCGATCCGGATTGGTTTCCTGCGCTTAATAATCCCGCAGAATACAACAATACCTATACAATGGAGGAAAATGTTTTGAAAATACAAACCCATTATTTTCAAAACCAATACGGAGAGTCATTCACAAATAATATGACGCTTACTTATAATTCTACAGCCAATAATTTTTCTGGAAAGTATGTCTATCAGTATTTTTTAAATGGTGTTTTGCAATATATGTGCAGTAATACAGTTAAAATTTACAAATGAAATATCGGTGTGTTTTTTATAACTTGTAGAACAGTCATAAATAAACTAAATACTTCAAATAACTCCTCGCTCAGAAATTTCTGAGATGTATTTGATTATAATTAAATTGATTTTTTAATAAGAAGGATATAAGTCAATAAAAATAATGGAACGACACACTCACCCGAGTGTGCCTGTCACATACGCCCGAAGTTGACACCCACACTCGGGCGAGTGTGACAACCTATATCGCTCGAAGGTGACGGTCACATAAATAAACCCGCCTCAGATTCTGAGGCGGGTTTGGTTATAATTAAATTGATTACTTAATAAGAACCTTTCTCAATAAAATGTGCGGCAATTTTTTCTGTCAATGCAATTGGATTTGGCGTGTTCACATATTTTGTAAAACGTCTTAATCCGGCTAACATCATTCTTTGCTCGTCACCTTCGGAGAAAGAAACGATACCTTCTTTGGCGTTGGTGGTGATAATTTCAACCGCTTTGTAAAGGTTCAGCCTTGCCATAGCTGCTTCCACAGAATCGGTTGAGAAATGTTTCTCAGCTCTCAGGATGGCGGATTCTGCCATATAGATTTGGTTCAGGATTTCCGAAGCGTTCAGTAGCAAATGCTGTTGCTTCTCGATGTCCATCATATATTTTTGAAGCGCAGAACCGGAAACCATTAAGAATACTTTCTTCAAATTCTTAATCACTTCTTTTTCCTCAGTCATATATTCCGAATAATCAGGAATATCAAAAGACGGAATGCTCATCAATTCTTTAGCGACATTTTTCGCTGGTGTTAACAAATCGATTTTGCCTTGCATCGCCCGTTTGATTAACATCCCAACTGCCAAAAGTCTGTTGATTTCATTGGTTCCTTCGTAGATTCTGGAAATCCTGGAATCTCTCCAGGCTGCTTCCATTGGTGTATCTTCGGAGAATCCCATTCCGCCAAAGATTTGGATGCCTTCATCCGCTGTATGTTGCGCCAAATCTGATACAAAAACTTTCAGGATAGAACATTCAACCGCGAATTCTTCCACACCTTTCAGTTCTGCCTGCTCGTGGTTCATTCCACCGGCAACCAATTCTTCGATTTTGTCTTCTACATTTTTCGCTGCTCTGTAAGAACCGGCTTCGCTCACGAAAGCGCCTGTTGCCATTTCTGCCAATTTCTTACGAATGGCTCCAAATGTATTGATAGAAACACCGAATTGCTTTCTCTCGGATGAATAATTTAAAGAGTAATTCAGGATTCTTCTTTGGGCATCCAGACAGGCTGCAGCTAATTTGATACGACCAACATTAAGTGCATTAAGAGCGATTTTGAAACCGTTATTTCTTTCGCCTAAAAGATTCTCAACAGGGATTTTCATATCATTGAAGAAAACCTGACGCGTAGAAGACGCACGGATTCCCAATTTGTGTTCCTCTTCTCCGAAAGTCAGACTTTCCGGATTTTCTAATTCTGAACGGTTGATAACGAATCCCGTAATATTTTTGTCATCATCAATCTTAGCAAACAAAGTAAATGTATCTGCAAATCCTGCATTGGAAATCCACATTTTTTGTCCATTAATAATATAATGTTTTCCGTCCTCGGAAAGTTTAGCTCTTGTTTTTCCGCTATTGGCGTCCGAACCTGCATCAGGCTCAGTTAAGCAATACGCTCCGAATTTAGTTCCGGCAGCCAAATCAGGAAGATATTTCTGCTTTTGAGCTTCGGTTCCGTAAAGCAGGATGGGAAGCGTTCCTATTCCGGTATGCGCACCATAAGCCGTTGCCAATGAACCTGTAGAACCGGAAAGGTAATCGCAAGCCAGCATTGTGGTTACGAATCCCATTCCCAAACCGCCGTAAGCTTCCGGAACAGCAATTCCCAGGAATCCCATTTCCCCGATTTTACGCATCACTTCTTCCGTGTAAGCGTAATCTTTTTTCTCGAATCTTTCCTTATTCGGAACGACTTCTTTATCGATGAATTCCTTAGCGGAATCACGAAGCATCTTTTGTTCTTCGGACAATTCCTCGATGCTGAAAATTTCCTGAGCAGTAATATCCCTTACAAGGAATTCGCCACCGTCTAATGTTTTTGTATCTGTTGACATAATATTTTTGTGATTTTAAATTTTTTAATTTGAGATGATAGATAATAGATGGATAGATGATAGACTTTGATTGAAATATTTTTAAGCATTTTTTCGTCTATTTTCTATCCGTCTATCATCTTCTAATCTTTTAAAGTATTTTGAAATACCATTGTTGCTCTTTGAAATTCTTCAATTTTAATTTCGAAGATTTCACTTTGTTCGTCGGATAAATATTTTCGATGATTTGCTAATAAAATTTGTGTCTGCAATTCAAATGAAGAACCTAAAGAAACATCTAAAAAATGACTGAAAGATTTGTTTGTTCTGCTTGAACCTTCTGCAATGTTTGATGGAATTGAGATTGAACATCTGTCCATTTGACTTTTCAACCCATATTTTTCATAAATGGGAAAAGTATCAGTTAGGTCTAATGTCAATTTTGATAATTCCATAGCCATTTGCCAAATCTTAAGCTTTTTAAAATTGTGTCTTTTGAATTCATTCATTTGTTGTGTTTTTATTTTTAATTAGTCTATCATCTATCCGTCTATTATCTATTCGTCTTAAAGCAACTCGAATACACTCGCCGCACCTTGACCAGTTCCCACACACATTGTCACTACACCATATTTGCTTTGTCTGCGTTTCATTTCATCAAGGAGTTGAACAGTCAATTTAGTTCCTGTACAACCAAGTGGATGACCAAGTGCGATTGCGCCACCATTTACATTTACGATTTCTGGATTGATGTTCAATTCTCTTAAAATGGCAACGGATTGAGAAGCAAAAGCTTCATTTAATTCAAATAAATCGATATCCGATTGTTTAAGACCAGCTTGTTCCAACGCTTTTGGAATGGCGTACATTGGACCAATTCCCATAATTCTTGGCGGAACACCAACTGTAGAATAGGAGAGAAGTCTTGCAACTGGCGTCAGATTTAATTCTTTTACCATTCTTTCGGACATTACCATTGTGAAAGCAGCGCCGTCAGAAGTCTGAGAAGAGTTACCTGCTGTTACAGAACCATTGGCAGCAAAAACAGGACGAAGTTTCGCCAAGGCCTCGATTGAAGTATCAGCTCTCGGACCCTCATCTTGTTTGAATGCATATTCTTTGGTCTGGATTTTTTCCTTTTCATCAAGGAAATTATATTTCACATCAATCGGAACAATCTGATTAGCGAATTTTCCTTCCTGTATCGCCTTAATCGCTTTTTGGTGCGAGTTGTAGGCAAATTGGTCTTGTTCCTCACGACTCACTTTGAATTCGTTGGCAACCGCTTCAGCCGTTAATCCCATTCCCCAATAATAATCGGGATTTGATTTGGCTAAATCCGTGTCTGGAATTGGTTTATAACCGCCCATTGGGATATAAGACATACTTTCTGCACCGCCGGCGATGATACATTCCGCCATTCCGGCTTTGATTTTTGCCGCTGCAATCGCTATCGATTCTGAGCCCGATGCGCAATATCTGTTCACTGTCACACCCGGGACTTTGTCCGTATCCAATCCCATTAGTGAAATCAGTCTTGCGACATTCAGTCCTTGTTCTGCTTCCGGCATTGCACAACCGACAATCAAATCGTCGATGCGAGCCGGGTCAAGATTGGGAACATCTTTCATCAGACGTTCTATCACAGTTGCCGCCATATCATCCGGACGTGTAAAACGCAAAGAACCTTTCGGCGCTTTACCAACTGCTGTTCTGTATCCTGTTACTATATATGCTTCCATATTTGTTTAATTTTAATAATGACAGATTAGTTTCTCACCGGTTTTCCTGTTTTCAACATTCCACCTATTCTCTCAAGCGTTTTTCTCTCTCCACAAAGTGAAAGGAATGCTTCTCTTTCCAAATCCAAAAGGTATTGTTCAGAAACTTCTGTCTGTTCAGAAAGATTACCGCCGGTCATTACATAGCCGATTTTGTTAGCTATTTTTCTGTCGTGTTCTGATGCGTAACCACCTGCAACCATTTGGTCAGTTCCAACGTAGAACATTCCCATTGCTTCGTTTCCTAGAACTTTAACTTTCTCAGGAACTGGCGGTGTGTAGCCTAATTCATCCAAAAAAATCGCCTGACGTTTGGCTTCTGCAATTTGTCTGTCTTTGTTGACAACAATAATATCTTTATCAGTCAAAATTCCCATTTGCTTAGCTTCCCATGCAGAAGTCGCTACTTTTGCCGTTGCGATATTCATAAAATAATTTCGAAGATGATTGGTCTTAACATCGTCTGGAAGTGTTCCTTTCAATGCTCTCAATGCAAATTCTTTTGTTCCGCCACCTCCAGGAATCAAACCAACACCAACTTCAACCAAGCCGATGTAAGTTTCCGCTGCAGCAACAATTTTGTCCGCGTGCATAGAGAATTCACATCCACCGCCAAGCGTCATTCCGAAAGGTACAGCGATAACAGGAATTGATGAATATCTTAGCTTCATAGAAGTCTGTTGGAACATTGCGATGGCCATATTCAGTTCGTACCAATCCTGTTCAACAGCCATCATCATTACCATTGCGAGATTAGCACCGACTGAGAAATTGTCAGCCTGATTTCCAACAACCAAACCTCTGTAATCTTTCTCGGCAATGTCGATAGATTTATTAAGACCTTCCAAAACGCCACCTCCAAGAGAGTTCATTTTTGAACGGAACTCGAAGTTCAAAATACCGTCACCAAGGTCAATTAATGCAGATTCGGAATTGGACCAAACTGTTTTTTCTTTTCTAATATTATTAAGTATAATGAAAGCATCCTGACCAGGAATTGGTTCGTACGATTTTGTATTCTGATTATAGAATAGCTGTTTTCCGTTTTCCAGCTTGTAAAAAGATTCGTTTCCGGAAGCCAGCATTTCTTTTACCCAATCAGCGACTTTATAGCCTTCACTTTCTACCAAATCAATTCCTTTCTGAACACCAACAAAATCCCAGTTTTCGAACGGTCCGTATTTCCAGGCATAACCGGTTTTCATCGCATCATCGATAGAGTAGAACACATCCGTAATTTCCGGAACTCTTTGAGAAACGTAAGCGAACAATGAGGCGAAATGTTTTCTAATCAATTCTCCGGCTTTGGATTGGTCTTTCAACAAAATCGGTAAACGGTTTTTTAAACTTCCGGCTTCTTTCGCTGTTGTAACGATAGGAAGTTTAGGCTGTTTTGTCGGTTCGTAGCCCAACGTTTCATAATTAAGAACAAAACGATTCACATTGCCGCCGGCATCTTTTTCTTTATAATAAAATCCTTTTTTAGCTTTATCACCTAAGAATTTATTTTCAATCAGGAAATTCAGAGTTTTAGAATCTTTCAAAGCCTGAACCATTTCATCATCTTTAAGATTCGCCTGAAGTCCTTTGGTTACGTTGAAAGCCGTGTCTAATCCAACCAAATCGCCGAGTTTGAAAGTTCCGGTTTTCGGACGATTTAGCAAATCTCCGGTCAGTGAATCTGCTTCTTCAATCGTTAAACCGATTTCTTCCGTCAATTCCATAATTTTCGCCATCGAGTAGACACCAACTCTGTTGCCGATAAATCCTGGTGTATCTTTACAAAGAACCGTGGTTTTGCCAAGGAATTTCTCACCGTAAGACATAAAGAAATCAACCACAGATTTATCGGTTTTCGGACCAGGAATTACTTCAAATAATTTCAGATATCTTGGTGGGTTGAAGAAGTGCGTTCCACAGAAATGTCTCTGGAAATCTTCTGACCTTCCTTCTGACATCAAATGAATCGGGATTCCTGATGTGTTAGAAGTTACCAAAGTTCCTTCTTTACGAAGTTTGTCCACTTTTTCAAACATCGATTGTTTGATGTCCAATCTTTCGACAATCACTTCAATGACCCAATCCGAATTTTTGATTTTTTCCAAATCATCTTCGAAGTTTCCAACCGTAATTCTGGAAGCGAAAGATTTGTCATAGATGGGCGATGGATTACTTTTCAGAGCGCTGTCCAGATGTCCTTGTGCCACGCTGTTCCTCGTTTTTTTGTCGGCATTTTCCGAATCTTTCGGAGGCATATCCAACATCAAAACCTGAATGCCGTTACCTGCCAGATGACAGGCGATGCCGGAACCCATAACACCGGAACCAAGCACCGTAACGTGTTTTATTTTTCTGTTCATTATCAGATAATATTTTATGATTTATATTTTTTTAAATTATAAGCTGTAGATTTCTCTCGCAGATTTCAATGATTTTGCAGATTAATCTGCTTGATTTACTTTAATCAGCGAGAATTTATCTTTTTTATAATTATTTCTTATGATTTAGTTCGTTTGCGATTTTCAGGATGTCTGTCATTACTTCCTTGAAAACTTCAAATTTCTCGGGTGCGATTCTTTCCAGAACTTTTTTATTAAAGTTAAGAACAACTTCTTTGGATAAATTTCTTGAATTAAGACCTTTATCAGTTAGTTTTATAATCACTTCTCTTTTATCAGTTGTGGTTTTCTCTTTATAGATATAACCATTGTCTTCAAGGAGCTTGATGATTCTTGTCAGAGAAGTAGGTTCTATTGCCATTTTAGGACCAAGATTCGTACTTCTCGTACCTTCTTTCGGGTCAATTTTCAGTAATGTAAGAGCTTGTACAGCGGTAGAATTGTATAAAGAAGCCTGATCCGAATACATTTTCGAAACAGCCAGCCAAGCCGATTTTAACATCAAGTCTACACTTTCAACTTTTTCAGTGCTTTTCTTTTCCATAATTTGAATCTTAAAGCGTTCTTTACAAATATAAAAAAAATACTATGCATGCATAGTATTTTTGTGTTAAGTTAATTAATTGATTGATTTGCAATGGTTTAATTATTATGCAAATCTTATTAATTAAAATTGTGAAAAATCTATTTAGTTAGGAATACCTTTTTTGATCAAGGTTTGCAGAGATTGTTTAATTTCCTGGAAATTATGACAATTGTCATAAAAATCATCCGAATTCAGTTCCCAAAAATCATTTTTAAACGTCAATTTAAATTTTCTTAAATCCTGAGAGAAGTTTTTTTGGAGATAAGAAAACATCATTTCTTTTTCCAATTTTGGCGCATCAATATCCGGCGAATGAAATGCCTGATTGAATTTTAAAATTTTTGGTGTTATCAATTCAGGATTGCTAAGAATGACTTCTTCGGAGATTCCGCTAATGAGTTTTTTATCTTTGATCCACCAGATTTTGTCAGAAAATTCTTTTGCCAATCGCCAATCGTGAGAAGAGAAAAGAATCAGTTTGTTTTCTGATTTAGCAAGATTTCTGAGAAGTGAAAGGATTGTTAATTTATTTTCTTCGTCTAAATGCGTGGTTGGTTCATCCAGAATAATGAAAGGTGAATTTTGGGCCAAAGCTCTTCCAATGAAGGCTTTTTGAAGATTACCGTCTGATAATTCAGTTAGTTTTTTGTTTTGATATTCTGATAAATTGAGTTTGTTTATGATTTCAGTAATTTCCAGTTTATCAGTTTCATTTAATTTAAAGTAGAATGAATAATGAATATATTTTCCGAGAGAAATCAAATCCGTAACCGTATAATTATCAGGGATTTCGGATTTTGAAAAAACAATGGCAACTTGAGAAGCTATTTCGTTTGAGTCTAATCTCTGAATTGATTTCCCATTCATGAAAATTTCGCCTTTTAAAAGCTTGTTTTGCCCAAGAATAGATTTGATTAAAGTGGTTTTTCCGATGCCGTTATTTCCCATCAACAAGCAAACTTCTCCTAATTCCAAAGATGAATTAATCTCCGAAACCAAAGGGTTTGAATGGCCGATTGTTGTATTTTTTAATTCTAGGAAATTGCTCATCGCATTAATTCTCTTTTTTGTCATTCCGAAGGAATCTCAATATCGTTTAGATTCCTTCGGAATGACAAATATTGTGTTTTAATTTTATATTATACTTTCTTTATCAACATCAACAATATCACAGGAATTCCAAAGAAGGTTGTAATAATATTAATCGGAAACTGACTTAGTTCCGAAATAATCGAAAAAACCTGCATTATAAAAATACCTAAAATAATATTCAGAATCCATTGATGCCAGAGTTGTGCAGGATTCCAGATCATTCTGCAAAAATGAGGAACGACAACGCCAATAAACAAAATAGGTCCTAAAAATGCCGTAACTGAAGCAGAAAGTAGTGAAGAAGCAACAATAATGCTGATTTTTAGTTTGGATTGACTGATGCCGAAACTTTGGGCATAAGCACTTCCGAGAGCATTTCCGATCAATGGTTTTATAGATCTGAAAGTGAAAATCAGTCCGATTAAAATTAAAACCGTAAGAATCGAAATTTGAACTAAACTCGCTTGGTTATTCGCTCCAAAAGTCCAAAGCATATAATTTTTCAGACTTTGACTTTCCACATAAAACTGGAGAAACGAAACAACAGCGCCAGCCAAAGCCGAAATCAAAAATCCAAAAATAATAATGAAGCTTTTATCCCGAAATCGATTCGAAAATAAGAGTAAAATCATCATCAGAACAATACTTCCAACAATGGATGACAAACTGATAAAACTGTTCTGTAAAAAATCCGGAATGACAATATTCTGTGAAAAAAAAATATAAAACGCAACAAATAGACTGGAAACTGAAGTGATTCCCAAAACATCAGGACCTGCCAAAGGATTCTTGAAATATTCCTGTAAAAGAAATCCGCTGGTCGGAATCGCTATTCCTGTCAAAAGCATTGCCAAAGCACGATTAATTCTAAATCCGGCAATTTGAAAATTCTCAGATTCTGAATTGATAAAATCAGAAAAATTCAATTTTGCAAAACCAACATTGAGATTGATGAAAAACGCAATAATCGCCGATACGATTATCAATGTTACCAGAATAGGAAAACGTTTCATCAAGAATAAATTGTTATTTCAAAGATTTTTTCGGGCCAGAAATTCCTGCTTTTTCTTTATTCTCAACAACTTTTGCAGTAGAATTTTGAGCTAATAGTTTTTGGATCTTCTGATTTAGCATTTCTTCGCTCATAGAACCAACTGTTTCATCAGATTTATCACCTTTTCTAATCAAGGTAAAAGGAATCGCTTCACCATTCCAAGACTGGAAATTTTGCTTGAAAAACTCCTGATTCAAAAGTGTTCCGTCCAAAAGAACAACATTTTTTCTAATGTCGTATTCATCCGCAAAATCGCTGACATCTGTTGTCCAATCTGTTTTATTGTCAAGACTTACGAATGTAAATTTCACAGGCTGATTGGTCAATTCTTCCATTTTTTTCTTGAAAAACGGAATCTCGTGCATGCATGGTCCACACCAGGTTGCAAAGAAATTGGTCACATAAAGAGTATCAGAATGATTTGATTTCAAAAAAGTTGAAATTTTTTCCGGAGAATATTCTTTCAGCTGTGCAACATCAGCTTCACTTTTAGTCGGTTCGACTTTTATAGAGTCTTCTTTTGCTTCTTTTTCAGCAACTTTTTCATCGTTCTTTTTACAAGCTAAAAAGCTGAGTGATATGACTGAATATATAACTAATTTTTTCATAATTTTATTTTCTTTAAAACTGAAAAATCTCCCTTGCTATTTATGTTTTTTCTTTTGTCAATTTTCATTAAATTTGATTCTTGACAATGGAGAATCAATTAACAATCGCGAATCAACCTCAGTTTCACAGGCTAAAAATAGCTAAAAAACGACAATTGACCAAAAATGCATTTGAGCTGGAATTGGCAATTCCTGAGGAACTGAAACAGCACTATCAATATCAGGCCGGGCAATATGTGACGCTGAAATATCATTTCAATGAAAAAGAAATTCAGAATGATTATTCTTTCACATCGGCACCTTTTGAAAACAAAATTGATCTGGCGATAAAAATCAATGGCGACGAAAGCTCAACCGATTTCCTGTTCAGGAATTATCATATCGGTGACGAAATCTCTGTAAGTGAACCTTTGGGCAGATTTTTTCTTCCTTCAAGACCCAATGAAAAACGGACCATTCTTGCCTTTGCTTCCGGAATAGGAATTACACCAATTATAAGTCACATTAAGAATATTTTTCACAATGAACAGTTTGCCCGGATCTTTCTTTTCTATGGCAACAAAAGTTATGAGGATATTGTTCTGAAACAGGAGCTGGAAGATCTGCAGAAACAAAATGTCGGGAGATTCCAGGTTTATTATTTCCTGTCGCAAGAACTTGTTAAGGATAAGCTTTTCCAGGGACGATTGGATGAGAGAAAAATTTCTTTGATCATCAATCAGATTCTTCATTTGGATGAAGAGGATGAAGAATCGACAATTTGGGACAGTACAGACAAAGTTTTGATTTGCGGACCTGGTGCAATGATCAAATCCGTAGCAAATGCCTGCTATAACCACGGCATTCCGAAAAAGAATATTCATTTCGAATTATTCGAAGCTTTCAACGAAGACATCTATCCAACGGAAAAAGAGTTTCCTTTGATTGAGAATGTGAATGTTAAAATAAAATTCAATCATATTGAAAAAGATGGGATTATTCTAAAAAATAACGAACGCAAAATCCTTCAGCAATTATTGGATTTGGGTTATAAACTGCCTTATTCCTGCAAATCCGGAATCTGTGGAAGCTGTCTCTGCTATTTGAAAAACGGGGAAGTGGATATGACAGAAGATGAATATCTGACGGAAAATGAAAAACGCCAGGGAAAAATTCTACCTTGTGTTTCCATAGCAATGAGCAAAGATGTATATTTAGATTTTGATTTATATAACTAATGTTTAAGAAGGTTGCTGATTTTCTGAAGATTATTTTAAGGCTTGCAGAGCTGGGAATTTTGCTATTGATTTTAGCGAATTTCTGGGTCGTGGCCTTAACCAGCGGAAGAACTTATACGAAAATCAGCAAAGTTCCACCAAGAGATTGCGCTCTGGTTTTAGGAACTTCTCCCAAAATGCGTTCCGGAGTTGCCAATCCTTATTTCACAGCAAGAATGGATGCCGTCGGAACATTATATCATCACGGGAAAATCAAAAAAATCATTGTCAGCGGTGAGAAAAGTGAAAACTATGACGAACCTGCCGCCATGAAACGTTTTCTTGTTTACACAGAAGGCGTTCCCGAAAATATCATTATTGAAGATCCGAAAGGCTTCAATACGCATAAAAGTATTCTTCGTTGCAAAAATGTTTACGGTCAAAAAAATGTAATTATCGTTTCACAGGGCTTTCATAACCTCAGAGCATTATTTTTTGCCAGAAATAATGGAATGAATGCACTTGGTTATGATGCTCAAGATGTTAGCAGAAACGAAAGCTTCTACAGAAATCACACCCGGGAATTTTTTGCCAGAGTTTTGGCTGTTTTCTATTATGTTTTGGGAATTTCTCCTGAAGAATAATACTCAATTTTGTTATAATTATCAGATAGGTGTTTTTTGATTTCTATCTTGGCAGATTCTTTGTAATTTATCTGTTATACTGAAAATGTATAACTTATAAAATCGAAGAAAATGAAAAATTCAATCAAAATGATATTAGCTGCTTTTGCAATGAGTTTAATTTCTTGTGTAGCGGCACCGGATTCATACAGTTACAATGACCCATATTCTCAAGGATATTCGGACGGTTATATTGATGGCTATTACAGGTCTCCTGACGGTTATTGGTATGCCCCAAATGTTATTTATCTGGATAATAATAACAATTATTACAGAAACGGAGCGATATATAATTCCAATAGCAGAGTGAGAAATAATATTGTTATCTCGCCTAGACGAAACTCGATGCATAATGAGAATATCAGAATTCAACCTGCAAGAAGCCAGAGAAATACTGGAATGATTAATCAAAATAATGTGAGATCTCAACCTGCCACCGGAAACCGAAATAATACTCGTGTTGAACCAACAAGAAGGAATCAGAATAATATAAGAACATCTCCACAAAAACAGGTCCAACCTCAAATTGAAAATCGTTCCACCGAAAATAGCGGAAGACGAAAATAGAAAGAGCTGCAGATTGCAGCTTTTTTTGTGCAATTAATTCGGATTTATTTTTATTCTGAAAAAAAAAATTATAGTATTTTTGTAAAAAATGTAGAGATGCTCGTGATTGGTATAGCCGGAGGAACAGGCTCCGGGAAGACAACAGTTGTTAATAAGATTCTTCAACAGCTTAATTTAGAAGGTGTTAATGTGCTTTCTCAAGATAATTATTACCACGATAATCCTAATTTGACCTTATCAGAAAGAGAAGTTCTCAATTATGACCACCCAAAATCAATTGATTTTGAACTCTTGCTGGAACATGTCAAGGCACTTAAAAATCATCAGAACATAGAACAGCCGATTTATTCTTTCGTAACACACTCCAGAACCGGCGACTACGTTACAGTAGAGCCAAGAAGTGTTTTGATAGTGGAGGGAATTTTGGTTTTAACCAACAAAGAATTGTTGAAAGAGTTTGACCTGAAAGTATTTGTTCATGCAGATTCTGACGAGAGATTAATCAGGAGAATCCGCAGAGATACGCAGGAAAGGGGAAGAGATCTGCAAGAAGTTCTTCACCGTTACCAGACGACATTGAAACCGATGCATCAGGAATTTATTGAGCCTTCCAAAAACGAAGCCGATTTGATTGTTCCGAATATGAAACAGAATTCCGTAGCCATTGATTTCTTAACAACAGTGATAAACAATTCTCTAAAAAAAGTTCATTAATAAAATATTTATTATGAAAGAATTAATCAAAGATATCAAGAAAAAATCGCCGACACTTAAGTTTTTCCAGACTTATGTGTTCAACAAGTATGTGTTGACATTGGTTGGATTTTTGGTTTGGATGATATTTTTTGACAGTACTTCTTTTCTGGTTATCAATGAACTGAATGGTGAAATCAGCCGTTACGAAAACCAACGCGAATTCTACAAAACAGAATATGAAAAGAATGACAAATTCTACCGTAAGCTGATGAACAACAAGCAGGAAAAGGAAAAATACGCCCGTGAAAATTATTTTATGAAAAAGCCGAATGAGGAGATTTTCATATTAGTAGTAGATAGTTCTAAAATTGCAAAAAAATAATATAAAAATGAGTTTCATAGAAAGTACATTGGAAGATTGGGAAAAGCTTGTAAAGAAGCAACTCAAGACAGAAAATATTTATGAAATTCTTTCTAAAGATAATCTGGAAAATATTGAGGTAAAACCTTATTATCAAAACAATTCCGAAACCAAAATTCTTCCAAAAGTAGAAGAAAGTACACATCTTGTGGCAGAATATCAAGATGGTTTGGAACAACAGGCTTTCGCTTTTCTATTGAATGAAAATAATGAAGGTTTGCAGGAAAAGACAATTTTCATCAACAATCCGGATTTGGCAGAACATATTTTGACCGAAGAAACCAATCGTTATTTTTCTTTAGTTGATGTTTTTTCTGATGATAAAAATGCAGAAATCAATGAACACATGGCAGGCGAATTATTATCGAAAGCCTTTGAAAGACAAATTGGAATTGACATAAGTCTGCATCAAAATGCCGGTGCATCCATTATTCAGCAATTGGCTTTTGCTTTGGCGAAATCTAAAGAATTAGTAGAAAAATTCGGTACGGAGATTCTTGAAAAGCTCGTTTTCCGATTGGCTATTGGTTCCAATTATTTTTTCGAAATGGCGAAAATCCGGGCTTTTAAATACCTGTTTAATCAGCTTTCCAAAGAATTTGATAAAGATTTGATTCCTTACATTTTTGCGGAAACGTCGTTCAGAAATAAAGCTAAAAACGATGAAGAAAATAATCTGATTCGGTCCACTTTGGAATTGGCTTCAGCGATGATTGGCGGTGCGGATGCGGTTTTTTCCAATGATTATAAAATCGAGAATCAAACAGAACTTTCCAAAGAAATATCTTTTAAACAACAGATAGTTTTAGCTTATGAAAGTATCATTAACGTTTTCGAAGACGCGTCTTCCGGAAGTTATTTCGTAGAAAATATCACTCAGCAATTCGCTGAAAAGTCCTGGAGATTATTCCTTGAAATTGAAGAAAAAGGCGGTTATCTGGCATTGTTGAAATCCGGGGAGATCCAGAAAATGATTTTTGAGCAAGCAACAAAAGAACAAAGCTGGGTTGAAGAAGGCAAAATCAAATTGATTGGTGTCAACCTTTACCCCAAATTAGAAGTTAAGAAAACAGTTGATGAACTTTATAATGCTGATGAAATTAAGAAAGTTCGTTTGGCAGAAATGTTTGAGTAATGAAAGAACATTTCCAAGATCTTTTAGAATATAACCTGCATTTTAATCAATTACTGATTCAGGATTTTTTGGAGAATAATTCTGTGTGGCCGGAAAAAGGCAAAAATCTCCTCAATCATATTCTGAATGCGCATCAGATTTGGAATGCAAGAATCCTTAATCAAATTACATTCGGAGTTTGGCAGATTAATGCTGATAATTTATTATTGAATATTAATTCAGATAATTACAATCATAGCTGTAAAATTCTTAATGAACGAAACCTTGATGAAATCATTACTTATAAAACATCTAAGGGACAGGAATTCAGCAATTCGATTCAGGGGATTTTATTTCATTTTATCAATCATTCTACTTATCATCGTGGTCAGATTGCAATGCTAATGAACGAAGCAGGTTTGGAACCTATTGCTACTGATTATATATTTTTTAAAAGAAAAAATTAAGATTACATTATTTTCAATTTTCGTTAAAATCAATCCATAATTCGGAATTCATATGTAGATATTTATTGTTTTTTATTTCTCATATGTAATCACTATATCTTCATTGACGTTTGCATTTCCAAATAATGGCGATTTCTTAACTAATTCACTATCTTTGCAAAAATTTTAGAAAATGAGCGGAGACGGAAATCAATCAGGTAGAAACAGAAAACCAAGACCATCTGGAGGCAGCAGACCTTCCGGAAACTCCCGTAGCTCCAGTGATAGCAGAGGAAATTCTGGAAGTGGAAAATCTTTCGGAAATTCAAAAGGTCCAAAAACTACAAGAGGTGGAAACCGTTTTGACAGCCGAGACAAATATGAAAACGGCGATAGAAAATTTGGTCCGAAAAAACCTTTTAGTAGAACTGAAAAAGACGAAGATAAAACGAAATCTTTTATCCAGAAAAGAAGATTCGATAAAATAAGCAAATCGGTTCCGAAAGAATCCATAAGGCTTAATAAATATATTGCCAATTCCGGGATTTGCAGCAGGAGAGAAGCGGACGAACTGATTACACAAGGTCTTGTGGAAGTGAACGGGAAAGTGGTGACCGAAATGGGTTACCAGGTTCAGAAAACAGACAGAGTAGTTTTCGATGGACAAAATATCACGCCGGAAAAACCGGTTTATGTTCTATTGAACAAACCAAAAGGTTATATCTCGACCACCAAAGACGAGAAAGCGAGAAAAACGGTAATGGATCTGACGGCGAATGCGTCGCCATACAGAATTTTCCCTGTAGGAAGACTCGACAGACAGACGACTGGTGTTATTCTTTTGACGAACGACGGACATATGACGAAAAAGCTGACGCATCCATCTTTCAATATGAGAAAGATCTACCACGTGACACTGGATAGAAAATTATCCATTGAAGATTTGAAATCAATTGCAGAAGGCATCCGTTTGGAAGAAGGTGTTGCAGAAGTGGACAGCATCTCCTACATCGAAGGAAAACCAAAGAATGAGGTTGGCATCGAAATCCACATCGGATGGAACAGAGTCATCAGAAGAATTTTCCAAAAGCTCGGATACGAAGTGGAAGCGCTCGACAGAGTGATGTTTGCCGGCCTGACAAAGAAAAACATCAAGCGTGGGCACTGGAGAATCCTTACGGAACAAGAAGTTAACAACTTGAAAATGTTATAAATTAAAAGACTGAAATTTTTCAGTCTTTTTTTATATTTAGGTATGAGTAAAATTTATGTTTTCAGTGGTTTAGGTGTTGATAAAAGAGTTTTTGACAATATTAACTTCGAAACTTTGGATGTCGAATTTATAGATTGGATTGAACATTTGGAAAATGAAAGTCTGGAAAATTATGCTCTTAGAATTTCGAAGAAAATTAATTATGTAAATCCAATTTTGATAGGGTTATCTTTTGGTGGAATATTAGCTGTTGAAATTTCCAAAATCATTAAAGTCGAAAAATTGATTCTGATTGCTTCTGCAAAAAATAAGTTTGAACTTCCATTGATCTATCGAATATTTGGAAAATTGAATCTCATCAAATTAATTCCAAAAAAGATTTTTAAACAACAAAACTCAATAACCAATTGGATTTTTGGAATCGAATCTGATTCTGAAAAACAACTTTTGAAAGAAATTTTACAAGATACAGACCTTGACTTTTTCTCCTGGGCAATCAATGAAATCACAAATTGGAAAAATGAAACTTATCCTGAAAACTGTTTTCATATTCACGGAAATAAGGATAAGATTATTCCAATTAAAAATATAAAAGCTGATGTTGTGATTGAGAACGGCGGACATTTTATGACTGTGAATAAAGCGAAAGAGATTGAAATTATTATAAAAAAAGCTTCTCAGATTTGAGAAGCTTTTGGCTTTATTTTATTTCATCATAATAGAGAAGTCTATCATCCTTATCAAAACTAATGATTGTAATTTCACGATTTTTAGCTTCATCGTTATTGAAAAATATTGCTCTTGCAGGAAGTCCGGATTCTGGAGCTAGATTAGGATTCCAATAGAGAAGTTCACGTGTGTCTTTTACGACTTTTTTATAAGCATCACTGGTAATATCGGGTTGTTCGAAATCAACCGCTTTATCATAACCTCTCAAAATTGTTTTGTTGTTCAGTTCTTTTTTGTCATTTTCGGCAGCTAACATATTGCCTCGTTTTGTATAGATTGCAACAGCATTGCCAACCAGTCCGTCATTTTTCAAAATCTTCACCATTGCAATATTGCTGACAGGGAGAGAATTGATCATACTTGCATCAACAGGCATCTCATCTAAATATAATTTAGCTTGCGAGCCACGGATACTTGGAATATAATTACCGGAACTATCCATTGTGAAGGTCAATCCTGCAGCCCTGCCTTGCAACCATTGCATAATATTGAGAGAAGTTTGCGCATCCTGATTTTCATTAACCAAATCAAAAATAGTCGCGTTCATTCCACTGAATCTTCCGCTTGATAATTCTTTATCCAATTTTTCTTTCAAATCAACTTTCTTTGCGGTAACCTGGACTTCTTCAATCTGAGTTTCTTCGTTAGCAGCTTTTAATATCTGTTGATTTTTTTTGTTTTGAAGTGCTTTGGCAACATCGGAACTCATTTGAGCATTCTGTGAAGATTCTGCCAAACGATAATTGGTTGCCGGTAAATTACCTTTGTAGATAATATTGTTTGTCAACGGTTGAAAATAAATATTGACATTGTCAGATTCGGAAGCTTTACTTTTATCCTGATTCAAGTAATAAGAAATAGTCAAAGGTTCATCAAAATAAATATTGTTGAGATAGATAAAACCATTGTCATCCGTTACAGCCTGAGAAATTCCTTTATCTGTTCCTCCTGCATTAAATAATAGATTGACACTTTTATTTGGAATGATGCGACCATTATTAGTGACTTTTCCTTTGAACGATAAATTGGATTCGGGTTTATATTTGATTTCAGGCGTTTTTCCGGTTAAAAGAGAATCCCAATCAAATCTTTTCCAACTTTCTGAAATTAATAAAGCATCTAACGCATCTGCATTGGCATTCTTGGAAAAATACTGAGCCGGTGAAAAAATAGGAGATGAGATATCACCTGTCAGCCAAAGCGCACTTAGGATATTATTATCATTTGTACTTTCAGTTTTGGTGTTTTCTTTTACTAAAACTGTATAACTTGGATAATCTGTATCAGGTTCTAATTCAAAGCTGTTGAAGGCACGAGGCTCATTATTAAGAGATGTTGATGCAAAAGTAGGCTGCTCAATCATCAGATTTTTTGGTTTAACAAAACACAATCTTTTAGCAACAACTTCCTCTTTGTCATTGAATATCACCAATTGTAAAACCGCATTTTTATCATCGCTGATTTTTGTAGGTATTTTGCTGGAAATTTCTGCTGAAGCATTTTTGATGTTAGCTCTGTAAACCATTTGATTATTAATGATTCCAACAATACTGTGACCTTTTAAACCTTCCGGAAGATTGCTGCTCTTTAATGTATATTTGATTCCGTCGTTACCGCTTGATATCTGCAGATTAATCCCAGAATTAGCCACAGCTGGCAAAGCAACGGTTTGCTTAATTCCTTTGTTGTCTTCAACAATGACCTTATAATTTCTTCCGGCTTTTGGCGTTAGACTGAAAGAACTTACATTCTGGTCAAATCCTTTAAAGCTGACTAATTTTTCAGCCGGTTTTTCAGCGTCGATGACATAGCCGCTCCAACTTGCTGGAGGAATACCTTGAGAGAATAATCTTACAGCAATTTTCGTATTAATATCCTCAATAAAAGTTCCACTTTCCGGAAAAGCATTAGCTGTCCATTTGGTGTTTTTATCAAGAATTAATCTTTGTTCGGATTTAGGATTGTAAATCGGAACCTGTTTCATAAAATTAAATTCCTCTGGAAAATTAGCCATCCAAGCTGTATAAGCTCTAAAGAAATATATGTCTTCTTTTAAAGCTTCTGTTAGAACAAACGAGCCGTCGCCTTCGCCGTTTTTAAGCGCAATAGTTCTTTTATCAACTAGATTTTTGTTGTGGTCGTATAACTCGACAAACAAAGTATTGGAAATGGTTGAGCGTCTGTAGCCATCGAAAACAAAAGATTTAAAATAGATATTATCGCCGACAACATAATTGTCTTTGTCCAATAGAACATAGACTTTCTCCTGCGAATAATTTTGTTCCAGATTCTGAATAGCTTTATCTATTCTTCCCTGAGCTTTAAACTGCAAAATCCCAACAACATAGATAAAAAAAATAAAGATTTTTTTCATATCAAAAAGCGTCATAAATATTAATTTTAATTTCTTTCTGCAAATTAATTAAACAAAAGAAAACCCTCAACATTTGTTAAGGGTTTTATATTAATTTTAACAGGAATAAGATTAGATTCCGTTTACAATTTCATTAAGTGTTGCAGACGGTCTCATTGCAGAATCAGTTTTGTCAAAATCCGGTCTGTAATAGCCGTCAATTTCCTGAGGCTTACCTTGAGCACCAATCAATTCTTCATTGATCTTACTTTCGTTTTCTGTCAATGCTTTTGCAACTGGAGCAAATTTCGCAGCAATATCAGCATCTTTGCTCTGGTTTGCCAAAGCTTCTGCCCAATAAGTTGCCAGATAGAAATGTGAACCTCTATTATCAATTGTTCCTAATTTTCTTCCCGGAGATTTGTCTTCTGCTAAGAATTTAGCATTTGCTTCATCCAAAGCATCTGCTAAAATCTGTGCTTTCGGATTGTTCTGAGTCTGAGCCAAATGTTCCAAAGAAGCCTGCAATGCTAAGAATTCACCCAAAGAATCCCAACGCAAATAACCTTCCTCGATAAACTGCTCGATGTGTTTAGGTGCAGAACCACCGGCTCCGGTTTCGAACAAACCACCGCCATTCATCAATGGAACAATAGATAACATTTTTGCAGAAGTCCCCAATTCCAAAATAGGAAATAGGTCGGTCAAATAATCTCTCAAAACGTTTCCGGAAACCGAAATCGTGTCTTTGCCTTCTCTTGCTCTTTTAAGCGTTTCTGTCATTGCGTCTTTCACATCAAGGATTCTGATGTCAAGCCCGGTTGTGTCGTAATCTTTAAGATATTTCTCAACTTTTTTAATGATTTCTCTATCGTGCGCTCTTGCCTTATCTAACCAAAAAATAGCAGGTGTGTCCGATAATCTCGCTCTGTTGACAGCTAATTTCACCCAATCCTGGATTGGAGCATCTTTGGTCTGACACATTCTGAAAATATCAGATTTCTCAACTTTTTGCTCCAAAAGAACGTTTCCGTTTTCGTCAAGAACTTTTACAGTTCCGTCAGCTTCAGCCTGGAAAGTTTTATCGTGCGAACCATATTCTTCCGCTTTTTGAGCCATCAAACCAACATTAGGAACAGAACCCATTGTTGTTGGGTCCAGTTTTCCGTTAGCCTTCATATCATCAATGGCAGCCTGATAGAATCCTGCGTAAGAACGGTCCGGGATAATAGCAACCGTGTCATCTTCTGCACCAGCTTTGTCCCACATTTTTCCGCCATTTCTGATCAATGCCGCCATAGAAGCATCAACGATGATATCGGAAGGAACGTGGAAATTAGTGATGCCTTTGTCCGAGTTGACCATCGCTACTTTTGGTCCTTCAGCTAACGCTTTATCAATGTCCGCTTTGATTTCCGCTTCCTGAGGAATTCCGGCAATTTTATCGTAAAGATTTTGTAACCCGTTGTTTGGATTGATATCCAGAGATTTGAAAGTCTCAGCATATTTAGAGAAAACATCTTTGAAGAACGTCTCAACAATAGCTCCGAAGATAATCGGGTCAGAGATTTTCATCATTGTTGCTTTCAAGTGAGCAGAAAGGATTACACCTCTTTGTTTTGCTTCATCAATGGCAGTTTGTACAAAAGCTTTCAATGAGTTAAGGTTCATTACAGAAGAATCGATTACTTCACCAGCTTTAAGGTTTGCAAAATCTTTCAGAACTTTTTCAGAACCGTCATTTCCGAAGAATACAATTCTGTATTTAGAATCCTTTTCAACCGTAGTAGAAGTTTCTGTTCCGTAGAAATCGCCCCTGGTCATATGCGCCACATCTGTTTTGCTGTCAGCACTCCAGTCACCCATTTTGTGCGGGTTTGCTTTTGCATAGTTTTTAACTGCTTTAGGCGCACGTCTGTCTGAGTTTCCTTCTCTTAGAACAGGGTTTACGGCAGAACCTAGGACTTTAGCATATTTAGCTTTGATTACTTTTTCTTCGTCATTTTTTGGTTCAGCAGGATAATTTGGAACTGCGAAACCCTTTGATTGCAATTCTGCAATAGCCTCATCTAATTGAGGAACAGAAGCAGAAATATTTGGTAATTTAATAATGTTCGCTTCTGGAGTTGTTGCCAATTCACCCAATTCCGACAAAGCATCTCCGATTTTTTGGTCATCAGTCAAGAATTCTGGAAAATTAGCCAGGATTCTCCCTGAAAGTGAAATGTCTTTTGGAACGATGTTAACGTCTGCAACCGAAGTAAAAGCCTTAACGATAGGCAAAAAAGAATGTGTTGCAAGCATTGGCGCTTCATCCGTAAGCGTGTAGATAATTTTTGATTTTTCTGACATTATAGTAGTTGATTTTATTTACTGTTTTTTCAAAACAGACAAATTTAGTGTTTTTATAATAATTTTCTAACATCAGAAATATGATTTTTGAGTGTTTTTCAACTGATTAGAATAAAAAAAGACTGTCTTTTAAGACAGCCTCGTGTATAATTATTGTTTTTGAACTATATAACTTGATGTATTGAAATCTAATTTTACAGAATAATTGCCAGGTTCTGGAATACTAATAAAACCTTGACTAGCAAGTGTTAGTATATTATTTTCTCCTCCATATTGAATTGTTCCATTTCCAGTATATGAATCTGTAAAATATATCACCGCAGGATTAGTAGTGGTGAAATATCCTGTAAATATATTCGAAGATGAAGACATAGTTATTGATTGATTTCCTACTGTTCCATCAGTGTAGTAAACTTTTGTATAAAGAGTTGCAGGAGGTGTGAAGGTCTTAACAGTCTGATAAGTTCCGGAGCCATTAAAATTAATTTTTGTTTTCAAAACATTACTTGTCGGAGTATATATATCTGATCCATTATAATCTAAACTTCCATCATTCAAATTGTCTCCAAAAGTATATGTTCCTAATTTTATAGAATTGTTGATGGTCGCAGTGGAAGTATTTCTATAATTAAAATTAGTGGAAGTATAATTGGTATAATCATAATTCATAGTTACACCACCATATGTAATATTTGTAGATGTAATCTGATAATAGTTATTTTGATCTAAGGTAATTCTATAATATCCATTTGAAGGAATAGTTATAGCACTGCCATTTTGAGTCAATTTTCCTGATAATCCATCATTACTGCCTAAAATAACATTTCCAGTTTTATCTGCTAAAAATTTAATTTGGTCACCTGACTTTAAATAAATAAATCCATTAAAACCAGAACCAAAAGGCTGAATATTTTTCCCAAATTCAATTGAAGATGTTGTCGACCAATTATTGAAAGAACCATAAAGATATAAATTAGAGGGAGTTGTGCTTGATGAATTAGATGTTGGTAAAGATAATTGTCCGCTATCATTGACATTAAGTTCATAAGAAGTTCCATTAGGAGAAACCAAAGTAATTCCTTGTCCTGCACCAGTCACAACGGTTTTACTAACTTGAGCATAAGGTACACTCATCAACTGGTTCACACCAACATTGGTATAATTACTTCCGCCAGCTGGATCCATTTCTACTTTTACAAATTTCGGATTTGTTCCCCAATTGATTCCGCCGAAGTTTCCTGTAGTTGCAGTTCCTTGTCCGATATTAAGGTTAACCAAACCTTTGGAATTGGTTGTTTTAGTATGAGTTTCAGTATATAAAACATTTCCTGTTGCAGAATTGTCCAGGATGCTGATTCTTAAATTAACGTTCCCATTAGCAATTGGAGCACCTGCAGCATTGAAAGCAATGGTCTGATAACTGAAAGCCTGAGGAACCTGAGAATAAGCAAAAGATGCTAAAAATAAACTGAAAGCGATGTAGAGTTTTTTCATCTGGTTTTTATTTTTTTATAATTTTTATAGGTTTAATGTCTGTATTTGTGAAATAAAGCAGATAAATTCCTGTATTTAGGGAACGTAAATCTATCTTATCCGATTTTATTTTTGTTTTAAAAACCATTCTGCCGGAATTATCGTAGATAACCGCTTCATCTATCTTATTTTTCGAACTCAATTTCAGATTGATAAAATCTGCTGTTGGATTCGGATAGATTTTGACATCGTCTTTTAAAATTTCATTGATTCCCAAAACCTTTAAAGTGGTTTGGTACAAGATTCCCAGTGTTCCGGAACTGGCATCGTCCGGATTAGACGCTATTACATAGATTTCTCCAACAGAATGGTTAAAGGAATTCTCAGAAACTGCACCGGAATTGATATTACCAATGACCGACTGAGCGCTTGCCAACAAGGGAAAAACCAGTAATACACTAAGATTGATTTTTTTCATCGTGTATATATTTTTGGCTGCGAAAATATGAAATTTATTAATGTTATTTAAATTAAAAATATCTAATTTTGAATCTTAGTAAAAATAGAACAATGTCACAAATTACATTCAAAGGAAATCCTATTCATACTGTAGGCAGTTTGCCGGAAGTTGGAACTGTTGCTCAGGAATTCACATTAGTTGGAGCAGATCTGTCGGAAAAGCATCTGGCGGATTATACAGGAAAAAAAGTGTTGCTGAATATCTTCCCAAGCATTGATACTGGCGTTTGCGCCGCTTCTGCAAGACAATTCAACAAGGAAGCGAGTTCTTTGGAAAATACCGTTGTTATAAACGTTTCCAGAGATTTACCTTTTGCTCTTAACAGATTTTGTGCTGCTGAAGGCCTTGATAATGTAGAAGTGTTGTCAGATTTCAGAGGTAATTTCGGAGAAGATTATGGTGTGACTTTGGATGATTCTCCTTTGAGAGGATTATTGAGCAGAGCTGTGGTTGCTTTGGATGAAAAAGGAACTGTAATTTACACGGAGCAAGTTCCGGAAATAGGTCAGGAACCAAATTACGAAGCGGCTGTAAATGCCTTGAAATAAAATTTCGAATAAAATTATTCTTTATAACGGGAAATCTACTATTTTAGATTTTCCGTTTTTTCATTTATGGACATATTAAAAAGTATCTATCAGCATCCTGCATTTTCCGAAGGAGATCTTAATCTTATCTTCAGCAAACATCAAAAAATCAATTATAAAAAAGGTGATTTTTTCTTAAAGGAAAATGACATCCTCAATTCATATTTTGTTTTAGAAAGCGGTGTTGTGCGATCTTTCGTTTATGATATTGATTCTAACGATATCACCATTAATTTCTTTACAGAATCTGATATTGTGATAGAAGCATCATCATTATTTCAAAGGATCCCTTCGATAGAAAATATTCAGGCAGAGACGGATTGCTCGGTTTGGAAAATCAGCTATGATGATTTCCAGGAACTGTTTCATAGTATTCCGGCGTTGACAGAATGGGGCAGAGCGTGGATGTCTTATCAGTTATTTTACCTCAAAAACCGTTCTGTGGAGATGATTACAAAATCTGCAACAGAACGTTATTTAGACTTAATTCAAGAAAAACCTGACGTTCTGAAATTTGCGCCACTTAAAAATGTAGCGTCCTATCTGGGGATCACGGATACATCACTCAGCAGAATCAGAAAGGAAATCGTGAAGGGTTAATTTATCTTTAATAAAAAAATCAGCAATTAATATTGCTGATTTAGTTTTTAATTAAATTTCTTTTTTGAGTTCCCGCTTCTGGATTTTCTTATAAACAATATTCGACATCAGTATACTGAATTCATAAAGAATTACCAAAGGCAATGCTGCTGCCATCATACTCAGGACATCTGCCGGTGTGATAATCGCTGCAACAACCATTATTAAAACAATGGCATGCCTTCTGTAAGTTTTCAGGAATTTTGGAGTCAGAATTCCAATTGATGTTAAAATGTAAACTGCAATTGGAAAAAGAAAAACCACACCCATCCCCATTGTGACCTGTAAAAATAGAGTTGTGTAATCTGACAAGTCAAACAGCTGGACGATATTATCCGAAACTTTGAACAACAATCCGAAGTTAATTGCAAAAGGCAAAATCAAAAAATAACCTGTTAAGACTCCAGCCATAAAAAGCATCCAGATCGAATTGATATAGAAGATCGAATTTTTTTTCTCATTGGGCATCAAAGCCGGGCTGATAAATTTCCACAGTTCCCAAATGATATAAGGAAAAGCCAGAACAAGACCCGAGAAAATTGAAACCGCCATCATCACATTGAATTGCTGGAACAACTGCTTCTGTTGAACACTGAAGTGAGCCGGTAAAATAAAACTATCATTGCCGGTCAATTCTCTGGAAAAATGATTCACAATTCGGAAAGTTAAAAAGTCATTTCTTGTAGGACCAAAAAAGATATGATCCATTACCCAGTTGATGTTAAAACCAACTACAATTGCTAAAATAACAATTGCTAAAATAGATCTCACAAGATGTGACCTCAACTCTCCAATATGTCCAAGGAAGGACATTTCCTTTTCTTCGCTCATTATTCTATATTAATGATATATTGATAATTGATTCAAAAATTTACACTTAATTAATACCTTCGTCCAATAAAGTATGGATATCGATAATCCCGTAATATTTGCCTTGATCTGTCACTACAAGCTGACCGATATTGAATTCTTTCAAAATTTGCATTGCTTCTTTTGCCAGATTATTTTTATCAATCGTTTTTGGATTTTTACTCGTGATGTCAGACGCTTTAACCTTGGAAATATCGTCTTGATTCAGTAACATTCTTCGGATATCTCCATCTGTAATTACGCCAACAATTTTCTCGTTTTCTATTACGACAGTAATACCGTGTTTTGAACCACTGACAGAAATAATCACATCTCTGATCCCTGACTCCGGAGAAACTTGCGGCTTATTTTGAGAAACAAATTGTTCAACTTTTGCAGTCAGATTTTTACCAAGACTTCCACCGGGATGAAATTTAGCAAAATCGATATCTTTAAAACCTTTCAGCTCCATTAAGCAAACGGCTAAAGCATCACCCAAAGCCATCTGAACAGTGGTTGAACTTGTCGGAGCTAATTTATTAGGACATGCTTCTTTGTCAACGTGTGTATTGAGAACAATATCTGCAGCTTTTCCTAATTTACTTTCAGGATTTCCTGTCATCCCGATTAAAGCGGATGAGTAATCTTTCAGAAATGGAAGAAGATTGACAATCTCCGGAGAATTTCCGGAATAAGAGATACACAATATTACGTCTTGTTTCTGGATCACACCAAGATCGCCGTGGATCGCTTCTGCAGCATGTAAAAATTGAGACGGCGTTCCGGTGGAATTAAGCGTTGCAACAATTTTATTGGCAACGTGAGCCGATTTTCCAATCCCCACAATAATTAATTTCCCTTTCGATTCATTGATGGTTAAAACACTTTTTATGAAGCTGTCATTCAATCGGTTTCTGAGATTGGTCAACTCGTTTATTTCTATATCCAGCGCTTGGTGGGCGTTTGCGATTATTCCTTTTGGATCCAAAATTTTAAATTTTTAATTATTTTTTTTAATAATATTTATTTTGTATCTTCACGCTAATAATTTAACAGAGCAAAATGAAGTTTTTTAGCTTCATTTTTTTATCCCTAAAATTCAGGATTTACCATTAATGTATAACCTTTCAATAAAATGCAAATTTAGCAAACTATATTAAAGGATGAGCACAAAAGACATCAACTTATCTGCGGAACTCAAAAAATATTTCGGATTTTCAAAGTTCAAAGGACAACAGGAGCAGATTATTCAGGAACTTCTAGGTGGAAAAGATGTGTTTGTTTTAATGCCGACTGGTGGTGGAAAATCACTTTGTTACCAGTTACCGGCATTGATTTCTGAAGGAACAGCCATCGTTGTTTCTCCATTAATTGCATTGATGAAAAATCAGGTAGATGCTGTAAACGGTTTATCTTCGGATGAAGGTGTGGCTCACGTTCTCAATTCTTCTCTTAACAAATCCCAGACAAAACATGTGATGGATGATATTACGGCTGGCAAAACAAAGCTGTTGTATGTTGCTCCAGAATCCTTAATCAAAGAAGAATATCTCGAATTTTTGAGAGATGTAAAAATATCTTTTGTTGCCATTGACGAAGCCCACTGTATCTCGGAATGGGGACATGATTTTCGTCCGGAATACAGAAACCTGAAAGGCATTATTGATAAGATCGCGGATGTTCCCGTGATTGCTTTAACGGCTACTGCAACGCCAAAGGTTCAGGATGATATTCAGAAAACTTTGGGAATGAACAATGCTCTGGTTTTCAAAGAAAGTTTCAACAGAGCTAATTTATATTACGAGATTCGTCCAAAAGTGAATGTTGATAAAGAGATTGTTAAATTCATCAATCAGCATAAAGGAAAATCCGGAATTGTCTATTGCCTCAGCAGAAGAAAGGTGGAGGAATTTGCTCAGCTTTTACAGGTTAATGGGATCAATGCGTTACCTTATCATGCCGGGTTGGATCAAAAAACAAGAGTTGCTAATCAGGACAAATTCCTGATGGAGGAAGTGGATGTGATTGTTGCAACTATTGCATTCGGAATGGGAATTGACAAGCCTGATGTTCGTTTTGTAATTCATTATGATATTCCAAAATCTTTGGAAAGCTATTATCAGGAAACCGGACGTGCCGGAAGAGACGGAGGAGAAGGTTATTGCCTGGCATTCTATGATCCGAAAGATATTGAAAAATTAGAAAAATTCCTGGCTCAAAAACCTGTTTCCGAAAGAGAAATCGGACTACAGCTTCTGAATGAAGTGGTTGGTTATGCAGAAACATCCATGAGTAGAAGACAATATCTGCTGTATTATTTTGGAGAAAAATTCGATCCGGTGAAAGGCGAAGGTGCAATGATGTGCGATAATTCCCAGAATCCGCCCAAGTTAAAGGATGCAGCTAGGGATTTGAAAAAAGTGTTGGAAATGATCAAATCTTTGGGAGAAAAATTCCGTACAAAAGACCTGATCACAATCATTGCCGGTAAAGAAACTGCTGTTACCAAATCTTATAAACTGGAACAAACAGAATTCTTTGGATTCGGAAAGGAAGAAACGGACAACTATTGGAAATCGATTATCAGGCAAGCGACTGTTCAGGATTTTCTTAGAAAGGATATCGAAACTTATGGTGTTCTGAAAATTTCTGAAAAAGGAAATGATGTGATCTCAGGAAAATATAAAGAACCGTTTTTGATTGCTGAAGACAGAGAATATGATCTGACTCAGATCAAGCAAAAATCTGACAGTGAGCAAGTTCAGGTTCAGGCTGGTGGCGGACTGGATCAGTTGTTATTCGGACAGTTAAAGGATCTTAGAAAAACTGTGGCTAAAAAACACGGCATTCCGCCTTATACGGTTTTTATGGATCCAAGCCTGGAAGATATGACAGTACAATATCCTATAACAGTGGAGGAAGTTGCGAAAATCTACGGTGTAGGTGAAGGTAAAGCCAGAAAATACGGAAAAGAATTCGCTGATTTTATAAAGAAATATGTTGAGGATAATGGTATAGAAAGAACTCAGGATCTTGTAATGAAACAGGTGGCCAATAAATCCAGCCACAAGGTTTTTATTATTCAAAATACTGATAAAAAGATAGATCTGGAGGATATCGCAAAAGCAAAGCATCTATCAATGAGCGATCTTCTTTCTGAAATGGAGAGTATTGTTTATCAGGGAACCAAACTGAATATCGATTATTACATTGAAGAAAATTTTGACGAAGATGTTGTAGATGATTTTATGGATTTTATGAAAAACTCAGAGAGCGACAGTATGAAAACATTATTGGCTGAATATGGCGATGATCTCACAGATGATGAAGTGAGAGTTCTCCGAATCAAATTTATCAGTGATGTTGCTAACTAAATATAATAATTGTCGGAAAACTTTCCGGCATTTTTATTTATAGGAATTCCCATTTTGGTTTTGTAATTTTGATTGATGAAATCGCTAAATAAATAGTGATTTAGATCAACATTGAAAAAAATGAACATCCACGTATGAAAAAGTCAATCATTTTCATATTACCCGATTTGGAAACTGGAGGAGCGGAAAGAATTGTGACAACAATTGCCAATCATCTTCCCAGGGACAGGTTTTCTCCTTCTATTCTTTTGTTGAGAAAAGAAGGCGCTTATCTTGATTTTCTGAAACCCGATGTTGAAATTATCGATATCCAGACTCCGAGAATCAGACATTCTCTCAAACCGATTCTGTTAGAAATAAAAAGAAGAAAACCGCATATTGTCTTTTCGGGTTTTGGAGAAATAAATGCATATTTGTCTTTGTTTACAAAATTATTTCCGAATACAAGATTCATTGCCCGGGAGACTAATGTTGTCTCGCAACACGTGACGAGGAAAGAGATCAGATTTTTTTATAAATTCTATAATAGTTATGATAAAATCATTGCTCAAAGTAATGATATGCAAAATGATCTGATCAAAAATTTCGGCATCAAAAAAAAGAAATTGGTTAAGATCAATAATCCTGTGGATGTTAATTTTATTGAAGAAAAACTTAATGAATCTGAACGTCCGGCAGAATTTTCTCATCAGCACAAAAATGTGGTTGCCATTGGAAATCTATCAGCAAGAAAAGGTTTTGATAATCTTCTGAAAGTTTTTTCAAGACTTAAAAATCAGAATATTTTGCTTCATATTCTGGGAGATGGACGTGACAAGGAAATGTTGATTCAGATGAAAGAGATGCTCGGTTTGGATCATGTTATTTTTCATGGTAAAAAAAGTAATCCTTATCAATATCTCAAGTTTGCGGATCTTTTCATTTTGTCATCACGTTACGAGGGTTTTCCTAATGTCCTTTTAGAAGCAGGAGTTTGTGGAATTTATTCCTTAACCAATAATTGTCCCGGCGGGATTGACGAAATTATTATTGATCAAATCAACGGCGAAATAGCTGATATCGAGGATTATGATAACTTTGCAGATAGAATAAAACACGCTGTTTATAAAAATAATAACAGAGAAAATATTAAAGAATCTATTAAATCCAGATTTTCCAAAGAGATTATCCTGAAAAAATACGAAGATCTTCTTGGGAATTTATAAGAACTAATTAAACATGTTAGACGAAATATTCAGTGAAAATGGTCAGGGGATTATTTATATGTGGTCTATCCCAATCCATGCTATTGTCATTTTAGGCGAGATGATCTACAGTCATTTCAACCGGGAAAAATTATACGAGACCAAAGATGTTTTATCCAATGTTTATCTGGCTATTCTCAATTATGGATTAGATCTTCTGATGAAAGGAGTATCTATGGCTGTGATGTTTTTCTTTTATCATCACCGTTTATTCACTTGGGAATTTAATGTTTGGTATTTTGTCGCAGTTTTTGTTTTACAGGATTTTGCTTATTATGTTTTGCATTATGTAGATCATCATTCCAGAGCGTTTTGGGCGGTTCATATCACGCATCATAGTTCGGATCATTTCAATATCACAACTGGCTTTAGAAGTCCCGTTTTACAACCATTATACAGGTATTTATACTTTTCGCCATTGGCATTTTTAGGATTCAATCCTTGGCATATTATGGTTGCCTATTCGGTTTTACAGGTTTATGGGACTTGGGTGCATACGCAGACTGTTAAGAATCTTGGTTTCCTGGAATGGTTTATGGTAACGCCTTCACATCATAGAGTTCATCACGCTTGCAACATTCGTTATCTGGACAGGAATATGGGAATGGCGCTGATTATCTGGGACAGAATTTTCGGAACATTTGAAAAAGAAGTTCCCGAAGTTCCGATCAAATACGGAATCTATCCCAAAATGGAGGACAAAGGTCCTGTGAATTTAGTTTTCTACGAATGGAAAAAAATTGCAAAAGACCTGAAACAGCCTGACTTAAAATTTACAGATAAACTAAAATATCTTTTCTACTCTCCAGGTTGGCGACACGACGGAACTGGTAAAACCGTTAGAGACTATCAGCGTGAAGAATTAGAAAGAAGAATGAAAAAACAAGCGTCATGATTATAAAAAAATTGATCCTATTCATTGGAGTATTATTGATTTTAATTAATTGCAATTCATCAGTTAAATCAGGAGACTCAACTCTTAATGAAGAAATCCCTTACAGAGAAGCGAAAAATTATTTCGTTAAAAATAACATTGATGCAGCGATTGACAATCCGAAATTTGAAACGCAGGGAGAATTCGACCAGGTTTTTGGAATGGCAACAACAATGGGAGAGAACGGAAAACCAACGCCAGTTGATTTTTCTAAAGAATTTGTCATCGCACAAATCGAAGATCCTTCAAACCAAAGTGTAGAACTAAAGCCGGTTTCAATCCGAAAGAACGCAAATATTCTTGAGGTTAAATACAGAAAATTGGTTGGAGAAAATCAATCTTACACAACTCAAACTGCAATGATTTTGATTATTGATAAAAAATACGAAGGCGATGTTAATTTCGTTGAAGTAAAATAATTATAAAGAAATTAAATAAAAAATTCCTGAATTTTAATTCAGGAATTTTTGTTTTGCTATGTCGAAAACGCGTTTATCAATTGGTAATGGAAAAGGATTTTCACCTTCTAACGGAATCCATTCTGTCTTTTCTATGCAAGGATCTAAGATTAGTAAATCTTCTTCATTTAAAATTTCAGCCAAGTAATAAATTGTAATCAATTGCTCATTATCCCGGAATCTGGAAACCAGAAAATCGTCTTGTGTATAAAAGTGGTCTTTAATTTCAATCTCAAGATTCAGTTCTTCCTGGAACTCTCTCTTCAGGCATTCTAAAGTGCTTTCTCCATATTCCAATCCGCCGCCGGGCAATTTAAGAAGATGATCTCCGGCATATTCCTCGTGAAGTGCAAGAACTTTGTTGTCTTTTACACAAAGTGCATACACCCGAATGTTGATTTTGTCTATCATATATTGTGATTTGCAGTGCCTAATTTAGGGAAATTATTTTTTCCAGGCGTTGATCATTTCTCTTTTTCCGGGAGGACCTTGTTTTTTTTCTACTTCAAATCCTAATTCCTGCAAGGCTCGTCTCACACTTCCTTTGGAAGAATAAGTTGTCAGCAAACTTCCTGTTTTCATTTTGGAAGCAACAATCTCAAATAATTCTTTCTCCCAAAGATCAGGCTGTACTCTGGCTCCGAAACAGTCAAAATAAACCAGATCAACAGGAGGTAAGTCCATGTTTTTTATATTAAAGAAGTCGTCTTTTATTTTTTTAAGATAAAAATTAACATCTAGTTCAACTAATTTTTCCCATTCTGTTTCATGAATTTTAAGAGACATATTTTGAACAATTGGGTTCGGAAATAATTCAGAATAAGACAATTCGGTCGCTTCTTGCAAAAAAATCGGATATTTTTCCACACCAAAATAATTGATTACATGATTTTTGTCATTTCTCAAATATTCATCAAATGTTACCAAAACGTTAAGACCTGTTCCAAAACCCAACTCTAAAATATTAATTTCATAACTATTTGTCAAATTAAGTCCATTTTTGATAAATACGTGATTGGCTTCCTGAAGTGCACCGTGTTTAGAATGGTATGTTTCTTTTAATTCACTGATTAATAAAGTTTTACTGCCGTCGCTAGTGCTGATTAATTCTCTTTTCAAAGTATTTTTTTACAAAATTAAACTAAATTTTGATTATTAAAAAATTATTATATATTTGTAATACCTCAACAAAAAATTAAAAAATGATAATTCAAAAAACTTCAAATCCAAGAATTTCATCATTTGATCCTAATAATTTTTCTTTTGGAAACACTTTTATAGATCATATGATTATTTGTGAATACGAAAATGGGAAATGGGGGGATCTTCAATTGGTTCCTTATGGTCCTATCGGTTTTACCCCTGCTATGATGGGGGTCAATTACGGACAGGCTTGTTTTGAAGGAATGAAGGCTTATAAGGATAAAGATGGTCAGGTATTTCTTTTTCGTCCGGAAAAGAACTTTGAGCGTATTAACAAATCCGCAAAAAGATTAGCAATTCCTGAGATTTCCGAAGAAATGTTTATGGACGGATTAAAAGCTCTTGTGGATATTGACAGAGACTGGATTCCTCACGGAGAAGGAATGTCTTTATATCTAAGACCTTTGTTGTTTGCAACAGAAGAAGCCCTGAAAGCGAGAATCTCCGAGAAGTATATGTTTGCCATTGTGGCAACACCAGCAAAAAATTATTATACCGCTCCGGTTTCTGTTAAGATTGCCGATCACTACTCAAGAGCAGCAAGTGGAGGTGTAGGTGCTGCAAAAGCGGCAGGAAATTATGCTGCTTCTTTCTATCCAACCCAGTTGGCGATAGAAGAAGGATATGAGCAGATCATCTGGACAGACGATTGTTCACACGAATATTTTGAGGAAAGTGGAACAATGAACGTTTTTGTAAGAATCAACGATACGATTTATACACCTAAAACTTCAGATAAAATCCTGGATGGCGTTACAAGAGACAGCTTTATCCAGCTTGCAAAAAATAGAGGAATTGAAGTTGTTATCGGTAATGTAAAAGTTTCCGATGTCATAGAAGCTCAGAAAAATGGAACTTTGAAAGAAGTCTGGGGAGTAGGGACTGCAGTGGTTACAAGTGTTTTTCAGGCCTTGGGATATCAAGGCGAGCATTTGGTTTTACCACAGCTTTCTGAAGAAGAAAGTTATGCTTCATTACTTAAAAATGATCTTGTTAATATCCAGACTAATAAAGCCGAAGATCCTTTTGGATGGAGAGTTTTGGTAGAAGAACATGTTTACAGTCTTTAGAATTAAATAATTAAAGATAAATTGAAAGAATGAAAACCGGAAAATTGCTTCCGGTTTTTGTTTTTTGATAACAATTAAGTCTGGCAAAATCCTTATTTTCGCAAAAGATTTTCGAGCATTTTAGAAATATCATTACAGAATGAACAAATTATTTTACATATCGATTTTAATTCTTATCGCTTCTTGTGCCAAGCAAACACCTGCGCAGCATCCTGAAGAACAGTTTATGTCAGAAAGCGAACTGGAAGTTTCTAAAAACCGTACAAAAGAACTCAATACTCTTGAAAGAAATCAAATCGAGGATTGGATAAAATCTCAGAATGTAAAATATTATCCTATGGGGATGAACTATTGGGTGAATATAGAAAATCTAGAGAAAAACTACCGTAAGAATAATGGTGAAAAAGTCTCTTATCAATATTATATTTACGATTTTGACAGGGTAAAACTATACGACACACCAGTAGAAAACATCAATGTGAAATTTGGTCATTTTAAAGAAATGGATGCGGTAGAAGATGTAATAAGATATCTGAAAAAAGGAGAGGAGGCAGAATTACTGGTACCTTCGGTTTTGGCTTACGGAACTTATGGTGATAATAAAAAAGTTCCGAATGATATGCCATTAATCATCAAAGTAAAAGTATTATAAAAATTAACGCATAAATAAAATGAAGAAATTTATAGCATTATCTATAACATTATTAACATTATTAAACTGTAAAACATTGGAAATAGACAAAGAAACTTACAAGAGTCTGCCAGACGGACTTTATGGAAATCTGACAACAAGTAAAGGTGACATTTTGGTCAAATTCGAAGATGAAAAATCTCCGGTTACTGTTGCTAATTTTGTTGGTCTTGCTGAAGGTAAAATCGAAAATAAATCTAAGAAAAAAGGCCAGCCATTCTATGACGGGACTATTTTTCACAGAGTAATCAAAGATTTTATGATCCAGGGTGGAGATCCGCAAGGAACCGGAATGGGTGATCCGGGCTACAAATTCGATGATGAGAAAAATGACCTTCAACATACAGGGAAAGGAATCCTATCAATGGCTAATTCCGGCCCTAATACCAATGGTTCCCAGTTTTTCATCACAGAAGTTGCAACACCTTGGCTAGACGGAAGGCATACAATTTTTGGTAAGGTTGTAAAAGGTGAAGCTGTGATCGATTCTATTGCAAATGTAGAAAAAGGGGCTCAGGACAAACCAAAAACAGACGTAGTGCTTAACAAAGTTGCCATCTTCAGCAAAGGTGACAAATACAAACATTACGATGCTGAAAAAATCTTCAATGAAGGAAAGGCAAAAATCCAGGAAAACAACAAAGCTTATTTAGCAAAAGCTGAGGCTGATAAGAAGAAAAAAGAAGAAGAATTCAAAGCCAATCAACAAAAGCTGGTTGATGGTCTTAAGGCAGGAATGCAATCTACGCCTTCCGGTCTTTATTACAAAATTACTAAAACTTCAACCGGAGCTAATCCAACGCCAGGACAAACGGTTGCTGTTCATTATGCAGGAAAATTGGTTAATGGGGAAGAGTTTGACAACTCTTTTAAAAGAGGACAGCCAATTGATATTCCGATCGGAGTTGGGCAGGTAATCAAAGGTTGGGACGAAGGAATTCTTTTGTTAAAAGAAGGTGAAACCGCAACGTTGCTGATTCCGCCAGCTTTAGGTTACGGCGAAAGAGGAGCAGGAGGTGTTATTCCGCCAAATGCATGGTTGGTTTTTGACGTTGAACTGGTAAAGATTGAAAAGTAATCTGAACTTATATAAAAAACGGAGCGACATTATTCGCTCCGTTTTTTTATGATAATAATTGATAAGCTTTTTTAGCGCCTTTCACACAATCCTGATATTGTTCTTCTGATATCTTCTCATCGATTATTGATTTGAATTCCTGCCAATAAGATCCTGTGTTTTCTCCATAAACTCCAAAATAGTTGAAATCTACATTCTCAAATTCCGGATTTTTTTTAAGCTGTTTTGCAATGACATTCCCACCAAGAGTAGAACCTTCCATAACATATAAAGCTCCGAATGCTTCGGCTTCGTTTTCCAGATTATGAGCCGGAGTTTCTGATTCGGTCAGGATATTAAGTTTGTTTAAGTCAGTTTTAAGAGCATCAATTTTGGACCTTAATCCCAGCTTAAGTTCCGGGTAATTTTTTAATTTTTCATGGATTTGCGGTTCGTATCTGCTGATCAGTTTATAATTATGGATCAAGAGATTTTTGTAATCATCAAGTGTGTAAGATTTATCGAATATTTTTTGTGATTGTAAGTTGGCCTCTGTTTCGTCGTGTTGCTGTTTTGTTTGTTCTTTAAGAAATACTGAAATCATAATTTGGTTTTTGAAATTTTAATGTAAAGGTTGTTCCTTTTCCGCTTTCACTTTCATAGCTGATTTTTCCACCCATTTTCTCCATCAGATGATGGACGATACTCAAACCAACGCCATTTCCGTGAAATTCTTTCGCATTATTCATCCTGCTGAAAATCTTGAACATTTTGTTCGATTCTTTTTTATCAATCCCAATTCCGTTATCGGTAATGGTATAGGTTACAGCATCATCATACACAGCACCTTCGATTTTTACCATTGGCTTGCTGGATTTTGACGAATACTTGACGGCATTGCCGATAACATTCACAAAAACCTGATATACCATTGTTTTGTCGCCTAAAACTTCTGGTGTATTTTCGATAACAATCTCGGTATGCGGCGAATTAAAACTGATTTTTGAATCTTCTGCGAGTTTACTAATTAGCGAGTCCACTTCAACTCTCTTTAGCTCTATTTCTGATTTTTTAATTTTACTTAATTCTAAAACATTTCGGATCATTTCGCTCATTGTATCCACCTGAGTAATAATATTACTCAATGTTTTTTGAACATTTTCCGGATCAGGGATTTTTTGCGCCAGTTGTGCATTTAGTTTTATAACAGTCAGTGGCGTATTAAGATCGTGAGAAATAGTGTGCGAGAATGAGTCCAGTTCCTGATTCAGTTCCTTTAATTGATTATTAAGATCAACAATCTGGGAAGATTTGGTATGAGAAGCTTTCAGGATAACAGATGTGATCCATCTTGCGGATTCAATTTCCTTGATTTTCCAGGGCAGAGAAGTGCCTTTGACATATTCTTTCCAGACTTCGAAAGATTTTCTGGGAGAAAATTTGATGATTTCTACACCGTCTTTTATTTCAGAAATGATACCTTTTTCAGGCTTTCCGGCCCATTTTATTTTTTGTCCCTGTTCTTTTCTCAACCATATCAGCATATCTGATGTATTATTTCCCAGAACGCTGATGATAATGCCACAGCTTTTTTCCGGATTGTCCAATTCTACATTAATATCTTGACAAAGCGTATTGGAGATATAAATATTCTCTTCAAAGTTCAGGTTATTCTCTTTGCTCCAATTGATGATTTTCTCAATATCAAGGTGATTGGGAACACTCCCCGCAGTTAAGATTTCATTATTAATTTTAATAATCATCCCATCCGCGGCACAGCTACCCATAATATCCCTGATATTAGTTTCCAAAGCTTTTCCAAAATCTTCTTCACTCAAAAGATTTTGACGAAGGGAGATGTTACTTAGATTTATTCTCTGGTATTCTTCCAAAGTCTGCAAAGATCTGTAAGAAGCAAATGCATTTGCAGAAGTTCTTGTCAATGTCTCTGCCAATAATCTAGATTGGAGATCAAGATGTTTGGGTTCAGCATTCTGGCAGGCAACCATTCCCCATAATTCTCCATTGACAATAATGGACGTGCTGAAGCTGGATTCTACCTTGGCATTCTTCAGATATTCTCTGTGAACAGGTGAGGATGCTCTCGTAATACTATAAGTTAAATCGATTTCTTCCTTAGGAACTAAGCCAACAATAGGGTAAGTCTGCCCGGAAACGTGTGAAGTGATTCTAACGGGATTTTTGAGATAAAGTGCTCTTGCTTGTGCAGGAATATCAGATTCAGGATAATGAAGGTCGAGATAGCTTTCTAGGTTAGGTTTAACCAATTCTTCTATGACCTGACCGCTGCCATCATATAAAAACTGATAGATCATTGCTCTGTCATAATCAATAACATCTTGGATCTCTTTTAACAAGACTTTCCAAATATTTTCATCATTAGAATTTCTAAGAATATGCTGTATTGCCGCATATTCTTTATTGATCTTATGATTAGGGATTACCTTTTCCATTTCAAAAAAGGTGAACCCACCGTTGGTGTGAATACTTAAAGTATATTCTATATTTCTAAAATTAATGTGCTGTATTGCAAGATCTTCTGTGTTGGAATAGTTCTCCCAATTGACATCAATTCCAATATTATTAAATAATACCTGAATATCTTTTCCCAAAATGGAAGGATCAAGAGAAAATAAATCTAAAATATTTTCACTGTAAAAAATAACTCTGGAGTTTTGCGTCCCAAGCAAAAAACCATAGCTCTGAACTTCTCCACAAATATGAATTGGTTCTTGGTCACAATTGATATATTCTTTCGGATACATATTTGATGATTAAATTGATATACCCTTTGTGTTTTGCTGAGTAAAGATAAACATTAAAATTAACTAATGTTAATTTTATTTGATTATTGCTGTTTTCATTAATATTTTATTGTTTAAATTATTGAAATTCAATATAAAAAGTTAAAATGTTCATGTATGGGTAATAAAAAAGGAACAATTTTTTGTTCCTTTTTGTCATTTATCTATTTCATATCGTACATTATCAAAGCTGTAATTAGTTTAGGTTCAATTAAGGTACATTTTGGGGGCATTTTGATTTCTTTATCAGAAATTTTCAACAGATCCGAAAAGCTGATAGGGTAGATACCAAACCCGACTTTATATTCTCCGCTATCCACTTTTTCTTTTAATTCAGAAATACCATTGATATCGGAAGTTCCTTTCTGATAAGTGATCTTATCGGTATGTTTTGCATTTTCGATTCCTAAGATATTCTCAAAAATGTACTTATCCACCAAATGATGATCCAGATCGTTACCATTTTTATGCTCTTCACGAATACTATGTTTTACGTGTAAACTGTAAAATTTACCGCCAAGATACATACTGATGTGAAATTTTTGAGAAGGGAAATAGGGTGCTTCCCCTTTTTCGTGGATTTGAAAATCTTCTTTTAGTTTTTCTAAGAAGTCTTCATCAGACAGCCCGTTAAGATCTTTGAGAAGACGATTGTAATCGTTGATCTTGATGGATTGGTTGGAAACAATGAAGCTGTAAACAAAATTATAATGTTCCGTACCGTGAGATCTTTTGTATTTATCTCTTTGCTTTTTAGCATATTCTGCAACAGAACCAATTCTGTGGTGTCCGTCAGCGATATAAAAAGAATCAATTGGATCAAGAACCTCTTTGAATTGCTGAAGTTTCAGGCGGTTGTCGATTCTCCAGATCTTGTGTCTTACTTTTTTATCATCGGTATAATTGATGATAGGAACGTTCTTCTGCTCGTGTGTCATCAGAAGTTCCACTTTGGAATTAGAATGATACGTCAAAAGAACTGGCTCAGCCTGCACACCTACTTTTTCAAGATAATGTGCCATTTTCATTCTTCTTTCAGTGATGGTGGATTCGTGTTTTTTGATTTTTCCTTCCCAGAAGTCATCAACACTTACAAGGCCCATTAACCCTCTGAAGCTTGTTTTGTCAGGAAGCGTCTGTTCATATAGATAGTAAGCGGAATCGTCTTGAGTTAACTTTTTCTCGTCCAATAATTCTTCGAAATTAGACCTTATTTTTCTCAGATTCCTGTCAACATCTTTTGATTTACTTACAACCGCAGGCTTTATCATCTGGATATAAGAATCATCAACCTGAGCTTTTTTATTGATTTCTTCCTGCGTAAAATTATCCAAAGAATAAGTAGGGAAAACTTCAATAAAATCAGGATTTGGTCTGATTCCTCTAAATGGTTTAAATACTGGCATATATATTATAGTTGAGCTTTTATTTTTATAATTTGTTGTGCTAATTCTTCTCCTATTCTGTTTTGGGCGTCCATTGTATTGCCACCAACATGTGGAGAAAGCGAAAGAGCGGGATTCATTAGAATCAGAACTTCCGGCGTTGGTTCTTTTTCAAAAACGTCTAAGGCAGCACCGTAAACCTTTCCGCTTTCTATGGCATCCAAAAGAGCAACTTCGTTGATAACGCCGCCTCTTGCAGTGTTCGCTATGAAAACACCTTCCTTCATTAATTTTAGTTCTTTGGAGTCGATAAGATATTCATCTGTTTTACTTGTATTAAGGCTGATGAAATCTGAGTTTTTTAAAACTTCATCTAAATTTACTGATTTAATTTCAAAATCCAAAGATTGACCATCGAAAAAGCTAAGCTGAATGTTCTCAGTTTTCGGTGTTCTGTTGTAAGCTAAGATTTTCATTCCGAGAGAAATTCCCATCTTAATCACTTCAATGCCGATATTTCCCATTCCGATAACGCCTAAGGTTTTTCCGGAAAGTTCAATCGCATTATTGAATGATTTTTTCAGTGCATTGAAATTAGTTTCGCCTTCCAAAGACATCAGTCTATTACTCTCGTGAAGGAATCTTGCTAATGAAAAGAAATGTGCGAAAACCAACTCTGCAACTGATTTGCAGGAAGCTTTTGGTGTATTGATGATATAAATGCCTTTGTCAATAGCATATTCCACATCAATATTGTCCATCCCGATACCGCCACGGCCGATAATCTTAAGATTGGGACATTCGTCAATCAGGTCTTTTCTAACCTGAGTAGCACTTCTCACCAAAAGAACATCAACATTATTGTCATTGATGAATTTGCTCAGGTGTTCAGGAGATACTCTGGCTTCCAAAACCGTAATATCTGCCTCTTTCAAAAGCTGAACCCCTTTTTCGGAGATTCCATCATTGGCTAATACAATCATTGTTTAATTCAAAAATCCTTTAGTTACTGAGTTTCCTTGAAATGTTTGAGTTAAAAATCAAGGTGGGCTAAGATACGACTTTTTCTTCTGATTAACATTATTTTAACAAAAAAACGTCCTCAATTAGCTGAAGACGTTTAATAATTTATAATGAGAAAAGTACTTAGATACTTTTCATCACATCTACTAAAACTTGTACGCTTTCTATCGGCATTGCATTATAAATACTTGCTCTGTAACCGCCAACACTTCTGTGTCCGTTCAGTCCGCTGATTCCTGCTGCTTTCCAGGCTGCGTCAAAAGCTTCTTGCTTAGACTCATCTGTCAAAGTAAAAGTCACATTCATAAAGGAACGGTCTTCTACAGCTGCTACACCCTGGAAGTTTGGATTGCTGTCGATCTCGTCATAAAGCAATTTAGCTTTTGCATTATTTTTGGCTTCGGCGGCTGCAATTCCTCCGTTTTCCTCAAGATGTTTCAATGTCAGATAAGACGCATAAACAGCAAAAACCGGAGGTGTATTAGACATCGATTCTTTATCGATATGAACAGCATAATCCAAATAAGTTGGAATCTGTCTTCCTGTTTTTCCAAGAATCGATTTTTTAACCACAACCAAAGTTGCTCCAGCCGGACCCATATTTTTCTGAGCACCTGCATAAATTAAATCAAACTGAGAAAAATCCAATTCTCTGCTGAAAATATCAGAAGACATATCACAAACCAAAAGCGTATCTACTTTCGGGAAAGATTTCATTTGCGTCCCAAAAATCGTATTGTTGGAAGTACAATGGAAATAATCGTATTCCGAACCTACTGTAAAATCTTTCGGAATATAATTATAATTCGATTCTTTTGAAGATGCCACAACATCTACATTACCAACCATTTTAGCTTCCTTGATAGCACCTGATGCCCAAGTTCCGGTATTCGTGTAAGCTGCTTTTCCATTTACGGATAAAAGGTTATAAGGTACCATCAAAAACTGAAGACTTGCGCCACCTTGCAGATACAATACTTCGTAATCATCTCCAAGATTCATCAGTCTTTTTACAATAGCACGGGCTTCATCCATTACAGCAACAAATTCCTTACTCCTGTGAGAGATCTCCAAAAGAGATAATCCCATACCGTTAAAATCCAGAACGGCATCTGCTGCTTTTTGAAAAACCTCCTCAGGAAGAATGCTGGGACCTGCGCTAAAATTATGTTTTTTCATTTAGTTATAAGTAATTAGGTATTAGGCTTATTAATTCTAAAGCCAAGAGCATGAAGCTGTTGGCTGATTGTTATTCGTTATGAAGGAATGCTTTTTTTGCTAAAAGTTGTTCTTCGGTTTCTACGTGATCCTCATCCGGAACACAGCAGTCAACAGGGCAAACGGCAGCACACTGCGGCTCTTCGTGGAATCCTTTGCACTCCGTACATTTGTCTGTTACAATGAAATAATAATCGTCCGCAACAGGTTCCTGAGCGGCATCAGCATTTACAGAAAGTCCTGACGACAAAACCACCATTCCCTTCAGTGAGGTTCCTTCTGATGCTTTCCAGTCTACAGCTCCTTCATAGATGGCAGTGTTCGGACATTCCGGCTCACAAGCGCCACAATTTATACATTCGTCTGTTATCTTGATAGCCATTGCTATATTTATTTATATTTTTGTGCAAAATTACAAAAAAAAAGCCAGCTATGCTGAACGAAAACAAAATTTTGGGGCTCGAAAAATTAGGAATTTTCATTAATGATTTCATTCAAAAAAATGATGAGGATTATAATGAACAGGAAGAACGCTTAGCTTATCTGATGACACGTTCTGAAATCGAAAATCCATGGTTCACCCAAGAAAATCAACGTTATAACCTGCAACAATGGGCGAGTCTTTTTACCAGACAGGCTATAGAAGAATGGCTTTCCAAATATCAGTTGTCCGGTACACCAAAAAGAGTAGGACTGATATTGGCGGGTAATATCCCCTTAGTTGGTTTCCACGATGTGATCTCGGTGGTTTTGAGCAATCATATTCCTGTTATTAAATTATCTTCAAAAGATCGTCTGGTTTTACCTTTTCTGTTGCAGCTCTGGAACGGGTTCTCCAATAATGAAATTGAATATCATATTGTTGAAAAATTAGAAAACTTCGATGCTGTGATTGCAACAGGTAGTAATAACACAGCAAGATATCTGGAATATTATTTCAAAGACAGCCTTAGCATCATCAGGAAAAACAGAACGTCTGTCGCAGTCTTGAAAGGCGATGAAACTAATGAAGAATTACAATTGTTAGCTGATGATATTTTCCGTTATTTCGGATTGGGCTGCAGAAATGTAACCCGGATCATGATTCCAGGTGATATGAAATTGGACAGATTGTTTGAGAATTTCATCCATTATAAAGATGTTATCAATCATAACAAATATGCGAATAATTATGATTACAACAGAGCCATTTATCTCTTGAACCAAGACCAGTTCTGGGATAATAATTTTGTGATGCTGAAGGAAGATGAGAAACTCTTCAGTCCGTTATCTGTGATTAATTTTTCCCGTTATAAAAGTCCGGAAGAAGTGAAAGTATTTTTAGAAAACCACAAAGAAGAGATACAGACCATTGTTGCAAAACCGGAGCTGGGATTAGAATCAATCGGTTTTGGAGAAACGCAAAATCCTTCACTGGATACTTATGCCGATAATGTGGATACGATGGCTTTTTTGAGTGTGGTATAATTATTACCTAAAGTGTTATATAAAAAACGGAGTCGCAAGACTCCGTTTTTTATATTTTGTGATTAAGAATTTCTGCTTCAATTTCTCATCAATTAGTTTAAGTTCTTTTTTTTGGACATTTTGAAATAAAATTTTCCAGAATATAATTGCTATTTCCTGTTTGTAAAGAATTAAAATACCTTAAACAGGGTATTTCAGGTCTGAATTAACTGCCCTAATTTTAAATCTGAATTAAAAAGTAAAATTATGCGGACAAAATTTTATTTCATCTTATTAATTTTAACCTGTTGTATGCTCAATGCACAAACGTTGCAAACAGGCAATTATACATCAAGCGATGGAAACTATACTGTAAGTATTGAACAAAATGGGGATGAGATTAGTCTCACAGAACCTAACAAATCGAATATTTATAAGAAAACAACCTCAGGTTACTATTACCATACAGAGCCAAAGTATAATACATACTATATAAGACTTGTTGGGAACAACAAATTCTATTCTGGCAAAAATGATGGTAATGAGTTTCTGTTTATTCTTTCCAGTATCAATCCTAGTGAAGCTATAGAATCTGTGGATAACTGCCCTCTGTATGATAAATATTTGAAATTGAGCCAGGAAGATCCGGCTGAAGTTCAAGCGTGGACCTTTTGCGGCGCTGCTGCAATTGCTAAGTGCACATACAATACTGAGGCAAGTCAGGCATATAATAAAACCATTATTGCAGGACTAAAAGCTATTTTGGAGGATCAAAACAGATGCCCTTGTGAAGATGTGATTTCAAAGTCTGAGTGGGATGCGGTTCCTAATTATTAAACAAGAAATTATGAGAACAAAAATTACTTTTCTTTGGTTTTTCTGCAACCTCATATTCTTCAATGCGCAACAAAATAGCAATTTTGAAAAACTGGTTAACGAAGAGTTCGGGACATTATTGGAGAGTTTGCTTGTTGATGGAAAACTGGATAATGATAACGCCAAAGCATATTTGGCAACCGTTTATGGATACAATACAGATGTCAATGATTATCTTCAGAATGCCGATTTTTCTACAAATCTAAATTCCATAAATTCTACAAATCTAAATACATTACAATATGTTGAACTTGTCAATTCTTCTTTGCTGAATGCAATCCCCAATCAAAAATTCCAGCAAATATCTCAAAATATTAGTGATGGATTGATGTTTTATAATGGGATCTACGACGTCACACAAGGTAATATTACCAGTAATGCCATTGGAATGGGTATTAAAATTTTCGATTTTTTTACGATGTTGCACGAAGGCAATAAGCAATGGAAACTAATTAATCAAAAGATTAAAAATATTACACCCACACTCACAAAACTAAATGCTTCTACTTTACCTTACACAAAGCTTAAAATTATTGATGATTTTTCATCCGGTAGAAATTGGGCAATAACTACAAACCCTCCTCTTAGTAATTATTCTACATATATTATTACAACCAATCTTACAGAAATCAAAGACAATTATCTTACTATCAGTACCAAAAATTATAATTCCGGAGATTGGTTTAATCTAGGTATTAGCAAGGAAGTAATCTATAAGAAAGCGAGATTTTATAAAAACTTGGAAAAGTTTGATTTCTCAAAAGACTTTAAAATGACATTAGATGTCAAACTGAATATAAATGTTCTGAAAAATGACCGATTTTTGATCCATATAGGAAAGGGAGTTCAGTTTGAGATTTGGAAACATCCGAGTAACACTATTACTTTTGTAACACCAATAGGATATGATATCACAAACGAGTTTGGAGTTTTAAGCACTACTGCAGAAGGTACAACATTAGAAAAGAAAGATAAGATATGGGACAAGAATAAAGGAATTTATCTGTTGTCCAGAAGTTATGGCGAGCAGTTATCTTTTGATGCAAGGAAATATTTGGATAAAAATTTCAATGAAGTTGTACAAATCCAAATAGAGAAAAAAGGAAATATCTTTACTTGTAGATTAAATGATAAAGATTTCTCAGAATATTTCGTGACGGCAAGAAATGTAAATTATTTTCCGGACAAATATTATTTAGGGTTTGAAATCTTAGCAACCAACCAAAAGGCATCTGTTGAAATCCATCGTCTAGAATTAGAACACTTATAACAGAAACAAAAAGCACTGATTATATATCAGTGCTTTTTATATAATTATCCAAATATTTTGGATCAAGCACTACTGTATCAGTATTTTAAATATATTTGTCTTACACACAAATGATATTAAAAATGATTACAAAATCCCCGCTTTGCCAGGCTTTACTTTTGGCAACACCTGCAACAGCAGAACAATCCAACCTCAACATTACATCTCAGACAGTCTTTGGAGTATTTCCGGAGATTAATGACGTAATTGATTTCCCAATCACACTTTAGATAATTGATATACCGGCAAGCAATGCCACTTGCTGTATATTCTTTATAATTCACTTTAATATTAATTTTTAAAAACAAAAAGACAAATGGCACTAGAAAATTTAATCAGTGTAGAGTTCACGAATGCAGAACTTACAAAACTAGATGACGCAATTAGCATGATCGAATCTGTATTGCTAGGCAAAACCATCAACCTGACGCCCGAACAACGCCAGCAGTACGGCAGTATCGCCGAGCAGAACAAACTCTTTGTGAACAAAGCCAAAGGCTATATGGAGCAGTATCCGCAATATGTTCCACCGTTCTTGGACAAAGCAGAGTATGACAAAGATTACGAGGCAAGGCAACAGATGGAAAGCCGTATGCAAAGACTGAACTCGCTGACGGAGCAGTTCTCTGATACCAAAATTCTGCTGGATTTTGACAACTACCATAACTCGCTCACGTTTTACCGAAATGTGAAATATCTGTCCAGCGAAAACGTTCCGGGCACCAATGTGATCTATGACGATATGAAGCAGTTTTTTATTGCGCCAACGTCCACCATTCCTGGAGAATCTGAAAAACAAGATTAGTCCGGAGGGGGTGGTTCGGGAGGGGGGGGTACCCCCGGTTCTCAACCACCCTTTACCCGGTTCGGAAATGGTTGCAACTGGTCTCGAAGTACCTGCGACCGGTTGTATAAGTGGTCATACCCACTTACCTAACCACCTTTGGGTGGTCTATAACCGCCCCAGACCACTTAGGTAACCGCCCGCAACCGGTTCTGAACCCGTTTCAACCACTTGACCAACCACCTTTAGCCACTTGTGAAGTGGGTGGAGGTGGTTTTTTGTTGTGGATTTATTTACTAAATCAAATCAATGACTTGAAATTTTTAAGAGATATTGTCATCAAACAAAAGTATTTGTAGATTTGAAATATTAAACAATAACCAATATGGCAATTCCAAGAGTATTTATAAGTTCGACATGCTATGATTTAAAGTATATTCGAGAGAATTTAAAATTTTTCATTAGAAATTTAGGATATGAACCTATTTTAAGTGAAGATGGAGACGTCTTTTATAATCCAAAGTTACATACACATGATTCTTGTATAACAGAAATAGAAACCTGTCAATTATTTGTACTAATAATTGGTGGTAGATATGGAGGTAGTTTTAAAGAAAGTGAAAAATCTATTACAAATCAAGAATATGTAAATGCTGTTAAAAATAACATTCCAATTTTTGCATTAGTAGAACAAGGTGTATATTCGGATCATTTTGTTTACACTAAGAATAAGGAAAATGAGACTATCAACTATCCAGCTGTTGATAATAAAAAAATATTTGAATTTATAGATGAAGTAAGAAAAAACATTGTTAATAATGCTATAGTACCTTTTCGAGATTTTAATGATATGGAAACATATTTAAAAAAACAATGGGCAGGAATGATGCATTTTTATTTAACAAATGAATCTGAAACAAAAAAAGTTAGTGATTTATTAAATGAAATTTCAAATGCAACACAAAAAATAGAATTTATAACAAAAGAAATTGCAACGTCAACTATTGATAAGAGTCAACTACTAGATTTGGAATTGTATGAAAAGATTGTTGGAGAAGATGTTATTACCTTACTGAAAAGTTGGAAAGTTGATGTTTCGCCTAAAAATATTTTAAAACATAGTTCTTTTGATGAAATTGTGGAAGGTGATATAGAAATTACTAAAGATGAAGGTCATGTAACTACTAGTGGTTTTCCGCGAATGTCAAAATTTGCTAATACTACTATGGCCGGTAAATATATAAGCGTTAGAAATTCTCTTAAGGAAATCTTGAAAAAATATAATTTAACAATAAAAGATTATATTGGAAATGTAAGTTAATGTTACAGCATATATTTTATTTAATAGCAAAATGAGAGAGATTTATATTAATAAAAGCAAAGATGGCGGTCTGTGCTTTTTTGATTTAAAACTCAAAACAATCCCTATATTTGGGTACCAGCCTAAAACAAAGCTAATGAGTTTGGAACTAAGGAAACATTTTGAGGAATTGATACAATTATCAGACGAGGAGTTTGCAAGGTTATTGTCATTGCGAACAAAGTGAAGCAATCTCAAAAAAGATTCATCTAAACGTATTTTAAGTTGAGATAAAAAGTACCATTCAAAATAGTAGAAATTATTCGTAATTCTATTGATAGAGATTGCTTCACTATCGCTCGCAATGACAGTTGCATCAAAAATATCTTTGATATCATCATACAAATCTTTCCAATCAGGATTAGTTGATTGAATCAAATCTATTTTCTGTTTATCAGATGAAGAGCTTGCAAGTCTATTGTCATTGCGAACAAAGTGAAGCAATCTCAAAAAGCATTTATCTAAACGTATAAACGTATCCTAAGTTGAGATAAAAAGTACCATTCAAAATAGTAGAGGTTATTCGTAATTATATTTATAGAGATTGCTTCGCTATCGCTCGCAATGACAGTCGCATCTAATAAAATGGATCAAAAATATCTTTGATATCATCATACAAATCTTTCCAATCAGGATTAGTTGACTGAATCAAATCTATTTTCTTTCGCCTGGAACTTGCTTTGATTTGTTTTTCTCTGGCAATAGCATCTCCAATCTCCTGAAAAGATTCCCAATAAACCAATTTGTACAAATTATATCTGCTGGTAAAGCTGTTTTGATATTTGTTCTGTCTGTGTTCTATGACTCTTTCCGGCAAATTGGATGTAACACCAACGTATAATGTAGTGTTGTTTTTATTGGTCATTATATAAATAAAGCCGGGTTTCATATCATAAAATTAATAAAAGATCGGTTTAATTCGTTGGCAATGACAAAATCAAATATTATTTTTCAAAAGACTATTCTTTGTTTTTTATCTAAGTAACAATCCCCAACAATTGGTGACTAATAAAATGTTGCGTAAATTACGCTCCGAAAAAATAAAAGTATTACTATGAAAAAACTATTTATTTCGATTTCACTATTATTTATGATGAATGCAATGGCACAGAAATTTGAAGCACAAACCAATACAGATAAACAGGGTTATACCTACGAGACGGTAAAAAACGACCAGTCAGGCGTTAGGGTTTACACCTTAAAAAACGGACTGAAAGTCTATCTTGCTAAAAATGATGATGCACCAAGAATCCAGACTTATATCCCTGTAAGAACTGGTTCCAACAATGACCCAAGCGATAATACAGGATTAGCACATTACCTGGAACATATGGTTTTCAAGGGAACTTCTAAATTGGGAACCAGCGATTGGGCAAAGGAAAAAGCTTTGCTAGCGCAGATTTCTGATTTGTATGAGCAGCACAAAGCAGAAAAAGACCCTGCAAAGAAAAAAGCATTATACAAGAAAATAGACGAAGTATCTCAGGAAGCGTCAAAATATGCTATTGCTAACGAATATGATAAAGCGATCTCTTCTCTTGGAGCAACCGGAACCAATGCGCACACTTGGTTAGACGAAACGGTTTACAAAAACAACATCCCGTCCAACGAACTGGAAAAATGGCTGAAAGTGGAGCATGAGCGTTTCTCGGAATTGGTTTTGAGATTATTCCATACAGAATTGGAAGCGGTTTATGAAGAGTACAACCGTGCGCAGGATAACGACGGAAGATTGGTCAACTACGCAATGATGGAAGCATTGTTTCCTAAACATCCAAACGGTCAGCAAACAACCATTGGAACTTCGGAACACTTGAAAAGCCCTTCTATGGTAGCGATTCACAAATATTTCGATACTTACTATGTGCCTAATAATATGGCAGTCGTTTTAGTTGGTGATTTGGATTTTGATAAAACCATTAAACTGGTGGATCAGTATTTTGGAACATTCAAATACAAAGAATTACCAATGAAGAAAATGGTGTCTGAGGAGCCAATGACCAGCATTATTTCCAGAACGGTAAAAAGTCCTTCTGCACCAAGAATGGCCATGGCCTGGAGAACAGATTCTAACGGAACACAGGAAGCAAGATTAGCTGATGTTGTTGCCGAAATATTGAGTAACAGTGGAGACGCTGGTTTGATTGATCTTAACATCAATCAGAAACAAAAAACTCTTGGTGCCGGTGCTTATGAATCACCTTTCAAAACTTATGGTGCATTCGTATTAAGTGTTGTTCCGAAAGATGGGCAGAGCTTTGATGAGGCTAAGAAATTATTATTAGAGCAAATCGATCTGGTTAAAAAAGGACAATTCCCGGACTGGATGCTGAATGCTATCGTGAATGACCTGAAAGTTCAGAGAATGAAACGTTGGGAAACTGCTGACGGATTAGCTACAACATTATATTCTACTTATATCGGCAACAGAACCTGGGAGCAGGAACTGGATGAGATCAACCAATATGAAGCCATTACAAAAGCGGATGTTGTGAAATTTGCTAATGATTTTTTCAAGGATAATTATGTAGTCGTTTACAAAGAAAAAGGTGTTAATGACAAATTAGTTCGTGTAGAAAACCCGGGCATCACACCAATCAAATTAAACAGAGAAGCGCAATCGCCTTTCCTGAAAGATATCATTAATACAAAATCTTCTGATATAAAGCCTCAGTTCATTGATTTCAAAACAGCAATTGCTACTTCTACAATCAAAGACAAGAAAATCAGCTTCGTTAAAAATAAATATAACGAAGTGGCTCAGGTTAATTATATTTTCCCTTTCGGAACAGATAATGACAAGGAACTGGCTCTTGGTGTAACTGTGTTGCAGTATCTTGGAACTGATAAATATACGCCGGAACAATTGAAAGAAGAATTTTACAAACTGGGAATTTCTAATACTTTCAGAACAGCGAACGATCAGATGATTATTACCCTGAGTGGGCTGGAAAGCAATATGCCAAAAGGAGTAGAATTGATGAATCATTGGATCAATAACGTAAAAGCCGATAAAGGCATCTATGACCAGACAGTGAAAACAATTCTGGAATCCAGAGAAGTGGCTAAAAAAGATAAGAATAAAATCATGGCAGCTTTAGCAAACTATGCTAAGTTTGGAAAAGACTCCAGAATGACAGATGTAATTTCCAAAGAACGTCTGCAAAGTATTGATGTGAACGAGTTGATGTCAAAAATCAAAACCCTGAATCAATATCCTTATGAAGTTTTCCTTTACGGAGAGAATCAAAAAGGACTTGAAAAAGCCGTAAAACCTTTTATTATTAATACAAAACTGCAGCCTTCAAAAGCTAAGGAATATGCAGAACCTTCAACAGAAGGCAAGGTATATTTCACGAACTATGATATGGTACAGATGGAAATGTCTAAGGTAGCAAAAGCTGGAAATGTAGATATTGCTAATTTTGGAAAAGCCAATGTGTTTAATGAATATTTTGGACGTGGATTATCATCTATCGTTTTCCAGGAGATCCGCGAAAGTAAGTCTTTGGCCTATTCTGCTTATGTTTCCTATGCTAATGCCACGGAAAAAAATCATCCTAATTATGTCACCAATTATATCGGAACACAAGCCAACAAATTACCTTTAGCTGTAGCTGCAATGAGTGACCTGATGGCAGATTTTCCTCAGATTCCGGCTCAGTTCGAGAATGCAAAAGGCTCTGCTTTGAAGCAAATTGCATCCAACAGAATCAACAGGACTAATATCTTCTATAACCAATTGGCGTTACAAAAATTAGGGCTGGATTATGATGTCAGAAAGGATGTTTATGCTGAGATACAATCTTTGACACTGCCTCAACTGACATCTTTTTATAATTCCGAAATCAAACCATTGAAATACAATACCGCAATCATCGGAAAAAAAGAAAACCTGAATATGGATTCTATCAACAAAATGGGAGAGTTCAAAGAGGTAAGTCTTGAAGAGATCTTTGGATATTAATCAAATTGATCCGCATAATAATAAGAAGTGAAACCATGTGTTTCACTTTTTTATTTCATGCAAGATGTTTATAATAAGCCGGTTAGATTAATTATATCAATTTAAAATCATTCTTAACAGAACTTTTGTTAATTTTGATCAGTGAAAAAACTGATTGCAATATTGTTATTGTCGTTATACTTGGTTTCTACAACCGAGCTGTATCAGTTTTTGAAAATGCCGGTGTTGATAGAACATTATTTAGAGCATAAAGGAGAAAACCCAAAAATCACCTTGGTTTCTTTTATTAAAATGCATTATGACAATCCGGTGAAAGATGCGGATTATAAGACCGATCAGCAACTACCTTTTATCTCACATGGATGTCATCTTGTTGTAGTTTTTACCTTAGCATCACCATTTACGCTTCACTTTCCTAAAAATATTCTGCAGGTAATACCGTCCAAAAAATCTTTTTATAAAAGTAATTTTTATAATCTGGAAATCCTGAATTCTATCTGGCAGCCGCCAAAGTTTTGTTAATTTTTTTGATTTTCTTCTTCCTCATTCAAAATGACGGAAGTTATTCCGATAAGTAATATGTCTGTTTACAGATGATGCTTCGATCGGGACATAATATATTCATCAAGATTAATAAATTTTTATGCTTACAAAAATCATTGAGTTTTCTGTAAAGAATAAACTCATTATTGCACTGTTGGTTTTGGGACTGATAGGCGTAGGATCTTATCAGGTAACCAAGCTGCCGATAGATGCAGTACCCGACATTACCAACAATCAGGTACAGGTTATTACCATTGCGCCCTCTTTTGGGGCTACAGATATAGAGCGGCTCGTAACTTTCCCGATAGAGCAGGCTAATAATAATATTTCGGGATTAAAGGAAATCCGGAGCTTTTCCAGGTTCGGTCTGTCGTTGGTAACGATAGTTTTCGAGGATAATGTAGATGTGTACTGGGCGAGGCAACAGGTTGCGGAAAGGCTTCAGCAGGTTCAATCCGTCATTCCTCAAGGTATAGGAACGCCACAGTTAGGACCCATTTCTACAGGACTGGGCGAGATCTATCAATATGTGGTAAGACCCGAAAAAGGTTACGAAAAACAATACAATACTACAGAGCTGAGAACCATACAGGATTGGATTGTGAGAAGGCAGCTACTGGGTGTAAAAGGTGTTGCGGAAGTCAGCAGTTTTGGTGGAAAGCTGAAACAATATGAGATTGCCGTGAATCCCGATAGACTGAACGCTTACGGGATTACCATCAACGATGTGTTTGATGCCCTGAATACCAATAACCAAAATACTGGCGGTGCCTATATCGAAAAAGGACCAACGGTTCTTTACATCAGAAGCGAAGGTTTAATAGGTAATATTGAAGATATTCAAAATATTGCCATTGCAACCAAAAAGAATGATATTCCGTTGTTTATTCGGGATGTTGCGAAGGTTAAAACAGGTTTTGCTACCCGTTACGGAGCAATGACCTATAACGATCAGGGTGAAGTTTCGGGAGCTGTGGTGATGATGCTGAAAGGCGAAAACAGCAATCAGGTCATTAAAAATGTTAAAGAAAAAATAGCTCAAATACAGAAAACACTTCCAAAAGGAGTAGTGATAGAACCTTTCCTTGATCGCACAAAAATGGTAAACAATGCCATAGGAACAGTAGAAAAAAACCTGACGGAAGGTGCTTTAATCGTAGTTTTTGTATTGGTTCTTTTCCTCGGGAATTTTCGGGCAGGATTGCTTGTGGCATCAGTAATCCCTTTGGCCATGCTATTTGCGATATGTATGATGAATCTTTTCGGGGTTAGCGGTAACCTGATGAGTCTCGGTGCACTGGATTTTGGTTTGATTATAGACGGCGCAGTGATTATTGTAGAATCGGTACTACATCAGTTCAGTCATAATTCAAAGTTTAAAAAAATATTTTCAGTCGGAAAACAGGAAATGGATAGCATCGTTATAGACTCAGCTGGGAAAATGATGAATAGTGCTGTTTTCGGACAGATAATTATCCTCATTGTTTATCTCCCGATTCTTACTTTGCAGGGCATCGAAGGAAAAATGTTCAAACCTATGGCGGAAACTGTAGCCTTTGCATTGCTAGGAGCTTTCTTACTTTCATTAACATATATTCCGATGATGAGTGCTTTATTACTAAGGAAAAAAAGCAGCAAGCCCGGATTTTCTGATAGAATGATGAAGAATGTGGAACAGATTTATCTTAAAGCCCTTCTGAAAGTCCTTAGAATTCCGAAATTAATTTTTTCCGCAGTTGTAATATTATTTTTATTGGCAGTCATTATCCTGAGCAGGCTGGGAGGCGAATTCATCCCTTCTCTGGAAGAAGGTGATTTTGCAGTAGATACCAGAGTATTACCGGGTAGCAATCTTACGACAACCATAGAAAGTACCCAAAAAGCTGCTCATATCCTGAAATCCAGATTTCCGGAGGTAGAAAAAGTGGTTACAAAAATAGGAAGTGGTGAGGTCCCTACTGACCCAATGCCGATGGATGCGTCGGATATGATGGTCATTCTTAAGGATAAAAAAGAATGGACTTCAGCCACTACTTTTCCGGAACTAGCAAATAAAATGAGCAAAGAATTGCAAGATGTCCCGGGAGTTACGGCGAGTTTTCAATTTCCGGTTCAGATGCGTTTTAATGAGTTGATGACAGGTGCAAGGCAAGATGTAGTTGTGAAAATTTTTGGTGACGATCTGGATGTTCTTTCTCAGAACGCACAGAAACTTGGCAAAATAATAGAAACGGTAGAAGGAACCCAGAATCTGTACATAGAGCCAATCTCTGGAATGCCACAGGTAATTATAGAATACAACCGTCCTTTGATAGCACAGTATCACCTGTCAATTTCGGATATTAACAGGATTGTGAATGCTGCTTTTGCAGGACAGAGCACAGGTTTGATTTTTGAAGGAGAGAAACGTTTTGATATGGTTGTCCGTCTTGATTCTAACGATCGTAAAAACGTGAATGATATTAAAAATCTTCTTGTTCCAACTCCTTTTGGAAATCAGATTCCTCTTTCGCAACTGGCAAAAGTAGAAGTAAAAAATGGTCCGAACCAAATCCAAAGAGAAAATGCACAAAGAAGAATTGTCGTAGGATTTAATATTAAAGGACGAGATGTACAGAGCATCGTAGAAGAACTCCAAGGTAAGGTGGACAAAGAGATGAAACTCCCTACCGGTTATTATATGACATACGGAGGCTCCTTTGAAAACCTGAATAATGCCAAACAACGCCTTATGGTAGCCGTTCCCATTGCGTTGGCTCTTATTTTTGTAATGTTGTTTTTTGCATTCAAATCTATTAAAGAAAGTTTACTAATTTACACGGCAATCCCACTTTCCATTATTGGAGGCGTATTTCTTTTGGCTCTTCGGGGGATGCCTTTTAGTATCAGCGCAGGAGTCGGTTTTATTGCACTTTTTGGTGTAGCCGTACTGAATGGTATTGTTTTGATTTCAGAATTTAACCGACTTTACAAAAGCGGTATCCGAAATATTGTAAGAATTGTTATTGATGGCGGTGAGTCCCGACTGCGCCCTGTGCTGATGACGGCTTTCGTGGCATCGTTAGGCTTTATCCCGATGGCAGTAAGCAACGGTGCAGGAGCAGAAGTGCAACGTCCACTGGCAACGGTTGTTATCGGAGGATTGATGGTGGCAACATTCCTTACCTTATTTGTTTTGCCCCTGCTATACGTAACTATTGAAAAAGGATTTAAAATGAAAAAAAGAAATAATAAAAATATCGTAACATTAGTAATTTTGGTTTGTAGCTTATTAGGATTCCAAGCCAAATCCCAAACTCCGATCAGTTTGCAGAACGCAATTAATCAAGCATTGGAAAACAACAGAAATCTAAAGAACGAGAAACTAAAGGCAGAATATTCCAAAGTATTGCTAAAATCCGCTTCGGATATTCCGCAGACAGCCGTTACTATGGATTACGGACAGATTAACAGTGCGTATAATGATATGAAGTTCGGGGTTGCCCAAAGCATAGCTTTTCCAACGGTGTATAAAAAACAAAAAAATGTGTATACCGAAGAATGGAAAAAATCTCTGCTTAATGTTTCTTTAAAAGAATTTGAACTCAAAAAAGCGGTTAGTTATACCTTCTATGATATTTTATATTGGAAAGAAAAAGAAAAGCTGCTGAACGAAACTTTGAAGCTCTATTCCGATTTTTTTGATAAGGCGAGCCTGCGTCTGAAGGCCGGAGAAAGTAACATTCTGGAAAAAACTACCGCTTCTAATCAGAAATCTGCCATTGAAATACAGCTAATACAGGTGCAGCAGGAATTAGCCGTATTGCATCACCAGTTTCGTTGGCTTTTGAACAACGAAGGAGATTTTGTGCCGAACGACTCAAAATATTTTGCAGCCAGTTTAAAAAATGATCTGAACGAACATCCTTTGCTCAAAATTTTACAACAACAGAAAAATGTATCTGCCGAACAAATTTCACTGGAAAAAGCAAAAATGTTACCCGGCCTGCAATTGGCGTATAACCTGAACAGTTTTAAAGGTATGGGAGCAGATGACAAAGTGTACAACGCTACACCACAGTTTCATTCGGTGCAGGTGGGTGTTGCTATTCCTGTTTTTTTCGGTGGACAAAAAGCCAGAATAGAAGCGGCAAAAGTTGCAGGAACAATTGCTGAAAATGAACTGAAAAATGCTGAATTTAATTTGAATAACCAACTGAAAAAGGCCAACGAAATCTATCAGGCAAGTTTGGACATTGTTTCCCGCTACGAAACTTCGGAACTGAAAAATGCCGATACCATTACCGAAACGGCAAGAAGACAATTTCTGGCAGGAGAAATCAACTATCTGGATTTTGTAATATTGGTCAATCAGGCAGTAGCTCTAAAAAATAATTATGCCGATGCTGTCTGGAAGCTCAACCAAAGTGCTATAGAATTCGAATACCTTAACTTAAATCCTTAACAAATGAAATCAAATTCAATATATATCTTATTAATCAGTTTTTCTCTACTCATTCAATGTAAAAAAGAAGAAGCTCCGAAGCAGGAAAAAAATCTCCCGAAAGACGAAAATATAGTCAATTTAACCGATGCCCAGATGAGAAATGCACCGATAGAAACAACAACACTTTCGTTAAAAAATATCGCTTCTACCCTGAAATTAAATGGAATGATCGATGTTCCGCCGCAAAATCTGGTTTCTGTAAGTATTCCTCTTGGAGGCTATCTGAAATCCAGCAATCTGCTTCCGGGAATGCCGGTATCTAAAGGTCAGGTGATTGCCGTGATAGAAAATCCACAGTTTATCCAGCTTCAACAGGATTACCTCATGGCAAAATCCAAAGCACGTTTTGCAGAATTGGATTACACCCGTCAAAAAACCCTGAATCAAAGTCAGGCAAGCAGCGATAAAGCCATGCAACTTGCCCAATCTGAAATGAACAGTCAAAGAATTTTAATGAATTCATTGTCGCAACAGTTAAGACTCATCAATATCAATCCTGAATCTTTAAAATCGGGAAGCATTACGAAAAGTGTACCTGTTTATAGCTCGATTAATGGTTTTGTGAGCAAAGTGAATGTTAATATCGGGAAATATGTAAATCCTTCGGATGTGCTATTTGAACTTATAAATCCGGATGACATTCATCTAAACCTCAAAGTTTATGAAAAAGATCTTCAGAGTCTTAAAAAGGGACAACGTTTTGTGGCTTATACCAATGCAGATCCGTCCAAAAAATATTATGGTGAAGTATTTTTAATTAGTAAAGATATTAATTCCGGAGGTTTGGTAGATGTGCATTGCCATTTTGATAAGTATGATCACAATCTGGTTCCGGGTATGTATATGAATGCAGAGATAGAAACCAGCACTTCTTTTTCCAATGCCATTTCCGAAGACAGTGTGGTAAATTTTGAAGGGAAGGACTTTGTTTTTGTGGAAGAAAAAAAGCAAACTTATAAGCTTACTCCTGTAACACTAGGAGATACTGAAAACGGTTTTGTTCAGATTCTCAATTTTATGGATCTCAATAATAAAAAGATAGTAATCAAAAATGCCTACACTCTTTTAATGAAACTGAAAAATACAGAAGAAGAGGAATAATATTTATGTAAACTATATCAATGAATTTTAATAAGACTTTTGCTTTCATTTAAAGATTGTTAGGTCAGCGTAGTGGTATTGGTTAATAGTAAAGATTATATTTAAAATATTTTATCTAGAATAAATCTTCAATTAAATCATAAACTGAAGCTGAACAATTTATTAAACATTTTAGCGTTATAATCCAGATTAATTTAAAATCGTTCTAAGAAAAACATTTCCTAACTTTGGTTTAGTGAAAAAGTTGATTTCCATATTGTTGTTATCATTATATTTGGTTTCTACAACCGAATTGTATCAGCTTTTGAAAATCCCGGAATTGGTCGAGCATTACATCGAGCACAAAGAATTGAATCCGGATATGACACTTACTGCATTTCTGAGAACACATTATGATCATCCTGTGAAAGATGGTGATTACGGAAAAGATCAGAGACTCCCATTTATCATACATTCTGCGCCTTTGTCCTTGGTTTTTACAATTAATCAGGGATTCAGTTTTGAAACTGCAACATATCATTTCAATCCTTTACAAATGCATAAAATTCCTTCAAAAGATGAAGATCTTTGCTATAAAGGTTTCCTGAATTCCGTATGGGAACCGCCAAGACCTTCTTTTTTGTAATTCAGTCTCAGTTTGGTTTGTATTCACAAATCAACATCATCAATTATTTTATATCATTAATTTCAGAATAATGAAAACAATATTTTCAGCCATATTAATGGTTGTATTCGCTGTTGGCATTCACGCACAAAGCCGTTTGGAAAATGCCAAAAAACAAGCTTCAGAAAAGAACGAGCTTATATTATTAAATTTCTCTGGTTCAGACTGGTGTATTCCATGCATCAAACTTCATAAAAATATTATTGAAAGCGATGAATTTAAAAAGCTTGAAACGGAAAGTGTTGTCGTTTTCATCAATGCAGATTTTCCGAGAAACAAAAAGAATCAGCTTTCCCCTGAACTGAAAAAAGAAAATGCTACACTTGCGGATCAGTATAATCAAAAAGGATTATTTCCTTATACAGTATTGCTGAATTCAGAAGGTAAAATCCTGAAAAGCTGGGAAGGTCTTCCTTCGGAAAACGCTTTGGCTTTCAGTAAAGAGATTAGAGATATCAAAGAAAATCAAAAATAAAATATGTTAAGAGAATTCAAAAGACCTCAGAAATTAATGGGGAACGCTTTTGAAATTACCGTTGTAAGCGATGATGAAAATTCTGCAAATCAGCATATTGATGCAGCGATTAACGAAATCAGAAGAATTGAAAAGCTTCTGACGACATTTAGTGAGGAAAGCCAGACTAATCTCATCAACAGAAATGCAGGAATCGAGTCTGTAAAAGTAGATTGGGAGATTTTTGATTTGATTGAAAGAAGCCTTAGAATCAGTAGAATAACAGACGGATATTTTGACATTTCCTACGGCGGAATCGATAAAAGTTTCTGGAATTTCGACCGTGAAATGAAAAAACTTCCCAATCCTGAACTGATTAAAGAGCATTTGAAACTCGTTAATTATAAGAATATTATTCTTGACCGCGAAAATCAAACCGTTTTCCTCAAAGAAAAAGGAATGCGGATCGGTTTCGGAGGAATCGGGAAGGGTTACGCTGCAGAAATGGCAAAACAGATGCTTCAGAACAGAGGCGTGACTTCCGGAATTGTGAATGCTTCAGGCGATCTAACAACGTGGGGAAATCAGGCCAACGGAAAACCCTGGACTGTCGGAATTGCTGATCCCGACAATGCAAAACAACCGTTTTCGTATATGAATATCACCAATATGGCGGTTGCAACTTCCGGAAATTATGAAAAATTCGTTATGATCAACGGTAAAAAATATTCTCATACCATTAATCCCAAAACAGGAATGCCTGTTTCGGGCGTGAAAAGTGTTACGATCTTTTGTCCCAACGCAGAAATTGCCGATGCAATGGCAACTCCCGTAAGCATTATGGGAATCGATGCGGCGCTCAATATGATCAACCAGATCAATCATCTGGAATGCATCATTATTGATGATCAGGACAAAATTTATTCATCTCAAAACATTAATTTAAAATGAAAAACCTTATAAAAAACAGTCAAAAGCTTGTCGAATATTTGTTTGGGCAGCTTTATCCGTCTTCCACTCCCGCTTTTTTGTTCGTTCCTCACAAAAAGAGCTCCGTTCAAGCCGGGCTGCGAAGATTCAACACTTTAAATTACAGAACAATTGCTGTTCTTTCGATATTGACAATTCCGTTTTTGAACTCGTGTACAACTGTAAAAGAGTACGAAAAAAATAAATTAAACGATGCCGAAATGGTTCTGGGAAACAGAACGATTGAAAAAACCGAACTGAGCTTTCAGTCCTACAGAGAAGGATCTTCGGGCGCAAATGCCGGAAAAGTTGGCGGTGGTTGCGGATGTAACTAAAAAGAGTAATCGTAAAATTTAATTGTGATTCAAAAATGAAAAAATTGATCGTAAGTGTTATTGCTCTTTTCGGAATTTTCAACGCAAAAGCACAGGAAAACACAAACAATGAACAGCCTAAAAAACTGACTTTTGATGAAGCTAATTTAGTTTCAAGCTATTATAAACAAAACGGAAACAATTCCGCAGTGACGGGAGGAATCGGGACGGAAAAACTGACCGATATTTCCAATACCATCGATGTAACTATGGTAAAATACGACAAGAAAGACAGGAAAAATAAATTCGATCTCAGTGTCGGGATCGATCATTATACTTCCGCTTCGTCGGATATGATCGATCTGAAAGCCAATTCATCAGCTTCCCACGCAGACAACAGAATTTATCCTGCATTAAGCTGGAGCCGTGAGAATACTGAAAAAGGAACGACTTTAATGGCGGGTGTTTCTACCTCTTTTGAATTTGATTATGCATCTTACGGTGCAAACATCGGGTTTTCCCAAAAAACCAAGAACAGAATGGGAGAGTTTACGGCGAAATTCCAGGCTTATCTGGATCAGGTAAAGCTGATTGCTCCGATTGAACTCAGAACAAACGGAAGCACCGGAGGAGAACACGAAAACTACGGAACCAGCGGAAGAAATACTTTTGCGCTGTCACTTTCTTATTCGCAGATCATTAATCAGAATTTTCAGGTTGAATTTTTGGCGGATGGTGTTCAGCAGACGGGATATTTAAGTTTGCCTTTCCACAGGGTTTATTTCAATGATAATTCAGTTCATCAGGAAGCTTTGCCCGATAAAAGGTTTAAAATTCCTTTGGGAGTAAGAGCGAATTATTTCCTCGGGGACAAAGTGATTCTGAGAGCGTATTATCGTTATTATACCGACGATTGGGGCTTGAAATCCAATACTTTCAGCCTGGAAACACCTGTGAAAATTTCGCCTTTTATTTCGGTAAGCCCGTTTTACAGGTATTATTCTCAGACTGCGGCTAAATATTTTGCGCCTTATCAACAACACACGGCTTTTGATGACTTTTATACGAGTAATTATGACCTTTCAAAATTCGACAGTCATTTTTACGGAGCAGGAATCAGAATCAGTCCGAAGAACGGTTTGTTTGGCGTTGAAAGGCTGAATATGCTGGAAATCAGATACGGACACTACACGAAATCTGTGGGAATGAAGTCTGATATTATTTCCCTGAATTTGAGATTTAAATAAAATCATTTTAAATTTGACTTGCTAAAGATGTTTGGCAAGTCATTTTTTAATAAAAAAATAAAGCTTATGCATCATCAATTGGAAAAACATTATGTGAATAGGGTCGGTTGGCTTCGTGCTGCGGTTTTAGGTGCAAATGACGGATTATTGTCTACCACAAGCATCGTCATTGGTGTTGCTGCAGCCAATCCCGACAGAAATACCATTATTCTTGCCGCTTTAGCAGGAATGATCGCCGGAGCGATGTCTATGGCAGCAGGGGAATATGTGTCGGTAAGTTCACAGGAAGACACCGAAAAAGCTGATCTTTTAAGAGAAAAACGCGAGCTTGAAGAAATGCCGGAAGTGGAGTTGAGAGAATTGGCAAAGATCTACGAGAGACGCGGTGTAAGTAAAGAAACCGCTTTGAAAGTAGCTACCGAACTTACGGAGCACGATGCTTTGGCAGCGCACGCTCATGATGAGTTGGGAATCAATGAAATAACACAGGCAAAACCTTTGCAGGCTGCATTTGCATCATTCGGTTCGTTTGCTTTGGGCGCATTGCTGCCTTTTGCGGTTTCACTTTTAGCTCCGATTAAACAAATGGTTTACTTTCAGTATGGATTTTCTATCATTTTCTTAATGATTTTAGGAGCCATTTCAGCAAAAACAGGCGGTTCAAAAATCGGAATTGCCGTTCTGAGAATCTGTTTCTGGGGAACGGTTGCCATGGGAATTACTGCTTTGATAGGGCATCTTTTCGGGGTGACGGTTTCGTGAAATTTTGTATATTTTAAATGACTGATGAAAATAAAATTTTAATTCAAAAACTAATATTGATTATTATTTTTATTTCAAACAATATTTTAGCAATAAATTAGTTAATTATTTATTTAGCTGTAAATGTTGAGACAATATTGTTTTTGGTTACTAATTTTCTGTACTATTACGGCTCAAAATAATTTTACATTCATCAATGATAATTATAGCGGAATCAATTCTGCAATATTATCACCAACGCAACCTTATCTTAATCCTAATCCATGGGACTCTAATTTGATCTCAACTGATGTTTTTTTTCAGAATAATTATGCTTATATCTCTCAGCAAAGTATTTTGGGTTTGTTAAATACGTCAATAAAAACAGCTAGTCCAAAGCGAGGCATAAGCGGCGAAAATCAGCCTAATGTTCTTGATTTTTACAATAAGGATAACGCCAATTTTCTTTTTAATTCTGATATACTTGGCCCATCTTTTTCGCTGTCTGCAAACATCAATGATAAAAAGTATGTATTTGGATTATTCAGCCGTTTGAGAACTCAGGCTTCGGTTTTGGATTTTGATAATTATTTACGATTTAGTAACAAAATGATTTCCCAGCCTCTTTTGTATGAGGTGCATCCGTTTGCAACACAGGTTATGAACTGGAACGAAATTGGCCTTAACGCCGCCACCAGAATTTTTTCCTATTCCGATAAACAATGGATTCTTGGTGTGAACTTAAAATATGAAATAGGTTTGGATGCGGCTAATATCATCAATCATCAGAATATAAAACTAACCACAACAGAGCCTGCTGCAGGAGAAGATCCTGAGAAAAAAAACATATATGCATCGGATTATGATATCACGGCAAGTTATGTCACTAATTATAATTTTAAAACCAATCGTTACGAATATAAACAAAACGGAACAGGTTTAGGTCTGGATCTCGGAATAACTGTTATAGACAAGGGCTTGCGGGAAGACGAATATAATTATAAACTTTCATTTGATATTGTTGATCTTGGTTATGTTAATTTTAAGCAGGGAATTAACCATGCTTTTGTCAATGGTAATACGGTCTGGCTACAAAACAACCCCAATCTTGAAAACCAAGTATTTGAAAATCCTGAAGAATATCTGAAATTACTGAGTCGGGAAGCGTACGGCGATGAGAACAAATCCTTTGCAGGCTACGGTTTTAGAATCGGGTTGCCAACTAGCATTAACTTCAATTACAGTCAAAGAATTAAGGAAAATCATTTTATCAACTTCAATTGGATCCAAAGAGTTCCGGTTTTTGAAAATTCGGTAAAGCGAAATAATGTTTTCAATGCTAATTATTCCGTTCAAAAAGCATTTTTAGGCTACGGAATTTCTACAACTTTGTCCGAATATAAAAATCTTCAGTTTGGTGGCTATTTCAGAATCGGTCCATTGATTCTCGGAAGCGAAAATGTGTTTCCATTATTGTTCAAACAAAAACAGCTTCACAACGCTGATTTTTATATGGCAATCAAGCTCTATCCGTTTTGGGATAATGATCTGAAACGGCACAGAAGACAAAAATGTGATTGCGAAAAGTGAAAATATTGTATCTTTAGTACATAAAAATTGTTTTATAAATAAAATCAAAGGCTCAGGAATATCCTGAAAAGATTCTTTTCTGTATAAGAATCTAATTCTTTATGTCAAAAATTTATAAAATGAAAAAATGAAAAATCCTAAAATAGCTCTTATCGGAGCAACCGGAAAAGCCGGTAAGTATATTCTTTCAAAACTTCTTGAACGTAATTATCAGGTCAAATTATTACTCAGAAACCCAGAAAATTTTCAAATCCAAAATCCCTTAATAAAAATTATAAAAGGAGACGCAAGAGATTATGATTCAATTGAAAAATTAGTTGAAAATTGTGATTTGGTAATCAGCACTCTTGGACAGCCAAAAGGTGAAAAAACGATTTTTAGCGATGCTACTTCTAATATTATTAAAGCTTTTTGTAATAAAAAGGGACGTTATATATTAATAACAGGATTAAGTGTAAATTCACCTTTTGATAGTAAAAATGAAAGTGTAATTGCAGCTACAAAATGGATGCATGAAAACTACCAGGAAACTACTTCTGATAAACAAAAAGAATATGAGATTTTATCAAAAAGTAATTTGGATTGGACCGTTCTCAGGCTTCCTTTGATTGTACAGACAGATGTAATTTCCAAAATTGGAGCATCGATTGAAGATTGTAAAGGAAGATCTGTGAGTGCCTCCAGTTTAGCTGAGTTTATTTCAAATGAAATTGAAAATGAGGAATATATCAGGAAGTCTCCTTTTGTATTCGATATTTGAATGATCTAAAAAAACGCCAAAGCATCAACTTTGGCGTTTCTTATATTTAATTAAAATGATTATTTAACGATTTTCATTTCGTTGATTAACCATTTTGCATCTGCATATTTATCAATTACGAAAAGAATATATTTTGTATCAACCATGATATTTCTGCATAATCTAGGATCATAATTGATGTCGCTCATTGTTCCTTCCCATTGTCTGTCAAAGTTAAGCCCAATCAGGTTTCCGTTAGCATCCAAAGCGGGACTTCCGGAGTTTCCGCCGGTAGTATGATTGGTAGCTGTGAAATTCACCGGAACATCGCCTGTTTTATCTTTATAGATTCCATAATCTTTGGTATTATAAAGATTGATTAGTTTTTTTGGCAGATCAAATTCATAATCTCCGGGAATATATTTTTCCATTACGCCCGCAAGATGCGTTTGATAACCATAAGTTACGGCATCTCTTGGATTGGAGCCCCTTACCTTGCCATAAGTTACCCGTAAAGTAGAGTTTGCATCCGGAAAAAACTTTCTATCCTTATCTGTTTCCATTTGTTGCGCCATGAATTTCTTCTGCAAAGCATCTATATCAGTCTGCAGCGCAGTAACCTGCTTATCTGTAGTTTCAAGATAAGACGTTTTGAAGGCTCCAAACATTTGAATCAGCGGATCTTTTTTTAGATTTTCAACCAATGTTTTTTGATCAGCAAAAAGCTTATCCATATTTTTGGCGACATTATTATCGTCTTTTGTTCTTCCTGTGATCATCGAGATTTTAGACACATTGTCCATCATTCCGAGATTTCTGGTCTCATTTTTCAATTGGTCGAAATCTTTCGGAAGAAATTTGGCTTCAGTTTTATTTGCGTATAATGCAAGGATCTTGGCAGTAACTTTTGCGTCCAGTTCTGCATCATAGTCTTTGTAAATATCTGCTAGTCTCGCTTTTAGAGCATCAATATTTTTAGCATCCATTTTGCCGGCTTCATAGCTCTGGATATAGTTGTTAAAAAGCCCTGCAAGTGTAAAGGTATCCGAATTTCTTACAATCTCAGAATAATAAGCTCTGTGAAGATTGTAAGGCGCTTGTTCATTATATTTTTGAGTTAGCTGATCAATGGTTGTTTTGATTCCCGGGTTTTTAGAGATCAGCATCTGCTCGTATTGCTTTTTCTTCTCAACAGCATTGGACTTTTTAAGGCCTTCCACTTCTCCGATCCATTTTTTCCAATAGTTGGCTACTCTTGCATATTTTGAAGCATATTTAATTTTTGTTGCAGGATCCACTCTCATTTTTTCATCCAGTGTTTTGAGAGCAATATCACGAACTGCGATCATTGCAGGATCTGTCTCCAGCATTATTTTTTCTACAGCAATAGCAGGAAGATATTCGGTTGTTCTACCCGGAAATCCAAATACGAAAGTGAAATCATCTTCTTTTTTATCTTTGATAGAAATTGGTAAAAAATGTTTCGGCGTGTAAGGAATATTATCTTTGGAATATTCTGCCGGTTTGTTGTTTTTATCGGCGTAGATTCTAAACATCGAGAAATCTCCTGTGTGCCTTGGCCAAACCCAATTGTCCGTGTCAGAACCATATTTTCCGATAGAAGAAGGTGGAGCACCTACCAGACGGATGTCTTTGTACGTTTCTATAACAAAAGCATAATACTTGTTACCATAATACATCGGCCTTACGGAAATCGTCTGATAGGATTCTATTTTCTGCGCTTTTTTGTAAGCATCGATGTTGTCATTGATTTTTTTTGAAAGATCAGCGCCTGAAAGATTGTCTGTCCCGGCAAGTATATCTTTTGTAACTTCCTTGATATCGGTAATGAAATCAACGGTCACACCGGGATTTGGCAATTCTCCATTCATGTCTTTTGCCCAGAAACCATTTGTGAGCAGGTCGTTTTCGACAGTAGAATGAGATTGAATATTATCATAGCCACAGTGGTGATTGGTTAATAACAGTCCTTTTCCCGAAATGATTTCCGCAGTACAACCACCATCGAATTGGACTACAGCATCCTTAATACTTGCTTTGGTCGGATCAAAAATATCTTTGGCAGAAATTTTCATCCCGAGTTCTTTCATTTCTTTTTCATTAACTTCTGTCGGAATCCACATTCCTCCGTATTGCTGAGCGAATGTCATTACTGTTGACAAAGCAAAAGCTGATAAGAGAATTCTTTTCATTTCAAACTTTTAAAATTTCACGAATTTAATTAAAATTTTTGGAAGAGATGATTTGACTCCGTTTAATTTTTGGACAAAAAAAATAGAATCTGTTTTTAGATTCTATTACAATTCCGAGTCAGTATTTTTAACATATAATCTGTCAGCTACATATTCGATTTTTGTTTTACCGTGTGGCTTTGGCAATCCATCTTCGCCAAGCGCTACAAAAACTAATTTGTCAATCGTAATGATTTTTTGATGCGTCATTTTATTTCTTACTTCGCATCTTAGTGTCAAAGAGGTTCTACCAAATTCCACGGCTTCGATCCCAATTTCTATAATATCGCCTTGTTTAGCAGAACTTACAAAATTGATCTCAGAGATATACTTTGTTACAGCCCTTGAATTTTCTAACTGGATAATTGCATAAAGCGCCGCTTCTTCATCAATCCATTGGAGAAGCCTACCTCCGAAAAGCGAATGATTTGGATTAAGGTCTTCCGGTTTTATCCATTTTCTGGTATGATAATTCATCATAATTCTGGTGTATTTTAACTTGGTGCAAAGGTAAAATTTATTAAGGATTTTCATGGTTATAATTCATAGAAAACATTCATGATTAAATTAATTTTTTGAAATATTAATGTAAAAATTTTTGGTTGAATTTTTGATTCCCTAGATTCTTAGTATTTTTGTAAAAATTTTTAGAATGTCAAAAGTGAAAATTGGAACAGTTCAGATGTCTTGTGTTGCCGATAAGCAAACCAATCTGAATAAAGCCATTGAAAAAATAAAAGAAGCGGCTGCTAAAGGTGCTCAGATTGTTTGTTTACAGGAACTTTTCACATCACTGTATTTTTGTGATGTAGAAGATTACGATAATTTCGAGCTGGCAGAACCAATTCCTGGCCCTTCAACAGAGGCATTATCGCCAGTTGCAAAAGAACTGGGTGTTGTGATTATTGCTTCGTTATTCGAAAAAAGAGCACAAGGTCTTTACCATAATACAACGGCCGTTATTGATGCCGACGGTACTTATCTTGGAAAATACCGTAAAATGCATATCCCGGATGACCCGGCTTTTTATGAAAAATTCTATTTCACTCCAGGTGATTTAGGCTACAAAGTTTTTCCTACCAAATTTGGAAAAGTCGGCGTGTTGATTTGCTGGGATCAATGGTATCCGGAAGCGTCGAGAATTACTGCTTTAATGGGTGCTGATATTATGTTCTATCCAACGGCTATAGGCTGGGCAACAGACCAGGATGAAGAAACCAATCAAGACCAATATAATGCTTGGCAGACAATCCAACGTTCTCATGCAGTTGCCAACGGAGTTCCTGTCGTTTCTGTAAATAGAGTAGGCTTTGAGCAAGATGGTGCTATGAAATTCTGGGGTGGAAGCTTTGTAACCAATGCTCAAGGAAAGCTTTTATATCTTGGTTCTCACGATAAGGAAGAAGTGGTTGTCACAGAAGTTGACCTGGCTCAAACCGATTACATGAGAAAGCATTGGCCTTTTCTAAGAGACCGAAGAATTGAAACTTATTCGCCGATTACAAAACGTTTTATTGATGAGGATTAATGGTTATAGATAAAAATTTTAATCCGTTAGAAAATGGATATACTTTCCCAGCAGAATGGGAAGAACACGAAGCAACTTGGCTTTCCTGGCCTCACAAAGAAGAATCCTGGCCGGAAAGAATCGATTTGATTTATCCTGCTTACGCACAATTCATTGCTGAATTGACAAAGGGCGAATTTGTTTGCATCAATGTAAAAGATCAGGAAATGCAGGCTTTCGCAATGGAACATATTTCAAAAGCAGGAGCGGATATTTCCAAAGTCGAATTCTATTTCCACGAAACCAATGATGCATGGTGCAGAGATCACGGACCGGCATTTTTAGTGAATAAAAATGGGGAAGAACCTCAAAAAATTATCGTTGATTGGGGATTCAATGCGTGGGGAGGAAAATATCCGCCATTCGAACTGGATGATGTAATTCCGACCAAAATTGCTGAAGAAAAAGGACTGCCGGTTCTTTACCCAGGAATTATTATGGAAGGCGGTTCGGTCGAGTTTAACGGTGCCGGAACCGTTTTAACTTCAAAGTCCTGTTTGCTCAATAAAAACAGAAATCCACATCTATCGCAGGAACAAGTGGAAGAATTTTTAAAAAAATATTATGGACAAAAACAGGTCCTTTGGGTAGATGACGGAATTGTTGGTGATGATACAGATGGTCACGTGGATGACACAATTCGTTTCGTCAATGAAAATACGGTTCTGACTGTCATTGAAGATAATCCGGAAGATGACAATTATGAGATTCTCCAAACCAATCTTCGTCAGCTTCAGGAAATGACCTTGTTGAATGGCGAAAAGCTGAACATCATCCAATTGCCAATGCCAGACCCGGTTTATTGCGACGGACAACGTTTGCCAGCTTCTTATGCTAATTTTTACATCGCCAATAAGTCGGTAATCGTTCCGACTTATAGATGTGATAAGGACGCAGTAGCTTTGGAAATCATCCAGAAATGTTTTCCTGACAGGAAAGTTGTGGGAATAGATTCAACTGACATTATTTGGGGATTGGGAAGTTTCCATTGTTTGAGCCAGCAAGAGCCTTTGGTATAAATTTAGGTCCGCTAAAAGCGGATTTTTTATTTGAAATTATGAGCGAAATTAATACTACGGATTCAGTCAAAAAGATATTACCATTTATTTTGGCAACTGCTATTTTTATGCAGATGCTGGATTCTACAATTCTTAACACTTCCTTACCTTCGATTGCTCGGGATTTGCAGGAATCTCCGCTCAATATGCAGAATGCGATTGTCAGTTATGTGTTGACTTTGGCTTTGTTTATGCCGGTAAGCGGTTTTTTAGCAGATAAATTTGGAACCAAGAAAATTTTTATTTTATCCTTAGTGCTCTTTTCTCTTGGATCATTATTTTGTTCATTATCTCAGAACCTTACGCAATTAGTTATTTCCAGGGTCATTCAAGGTGTTGGTGGTAGTCTGATGACGCCTGTGGGAAAACTGGCATTGATTAAAACTTTTGATAAAAGCGAATTGCTGAAAGCGATGAATTACGCAATTGTTCCTGCATTGATTGGACCAATTCTCGGACCTGTGATTGGAGGTTACATTGTGGATTATCTTTCCTGGCATTGGATTTTTCTAATCAACATCCCCATCGGCATTTTGGGCATTATTTTGAGCTTCAAATGTATGCCCAATTACAAATCTCCCGTTATCGATTTTGACTTAAAAGGTTTCTTGATATTTGCAGCAGCTTCTCTTTTGCTTTCCATTTCATTAGAATTGCTGGGAAATACTAAAAACATTACTCCTATTTTATTGATTTTGATGTTAGGATTTCTGATGCTGTTTTATTATTACAAACACGCTAAAACTGATAATAATCCTATTTTTCCGCTTAATCTTTTTCAGGTTCGCACATTCAGAGTTGGGATTTTAGGTAACCTGGCGACAAGGTTGGGAATCAGCTCTATTCCGCTTTTGGTTCCGCTAATGATACAGATTTCCTACGGCCAATCGGCACTAACATCGGGTTGGATTGTAGCACCAATGGCTCTCACGGCCATGTTTGGAAAATCTTTTGTCATTGGGATATTAGATAGATTCGGTTATCGTAAAACATTGATGACCAACACGTTTATCATCGGGGTTTTGATTTGTTGTCTGGCGATTCCGGATGTCAATAGTTCGATTTATTGGTTTGTACCTATTCTTTTGATAATGGGATTTTTCAACTCAATTCAGTTTACATCTATGAACACTATTTCCATTGCTGACCTCAGAACCTATCATACCAGTAGCGGAAATTCTTTGGTTTCTGTTAATCAGCAGTTCGCAGTTGGATTTGGAATCTCTTTCGGATTGATTGTCCTGAAGCTTTTCGAGGGTGATACTTCCTTCATCCACAACGAAACACACAATGCATTCCGATACACGTTTCTGATTGTAGGTTTTCTTACCATATTTTCAGGATTTGTTTTCAGAAGATTGCATTCCAAAGATGGAGAAAATATGAAATCAGCTTAATAATATTTAATGAATTTTTCAAAACTAATTAACTCTGACATTCAAAACTATATCAATCAAAATCTCAATTCAGATTTAACTAAATTATTGCTGAAAAAATCGCCGTTTCCAGATATTTCGATACAGCAAATTGTACAACAAATCAAAGGCAGAAAAATAGCAGAAAAGAAATTTCCATTCCTTGCAAAAGAAGGAATCATTTTCCCTCCAAATCTCATTCTTGAGCAAGCTTCATCTCAATCAACCGCAGAATACAAAGCTCAAAATCTTAAAGGAAAATCTTTTCTTGATTTAACTTGCGGATTGGGGATTGATGCTTATTTTTTATCGAAGAATTTTGATGAAGTTACCTTAATAGAGCAAAATCCGGAATTGATTTCCATAGTTGAGCATAACTGGAAAATATTACACAGAAAAGCAAATTTTATCAATGAAAATCTGGAAACATTCTTAGAAAGTCTTCGAGAACCTCAGACTGACAATTTTACTAATTTTGATTTGGTTTATCTCGATCCGGCAAGAAGAGATCAGCAAAACAAAAAGAAATTCCTGCTTGAAGATTTATCCCCGAATCTCTTGAAAATTGAAGAAAAATTAAAATTAATTTCAGATAAAACTATTGTCAAACTATCGCCATTAATTGATATTTCTTATCTCATTTCGGAATTAAAAAATATTACTGAAATTCAAATTATTGCGGTTAAGAATGAAGTGAAAGAACTTTTGTTAATTATTGACAAGCAAGATGCAAGTTGCGAGTTGCAAGATGTTTCAATTCGGTGTGTTAATTTGGAATCTAATGAAGAAGAATTTTGCTTTAATTTCAATGACGAAAGATCAGCAAAGTCAGAATTTTCAGAAAGTCTGAATTTCCTTTATATTCCTAATAATTCAATTCTGAAAGCTGGAGCCTTTAATATGATTTCAGAAAAATTTGGGTTGAAGAAACTGCATCCGAATACGCATTTTTACACTTCAAAACACAAAATCGAAAAATTTCCGGGGCGTATTTTACAAATAGAAAAAATAGATGCTAAAGATTTAAAAAAAGGAGAGAAGTATAATATTGTTTCCAAAAATTATCCTTTGAAACCGGAAGAAATCAAGAAAAAATATAAACTGAATGACGGTGGAAATCACTACCTGATTTTCACACAATCAGTTAAAGGCAAAGAAATTCTGAAGAGCCTTTAAATTAATCTGCTGATTAACAAAGCTTTAATTAGATGTTAATTATTTAGCCTTATTTTTAAAAATAATTGAATCTAAGTTCATCTTCCCATAAAATTTCACTACATTTGCACGCGTAAAAAATGGATATGCAAAACATTAGAAATATAGCGATTATCGCACACGTTGACCACGGAAAGACAACTTTGGTCGACAAGATTATTCACGCAACAAACATCTTCAGAGAGAATCAGGAGAGCGGTGAGTTGATTATGGATAACAATGATCTGGAGAGAGAAAGAGGAATTACGATTCTTTCAAAAAACATCTCTGTTAATTACAAAGACGTTAAAATTAACGTTATCGACACACCTGGTCACGCCGATTTTGGTGGTGAGGTAGAAAGAGTTCTTAAAATGGCTGACGGTGTAATTTTGTTGGTTGATGCGTTCGAAGGACCAATGCCACAAACAAGATTCGTACTTCAAAAAGCTTTGGAACTTGGTTTAAGACCTTTGGTTGTTATCAACAAAGTGGATAAGCCAAACTGTCGTCCGGACGAGGTTCACGATCAGGTTTTTGACTTGTTCTTCAACCTGGATGCAACCGAAGAACAGTTGGATTTCCCAACGTTTTATGGTTCTTCTAAACAAGGTTGGTTCAACACTTCATTAGAGCAAACAGATAATATTTTCCCTTTATTAGACGGGATTTTACAATACGTTCCGGAACCGAAAGTAACTGAAGGAAGTCTTCAGATGCAAATCACATCATTAGATTTTTCTTCTTTCTTGGGGAGAATTGCCATCGGCAAAGTAACAAGAGGCGAAATCAAAGAATCGCAATGGATCGGTTTGGCGCAAGCAGACGGAAAAATTGTGAAAGGAAAAGTAAAAGAACTTTATGTTTTCGAAGGCCTTGGAAAGAAAAAAGTAACCGAAGTTGGTGCAGGCGATATCTGTGCTGTGGTAGGTTTTGACGCATTCCAGATTGGTGATTCTTTTGTTGACCTGGAAAATCCTGAGCCATTGGAAAGAACAGCGATTGATGAGCCGACGTTGAATATGACGTTTTCTATCAACAATTCGCCTTTCTTCGGTAAAGATGGTAAGTATGTAACTTCTAACCACTTAAAAGAAAGATTAACTAAAGAATTAGAGAAAAACTTGGCATTGAGAGTTCAACAAACTGATGATGCTAACACTTTCTTAGTTTTTGGTAGAGGTATTCTTCACTTATCGGTTTTAATTGAAACCATGAGAAGAGAAGGTTATGAGATGACAATTGGTCAGCCTCAGGTTATCTTGAAAGAAGATGAAAATGGTCAGAAATTAGAACCATACGAATCTTTGGTAGTTGACGTTCCGGAAGAATTTGCTTCAAGGGTGATCGATTTGGCAACTCAGAGAAAAGGTGACCTTCACATTATGGAAACTAAAGGTGAAATGCAACATATGGAATTCGAAATTCCTTCCAGAGGTCTAATCGGATTACGTTCTCAAATGTTGACAGCTACTGCCGGTGAAGCGATTATGGCACACCGTTTCACAGAATACAAGCCTTTCAAAGGTGCTATCCCTGGAAGAAATAATGGTGTATTAGTAAGTAAAGGAACTGGTCCGGCTACAGAATATTCTATCAACAAACTACAGGATAGAGGTAAGTTCTTTGTGGATCCGGGTGAAGAGATCTACACAGGTATGATTGTAGGTGAACAAAATAAACCGGGAGATTTGGTTGTAAATATTGTAGAAGCTAAACAGCTGAACAATATGCGTGCAGCCGGAAAAGATAAAGATACTGGTGTTGCACCGAAAATCCTGTTCTCTCTGGAAGAATGTATGGAATATATCCAGGCCGACGAAGCGATTGAAGTTACACCAAACTTCATCAGAATGAGAAAGAAAATCCTTTCTGAAGAAGAAAGAAAAAGATTGGAAAGACAAGCAAAAGCTTAATCTTATAAATTACCAAAGTCCTCAAATAGAGGACTTTTTTTTAGTTTAAATAAAACATTGATGAAACAATTCACCATAAAAATCACCTGTAAAGACGAAAAGGGATTGGTTTACAGAATCTCTGAAATTCTTTTGGAAAACGGACTCAATATTATCAAGAATGACGAATTCGTTGATAATGAAAAGTCCCAATTCTTTATGAGAACTGAAGTTGCCGGAATTGCCGAACCCGAAAAAGTTATTGAACAGCTCAAAAAACAATTAGATGATTGCTCAATCGAATTAAGCCAAAATCAATCTAAAAATGTAGTAGTTTTGGTGACAAAAGAACATCATTGTTTAGGTGACTTATTGATAAGAAATCAATTCAAAGACCTTAATTTCAATATTCTGGCGGTTATTGGAAATTATGAAAACCTGAGAGAATTGACGGAGAAATTCAATATTCCTTTTACTTATATCCCGGCAGAAAATATCACGAGAGAAGAGCACGAAGAAAAAATCAAAACAGTTCTTCAAAATTACAACTACGATTATCTTGTTCTGGCGAAGTTTATGAGAATCCTTTCTCCTGATTTTGTAAAAGATTTTGAAGGAAAAATTATTAATATTCACCATTCGTTTTTACCGGCTTTCATTGGCGCAAACCCTTATAAACAGGCATTTGAAAGAGGCGTTAAAATCATCGGAGCAACAGCACATTTTGTAACGAATGATTTGGATGAAGGTCCTATTATCTATCAGGATATTATCAAAGTCAGTCATTCCAAAACTGCTAAAGATCTGGCTAAAATGGGAAAAGATGTTGAAAGAATTGTTCTGGCAAATGCACTAAAATTGGTTTTCGAGGACAAGGTTTTCATTGACGGTAACAAAACCATTATTTTTGAATAAAAAGTTAACAAATTATAAAAAGCATCCTATTATTCGGATGCTTTTTTGTATTTCTGATATTATCGTTTAGTTTTGCAAACTATGCGTTTTAGATTATCATTTTTCCAAATATTAATATTGGCCGCTTTTGTGGTTTCTTGTGCTACAAAAACTAAAAAAGCGGTCGTTAAAAAACCGGCTGCAAAAACAGAAGTTAAAACTCCTTCACCAAAACCTTTTATTCAGCCTCCAACAATTACTTTACCTGAAATTAAAAGAGAATTCAGAGGTGCGTGGATTGCGTCGGTTGCTAACATCAACTGGCCTTCGAAGAATAATTTGTCTGTTGAACAGCAAAAGCAGGAAGCTATTCAATTACTGAATCTTTTAGCAGATCTTAATTTCAATGCTGTGATATTGCAAATCCGTCCATCGGCAGATGCTTTGTATAAAAGCCCACACGAACCCTGGTCTTATTTTTTGACAGGACAAATTGGTACAGCGCCTTATCCTGAATATGATCCTTTGGAATTTTGGATTGAAGAATCTCACAAACGTGGTCTGGAATTTCATGCCTGGCTCAATCCGTTTCGTGCGCATCATTCAAACGGTGGACAAATCACATCAGAATCCATGGTGAAAAAATCACCGGACAATATCGTTAAGCTGAAAAACGGAATGTATTGGTTTGATCCTGCTGATGACAGAACACAGGAACAAGCGTCAAAAGTGGTCAAAGATATCGTTTCAAGATATGATGTGGACGGAATTCATTTTGATGATTATTTTTATCCTTATGCCGAATATAACGGTGGAAAAGATTTTCCGGATTACAAATCCTGGTCGGTTTACCAGCAATCTGGCGGAACATTGTCCAGAGCGGATTGGAGACGAGCAAATGTGAACAAATTTGTGAAGCGGATCTATGACGAAATCAAAGCTCAGAAAAATGATGTTAAATTCGGAATCAGCCCTTTTGGGATTTGGAAGCCCGGTTTTCCTGCAGGTATCAAAGGATCTTCTCAATATGATGAATTATATGCTGATGCAAAACTTTGGCTTAATCAGGGTTGGATTGACTATTTCACGCCTCAATTATATTGGCCGATTGAATCTTCAGGACAGAGTTTTCCACTTCTTTTGCAATGGTGGAGTGAAGAGAATATAAAAGGTCGTCATCTTTGGCCTGGTCTTAATACTGTTGCTATAAAATCACCAAATCCCGTTGCTGAAATTGCCGGACAAATAGATGTATCCCGTCAAATTCTGAAGAAAGATGCAGGAGCAGTACATTGGAGTATTGCCGGAATCAGTAAAAATTATTCTATGCAGCAAGAGTTGAAAGCCAATTCTTATAAAGAAAAAGCTTTGTTTCCTGAAACAGCCTGGCTTACTTCTAAAGAACTACCGGAATTAGATGTAACCTGGAAAAAACAGTCCAATAATATCACAGTGACCTGGAACAAAGAATCTGAAGCATTGTCTTATGTTATTTATCAAAAATACGGTAATAATTGGCAAACGGAAATTCTCTCACCGGAAATCATCAGTAAAAATATAGCCTCAGAATCTAACGGAAAGAAACTGTCAACAATTGTTGTAAGGTCTGTGAATAAGCTTGGGAAGTTGAGTAATTATAAAGTTGTTTTGATTAATTAGGAATTAATAACTATTTAAAGTCATATTTGGTTAACGATAAAATGGTTAAATTCGGGGAAATAATTTCCGATATGACAACCAATAGAAGAGACTGGCTGAAAACTGCAATTCTTGGCGGAACAGCTTTGGTATTTTCACCTTTAGAAATTCTGGCTAAAGAAATTCCTAATTATAAAGAAATCATCCAAAATGCTGATGTCATAAGGCTTTGCTTTAATGAAAATCCATTCGGAACTTCGCCAAAAGCTTTGGAAGCGATGCAGAAAAGCCTTGGTTTTTCGTCGATGTATGATTTCCGTTTTGCAGATATTTTATGTGAAAAATTAGCGGAGAAAAATGGCCTTAAGAAAGAGAATATCCTGGTTTCGGCAGGATCGTCTTTTCTGTTGGAATTAATTACAAAATATGTTTCCTTAGACAAAGGCCATTTCATTATTCCCAATCCTTCGTTTACGATTTTTGAACCGATTGCCGGGTTTTTGGGAATGTCAAAATCTGTTATTCCGTTGACCGGGCAAAAGAAAATCGATTTGGAAGCAATGAGAAAATCGATCCGGAAAGATACGAAGCTCATCTATATCTGCAATCCGAATAATCCAACGGGAGATTTACTTTCAAGACAGGAAATTGAAAGTTTCATCCAATCAATTCCTGATAGCATTACGATTTTAATAGATGAAGCTTACATCGAATTTACGAATCAAAAATCCTTGGGCGATCTGGTGAATCAATATAATAATCTGGTTGTGACGAGAACATTTTCCAAACTTTATGGTTTTGCCGGTGCAAGGTTAGGTTATGCAATTGGTCATACAAAAATGATTGAAAACCTGAAAAAACTACAAAGCTGGAGTGGCGCAGAAATCAGTGTTGTAACAATGGCAGGCGCAATTGCAGCAATGGAGGACGAGATCTTTATTTCCAAAGTTTTGGATAACAATGAGAAATCTAAAGATTTTACAATTTCAGAATTTAGAAAAAGGGGAATTAAAACCATTCCGTCTTCTGCTAATTTTGTTTATTTTTCGTTGGATAATTACAAAGGTGATTATTTCAAAAAACTGAAAGATGCAAAGATCCTTGGCGGCAAAACTTATGAAGAAAAAGGGAAGTGGACAAGGATTAGTTTGGGAACAATGGAGGAGATGAGAAACTATTTTGAGGTAATTTCTTAATCCTAAGCCAAAATATTACTAAACTCTTTCCGATACTGTGACGGGCTTTTCTGTGTATGCTCTTTAAAAGTTTTATTAAAGTAACTGAAATTATTAAATCCACTATCAAAACAAACTTCTGTGATACTCATCGGTTGTTCTGCCAAGAGTTTCAGAGAATGTGTGATTCTGTATTCATTCACAAACTGAGTGAAGGTTTTGTTCGTTATTTTTTTGAAATAGCGGCAAAAAGAAGGCACCGTCATGTTGGATAATTCAGCGACAGTTTCCAGCGGAATCTGTTCCTTAAAATGATCTTTCACATAATTGAAAATCACACTGATCCGGTCATTATCTTCTTTCTGAGTCTGGAGGTAATATTTGGATGCATTCAGGATTTTATAATCCTGGGTTTGGGATAATTCGTCAAGAATCTCAATCAAAAAAAGAAGTTTGGTCAGAGAGTGTGATTCAGTAAGAGCATCAATTTTGGACTTAAGAGCTTTTTTCGTTTTTTCGCCAAAAACAATTCCGCTTTTTGCTTTTTCCAATAAAGAAAGAATTCTGCTCATTTCCGTTGCTTTCCAAAATTCTACACCCAGAAAATCCTTAGAAAACTGTATCACCACTTCATACTCATTCTTGGTGTTTTCATTCGTCATTCCACAATGCGGAAGATTGCTGCCAATTAGAATCAAATCACCATCTGTGAAGTACGAAATGTTACTTCCAATCTGTCTTTTACCCGAACCTTTGTACACATAGATCAGCTCAATCTCCGGATGAAAATGCCAGAAATTGGTCTTGATATTTTCATTTCTCAAATATCTGAGACAAGTAAAACTACTGCCTACATCAGGACTTACGGATTCTAAAACCGGATTATAATGTTTCATGCAACAAAGTTAGGGAATTAATATTACATGTTTTAAATTGTCATAATTTTATTGTTAATATTAATTTAATGTTAATATAGCACATATTTTTGAAAATTGAATTGTATCAGGTGAGATTTAACCATTATACATTTGTATTGTAAAACGATTAAAGAATATTATTATGAAAAGTCTATTAAAAATAAGTTTGATTGTTAGCGCAATGCTAATTTCAATGAGTGTTTCGGCAAAAGATAAATTCTTTTCAATTTCATTAACAGAAGCTAATTCTAAAACACTCCGTTTTGAGATCTTCAATGCTGAGAATGTTTCACTTTATTTCTATAATGACAGAAAAGATGAAATCTATTCGGAAAATATCGGGAACAAAGAGAATGTTGAAAAAACTTATGACCTTTCAACACTTTCTGAGGGTGATTATTTTTTGGTAGCTGAATCGGATTTTAAAATTGAAAAATATAAAGTGACAATTGATAAAAACGGAAATGTTTCTGCCGCAAAAACACCTGTTCTCGCATTTAACAAGCCAGAATATACTGTTGAAAACAATATCGTGAAACTGCATATGAACAGTATTGAGAATGCTATCAATGTGACTGTCTCAGACCTTGCAAATAATGAGTATTACAATCAATCTGTTAAAGCTAACAATGGTGAGATCAATCTTAAATTCGATTTGAACGCTAATAACTCGCCTGCTTACATCATCAGCGTAGAAAAGAACGGTGATGTTTTTAACAGACTTATTACTTTGAAATAGTTTCTCTAAACTAAGGTTATATATATTATTTTCTTAAGCTTCATAAATTATTTATGAAGCTTTTTATTTTACTCCAAATTAATGAAAATGTTTAGGAAAAGCTTCTCTTGGTGATTGTTTCAAAATATTGAGGAGAAACCATGATTTTAAAAAACCATAACCGTAAGAAAACATTTGGATATAGGTAGAGATAATTGCCATTGATGCAATGCTGATATTCCTGGTCACAAACAAAGCATGGAAAAACACCAGAAAAGTATAAAGTCCGTATAAAGCGAGAATCAGCCCATTTCCCCAAACAAAATAATGAATGGCTCCAACCAAGTATCCCAATAGAAAAATAGTTGGAAACCAGAATGTCGGCTTTACATATTTTGGATGTCTTTGGTTGAGAATTGGTCTTGCACAACCGAATTGGTAAACCTGTTTGGAGAATTTCCCAAAATCTGTTCTGCGTTTGTGATAAACCCCAATATCATCATAAAATCTGGTTGTGTAACCATTTTCCCAAAGTGTCATAGACAGATCCGGGTCTTCACCGATCCGCATTTCTGAGAAACCGCCGACTTTCAAAAAAGCCTCTTTGTTAACACCCATATTGAAACTTCTGGGCTGGAATTTAGTCACTGCATTTTTATTTCCCCGGATTCCGCCTGTTGTAAAAACAGAAGTCATAGAGTAGGAGATTGCTTTTTGCATCAGGTTAAAACCTTTGTGCGCTTTGTCCGCACCGCCAAAAGCATCGCATGGATTTTTAATCAGATTTTTCTTGATGTTTTCAATATAATCCGTTTCTACAATCACATCAGAATCTACAAAAACCAGCCAATCATTCTTCGCTCGTTTTGCACCGTAATTCCGGCTCAATCCAGGACCTGAATTATCCTTTCGGAAAAACTGAATATCCAGCTGCTCTTCGAATAATTCCACAGTCGGGAGAAGCTTGATGATAGAACCATCATCCACAACAATGACTTCAAAATCTTTATCGGTCTGACGTGATAAAGAATTCAGAAGTTCGAATAATTCGTCTTTTCTGTTGAAGATGGCAATGATGATTGAGATTGTTGTCAAAGTAGTATTAATTTTCTAGTTTATGCACTTTCTTCGTTCCATCATACATCTCATACTGCAAAAATCTCGTCTCCAGTTTTCCATTGAAAAGCTTGATTTTTCTTGAAGGTCTGAGTCCGATTTTTTTCGGTGCATCAAGGTCGGCAGAAATCAGCCAGGCCAATGTGTTTGGGTAGTGCTGTTTGAAAGTATCACCAATTTTTTTATAGAAATTATCATCATTAATACTAATTCTCTCGTCATAAGGCGGATTGAAAACTATCAATAATGGGAACATATCTTTCTCAGATTCGAAGAAATTTTGTTTTCTCACTTCAATAACATCTTCCATTTCTGCAGCCTCAATATTGGTTCTTGCTGCGTTCAAAGCCCTGGCGTCCATATCATAACCCACAATTTTCCCAGTGAATTCTTTCACCCTGTTGATCCGGAATTCTTTGATCTTTTGGAACAAATCTTCGTCATAATTTTTCCAGTTTTGAAAAGCAAACTCTTTTCTGAAAATCTGTGCCGGCAGATCCAGAGCAATCATTGCTGCCTCTATTAATAATGTTCCGGAACCGCACATCGGATCCAGAAAATTACCTTTTCCGTCCCAGCCTGCCAATTGTAACATTCCACTGGCCAAAACTTCATTGATCGGCGCAACGGTCTGCTCTTTTCTGTAACCGCGCTTGAAAAGGGGATCGCCTGAACTATCCAAGGAAATCGTTACCAATTCTCTATCGATATGAAGATGAAATTTGATATCAGGATTGTCTTTGTTAACGTTCGGTCTGATGTTATGTTTTTCCTGAAAATAATCGACAATTGCATCTTTCATTTTCAAAGTCATAAACTGAGAATGGCTGAATCTCTCCGAGTTTACAGTAGCATCAATAGCAAATGACTGGTGTTTCTCCAGAAACTGATCCCATTCAAACTTGAATAATTTATCGTAATATTTAGATTCATTAAAAGCTTTGAATTCTAAAATCGGAATAATAATTTTAAGCGCAGTTCTGCAAGAATAATTGAGTTTGTAAAGAAAACCCAGGTCACCTTCGCAAGTTACCGCACGGTTTCTGGCTTCTACTTTTTTACCGCCTAGTTTTTTAACTTCTTCGGCCAAAACCTGTTCCAACCCGAAAAAAGTTTTGATCTGTATCTGCAGATTGTTTGTATCCATTCCGCAAAGATAATAGATATTTACATGATAGATAATAGACTTTTGAACTTATAGAAAATCTCTTCCTTAATCTGCCGGTCTCACATCTATTTTCCTTATTTTTGCAAGATGCAATGGTTCGAAGAATGGTTTGATACACCATATTATCATATTTTATACAGCAACCGAGATTATCAGGAAGCCGAAAATTTTCTGAATCTGTTGACTGATTTTCTAAAACTCGAGAAAAATTCAAAAATTATTGATCTAGCTTGCGGAAAAGGCAGACATTCGGTGTATCTGAACAAGTTAGGTTACAATGTTCTGGGGCTGGATTTGTCTGAACAAAGTATCAGTTATGATAAGCAATTCGAAAATGACTCTTTGAAATTTCGGGTTCACGATATGAGAAATAGGATTGAGACCGAGCCTGTTGATGCGGTTTTTAACTTGTTCACAAGCTTTGGATATTTCGAAACGGAAGAAGAGGACAAAAGTGTTTTCCGTTCTGTTTCCGATGCTTTGAAGAATGAAGGTTATTTCGTTTTAGATTTTCTGAATTCTGATTATGTGAAAAATGTCATCGTTCCGAAAAGTTCTATCGAAAGAGAAAATATTACCTTTAATATTCAAAAACATATTGAGAATGATTTTATCATTAAAGAAATTAATTTTGAAGACCAAGGCAAAAAGTTTCATTTTTTCGAACGTGTCAAACTGACTTCTCCTGAAAAAATCCTGAAATTTGCTGATGAATTTGGTTTTGAATTAATCCAACGTTGGGGCGATTATCAGCTTAATGATTTTGAGGAAAAAAGTTCCCAAAGATGTATTAATTTGTTTAGAAAGATTAAATAGATTTAAGTTTTAAGATGATTATACTTCTATTGATATTAAGTGTTCTGATTGGAGTTTTTCTTGGAAAATATTTCGGAAGTAAGCAGCAATTTGCTAAAAATCTCTTAATTCTGAGTGCAGGTTTTCTGATAACGATCTGTCTGAATGAGGTTTTTCCGGAAGTTTATCATTCTGAAGACCATAATATCGGGATTTTTGTGATTCTTGGGGTTTTGATTCAGATGTTGCTTGAAAGTTTGACCAAAGGTTTTGAACACGGGCATCTTCATCATCATTCGGATGAACATTCGATTATTCCTGTTGCGTTGATCATCGGACTGTTTGTTCATGCTTTTATAGAAGGAATCCCTTTATCACACGAGAAAGAAACGTTGTCTCCTTATTTGCTAGGAATTCTGTTTCATAACATTCCAATCTCCTTTGTCTTGGGAAGTTTCCTGGCTCATAGTAAAAATTTCTCTACTAAATTCTGGCTGATTGTTCTCGTTTTTGCTTTAGCTTCACCTTTGGGAATGCTTTTGGGTCAATATTTTGATGAAAATCTGAAAGTGTATTTCTTAGCTGTAGTTGGCGGAATTTTCCTTCATATTTCGTCAGTTATAATTTTCGAAAGTAATAAGAATCACAAGATGGACTGGACAAAAATTATCCTCGTGATTTGCGGCATTGGACTGGCACTTGGAGGACATTTGTTCCATCATCATTAATTAAAAAATATTTTCTATTTCGACAGGAAAATCTTAATTTTACTCAAATCGATTTTATGGGATTTTTAGATCAAATATTTGGTAAAAAAGAGGAGCAGGATCAAAAAAAAAGCCTTTGGAAAAAACTGGAATCCGAAAAGGATTTAGATTCAGCAGTTGAGAGATCCAATCAGCAAAAAGTCTTGATTTTCAAACATTCTACACGTTGTTTTATCAGCAAAACAATGCTGAAATCTTTTGAAAGACAAATGGAAAATTCTGATAAAGATTATGTCTATTATTTCCTCGATTTGTTGGCTCATAGAAATATATCCAACGAGATTGAATCCCGTTTTGACGTTGTACATCAGAGTCCGCAGCTAATCGTTCTGGAAAATGGAAAAGCAACGTACAACAGCTCTCATCAGAATATCAGTCTTGATAAAATTTAATCAAATTAAAACACAGTAACAAATGGAATATCAGAACTTCCGCAATCATCTCTCAAAAATATTAGGCGTTCCCATTGAAAGCTTAGAATTTTGCTCATCATATTATGAAATAAAACAAGCAAAGAAGAATGAAATCATTTTGCGGGAAGGAGAGATTTCTGATTGTACCTTTTTTGTAGAAAAAGGCTTGTTGAGAATGTATTCTATTGACAAAGCGGGAAAAGAACACGTGATACAGTTTGCACCGGAAAACTGGATCATATCTGATACAACCAGTCAGCTCTTGAATGAGAAATCCAGATTTTACATCGAAGCAATCGAAGACAGTATATTAGTTGTGACAAGAGAAGGCTTCTTTGAAAACCTTTCAAAAGTTTATCCCGATGTTGCAGAAAAGAATCAAAGATTGATGTTCAATCATATTAAGAATTTGCAAAATCGCGTCAATGCATTAATCAGCACAACTGCTGAAGAACGTTATCTTGAGTTTCTGAAAAAATATCCTAATCTGATGCTGAGAGTTCCGCAGTGGATGGTCGCTTCTTATCTTGGAATTACGCCGGAAAGTTTGAGCCGTGTAAGAAAAGAATTGGCAAAGAAAAAATTTGAGATTTGATTTGAATCGGTTTTTAGTATTAATTCTTTTGTCTGTTTTCAGTCTCGGACAAAATCAGTTAAAGGAAAATCTCAGCCATAAAACATTTTCTGCAAAAGTTATCGGCATCTCCGACGGTGATACGATGGAAGTTCTTTACAAGAAAACTCCAATCAAAATCCGGCTTGCTCACATCGATTCTCCTGAAAAAAGAGGAACTCAGCCTTTCGGAAATAATGCCAAACAAGCTTTGTCTCATCTTTGTTTCGGAAAAACAGTCATGATAGAATCTGAAAAATACGACCGTTACAAAAGATTGATTGCAGTTGTTATCAATGATAGAAAACAAATCGTTAATCAGGAAATGATAAAACAAGGAATGGCCTGGCATTATAAAAAATATTCCAGCGATCCTGTTTATGCAAAATTGGAATCCGAAGCGCGAAACAATAGAGTAGGACTATGGCAAGATAAAAATCCAATTGCGCCCTGGCTGTGGAGAGAAAATAAAAAGAAAAAATGAATCACGAAATTTTAAAAGCAAATATCTCCGATATTCCTGATCTGTGTCAAATGATGAAGGATTTCTATGCCATTGATCTTTATCCGTTTGATGAAAAAACCACTACCGATAATTTTGTAAGATTCATCAATAATCATCATTATGGCGAATGCTTTAAAATTGTTTTTGAACAACAGATCGCAGGTTATATTATTCTGGCAAAATATTTCAGTTTCGAATTTGGTGGAGAGATCTTATTTTTAGACGAATTGTTTGTTAAACCAGAATTTCAAGGGAAATCTCTGGGCAAAAAAGCGTTGGAGTTTGTTAAGAATTATTCCATTGAAAACAGCTTCAAAATTGTTCTTCTGGAAATTGAAAACCATAATGAAAAAGCGAAAAAACTTTATGAACATTATGGCTTCCAGAATCATAAAAGGAGTTTGATGATTCTTAAGAATTAATTTTAAATTAAAACTATAAGTTTGTCATTCCGTAGGAATCTGAAAATCGATGTCTAGATTCCTACGGAATGACAAATACTATGTTTGATTCTTTATCTTGAAATATTATTTAAAATTATTTACTACTTCATCCACTTTTTCAAGATAAGATTTCTTTTGATCATCAGTTGCAAAAGAGTAGTTAAAAGAGTTTTTCACTAATGTAATGATGTCTTCTTTTGATAAATCCAAAGCTTCCTGGACCGCTTCAAAATTAGCATTCATATAGCCACCGAAATAAGCGGGATCATCAGAATTGACAGTTGCTTTGATGCCTTTTTCCAAAAGCTTTTTTAGTGGATGATTGGTCATCACATCGGTATTTCTCAATTCAAGATTGGAAAGTGGACAAACGGTCAAAGCTAAATCTCTTTTTACGATTTCCTGAACCAATTTTTCGTCTTCCAAGCATCTATTTCCGTGATCGATTCTTGCAACTTTGAGAATATCAATAGCTTCCCAAATATACTCAGCCGGACCTTCCTCACCAGCGTGTGCAACCGGAATGTAGCCTTCTTTCACAGATGCTTCGAATACGTTTTTGAATTTGGTTGGCGGATTTCCCATTTCGGAAGAATCCAGACCAATAGAAGTAATTAAGTCTTTGTAAGGCAATGATTGCTTTAATGTTTCAAAAGCGGATTCTTCGGAAAGATGCCGCAAATAGCTCATGATGAACAGAGAATTGATTCCCCATTTTTCCTTTGCATCCAATCTAGCCTTTTGCAATCCATTGATAACCGTTTCAAAAGCAATTCCTCTGTCCGTATGTGTTTGCGGATCAAACATTATTTCGGTATGAATGACATTATTCTCATAACATTTCTGATAATAAGCCATTGCCAGATCGTAGAAATCTTTCTCGTGAATCAGAACGCCGGCACCGGCATAATAAATATCCAAAAAGTCCTGTAGACAGGAGAACCGATAAGCTTTTTTAACTTCATCGATTGTTTTATAAGGAATCTCAATTTGGTTTCTTTGGGCAATTTCGAACATCAGTTCCGGTTCAAAACTTCCTTCGATATGTAAATGTAATTCTGCTTTTGGAAGTGCAGCGATAAAATCTTTCATAGTTTTTTGATTTTATCCAAAAATAACGAAAAAAAGGCTTTAGAAATCTCTTTCCAAAGCCTTTTTGTAAAAAATAAACTATTTATTTATCTATTGAACCCATCACTTTTTGAGCAAAGGAATTCAAAGCATCTTTCTCACTCATTCCGTTTTGAACGCTGGCATGAACTTCCAAAGCTCCACAAATATTAGTTATCAGTTCTCCGGTGACGTTAAGGTCTTCTTCAGAGACATTTCGGAATTCTGAAAAACTTTCCAGAACTTCTAAAGTTGTTTCCAGATTTTCCGGTGTTTGGTTTTGATAAAACTGTCTTATGATTGGTAATTTCATTTTTAATAGATTTAGAAATTATAAGATTTAGAGATCGAGAATATCTCAGTTTTAACCTTTTAATTCACTGAAAAGATGGTTAAGACTTTCAGCCTGATTGGTTTGAACCTGGTTTTTTAGAACACCGCCTTCAAATGCTGCGAAGGTCGGCAAATTATCAACCGTTGCCAGTTTTCTACTTTCCGGCAATTTTTCCGCATCTACATAATAGAAAGGGATATCCTCATTCTCTGCAGCTAATTTTTTGAATTTTGGCTTCATAATCCTGCAGTTCCCACACCAAGTTGCACCATACTGAACCATTACTTTATCATTCTCCTGAATGATCTGTTGTAATGTGTCTCCTGTAAGTTCTATGTACATTCTACAATTATTAATGATTGATTATAAATGATAATTGATTGAGAAAATCAATTAGTTTTTGCTGAAGTATTCTGCAACACCGGTTCTGTTAGCGTTCATTGCATCTTTTCCTTCTTCCCAGTTTGCAGGACAAACTTCTCCGTGTTTCTGAACGTGTGCATAGGCATCGATCAATCTAAGATATTCTTTAACGTTTCTACCAAGAGGCATATCGTTTACAGACTCGTGGAAGATTTTTCCAGTCTCATCGATCAGATAAGTTGCTCTGTAAGTTACGTTAGAACCTGTGAACACTTCGTTTCCTTCTTCATCATATTCCAAGTCCTGATCTACAATTCCAAGGATATTTGCCAATTGTCTGTGCGTGTCAGCAAGGATTGGATAAGTTACACCTTCGATTCCTCCATTATCTTTTGGAGTGTTCAACCAAGCAAAATGAACTTCGTTGGTATCGCAAGAAGCACCAATAACCATAGTGTTTCTCTTTTGGAATTCTGGTAAAGCCTCCTGAAAAGCGTGTAATTCTGTCGGGCAAACAAAAGTAAAATCTTTTGGATACCAAAACAAAATCACTTTTTGCTGATTATTAACCGCTTCTTCAAATACATTGATCTTAAGATCATCACCCATTTCACTCATTGCATCGATCGCAACATTCGGGAATAATTTACCTACTAATGACATAATATTTAAGTTTAAATTGTTGTTTAAATTTGATAGTGCAAAATTACAAAGATTTTGTGAATTAAAAATCAATTTGCTATTTATAAAATCTATCAATGTGAAAGACTGAAAACTAACAGTGTTATGTGGCTAATACGGTAAAGTCAGGGTTTTTTATTATATCAATTAATATATAAAATATTAAACAATTAATTCACAAAATTGAATATGCAAAGACAAGAATTATAAATTGATAAAGGTAACTACATACCATTTTACACTAAGCAGGTTTACTTCTTAAAAACCTGCTTCATCATTTTATCAAATTCAGTTGTAAGATGAACATAATCTGCTACTATCAAAGCAACATCATTAATACGAACAATCTTATCAACCTCTATTTTTAATTCAGGATGATTATCTTTTATATCCTGAACATCAAAATACTCTATGTTATTTATCTTAACGTATTTCACACGTTTTGTTTTTAATCTTGTATTTAACATAATTCTCTGTATTTAGTTCGGACATTTGAATTTGATAACAAATATCTGAATTTTTCTTGGTCTGTGACCTTTCTCAAGTTAAATCTATAAACAAACTCATCAACATATTTTTGAAGATGTTTTTTAGAAACATAATTGTACATTCCATTGACTGAATTTTTTAGGATTCGCCAACTTCCTTCTATATTGTTTGTGTGCACGGATTTATCTTGCAAACTTACATACTCTTTCTTTGAATGATCTATAATTCTATGGTCATAATATTTTGATAGACCATTGTAACCTAACCATTCATCAGAAATTAAAACCGTTGTTTCAGGATTAACATATTTATAGATCAAAGGTTGAATACTATTTCTCTTAGTATCTGTTACAACAAAGGCATTCATCTTACCATCTCTTTGCAACATTCCCATTACAGGAACTTTATCTTTATATGAACGTCCTTGAGAGAATGGAACTTTTTTATCCTTGTGTCGATTCTTGTTCTTTCCACCGATAAATGTTTCGTCACATTCAACAACACCTTCAAGTTCATTATTATTCTCAATTCCAAAACAGGATCTAATTCTCTGTAACATAAACCAAGCTGTTTTCTGAGTCACATCAATATCTTTAGCTAATTGTAACGAACTAATTCCTTTCTTATGAGAAGTAACTAACCAAATAGCTAAAAACCACTTTCTAAGGCTGATTTTAGAGTTCTCAAACATTGTCCCTGTCTTAACATTAAAATATTTCCCTGTGGTTTTACAACGATACTGATTATTCTTACATTTATAAACCTTTGAGTCACTATCATAAGGACTTTCAATAATTCCTCCCCATCTCTGTTCCTCTAAATAATCAATACATATTTGTTCAGTTGAAAATGTTTGCACCAACTGGTAAACCGATTTAATATTTGTATCTAACATTTTGATTTTATTAAAGTTACATTAATTTACGAATTATTTTGATATGTTTATTTTGTCTATTATCTTTGAGTTATGAAAGAAGAACTCAATTACAGAACTGCTATATTTTCTTGTATTACAGAAAAATTAGCATTAATAAAAGAAAAATACTCTGCGTTGTTAGAAGACTGTGAAGTAGACTTTGAAAAGGCTACTAATCCAGCATATAAGCTTCCTAATTATTGGGGGTTTATTCCTGATCCTGATAATCCATTTGAGGGCTTACCAACTATTGTACAGTCAGAAGTGACTGTTGCATTAAGAGATTGTGTAGATAGCCATTCTCGAAGGATTTGAGTAAATTTTTCAACTCCTATACTAAAACCAAACTCTTCACTAATTACAATAACTTTCTCTTCTTTGTTTAGAAGTATAATTTCTTTCCTGCTATTCAATATTTGAATAGTTCCTTTCTTATTTTCCATTTTTATTTTCTAATTTTGTTAAACATTAACGATTAAAAAGAAGCGTTAGCTTTTATTCTGTCAATAGGAATCTGGTACATTCATTGAAACACAGAATAAATAAGAACTAACCGCATCCATATGGGTGTGGGTTATGTCTTGTTTGTGTTTCAAGGTTTACCAGAACCTCTATTGGCAAATGAGAGTTATAAACCCACACTTTCTTTATTTTTATACATTTCACTTTTGGGTTTAGAGTGACTAAAAAATTACTCTTATGAAACAATATGATGAAACAGAATATGTTTTAATGACACATTCCAACAAAAAAGAATTTGATAGATTAGTAAGAAAAGAAATAAAACGTAATAGAGTTAACGGTATAATTGCTCATATTATAATCTATACAGTTGTTGCTTCTCTTGTTATTACCTTTATCGTTTTCTTAATAAATCAAATATTCTTTTAAACAACTTAAATTTAACATAATGAAAAACCCACAAATTATTGAAGGGCAACTTCAAGACATTAATCAACAACTAATTTTAATTCAAGAATTATATCAAAAAATCAAATCTAATATTGATAATCCTGATGAAGACATTCAATCTATCTTAGATAATATTTCAAATCAAAATGATGAAATTTTAGAAGTTTTAAAAGATATTGAATCTAAACTTTAATGGTTTTTGATATGTCTAAATGAACCCTAACTCCAATTGTAGTATCACCTGAAAAATCTTTATCTCTATAAAACGGAGATACTACTACTTTATATCCTTGTTGTTCTATAGCAAGGATATTTTCTTTTGTTTCTTTTAAAGATGATTTTAATTTTTCTACGAGAACATCAAACTCTTTATTTTCTATTTGTAAATCTTCCATGACTTTTTTAGTGGTGTCTTTTTTATTTTCTTTTTTCATTTTAATTCTATTTATTAATTTTACAAAATGGTAGTCCCCCTGTTGTGGATGAACAGAAACCCTTCGAGGAACTTCTGTTCGATTGTTGAGGTCACACCCAATAGTCCTTGATGAAGCAACAGAGTTGACTACCTGTTTTTATTTGTGTAAAGTTGTATGTAGTTGCCTTGATAAAATATTATTTAGCAATTAAAAGTGAAAAGATAGATTTTTTATAATTTAGTCGGGAATAAAACTAAATGCTATTTAACTCAATTAATTTTGCAATATTTCTTCCAATTGTATTTATATTATATTGGTATTTTGCAAAAAGTCTTAAAATCCAGAATGCCTTATTACTGATCTCAAGCTATTTTTTCTATGCTTGTTGGGATTGGCGATTCATGTTTTTATTATTATTTTCAACTTTTCTAGATTATTTTACTGGATTAAAAATGCAAAATTCCCAAAATCAAAAAGAAAAAAGAAATTGGTTCTGGCTGAGTATTGTTGTAAATCTGGGTTTTCTAGGCTTTTTTAAATATTATAATTTCTTTGCAGAATCATTTGCAGAATCAGTATCTTATTTTGGCTGGAAAATAAGCCCTGTTTTATTAAAAGTTATTTTACCGGTTGGTATCTCGTTTTATACTTTTCATGGGCTTTCTTATGTAATTGATATTTATAAGAATAAAATAAAAGCAGAAAGTAATTTTGTCGATTATGCTGTCTTTGTCAGTTTCTTTCCGCTTTTGGTTGCCGGTCCCATTGAACGTGCCACACATCTTCTACCTCAGATAAAAAAAAGAAGGAATTTTGATTATGCACAAGCAGCAGATGGTCTGCGACAAATACTTTGGGGATTATTAAAGAAAATTGTCATTGCAGATAATTGTGCCGAGATAGCCAATCAGATATTTGGTAATTCTTCAGATATGAATGGTAGCTCCTTATTTCTGGGTGCCATCTTTTTCACTTTCCAGATCTATGGTGATTTTTCAGGCTATTCTGATATTGCTTTGGGTACAGCTCGTTTATTCGGAATAGAACTGTTACGCAATTTTGCATTCCCGTATTTTTCAAGAGATATTGCCGAATTCTGGCGCCGTTGGCATATATCGTTATCATCGTGGTTCAAAGACTATCTGTATATTCCTCTTGGTGGGAGCAAAGGAGGGAATTGGATGCGTATTCGCAACGTGTTTATTATTTTCATCGTAAGCGGATTCTGGCATGGCGCTAATTGGACCTTTATAGTTTGGGGAATTTTGAATGCATTATTTATACTGCCTTCTGTTGTAATGAAAACCAACAGAAATAATTTGGAAATCGTTGCAAAAGACCGGATTTTACCAACATTTAAAGAATTGATGCAAATGATGATAACATTTATATTGATCGTATTTGCATGGATATTTTTCAGAGCGGAAAACATTGGTCATGCTATAAGTTATATAAAAGGAATTTTTTCACCTTCACTCATTACATATCCGAATTTTGATAAAATTGATGATATGTTAACGGCAATTATACTTATTGTTGTTTTTTTATTAGTAGAATGGCTTGGAAGAGAAAATCAATATGCAATAGAAGGTATTAAGAATTTCAATTCAAAATCTATAAGATGGCTTTGTTATATTATGATTCTATTTGTCATTTATTTTTACGGTAATTTTGGTGAAAGTATAGAGTTTATCTATTTTCAATTTTAATAACTAAGACTTGAAAAGATTTATTTTTAACATATTTATTCTCTTCATAATAATATTTGTATTTAATATTATTGTCTTTGTTTTTGCAAATGACAATTATTATAAAGGTTATAACGATTTTCCTGACAAACGGTTTAGATCATTTATAATGGCCGATTCACATGGAATGTCAATAGAAAAAATGCCTGAAAAATTTGGCGTTTATAATTTTTCTGATAACAGTGATTCTTATTATGATATGAAAAGGAAGTTAATCTATCTAATAGAAAATCATTACAAAATCGATAAAATATATATTAGTGTCGATAATTATACATTGAGCCCTTACAGAGATAAGAATAACAACCTGGATAAAAGTATAAAATATACATCCAAGATTGATTATAATTACATCAATGAAAAATATATAAAGTATTATTTCCCAATTTTCCAACCAAAAATTAATTCTCTTTTCAGGATATACTTACAGGACAAGGTAAAGCTGATTTTTCAACAAAGAAATAATACAGTCAATATTATTTGGAACAAATTATCCGAAGAAGAAAAAATCGTCAGAGCTAAAGATAGAGTGAACAGCCAGTTTCCGTCGCATAATAAAAGTAAAGCTCTGGAACAGGAACTAATCAAAATCATTGATATCTGTCAAAGCAACAATATCAAACTTATTGGTGTTAAGTTTCCTGTTTCTGGTTATTATCTGAAAATGTTAGGCAATAAAAATTATGGTGCTGACAAATTATTTGTTTCCAAAGGCTTAGAAATAATTGATTGTCAATCTTTTTTCAAAGAAAAAAATGAATATTTTGGAGATCAGGATCACTTGAATTTTCAGGGTGGAGAAAAATTCACGAAAATACTGTTGCAAAAATAAACCACTATAAAAACATCTATAGTGGTTTATCAAATTAATTAGAATTGTTCAACACAATCTTTGATTCGTCTCATTGCTTCTCGCAGTTCTTTTTCCGAAGCTGCATAAGAAAAACGAATACATTCGGGGCTTCCGAAACTAACACCGCCAACACAAGCAACATTGGCATTTTCTAATAGAAACATTGCGAAATCATCAGAATCTTTGATTTCAGTTCCATTCAAATTCTTACCGATGAAGTAAGAAATATCCGGGAAGAAATAGAATGCACTTTTTGGAAGGTTGCATTTGAAACCTTTGATATCTTTCATTAAATCGAAAACCAAATCACGTCTTTTATGGAATTCGGTAATCATATATTGTAATTCTGACGGATCCATCTGTAAAGCCGTAATAGAAGCTCTTTGCGCTATTGTATTCGCACCGCTGGTCATTTGGCCCTGGACTTTGTCACAAGCCTTCGCTAACCAGTCAGGGCATGCCGAATAACCGATTCTCCAGCCTGTCATAGCAAAAGCTTTGCTCATACCATTGATTACAGCGGTTTGCTCATAAACCTGAGGAAAGCTCGCAATAGAAACGTGTTCACCTTCATAATTAATAAATTCATAGATTTCATCGGAAATGATTGTAATCTCAGGATATTTTGCAATAACATCAGCAATTGACTCCAATTCTTCTTTGGTGTAGAAACTACCCGATGGGTTACAAGGCGAACTATAAAGCAGGGCTTTAGTCTTTGGTGTAATGGCTTTTTCTAATTGCTCCGCTGTAATTTTGAATTCCGTATCAATAGATGTCTGGATAAAAACCGAAGTTCCCCCAACCAATTTTACCATCTCATCATAACTTACCCAATATGGCGCGGGTAAAATAACTTCGTCACCGTCATTAATGATCGCAGACAAAACATTAATGATAGATTGTTTTGCACCATTGGAAACACAAATTTGTGTTGGTTTATAATCCAGCTGATTATCTCTTTTTAGTTTTTCTGATATGGCTTGTCTCAGTTCCAAAAAACCGGGAACGGGCGAGTAGTGGCTATAATTTTCATTAATGGCATCAAAAGCAGCTTGTTTGATTTTTTGAGGAACATCAAAATCCGGTTCGCCCAAAGTTAAACTAATTACATCTATTCCGGCGGCTTTCATCTCACGCGCTTTGTTACTCATTACGAAGGTCTGAGAATAACTCAGTCTGTTCAGTCTATCAGAAATTTTACTCATTATGTATTACGATTAGATTCAATCACAAATATAATTTTTTATAATCAATAACCTAAACAAGTAGCATATTAAAATAAAAATTATTATAACCCTGATGTCAATAAAAAATATTTGCAAAAAAATGCTTCTGAAAATTAATTCGGTGTTGAAAATAAATATAGATTTGATTTGAAAATTAATTATTTATTGAGAAATTATTGATATAATTAATTATTTTTGCATTTATCTTCAAACACTTGTTTATAATTAATAACAAGATAGAATATTTTAGGCAACCCATTAATGAATTTTAATTTTACGAAATATTTTTCAGCTCTTTTAATACTATTTTTCATTTTTATTAATGCAAAAAAAATAGACCTGCATTCTATTGAGGAAGAAATCATCCAATATAATAGAGAAGGAAAACATAAGCTATCACAAAAGAAACTATCTGATATTTTACTTAACGGTGATCTAACAAAAGAAGAAGAAGGTAATATTCTTTTTCTAATGGCAACTACATATCGCAGCGTCAATGATTATATGATGTGTATCGAATATCTCAATCGTTCCAATTCAATTGCCAGACAACTACCTCCGGACAATATCCTGAGAATGAAAATAGATTATGAATATGCCTTTGTCTATTTTGATAATAACGATTACGAAAAAGCGGAAGAAGCCATGAAAAGGATTGCTTCAAAAAATTATGTCAACGCTTTTCCGGAAGACAATTCCTATATACTGATGCAAGAAGGTTACCTTTTCATGATCAAAAAAAAATACAATGAAGCTGAAAAAAAGTATTACGAAGCCATGGATATCATGGAAAATGCGAATACATGCAATGTGCCTATAGTTTATGTAAAGCTTATGAACCTGTATGGGAAAAGGAAAGACATAGGAAAAGCAGAGGAGGCATACAAAGAGAGCATGCAGATTTCCGATAGCTGTAACATTTTAAAATACAAAATCTTAGCCTCATCCGAAATGGAAAAAATCTATAAGGAGAATAATCTTTTTGCGAAAGCCTACCTAATTGGTTCAAAGCTTGATTCACTTCGCAGATTGGAAAATCAGGATGTTAAGATCTCCGAGATGCATATTGTTGATAAGGCACTTACTGAAAAAGAGCAGATCATAAAAGAAGAATCAGATATTTGGAAAAGAACTGTTGTTTTAATTGTCCTGATTTTATTATCCGTTTTAATTGCTTACTATTTCTTCAGAAAAAATAAAAAAATAAAAAAGGACAGGTTGAGGATGAAGGAAGAAATTGAGCAAATGAAAGAAGAGCTCAACCAGTATTCTCAAAATTCGTCTGACGAAAAAATTCTAAATCCTGAACTTGATTTATTATTAAATTCTAACAAATTAACCGACCGCCAGAAAGATCTTTTGATACTTTTAGCAGATGGATTGTCCAACAAGGAAATTGCCGAAAAACTTTTCATAAGTGAAAATACGGTTAAGTATCATACCAAGAATATTTATAATATTTTGGACATTAAAGATCGGAAAGATTTCTTCAAAAAATTGAGAAATAATTAATTTTCGACCTACTACATTTCCCCTACATCTACGTAAAAACACCTACTACATTGCCCATACAAAGACTATCCCAAAGGATAGTTTTTGCTTTAAACACAGGGTTTTCCGCTCCAAAACTTGTACGTCTTACAGTATTATTAATAATATTGCAACCGGATTGGTAAAAATATAATAGCAGATAAGTTCTGCTTGCGAACAAACTATCCATTTTGTAAGGATAAACCTCCTTAAAAATCACCTGAAATTTTCAAGGAGCAGATTTATTACCGTATGATAATATGGATGCAAAATATGCAATTTAATTTTGCACGCTCAAATTTTTATAAATCATCGATTATGAAAAAAAACTATTTTTTATTCTTTGCAATACTATTTGCAAATTTATTTTTTGGACAATCAGATTTAGTTAAATGGGGATTAACCTCAAATGGAAATGTAACTTACAGCAATAGCCGTGTAACAGCAACAGCTATTACCACTAGTCAAAACCCGATCTCTTACAGTTCACAAGGAATGACTGTAACAGGTTGGAATAATAGCAGTGTAGAACACTATCGTTATTTTGGATTTTCCGTAAGTTCTTCTAACGGAAATCAGGTAAAAATCTCTAATCTTGCTTTTGAACAGGACAAAACCAACCCTGGCCCAACACATTATACTATCAGGTATTACGTTGCACCGAATAATAATGCCATAGATGATTATACATACATGTATAATGTAGGTTCTACAATATTGGTTAATAACGAATCGATTAATGCTAATGCTGCCAAGAATATTCCTCTTAATATAACATTGTCAGGAACACAGACTCTTGTTATACGTTTCTATTCGTCGGGTAATAACTGGAATGGTGGCTGGATAATCAAAGCTAATACTCTAAAGTTAACTGAAACTCAAGCAACTGTTCCTGTAGCAAACAACGATTCTTATTCTGTTTATAAAAATAGTACCACCAACCTGAACATTCTTTCAAACGATACTTCAGGTTCAGCTATAAGCGGGATAACAATCACACAACAACCCGCACATGGAACTTTAACTGTGAACGGAACAACTGATGTAACTTATACTCCAACATCCGGATATGAAGGTGCGGACACATTTAAATACAAAGCAGTCAATACCACAGGATCCTCCAATGAAGCAACAGTTAGCTTAAATGTGATTGCTGCTGTTCCGGTTGCAAATAATGACTCGTATAATGTTTATAATTTCACCGATACCAACCTTAATATCTTAAGCAATGATACTTCAACACTTGCGATAACCGGTATAACAATTACTCAACAGCCTTCACACGGAACAGTAACTGTAAACGGAACAAGCAATGTGGCTTACAAATCTGTCGCAGGTTATGTAGGAGCGGATTCGTTCAAATACCAGGTAAGCAATATAACAGGACCTTCTAATGAAGCTTCTGTGAGCATTTCAGTTGCACAGGATCCTAATACAGCTGTACCGGTAGCTAACAATGATTCCTATACGGTTTATAAGAATAACAATTCAAATTTTAATGTTTTAAGCAATGACACTTCTGTTCTTACTATTACAGGAGTTACGATTACCCAGCAACCTGCACATGGAACATTGACTGTTAATGGAACTACAAATATTACCTACAAGCCGGAAACCGGTTACGGAGGAGCAGATACATTCAAATATAAAGCAGTTAATGCAACGGGACCTTCCAATGAGGCTACTGTAAGCATCAATGTTGTGGATAACGTTAATTCGGTTTTAGCACGTTGGAACAAGTCAGATTTTTCACCAAACAGATACAATGACAATATCACGGTTGGGAATATGACTTCAACAGCCAATCTTTCTTATGTTCAGTATATCAGTGCGAGTGGTTATAATGCATTCCACACAACAGGCTGGCCTGATAAAAATGTTGAAACAATTGATAAGAGTAAGTATATTCAGTTTACCATAAGTCCGAAAAATGGTTATAAATTATACCTCTCTGATTTCAGTTTTCTTTGCAGAATGGAATCAGGTGATGCAAGAATTAAAATTGACTATTCTTTGAACAGTAATTTCACAACAGCATACAATGTATTACCAGAAACAACAATTACTAATAGCATCTCTACAATCTCTGTTACAAACTTTTCAAGACCAATTGCAACAGACGGGCAAATTGTTTACCTGAGAATCTATGTTTATAATACATGGAATGCTTTTCAAATATTGCTGAATGATGGAGGGGCTAATGGTCCGGCGTTCTCAGGATATACAGAATTCAGTTCTACTGCGCCGATTGCCTATAACGATACGGTAAGCAATATTGTTAATAATGATATCGATATCAATGTTTTGATTAATGATGATTACAGCAACAAGATTAATTCATTAACATATACACAGCCGTCTCATGGAACAACTAGCTTAAATGCTGACAAAACGATCAACTATATTCCGGCTAAAGATTATGTTGGTACAGATTCTTTCTCATATTATATCACGAATGAATATGGCGTTTCTAATACAGCAACTGTAAGTATCAATAATGTTCCGAACGCAACTTCGCCTTTGATTCGTTGGGATCAGAATAATTTTACAGCAACTACGTTTCAGTCATTCATCAATTCAACAACAATGACGACTGCTGGTGGTGTAACTGTTAATGTGGGTGGTGAGACCAATCCGAAGGCTTATTATCTTGTAAGCCAGAATAATGGAACAGGAAGCCCAATCAATACTTCCAAATACACTCAATTCATCCTGGACAATATCAGTCCAAACAAAACAATTGAGCCAAAGACTTTCAGCTATATTGCAAAAGGGACTGATGGTGCGATTTATGAATTGCGTTATTCAAAAAATGCGGATTTTTCAGATTATACTGTAATGGGAACAGGAACGGTCACTAACAATTATACACTGAAAACATTAAATTTCAGCAATACATTGAAAGTAGGACCGGGTGAGAAAGTTTATGTAAGATTATATCTTTATAATACGGATTATGTACAATATGTTTTCCAGTATCTTCCTGGTGGCTCTGGCCCTGAGATTGACGGTATTTTTTACAATTATGTTTTTGCTTCTAATGATACAACCTGGCTAAATGCAGCTAATCCTCATTGGAATAATGGAATACCTACCGCAACTAAGAATGCAATCATTGAAACTAGTTACGATACTGCAACTTATGGTAACTTCGAAAGTAATAATTTGACAATTAATCCGGGAGGAACATTGACTGTCAATGCTGGAGGATATATAACGATTAACGGACAAATTGCGAACAAAAATACTGCGACAGGTTCATTTGTTATAGAGCACAATGCTAACCTTTTACAAAAGAATAATGCTCAGAATACCGGAAATGTAACTGTTAAAAAATCTGCCATTATCCCGAAAATGGGTTATAACTATTGGTCTTCACCAGTAATAGGACAAAACCTTTATCAGTTTTCCGAAGGTTATAACCAGGCAACAACAACGGGAACAGGAACCCCTTGGAACAGATTCTATGTTTACAATGAAGCTAATGATTATTTTGTAACAACCATTGCAAATGAGATTACGCTGAATTCTTCATCTGTATTCCAACCCGCAAGAGGATATGCGATCCGAGGAAAAAACAGTTTCCCGGAAACAGTTACAACAACATCTGCAACATCACAATTCGAATTTGTTGGTATTCCTCAAAATGGCGATGTTACTTCGTACAATCTCAAGTGGACGAGCGCAGTGAGAGGATATAACTTAGTTGGAAATCCTTATCCTTCTAATATTAGCTTCAGTGATTTTTATGCAGAAAACAGTTCAAAAATCTATGGCGTTGCATATTTCTGGACTAATAATGACGGACAGGTAACATCTCAGCAGAGTAGCGGCTACAGCGGAAACAATTACGCAATCGCAACAGCTGTAGGAGGGACATCCGCAACCTATTTCGGTTACAATAACAGAAAACCTAATGGCAATATTTCTGTCGGTCAAGGATTTATAATTCAAACTAAACAAGCCGGAAAAAATCAGCCTTTGGTATTCAAGAATTCTATGAGAAATTCTGATGCTGCAAATTATTATAACAAGACAAGTTCTCAGAAAAACAGATTTTGGTTAGAATTCAAATCACCAACCAATGTTAACAATGAAATATTGATCGGCTACGTTCCAAATGCAACTAATGGCTTTGACAACGATTATGATGCAGATCTGTTGGCAATCGGTAGTGACTCGTTCTGGAATGTTTTAGACAATCACAAATTGGCAATCCAGGCAAAAGATGAAAATTTCTCAGAAGAAGATATTATAAAATTAGGATTCAAATCCTCAACATCAGGCAATTATACCATTTCCTTAACAGATAAGGACGGAATCTTCAAAACAAGCCAGGCAATTTATTTGAAAGATAAGTATCTTAATAAAGTCATCAACATTACAGATAATGCTTATACTTTCTACACAAGCTCCGGACAGTATGAAGATAGATTCGAGGTGATCTACAAATCTTTGGAAACTTTAGGCATTGATAATATTTTAAAAAACGGAATTATTATTTCTAAAGACTCTCAGAATTTTGTTATAAAATCCGATGATAATATTGATGAAGTAAGTCTTTATGATTCTGTCGGAAGATTATTATACAACACAAAAAATGCAAAAAAAGAAGTTTTGATTAATAAGACGAACCTTACAGAAGGGATGTACATTATAAAAGTGAATTCTAGAAATACAACGATGACCAAAAAAGTTTTAAAATAACACATTAAAACTTTGAAATTTAGAAACCGCCAAAAATCATTTTTTGGTGGTTTTTTATTTGGTTGTAATTAATAATTAAGAAATCTTTTCATAATTTCGCCTTATGTCTTTAGATTTAATTTTAAAATATTTCCCCGATATTACCAGCGAGCAAAAAAATCAATTTGCCGAACTCGAAACCTTGTACAAAGACTGGAATGAAAAAATTAATGTGATTTCCAGAAAAGATACTGATAGTCTGTATGAAAAGCACATTCTACATTCGTTAGGCATTGCCAAGGTGATGGAGTTTGCTGACGGAACAAAAGTTCTGGACATTGGAACCGGCGGCGGATTTCCCGGTATTCCTTTGGCTATTCTCTTTCCTAATGTCCATTTCACGCTGGTGGACAGCATCGGAAAAAAAATAACGGTAGTAAAAGGAGTTGCCGAGAGTCTTGGCCTGAAAAATGTTACAGCTTATCATATGAGAGCTGAACAGCTGAAAGAGAAATTTCATTTCGTGGTCAGCAGAGCGGTAACCCAAATGCCGGTTTTCTTAACGTGGCTGAGAGGAAAATTTGAAAAAGAACAAATCAATCCTAAGCACAATGGCGTCCTTTATTTGAAAGGTGGTGATCTCGCGGAAGAGCTTGCAGGATTGAAATGCGAGATTTTCAATTTGAAAAATTATTTCGAAGGAGAATTTTTTGATACGAAAAAAGTAGTTTACCTGTCAAAAGGTCATTTTAATAACTAAAATAAGAAACGATTATGAAGAATGTATTTATTTTATCAGTATTAGCCGTATTTTCAACAATGCTGATGTCTTGCCACGACAACGATGATTATTCGGAAATCACCAACGTTTATGCAACCAAGGTAGACAGCGTTCACATCCCGATGGATACAATGGCGCTGGGCGTTACGCAGGAGATGAAGTTATATTCCACATTTACCAGAACCTGCGAAGGAATCTATAGCTACGATTATCAGTACACCAACGACTCTGTAAGAACAGTTGCCAATTTCGCTTACAAAACCAATGATGTTTGTGGTAGCGGAACCTATGTTGATGGAAGCAGAGTTAACTTCAAACCGACAAAAATAGGAACTTACACATTCAAATTCTGGACAGGAAAAGACACCAGTGGAGCTAACACTTTCTTGGAAAGAAAAGTAGTTGTAGAGTAGATTTTTAGGAGCTTAATCCCGCTTTCCACTATATCTTTTTTGTTATTGCGAACAAAGTGAAGCCATTTATAAAAACATTCAGCCACGCAATAACAAAAAAGGATGCCGTTACAATCGGGGCTAGGTTTGTCATTGCATAGGAATTCAAGTCCTTTGATGAGTTTACGCCTTTGCGAACTTAAAAACGATTAGTAGTTAAAACATCTTTGCGGACTTTGCGTTTAAAATTTGCTTCAAGTCAACAAAAAAATAATTAAATTGAGCCTTTAAGTTTTTAAAGGCTTTTTTTATGCAGTTTCTTCAGAAGATCATTTCAGAATTATTAGAAAATCGTCACGACATTTCCGGATTGGATATTGTTCTTCCTGGAAAAAGACCAATGGTTTTCATCAAAAGAATCCTGAAAGAAAAGCATTACCAAGGGCTATTACCCAACTTCGTCACTATAGATGAACTCATCGCAGAATTATCAGACAATGTAGAAATCAAAGGCATTGCGCTTTGGTTATTCGCATTTCGTATTTATAATAAAATTGATGCTTCCGAAGATTTTTCAGGGTTTCTGAAATGGTTTCCGACTTTGCAAAAAGATTGGGACGATATGATGAAGTTTTCAGACGACGACCAGAAAATTCTGCTTTGGATGCTGGACGAAGAACGCATCAAAAACTGGGGAGAAAATCTCGGCGACGATGACAATCCAAGAAAACGAAACCTCAATTTCTGGCGAAAAATGAACGAGTTTCTGCCACTTCTGAAATCAGAATTGAAAAAAGAAAATCTCGCTACTTCCGGAATGTTATATCAAGATGCTTTTTCCGGAATTGAAAATTTTGCCAAACAAACCAATCGGCAGTTTGTTTTTTGTGGATTTAATGCGTTGTCAAGAGTGGAAGAGCAATTGGTAAGACAGCTTTTGCAATGGAACAAAGCGGAAACTTATTTTCAAGCCGACCAATATTATATTGACGACGAAAGACAGGAATCCGGAAAGTTCCTGCGAGAAACGTTGAAGTGGAAAGAATTCAATGACAATAGAAATTTCAAATGGATTGAAAATCAATTTTCACAACCAAAAAATATCAAAACTTACGAAGTTTCGGGAAATATTGTCCAAGCCAAATTTCTTCCCGAAATTCTGAAAAAAATTCCAAAAAACGAATTATCAGAAACAGCTTTGGTCCTATTGGATGAAAATCTTTTGCCAGCCGTTTTAGACAGTTTAAATGCTATTGAAAGCGTGAATATTACGATGGGATTTCCGTTGAAGAATCTATCGTTCAGTAATGCTATAAAAAAACTGTTTTATCTTCAGAAACAGCAGGAAAAAAAATCGTCAAGTTATTATTACGCCGATGTTTTGCCAATCTTGGAAGAATTACCAAATGACGAAAAAGATTCTGAAATTATCCGAAATTTTATCTTCGCAATAGAAGAAAGAAACATCGTTTATATTTCTAAAACTTTGTTACAGGAATTACTTGGAAATCTCAGTTATTTTCAGCTTTTACAAAAACCGGAAAACTATCAGATATTTTTAGATCTGTTAATTAAGTTCTGTTACGAGCTCAAATTCAAGGAATTGGATGATATTCAGTACGAGAATATTGCGTTGTTTGAGAATGTTTTCAAAATCATTAAAAATCAATTATTACCTTATCAGATTGATGTCAAAATAGAAACTTTGGAAGTTCTCATCAATCAGTTGGTCAATTCGGAAACTATTGATTTCGTGGGAGAACCTTTGGCGGGATTCCAGATTATGGGACTTTTGGAGACGCGTCTTTTGAACTTCAAGAATATAATATTGTTATCCGTCAACGAAGGAAAATTACCATTAGGAAATACACAAAATACCTACATTCCATTTGATGTCCGCAAGAATTTTGGTTTGAATACTTTTCTTGAAAATGACAGTATTTATGCTTATCACTTTTACCGATTGATTCAGAATTCGGAAAATGTTCATTTGCTTTACAATGCTTTGAGTTCCGGTGTTAATACAGGCGAAAAAAGCCGTTTTATCACCCAATTGGAAATGGAAAGTCCGCACAATATCGAACATATTATTATCGAAAATTCCTCGGAACCAATTGCCCAGGAACTGATGAAAATCGAGAAGAATGAAGAAGTAATGCGACTTTTGAACGAATGGAAAAACCGTGTTTCACCATCTCATCTCGTGACCTATCTTTATAACCCGATTGATTTCTATCTTAATAATCTTCTCAAAACCAGAGAAACCAACGAAATCGAAGAAGAACTTTCGCAAAGAAATTATGGAAACCTGGTTCATTATGCTTTGCAATTTTTGCACGAACCAATAAAGAATAAATTATTATCATTTAATGATTTAGAAAGTTTACTTCAACAAACAGATTCAGCGATTGACTTTGCGATTGAGAAGCTCAAACATCAGCAGGAATTTTATGAACGGGGAATGAATTACATCCACAAAGAAATTGCTAAAAGGGTAGTGCGCAATATTGTAGAATATGATTTGGAATTGGTGAAAAATGGTTCTGCTTTGGAGATTCTGGATTTGGAGAAAGAAATCAACTGTGATTTTTACCTTGATGAAAATCGAACTGACAAAATCAGTTTCTACGGTTTTATCGACAGAATCGATAGATTGGACGGAATTACAAGAGTGATTGATTATAAAACGGCAAAACCGAAAAATTTAACAATTAATCTTGGTAAAAACAAAGAAGAAAAACTTCCGGAATTATTTTTCCGAGACGATTACAAGCAGGCTTTGCAGCTTTCGATTTATAAATATTGTACCAGGAACGTTTTGAACATCAATCCTGATAATATCGAAACGGCAATCTGGTCTTTTGCAGAAGTCAGTAATGGCCCACAAAAACTGAACTTCATTGAGATTGAAGATTCGGAAGTGGAGGATTCTATCAGGAACTTAATTTTTGAAATTCTTAATCCTGAAATTCCATTTGAGGAAAAAGAGAAGGTGAGTTGGTAATTTATTATTAATAAACATAATGTTTGTCATTCCGTAGGAATCTCTACAGCTAAGTTTAGATTCCTGCGGACAATATTGAGATTAGTTTTAGAATCATATTAAGGTTGGCTTTTCAGTTTCAAATCAGTTAATTTTGCTCTTACTTTTTTCATAAAATCAGAACCCGGATCTTCTTTCCCTGTAAAATATTTAGAATCCGTTTCTTTCCAAAGTTTAGAATTCCTAAAAACACCATATTCCGAATGCCCGATGAGATATTCAATCGGATATTTTTTTGCAAGATATTTGACTAATTCTGCATTGGCTTCAACTTGCTTATCGGTCAAAGGTTGAGATTTACTTCCGATATTTTCTATACCGATGGCGCAATAATTCAATCCAATCGTATGTCTTGCAAACAATTCCGGGTCAACCAATTGATAAACCGTTCCGTCTCTGTCAACCAGAAAATGAGCAGAAACGTTGAGAGAACTTTGTTTTTTGAGTGTTGCTCTTTGATTCTCCAGATATAAATTGTTGAAATATCTGAAATTGGACTCAATCGTTCCACCAGCGGTGTAATGAAGGACAATGATATTCGGGGTGATATTCGGGGTTTTCTGGATTAAATTGTGATGGTCTTTCATATAATCCAGACTCAGCTTCATTCTTTCTTTAGAATAATCAATCGGTTTCTGAATGATTTTAAGGTTTTGAGCCTGGAATAGAAAGCAAAAACTCAGAAATAAAAGTTGGAAAATCCTTTTCATTATAAATATTTATAAACCACAAAAGTCACAAAAGTTTTTTAGATTAACAAAAAGATAAAATAAGTACCGGTTATAAACTCTTTTTTGTTCTTTTTAATATCCATAATAGTAATGTCTTTTGTGACTTTTGTGGTTCAATATCTTCTACTTAGAATATTGATAATGCCCCGTAATCGTCCAATCAAAAAGACAATCCTGTAAAACCTGCCCAGCTCCGATATTATGAGAAATCAAATATCGTTTGCCATCTGCTGATTTTTTATTGACAACAATTCCGATATGTGTCAGATTTTTAGGCAAATCCCAAGTTACAATATCGCCGGGAACATAATCCTTCGCATCATTTGTAATAGGCTTTACTTTCCCAAATCTCGAAAAGAAAACCATCAGATTCGGAACACGCCTGTGATCGATATTAGTATCAGGTCTTTTCAATCCCCATTTCTTTGGATATTTGGAGAAATTCTTTGCCATATCTTCGTGGACTTCCTTCTGCAAATCGATTCCCAATTCTCTGTAAGCTCTGATGACCACATCTGTACAAACACCTTTCCCTGCAGGCACATCGCCATTCGGATATTTTATATTAAAATAAGTAGGGTCATAAACGACTTTGTCTTTAGTCAGATTAATAGCAGCATTGGAGAGTTTGGTTTGAAAATTTTGTCCAAAAATAGTTATGGAAACGAAGAATAGAATGACGAAGCAATTTTTCATATGAAGTTTTTTGAAACCACAAAAGTCACAAAAGCAAGAATAAATCTTTTGTGGCTTTTTGTGGTTTACATCTGAACGAAAAAACCTGCGAAAATATTCCGCAGGTTTTGTTAAAAATATATAAGATTGATTTGGTCTTATCCAAAGGCATTGATGCCGGTAATATCCATCCCTGTAATCAAAAGATGAATATCGTGTGTTCCTTCGTAAGTAATAACCGATTCCAGGTTCGCAGCGTGGCGCATCATCGGGAATTCTCCCATTATTCCCATTCCGCCCAACATTTGACGGGATTCTCTGGCAATATCAATCGCCATCTTTACATTATTTCTTTTCGCCATTGATATTTGTGCAGGCGATGCTTTATGCGCATTTTTAAGATTTCCTAACTGTAGGCAAAGCAATTGTGCTTTGGTAATTTCCGTCAAAAATTCAGCTAGTTTCTTTTGTTGAAGCTGGAAAGAGGCAATCGGTTTTCCGAATTGTTTTCTTTCTTTAGAGTATTGAACGGCAGTACAATAGCAATCAATCGCAGCACCAATGACACCCCAGGAAATGCCGTATCTCGCTGAGTTAAGACAAGACAAAGGTCCTTTCAAACCTTCAATATTAGGAAGTAGATTTTCCTTAGGAACTCTCACATTATTGAAAACCAATTCGCCGGTTTTTGATGCTCGCAGACTCCATTTGTTATGAGTAGTAGGTGTAGTAAAACCCTCCATTCCGCGTTCTACAATCAGTCCGCGTACTTTTCCGTCTTCGCCTTTTGCCCACACTACAGCGATGTCTGCAACCGGAGCGTTGGTGATCCACATTTTGGCACCATTCAAAAGATAATGATCGCCCTGATCTGTGAATTTGGATTCCATAGAAGAAGGGTCGGAGCCGTGATTAGGCTCTGTCAAACCAAAACATCCGATCATATCGCCGGAAGCCAGCTTCGGAAGGTATTTTCTTTTTTGCTCCTCGGAACCGTATTCGAAAATAGGGAACATTACCAAAGAAGACTGAACAGAAGCCGCAGAACGAACCGCCGAATCGCCTCTTTCCAGTTCCTGCATTATCAATCCATAAGAGATTTGGTCCAATCCCGGACCGCCGTATTCTTCAGGAATGTACGGTCCTAATGCACCGATATTTCCCAATTCCTTCATTAATCCCGGGATATCAGTATGATTTTGTGCTGCTTCATCAATCTGTGGCATTACAAAACTTTCCACCCAACTTCTTACAGAATCGCGGATAAGCTTGTGTTCTTCGGACAAAAGAGCGTCTATTGAATAGTAATCTGGTATGCTTGTTAAAGGGTAATATGACATTATTTTTGTTTTGCCTAAAAATAAAGCTTTTCCTGAATTACCAAAATAGATTGTTAACAAATAATTCATTTTCTGAAAAACGTCATAATTGTGCCGCAAACCGTTTTAAGACCTGCACAACTTTGGCTGAGCTTATAAAACTAAAGTTTTGTAACCAATCGACTTTTACTTTGATTTGAAAACCCTCGTTTTGTAACAAAAGTAAAAGTCATTTTGTTTCATATGAATCGTAGGAGACTTCCGCCAATGTCATTTGGTTTGAAAACGGTCGTTTTGTAATGAATTGAGTTTTTATTTTAGATTGATGTTAGAATTAGTATTATTTTTTAATGCTGTTAATCAAATATTACAAATTCACGACATTTGCAGTTTATAATTTTATTAAGATATGAACATAGAAGAATTGACAATTCTTCAGAATGAAATTGTTAAAGAAATATTTTTAAAATAAAAAGCTCCAACCAATGAAGCTTTCATTTTATTTCTTCTTCAAATCTTTATCAATCTGCTTTTCTGCATTTTCGGCTTTCTTTTCCTGAGCGCGTTTTTCTTTTCGCTGTTGTACCCGGGATTTTTTCTCTGCACGTTTTTCTTCACGGATGACTTTGTTGGATTTGGTATTATACAAAGCTTCTACAATACCTTGTCCGGTTTTGCTGAAGATTTTGATTTTCGGTTTCTCATGCGTGCCGGTCACCACAATCGGGAATCCAATCCATCCGCCTGGCGGTAAACCAACTCTCACCCGGAAATCCAGCAAACCATTAAAACTCGTAGTTCCGCTAATTGTAGGCCGTAGAATAGAAACCTTGAAGGTAAACGGCTCAACATGAATCAGATTATTTTTGATATGGCTTTCGATATTTACGCCTTTCATATCTGGGTTATTGAATGCATTGGCTCCAATATTATCACCAATTGTTGACAGCATCTTCAGGTTTTTGACTTCTACATCTCTCAGATTGACATTTCCGCCACCTTCCAAAGAAGGATAGATTGGCTTCATATTGCTGTCAAAATCACCTTTCAATTTATAATCTAATGAGACAATTCCTTTTACATTTTTCGCTGCTGTCGCCATTTCACGCACCATGTCAATTTCATTATAAGCTCTTTGAACATCGAAGTTGTCAACCTTCAAAGCCACATCATAATTGGCAGTAATCGGAGATTCATTTTGGTATCTCGCATCGATCTCCATTCGGCTTCCGATGATATCAAACGTTGTATTTTTAAGATAGACTTCACCTTTTGTAACCGAAGCCAATCCTGCAAGGTTATTCAATCCAAGCCCTTTGAATTCTACTTTTTTCGCATTAGCTTCCAAAGAAACATCCAGATTGGTCGGGACAATCACAACACCGCTGCTTTTCGGGTGTTCCTCCTTCGCATAAGTTACTGCAAGGGATTTGTCTTTGTTGTCGCCTTCTTTCAGCGCCATAAATTCATCTACCAAAATATAATTGGATTTCAAATGAAATCGACCATGCAACGTTCCTTTTCTTTCTATGAAATAATTGATGGTATTCAATAAATATCCGTTGAGTGAATAATCTGATTTCCCGTAATTACCATAGAATTTTCTGAACCACATTTTTTCATTTTCAAATTCGAAATTCCCTTCTTTGATATAGAATGATTTCGGAAGATATTCTGTTGTGGCTTTGATATTTTTTAGGATTAAATTTCCTCTGTTATCAAGTTTACTGTACTGTCCGCTTGTCGCATAACTTTGTCTTCCATTCAAAGATAAATCTGCCATAATCAAACCGCTGATATCCAAACCTTCTTTTTTGAAAACCTTGTAGATTCTGCCGACATTTAAAACACCTTTTGCTCTGACTTTGTATAATAAATCTTCAAAATCCTGTAAATCTGCAGTTACGAAAACAGGATTGCCTTCAAAATCAAATTTGAAAGGATCGAGTTTTACGCCTAAACTTTTGAACGTTCCGTCTGTGTTATGAATATTTGCTAAAATATTGATATTCTGAATTGGATTTGGATAATATTTTGTTTTCAGCCAGCCATTTTTCAGATTAAAATAACCTTTCGTTATCGGAAATAATTTTTTGTCTAAACTGAAAATTCCATTAGACTGAATATCAGTATTCATAAGACCTTTTATTTCAATATCTTTTAAACCTAATGCTGCATCCAGAGTTGCCAAATCAACGGCACCTTTTACATTGGCATTGACTTTCATTTCGTTCAGTCCCTGCGTTTTCACCACTGCACGAAAGCTGTTGTTTTTACCCAAATCAAAACTCAAAGTTCTCAAATCGAGTAGGAGTTTCTCAGTATCCAGCGAAGGCAAATCAACATTCAGATCCATATTAAGATTGTTCATCGGAACCGGAGCATTACTATTGGAAACAAAACCATTGTTAACTTTTAAGCTCGCTTTTAAGTCAGGTTTCAGTTTTTTTGGTTCGCTGAATCGTCCCTTTAAACTGAAAAACAAATCGCTGTTTCCTTCAATTTTTGTGTCTTTTGCCCAATCCAGATATTGCGGAGGCAAAACCGAAATCATATCCCGAATGGTTGTTTTCTCCGATGCTGCATTAATATTAATATTATAACCGTCTCTAAGGATACTTAAAAATCCTGTGAATTTCAAAGGTAGTTCATTGATTCTCAATTCATTTTTTCTCAGCACAAACGTCAATGCATTGGTATTAATTCTTGTAATCAAATCTGCGTGTAAAGTTTTCTGCTGTGCATACCAGATTCGATTTAAGGCAAAATCAATTTTATCAATATCTAGGTCTGTTTCCAAATCGAAAATATCTTCACTCAATCCACCTTTTCCTGTATAATTAAGACCTTTTGCATTAACCAGAACATTGGCTGCGTGATCATTGTATTTGATATTCCAGTTTTTCAGTTTGATTAAATCCAATTTGACGGAAGCGCCAGCTTCGGTTGTATCTTTTGGTTTGTCAGACGGTTTGGAAACATAAACGTTATAATTAGCTTCTCCTTTAGAATTGACAAAAACATTGGCTGTAGCATCATTCACATAGATCTCATCAATTTTAACATCTCTATCAAAAATCAGATTTTTCAAATTGATTCCAACTGCAACTTCTTTGGCTGCGAGCAGAGTGTCTTGTTCAAAAGGTTTGGAACCCTTCAATATAAAATCGTCTACGGAAACCGTGAGAGAAGGAAAGTGACTGAAAAAAGTAAGGTGTGTTTTCTTATAATCCAATTCGCCCGCCAGATGTTTATTCGCAAAGATCTTAACCTGTTGGGAAATGGTTCCCGGAAATAAAATCGGGATAATAAACATTAGAAATAAGATAGAAGCGATTCCAATTCCCAGCCATTTCAGAATTTTAATTACAATTGATTTTACATTTCCCACAGTCATAATCTTAAATTTTTCTGATTAATTCAAAGATTATGCTAAAAGTAAATCACAAAAAAATCCTTCGAGAAATTTTCAAAAAAAATTTTAAATATTCAAAAACCCTTACTAATCCAAAATTAGCGTAATATTTTTATGCGATTCTATAATTTCAATTAAAATTTCAAATAAGGTTTGCCCGTTTCCGTCAATTAATTCATCCAGTTTTTGCTGAATTAAATTTACATTGAAAGGCTTTCCAATTCGAATTTTATTTTGATAGAATTCTTTTGTTGAATCAAAACCTAAATCTTCTCTCGACTTTTGGGAATTTTTCCAGATTATGTCTGTATCTACACCATACAAAATATCATCAAATCCATCCAACTTTCCAATTCTCATCTTTCATAAAAAGTTGAGAAACTTCTTCGTAGAAACCTTCCATATTAGAAAAATGACTGCCATTGATGACAGTCATTTTCTTTTTATTATTATTTGAAGTATTCCACTCCATTTTTAAAGATATTGTGATAATTCGCAGTTGGAATGTTTTTCATCAATCCTTCTGCAAAACGTTCCGGATGCCCCATTCTACCGAAGATTTTTCCGTCCGGACTCGTAATTCCTTCAATTCCGAACAATGAATTGTTTGGATTGAATGGCATTCCGTGAGCGATGTTTCCTTCCAAATCTAAGTATTGTGTTGCAACCTGCCCATTTTCATACAACTTCTGAATTTCCGCTTCCGAAGCCATGAAACGACCTTCACCGTGAGAAATCGGAATAGTGAACACCTGATCTTTCATTCCTTTTAACCAAGGTGATTCGTCATTCACAACTCTTACGTTTACCATCTGAGAGATATGTCTTCTGATGGCATTATGAGCCAACGTCGGAGAATTTTCATCTAAATCCTTGATTCTTCCGTAAGGCAGCAATCCAGACTTCACCAAAGCTTGGAAACCGTTACAGATACCGATAATCATTCCGTCTCTGTCTAACAATTCGTGAACTGCGTTTCTCATCTTCTCGTTCTTTAAAACGTTTACAATGAATTTTGCAGAACCGTCCGGCTCATCACCTGCAGAGAAACCTCCTGAGAAAGCCAAAATCTGAGAAGTTTTAATTTCTTCTACCCAAGCGTCAATACTTTCGTCCAACAATTGGTGATTGATATTGATCAAAGGCAGACTGCTGATTGCAGCTCCTTCTTTTGCAAAAGCATTTAATGTATCATACTCGCAGTTAGTTCCCGGGAAAACCGGTGCAAATACTTTTGGCTGAGCAATTCCATGCTTTTTAATAATAATATTTCTTGGGTTGATCGAATTTAGTTTTTCATCGATCTCAACCGTAATTTTTTCTTTTTCAACCGTTGGGAAAAGATTCTCAAAAGTGTTTGTATTGGCTGCTAATAATTTCTCAATTGCGAATTCAACATCATTAATTTTAATAACATTTGAATCTTTAACTTCTCCGATCAATTGAAGGTTAACAGAGCTTAATTCTTCTTTAGATTCGATGATTAAGCTACCTATATTTTTAGCTAATAAAACATTTTCGTCAACCGTGATTTCAGCACCTAATCTGTTTCCGAAACTCATTTTTGCCAAAGTAACTGCAACACCGCCTTCTTTTACCGTTTTTACAGAAACGATTTTTCCGGCTTTTATATTTTCGAAAATAAATTCGTAAACCGTTTTTAAAGCGCCGTAATTCGGAAGTCCGTTTTCCTGAGCGATATGATTGAAGAAATACACTTTATTTCCTGCCTTCTTAAATTCCGGAGAGATAATATTTTTCTTTTCTCCGTTCGCACAAGCGAAAGAAATCAACGTTGGCGGAACATTCAGATCCTGGTATGTTCCACTCATTGAATCTTTTCCTCCGATTGCAGCCAAACCGAAATTGATCTGAGCATCGTAAGCTCCCAACAATGAAGCTAAAGGTTTTCCCCATTTTTCAGGATTCTGACCTAATTTTTCAAAATATTCCTGGAAACTGAATCTGATATTTTTATAATCGCCACCCATCGCAACGATTTTTGCCACACTTTCCACAACAGCGTAAGAAGCTCCCAACAAAGAGTTCTGCTTAGAAATCTCTGCATCGAATCCCCAACTTGCCAAAGAAACCGTTTCGATATTTTTTGCTCCGATGATCGGCAATGTCTGAACACTTCCTTCCATCAAAGTCTGCTGATATTTTCCACCCAAAGGCATCGCAACCGTAGTCGCACCAATCGATGAATCAAACATCTCCAACAAACCTTTTTGAGAAGCTACATTTTTATCACTTAATATTTTTAAGAAATTCTCTTCATTGAATGTCGGAGTTTCTTCTTTTACTTCATTAAGGTGAGTAATTTTAACTTCCTGGCTTTTCGAACAACCATTCGTATCTAAAAACGCTCTTGAAAGGTCAACAATTTTATCACCTTTCCAGAACATCTGCATTCTTCCAGAATCGGTCACTTTTGCAACTTCAACAGCCACAATATTTTCAGCTTCACAGAATTTGATGAATTGTTCTTTATCTTTTGGTTCAACCACAACTGCCATTCTTTCCTGAGATTCAGAAATAGCAAGCTCGGTTCCGTTCAAACCTTCATATTTTAAAGGTAAAACATCAAGGTTTACTTCTAAAGAATCAGCGATTTCACCGATGGCCACAGAAACACCTCCAGCTCCGAAGTCATTAGATTTTTTGATCAATCTCGTTACTTCCGGATTTCTGAATAACCTTTGGATTTTACGTTCTTCTACGGCATTTCCTTTCTGAACTTCAGAACTCATCGTGTGGATTGAAGTTTCGTCCTGTTCTTTTGAACTTCCGCTTGCTCCTCCAACTCCATCGCGACCTGTTGCACCTCCTAAAATAATGATAGAATCACCATTTGTAGGTTTTTCACGTCTTACCCAATCCACAGGAACTGCTCCGGCAACGAAACCAACTTCCATTCTTTTTGCCTTATAACCTTCATCATAAATTTCAGAAACCATTGTAGTTGCTAAACCGATTTGGTTTCCATAAGAAGAATATCCGTTTGCAGCCTGTTTTGTGATGGTTTTTTGAGGTAATTTGCCCGGCAAAGTTTTGTCAACCGATTCCAGAACGTCTGCAGCACCCGTTAATCTCATCGCCTGGAAAACGAAAGAACGTCCGGACAAAGGATCTCTGATCGCTCCACCTAAACAAGTCGAAGCGCCACCAAAAGGCTCAATTTCCGTAGGGTGATTGTGCGTTTCATTTTTGAATAATAAATACCATGGTTCTTTTTTACCATCGTATTCAGCTTCGATTTGGATCGTACAAGCGTTGATTTCATCAGAAACCACCAAGTTCTCCAAATTACCTGTTTTATGGAAATATCTTCCGCAAACTGTCGCCAGATCCATTAAAGAGATTGGTTTCAATTCGCGTCCTAAGAATTTTCTTTTTTCGATATAATCATTGAAAATGGTTTCCAATGTATGTTTGAACTGTCCTTCAAATTCAATATTTGACAACTCTGTTTCAAACGTGGTGTGACGACAGTGGTCACTCCAATACGTGTCTAAAACTTTAAGTTCTGTTTCTGTAGGATTTCTCTGTTCAGTTTTAAAATATTCCTGAATGAATTTCAAATCGTCTAAACCTAATGCAAAACCATGATTGTTAAAGAACTCTTCAAGCTGAGCATCATCAAAATTGATAAAGTTTTCGTGAACAATAACTTTTGATGGAGTTTCTTCCGCAGGAATGTCTAAAATTGACAGATCTTTTTCCTGAGATTCCACTTTATTGATTAAAAGGTCTTTGATTTTTACTAAATCAGATTCGGAAACACCTTCAAATTCGATTAGTTTCCCACTTCTTACTTTAGACTTCTCATTTCCAGTCAGTAAAGCAATACACTGTTGGGCAGAATCTGCACGCTGATCATATTGACCAGGCAAAAATTCTAATGCGAAATGAATTCCCTGTGCAGGATTTTCTTCGATTAAAATATCAGTAACAGGATCTACGAAAGTGCTGTTGACCACTTTTTCGAATTCACCATCGTTTAATCCAAAAAGATCGTAAACGTTATATACCTTTACGCTTTGGATAGACGGAACCACCGCTTTTACTTCATCAAAAATTTTTGGACTTTCCACATCGAAAATTCCTCTTTTTTCTACGAAAATTCTTTTGTTTTGAGACATTAGATGTCAGATATTTATTAGGTTTATTTTATAATTTTATTCTTATTTTTTAATAGGCTCCAATTTCATCAATTTCATTATTCTTGATTTTACTTTCATTTTTATTAATTAAGTATACAATATAAATAAAAAAAACAATTGTTCCTAAATATCCAAATGTATAGCCTAAATTTTCAACCAAATCTTTTTCTTTAAAAATTTCTTGATAGTAGATCTTGAAGAAGAAATCAAAAATTAAACTTAAAATTGAGAATAAAACTCCTGTATTAAAAAAAATAAGATATTTATTTTTCCTGAAAAACAACAATAAAGAAATTGTATAAAAACTAAACTCGAAAATTCTAGCTGCCAAAAAGAATAAATCGATAATTGCAGGATCGGAGTAATTTTTATATAAAAACAATCTATTTATGATTCCAATCAATAAAGTAGCTGCAAAAAAGAAGCTAATTATAATATAGAGAGTTTTAATTAATCTACTTTTATTTTTCATATAGATTTTACAAATCAATAAAATCTTAAAAAAATATGCAGCCCAAAAGACTGCATACAATATTATACTTTAAGATCAGCCTCTAATCCTATCAGATCTTTGTTGGCATCAATAATCGGCTGAACTTCATTGGCAATGAATTCCTCCGTCTGAATTGGTGCGAAACCGATGAAGTTTTTAGGATCAAGAACTTCTTTTAATTTTGATTTATCCAGTTTTAATGAATCGTCATTCAGGATTCTTTCGATAAGGTCGTTTTCTTTACCTTCTACTTTCACCTGCTTAGAAGCTTCCATAGAATGAACCCTGATCACTTCGTGGATTTCCTGACGGTCGCCACCAGCTTTTACCTCTTCCATAATGATGTATTCCGTCGCCATAAACGGCAGTTCTTCCATAATATGCTTGTTGATTCTGTTCGGATACACTACGATTCCGTTCATAATGTTGTTCCAGATCAATAGAATTGCATCAACCGCTAAAAACGCTTGAGGAATTGTTAATCTCTTGTTTGCAGAATCGTCCAAAGTTCTTTCAAACCATTGAGTTGAAGCCACCATTGCAGAACTTGTCGTTAAAGACATTACATATTTTGCCAATGCTCCGATTCTTTCGCTTCTCATCGGGTTACGCTTGTAAGCCATTGCCGATGAACCAATCTGGTTTTTCTCGAATGGTTCTTCAATCTCCTTAAGATTTTGAAGTAAACGTAAATCGTTTGTAAATTTATGTGCTGACTGAGCAATATTTCCTAATAAAGCTACCACTTTAGCATCAATTTTTCTGTCATAAGTTTGTCCGGAAACTCCGAAAACCTTTTCGAAACCGAATCTTTTTGACAATTCTTTATCTAAGTGTTTTACTTTAGAATAATCTCCATTGAAAAGTTCTAAGAAACTTGCTGCAGTTCCTGTTGTTCCTTTTACTCCTCTAAATCTCAATGTTTCTAGGAAGAAATCAAGTTCTTCGATGTCAAGAACCAAGCTCTGTAACCAAAGTGTAGCTCTTTTTCCAACTGTCGTTAATTGAGCCGGCTGGAAGTGTGTGAATCCTAACGTTGGAAGATCTTTATATTGAATCGCAAAATCTGCTAAATTTTTCATCACGTTAACCAACTTTTTCTTTAAAATTAAAAGTCCGTCACGGATCTGAATTAAATCTGTGTTATCTCCTACAAACGCTGAAGTTGCTCCCAAGTGAATAATTCCTTTTGCAGAAGGCGCCACATCACCATAAGCGTGAACGTGAGCCATTACATCATGTCTGAATTTTTTCTCGTATTCAGCCGCTTTTTCGTAATCGATGTTTTCTGCATTGGCTTTCAATTCGGCGATTTGCTCATCTGTAATGTCCAGACCAAGATCTTTTTCAATTTCAGCAAGGGCAATCCAAAGCTTTCTCCAGTTCTGGAACTTATTGTTGTGCGAGAAATTAAACAGCATTTCTTCACTGGAATAGCGCTCTTCCAATGGGTTTTTGTAGGAATTCATTTTTCTTTTTACTTTCTTTTTATTAGATTCACAAATTTAAGAAAATTAACCGATTGTATAAAATCTAATTAAATATTGAATTTTGGTTTAACCAAAGGCTTTTTTTCGAATCCAAAGTTCGGCGGGATATTTGTATTTCCAATTTTAAATCTAATAAAATGGTCTCAAAAATTACATCAGAAATCAAAGTCAGCGTAACGACAGAATATGATAACCATAACAGTTATCCTTCTGAAAATCGTTATGTTTTTCGTTATAATATTGAAATCCAAAACCTTAGTGAAAGACCTGTTAAATTACTTTCCAGAAAGTGGATAATTTATGATTTGGGATTCGGTTTTACCGAGGTTGAAGGTGCTGGTGTGATTGGTCTGACGCCTGTTATCGAAAGTGGTGAAAAATTCAGTTATTTTTCTAATGTGATCGTAAAATCAGGTGTTGGAAGCATGGACGGTTATTATACCTTCGAAGATGCCAGTCAGCAGAGTTTTGAAGTAGATATTCCTAAATTCAATCTTGTTTCTGAAGTTTTGAGTAATTGACCTTTGGATGATCCATGGTGAACAGAAACGAATGTCCAACCTTGCAAAGCGCAGCCCGACTTGAACGGAGCTCTTTTTGTTTTTAATAAAACAAAAAAGCGGGAGTGGAAGGCGGAAAAGCTGCCCAAATCATTCTATAAAATTTTAATTCTCTTGCCGAAAATATCTTTGATTTCATCGGTTCTTGTTATCATCAGCCTTTCAAAACCCAACAGGGAAATCCTTGCACAGACTTCTGCATCGGCATCTGCACGGTGATGATTGAATTTGATCTGATGTTGTTCCGCAAGACTTTTCAGACCATAACTTTTCAAATCTTTCCATGCTTTTTTTGCAACACCAATACTGCATAAATAATTGAGATTTGGCTTGAAAAAACCGTAATGATCAAGACAACCTCGCAATACGCTTACATCGAAAGAAGCATTATGAGCAATCATAAGATTACCATACATCATATTTTCCACTTCATACCAAACATCACCAAAAGTGGGAGAGTGCTGCACATCTTCTGGCATAATACCATGAACTGCAACATTATGATGATTAAAATATGGAAAGGACGGCGGTTTTATAAGCCAGGATTTGGTTTCTTTAATCTGACCATTTTCTACAATGCAAACTCCCAGTTCACAAGCAGAGTTTTTTTCGTGTGTTGCAGTTTCAAAATCAAGAGCTACAAAATCCATCTTATTAATTTTTAGACCCTAAAAAATGTTTAAAGATCAACCATTTTGATTGATAATAAGGATCAATCTGCTTTTTTTGCCTTAGCCGAATTGATCCGGGAAACTGCCAATAGAAGCCAACATGCGACTTGAAAACAGCCCAAAGATGCTCCCATCCATTTTTGTAAGCAAAATATAAACCTGCAATCCCATCTAATGACAATCTGAAAAACAGAATGAAAAATGCTTTTGAGGAAGGTAAGTTTTTGAGCATCATTGTGAGATTATTTCTGAAATTCAGGTAGGTTTTTTGCGGATTCTGTTTGTTAAGTGTTCCGCCACCAACGTGGTAAACCTTGGATTTTCCGGTATAATAGATTTTTTTTCCGTTATTTTTTAATCTCCAACAAAGATCGATCTCTTCCTGATGTGCAAAGAATCTCTCATCGAAACCATTCATATCCCAGTAATCTTTTGATCGAATAAACAATGAACAACCTGATGCCCAGAATATTTCGGTTTCATCGTCATATTGTCCACTGTCCAATTCTATATCATCAAAAATACGTCCTCTGCAATAGGGATAGCATAGATTGTCAATTAACCCGCCACCAGCTCCGGCAAATTCGAATTTGTTTCTTTGATAATAATCCAGGATTTTCGGCTGAATGGCGGCAATGTCCTTATCCTTAGAAAATAAATTAAGAATAGGAGAGATCCAGTTTTCTGTAACCTCTACATCCGAATTCAGAAGGCAATAAATATCCGCATTGATAGATTTCAATCCCTCGTTATAACCTGCTGCAAAACCTGAATTAGTTTTATTCTGAGTAATTTTGACAGCAGGAAAATCAGATTTTAGAAATGAAATAGAATCATCGGTTGACGCATTGTCAATAACAAAAATCTCCGCATCCTGAGAATATTTTACAACAGAAGGCAAGAACTTTTCTAACCAATTTTTTCCATTCCAGTTGAGTATAGCAATTGCGACAGTCATCTATTCGTCATAATTTTTGATTGAATCTTTATATTTCCATCTTCTGTGTGACCAAAGCCAGTTGTCCGGCCTTTTCCTGATCATATTTTCCAGTAGTTTATGAAATTTCTTTACAACTTCGTGCTCTACAAATTTTTCTCCATCGGGATAGATCCTGTGATAATTAACCTGATAAAAGCCTCTTTTTACCTTTTTCATTTCACAGAAGATAAATACCAAATCCATTCTTGTAGATAGTTTATCATATCCTACAAAAGCGGGTGTTTTCTGATTCAGAAAATTAAGTCCATAATTAACATGAGAAATATGAGGCGTTTGATCCGCAACAAACATATATGCGGAATTACCATCATTTGGCGCCCGGAAAATCTGTTTAATCACCTCATTGGCTTCAAGAGATTTATTATTAAATCTATTTCTGATGGTTTTAATTTTTTCTTCCCAGAATTTGCTGTTCATTTTTCTGTAAACCGGATGACAGTCTTTTTGTGGAATAAGAGTGGCTAAGGCATTGAACCATTCCCAGTTAAAAATATGACCTGATAACATGATTATATTTTTTCCTTCCGCCTTCGCCTGATGAAATACATCTTGATTAAGATGCTGCATTCTTACCCGAGATTCCGTTTCTGATATTGTAAAAGCCTTCAACATCTCGGCAAGGTAATCACAAAAATTAGAGAAGAATTTTTTTGAGATATCTTTGATCTCTTTATCTGACTTTTCAGGAAAAGCATTTCTAAGATTCTCCAGAACAACTGCTTTTCGATAACCAATAATATAGTAATTAAGAAAAAACATTATATCTGAAAAGAAATATAATACCTTAAGCGGTAATCTGGAAATTAGTAATAATATGCTGAATAAAAATTGATTCAATGTATAATGAATATTGGCAAATATACTGAAAAATGGCTGGATTTTTGATTAACTTTGATGTTTAATTAAAATCTATTATCGATAATAAATGAGAAAATCTGTTAAGAGTCTGTTATTTTTGGGAGGAGTTTTGTTATTTTCTCTAACTAACGCTCAGACTAAGGAAAATACTTTGACCAAAGAGCAAATAGAAGCGAAGAAAAAAGCTGCAGCCGAAGAAAAAGCCAGATTACCTAAACCTTATCATCCGGAAGCCAACGCTGCACTTGACATTCAGAATGCTGTAGCTAGTGCAAAAAAACAACACAAGAATGTAATAATACAAGCAGGAGGGAATTGGTGCATCTGGTGCCTGAGATTTAATAATTATGTACAACAAACGCCGGAACTTAAGCAAATTGTTGATAATAATTTTATCTACTATCATTTGAACTGGTCGCCGGAAAATAAGAATGAGAAAATCTTTACCGGTTATGGAAATCCTGGCGATAAATTTGGGTATCCTGTTTTTATCATTTTGGATGAAAACGGAAAACAAATCCACACACAGGACAGCTCAGTTTTGGAAGAGGGGAACGGTTACAGCTTAGAAAAAGTAAAAGAATTTTTTAATACTTGGAAGGCTAAGGCATCTTAAGATATTATGTACAAAAAAACCACTTCTCGTTTGAAGTGGTTTTTTATTTATCTTATCTTTTGCTGATTAAGCTTCTTCAGATTTTGCTTCCTCCTTTTTTGCAGGAGCAGCTTCTACTACCGGAGCATCAGAAACGATATCGAACTCGTAGTTGTACTCAACATTTCTGTGAAGTCTAACAAGAGCTGAGAATTTACCAGTTCTCTTGATTGTATTTCCAGGAATTTTGATGTATTTTTTATCAACACTAACACCAGCTTTTTCTAATGCAGCAGCAAGGTCAGCATTGTTGATAGAACCGAATAACTTGTCACCAGCGCCTACTTTTGCAGGAATAGTAATAACAGTTTTCTTCAATTGATCTACAACTGCATTAGCAGCAGCAACCAACTTAGCTTCTTCTTCTTTTCTAGACTCCAAAGTAGCTTCTAATTGAGCTTTATTTTTTGGAGTAGCTAATAATGCAAAACCTTGAGGGATCAAAAAGTTTCTTGCATAACCTGGTTTTACATTTACCGTATCAAACTCAAGTCCTAAGTTTTCTACATCTTTTTTTAGGATAATTTCCATTGTTGTTGTCCGTTTTAGTTTTAGAGCCAAGAACAAAGAGCCAAGAATCAAGATTTTAAAAATCTTTTATCCTTTATCTTTTATCTCTTATCTAAATCGTTAGAATTAAATTATTTATTCAGCAACAAAAGAAGAAAGCAAGCTCTCTTCTTTTATTATTTTGTTCTTATTTCAAAAGATCCGCTACGTAAGGCATCAAAGCAAGGTGTCTTGCTCTTTTGATAGCAGCAGATACTTTTCTTTGATATTTAAGAGAAGTTCCTGTGTATCTTCTTGGTAAGATTTTACCTTGTTCGTTCACGAATTGTAATAAGAAATCAGCATCTTTATAATCTACGTGCTTAATTCCGAATTTTTTGAATCTACAATATTTCTTTTCAGATTTTGTATTGATATCAAGTGGAGTAAGAAATTTTACTTCCGATTCGCCCCCGGCAGAGGCTTGTTTTGCCATATCGTCAATTGCCATTGTTTTAAATTTTTTTAAGGGTTAATGAATTAAGCTTTCGCAGATTTTAGTTTGCTTCTTCTTGTTACTGCATAATCTACAGCGTGCTTGTCAAGTTTAGTCGTTAGGTAACGGATAACTCTCTCATCACGTTTGAAAGCAGTTTCTAAGTCTGCAACTACAGTTCCTTCTCCTTTGAATTCGATTAAGGTATAAAAACCATTCTTTTTCAATTGGATAGGATAAGCCAATTTTTTAAGTCCCCAATTTTCTTTGGCAACGATTTCGCAATTGTTTGAAGTCAATAGATCTTCAAATTTTTTCACTGCTTCCTCCACCTGAGCATCAGATAGAACGGGAGTTAAAATGAAAACAGTTTCGTAATTGTTCATAATGTTAATTAATTTTAATTAAAAATTCGAGTTGCAAAAGTACAACTTTTTTCCGAATTACAATTATTTATAACAAAAAAACCTGCAGAAATTCTGCAGGTTAATTTAACAATATGATTTAGATTTTATTTCTTGATCACTTTTGTTGAAGTTGTAGAACCATCTTCTAACTGAGTTGTAACGACATAAACACCTGCATTGAAGCTGCTGAAGTCAATTTGGGATTTAGTTTCATTCAGATCTTTAGTTAATAATTGTTTACCTGTTACATCAAATACTTTCACAGATTTGATCTTACCTTGAGCTTCGATATTAAAGACGTCTTTAACAGGGTTAGGGTAAGACTTGATATTTGATTTTGTTATATCATTAACAGCCAATACACCAACATTAAGAGTATAATCTTCTGCCTGTCCAAAGCTGGCTCCTGTACAAGGATCAGTAAGCGGGCTGGTTGTTCCAAATTGCTTTTTAACTCTCATTCTTGTATTACCAACTGTTGCTCCAACCGGAACTGTGATATCGTAAGTAAGTTGTTTTGTATCTGTACCTGTTGAATTAACAATAGTTCCTACAGAATAAGTTTCTCCTGAATCTGCAAAATCTCCATCTTGATTCCAGTCAATAAATACAGCAAAATTATTTGTATAATTACCACCCGTATTTCCTTTTATTGTAATAGTATGTGTACTTCCTTGTGTTACGTTACCTACCTGATTCAAGAAGAATTCATGAGCAGTTCCACCCGTTGTACTGGCACTTGTCGTGTTATTAATTCCGGCAAAATTCACCAATGTAATTGGTTCAACAGTGAAAGTAAACGCCAATGGTCCGCAATATGTCAACGTTGAAGTTGTTGTAAATGAATTCACTGTACAACCACTTGCCGAACCAATTGAGTTCTTAGGAATTACTTTCCAATAGTAAGTTGTGTTAAGTGCCAGGTTAGAAGTAACTGTGAAGCTTGTCCCTGAAGTATTACCCACCATTGTTGTTGGATTTGGGTTAGTATCTAGATAAACATCATAAGAATCTGCACCTGAAGATGCCGCCCATGTAAGAGTAGGCGCCACTGCAACTCCTGTTGCTGCGTTTGCCGGTGTACTTAAAGTAGAACAGCCAGGAGCTGTAGTTGCCGGAGGTATACTAACCACTTTAAAATCATCTACAGCAAAACCGAATTGGTCTTCTGAAGTGCATTGTATCGCCACATAAATCTGTTGCCCCGCATAAGCATTCAAATTGTAAGTATACTCGTGCCAAGTAGCGTCAGAAGGTGTTGTTATAACTCCTGAAACTGCTGTGAAGTTTGCAACCGCGGTTCCTGTTGTGGAAACCAGCACTTTAAATTTCTCAGCTCCATAATCTGCATCACAGCTTTTAGCCCAGAAACTTAGTGTAGCTCCTTGCCCTGCTACTAACTGTATTTGAGGAGAGATAAGCCAGTCATTGTTCCACGGTGATGAAGTAGCTGCAAAAGCGACCATCATTTTATCCCCTGTATTGGCAGTCCAATCTGAGGTTTCACTAGGAGTCATTGCCGGAGTTGTGGTAGTTGAGTTAAAAACCTGAAAAGATTTGGCTACCTGAGTATTCGGGAATGTAATTCCCTGAAATCCATAAGTAGTTTTAAGATCAACATCTGTAAGTGTCCAGTTGCCAACATTAGCAATAGCAAAATCTGTGTACGTTTCAAAACTGTCTTCGAAAATTACAGTCTGCGCTTTCAATACGTCTGTTGAAAACAACGCACCTGTTGCAAATAAAGAAAATAGAAATTTTTTCATAAAATTAATTTTTTAAATTCTCTCAAATATAACCAAATAATTTCTAAATTACCAAATTTTTATCCAAAAAAATATCAATTTCAAATAAAAAATCCAAATATATTGAATATGAAAATTATAAAAACCGAATAGGAATTTCGGAAGATTATTGTTTTATTTCTTTTAAAAAGCTCAACTTTAATTCTTCATACAGAGAGTAACGGCTTATTAAAACAGAGAAAATAGAAGATATCATTCCTGCCAACATCAGATGGAATATTAATGAATGCCTGTCCGTCATTTCTAAAACCAAAATCGCAGAAGTAAAAGGCGCGCGGGTAATCCCGGTCAGAAAAGCGACCATTCCTGCAAGTATCAGGACGTTAGTTTCGTTATCGGTGAGATTCATAATGTCTGCAAAAACACTTCCAATAGAAGCTCCTGTTGATAAAGCCGGAGCAAAAATTCCGCCAGCTCCTCCAGAAGTAAAGGCTAAAGCAGGCCCTAACATCCTGAGAATAGGAACATACCAAGCTTCGGTTTTATTATCAGAAAACAGAACACGTTCTATGATATCTTTACCGGAACCCAGAATATCTTTATTAAGAAAAAAAGCTATAGAAGCTACAATTAATCCACAGATGAAAAGAAATATAATATTTGAAGTGTTTGATTTTAATTTTTTCTTGAGACGATTGATTTTCAACATTGCAACAGAAAGCTGACTGCTGAGAATTCCTGCAATTCCGGAAACGACAATAATCGGAAACATAATCCACAAAGTCACACCTTGCGTTTTAGGATAACCTAAATATAAATAAGAGCCCGCCAAAGTCTGTGCAGTAAGCCCGGCAATAATAACAGCTGTAAACAATGCCGTTTTGAAGTAATTGATGTGAGTTTTGGATAATTCTTCAACTGCGAAAACAATTCCTCCCAAAGGCGTATTGAAAGCTGCTGAAAGCCCAGCTGCCGCTCCAGTAAGAATCATATTCTTTTTCGAAATTTTCGGCCACCAATCAGGTAGAAACTCATAGACTTTTCGGAAAACAGAGCCGGCAATCTGTATGGTCGGGCCTTCTCTTCCAACTGCGCCACCAGATGATACCAAAACAAAACTTGAAATGATTTTAACAATCAGAATTCTGAAACTCAACAGTCTTTTGATAAGATGATTATCTTTTGGATTTGCCAGATCTACAGCAGCCATTACTTGCGGGATTCCGCTGCCTTTTGCAAATGGTGCATATTTTTTTACCAGCCACCAAGAAAAAACAAATCCTGTTGGTGCAAGAATAAAAATCATCCAAAGATGCCAATCCAGGATCTTATGAAGCATTTCTTCTCCGAAAGCAAAAACTTGGGCATATAAAACAGCAATCAATCCTGTAATAATAGAGCCAATCCAAAAAGGAACTGCTTGAAGAATATTCTGCTTCAAGCGCTCATTTCTGATATTGTCAAAAGATTTTTTGAGAACTTTCCTTATAAAGAGAAGGATTTTTTTCATACTCAGATTTTCAAGGTTTCCGGATTATGAAGACGGATAATATTAGCTCCTTTTTCTAATAACTCATGATGTAAATCTAATGTTTCTTTTTCAACTTCGTTCGCTTGTTTTCCAAGTGGTTTGTAAATGAATGATTTTTTTGAAATTCCAGCCAAAACAGGCATTTTTCCAAATCCAATATATTCGAATTCATCAATCATTTGGTATTGATCTTCAACTGTTTTTCCAAAGCCAAATCCAGGGTCAAGAATAATATCTTTGATTCCTTTTTGTCTTAAAAATTTTACCTTTTCTGAGAAAAACCGGTTAACAGAAATAATAATATCATCGAACTTAATTTTCTCGTGCATCGATTCATAAGTCGGGTTAATATGCATCAATATATAAGGTAAGCCAGATTTTGCAACTGTATCCAAAAGTTCAGAATCAAATTGTCCTGCAGAAATATCATTTACTATATCAATTCCTTCATTATAACCGAATCTCACAACATCGGAATAAAATGTATCTAATGAAATCAAACTTTCCGGGAATTCTTTTTTGATTAATGAAATAACATTTCCAATCCTTCCGATTTCTTCATCAGCATTCAAAAATTCGGCATTTGGTCGTGTCGATTGTGCGCCGATATCAATAATTGACGCACCGTTTTTTAACAGATTTTCAGCTTGTTGCAAGGCTGATTTTTCATTGTTGAATTTCCCTCCGTCAGAAAAAGAATCCGGAGTTAGATTGAGGATTCCCATCAGTTTTGGCTTTGACAAGTCAATTAATCTGCCGTTACAGTTGACTGAGAAAAACCGGCAATTATCAGTTACAGAAAAGTTCATATTACAAAAATAAAATTTAGTTATGAGTTATAAGATATCTGCTGAGAATTAAAACTGACAACCGTCAATTTTTAACTATAAACTAAATTTGTATCTTTGACCAATTAGACAGATTTATGCACAATACATCCGCCCAGTTTGACGACGTTATCAAGACTTGCAGAGACCTTTTCCAAAAAAAAATGAAAGATTATGGAACTGCCTGGCGTGTTCTTCGTCCCAGTTCTATAACCGACCAAATCTACATCAAAGTAAGCAGAATCAGAACGTTACAAATGACGGATGTGAAAATGGTGGATGAAAGCGAAGAAGACGAATTCATTGCAATCATCAATTATTCTATTATCGGATTGATTCAGCTGGAGAAAGGATTTTCTGATGAGCTGAATGCTAATCCGGAAGAAATCATCAATCTTTACGATTCTTATGCCCAAAAAGCGAAAGAGCTGATGGAACGCAAAAATCACGATTACGGTGAAGCCTGGAGAGATATGAGAATCTCGTCCATCACAGATTTGATTTATCAGAAAGTTTTGAGAACCAAACAGATCGAAGATAATCAAGGGAAAACTTTGGTTTCGGAAGGTTTGGATGCCAACTATTTTGATATGCTGAATTATGCTGTTTTTTGTCTGATTAAATTTAAAAATTAATAAATATGAAAGCAGTTCTACGCTACATTGTTGCACTTATTTTCATTGCTTCCGGTTTTGTAAAAGCGGTCGATTTGAAAGGATTTTCTTTCAAGCTGGAAGAATATTTCTCACCGGTTGTTTTCGATTTGCCATTTTTAGAAAAATATGCTTTGGCATTTTCGATCATCGTTGTTATATTGGAATTGGTTTTAGGATTTATGTTACTGATGAAAATCAAACTTAAACAAACGATTTATGCATTGATTGCGCTTTGTATTTTCTTTGGTTTTCTGACGTTTTATTCCGCTTATTATAATGTAGTAACGGATTGCGGATGTTTTGGTGACGCAATCAAATTCACACCTTGGCAATCGTTCTGGAAAGATATTATACTCCTTGTTTTATTATTAATTTTGGCTGTTCTTTACAGAAAAAGAGAAGAAGATGAAAGGGTAAGATTCGGAAAATTACCATTGTTGGGAGTTTTCGTTTTAGTAATGATTTTCGTTATGTACAGAGGAATTGCTCACGAACCGATGATAGATTTCAGAGCTTATTCTATCGGAACAGATCTGGGCGCAGAGAAAGAAAAAATCGATAAAAATCCTTCGGAATACAAGACTTTTTATTCGCTTAAGAATCTGAAAACCGGTGAAATTAAAAAAGTAAATCAGGATGATTATATCAACAAAGAATATTGGAAAGACACCAACTGGCAAATCGAAGACGGAAAAACGACATCTGAAATCGTGAAAAAAGGTTACGAATCTGAAATTTCGAAATTCAAGGTTGAAGATATTAACGGTAATAATTTCACTAACGAAATATTGAAAGAACCGAGGGCAGTTCTGATTTTTTCATACAAACCGAAATTAGTAGATGCCGATCTTCTCAATAAAACAGAAACCAAAGCTTTGACGGAAAAAGCTAAAGTTTACGGCATAAGTACACAACCTGATTTCTATAAACAAATTCCTAATTATATGATGGATGAAATCGCTATCAAAACGATAGCCAGAAGCAATCCCTTTGTATTAGTTCTGGAAAAAGGAAAAATTGTTGAAAAATTGGGTGCTAAAGATTATTTAAATCAAGATTAAATTATATAATGAGAAAATCAAATAAACCGATTGCTGGTTATCATTTACTTATGATTTTGTCCGCTGTAGACGGCATTATCAAACCCGAAGAAGGGCTTAAAGTTCAGGAATATATGGCTGAAGAATTTCCGTTCCGTCTGAACCTGGATGACGAATTGGAGATCATTGCGCAGCTTACTTCTGACCAATGGCAGGACCATTTCGAATTCCATGCAAAATGCTTCGAGGATGATTCTACAGAAAAAGAAAGAAAAGACTTTATTCAATTTGCAAAATCTCTCATCAAAGCTGATAACAATGTAAGCGATGATGAGCATAGATTCTACATTCTACTTAAAAATCTTTGGAACTTAAATTAAAAATATAATGAGAAAGAACATTGTTGCAGGCAACTGGAAAATGAACAAAACTTATGCTGAAGCCCAGGAACTCATGTTTCAGCTTTTAGAATACAAAAAAAATAACACTACTAATTGCGAGGTTTACATTGCGCCGCCAGCTCTGTATCTTACCACCGCGAAAGAAGTTTTCAAAAATGGGGAAGTTGGCGTATTTGCCCAGGACGTTTCTGAATATGCAAGTGGTGCCTACACTGGCGAAATTTCTGTTGATATGCTAGCTTCTGTTGATGCTGACGGAAGTTTAGTTTCTCACTCAGAAAGAAGAACGTTTCACGGCGAGACAGACAACCATGCGAACAGAAAAGTAAAAGCACTGCTTGACAAAGGTTTGACACCAATCTATTGCAATGGTGAAAAATTAGAAGAACGCAAGGCAGGAAGACATTTCGAGGTGGTGAAGAACCAAACAGAAACAGCCCTTTTCACTTTATCTGCAGAAGAAATCAAAAAAGTAGTGATTGCTTACGAACCAGTTTGGGCCATTGGAACCGGCGAAACCGCTACCGCTGAACAAGCACAGGAAGTTCACGCTTATATCAGAAGTCTGATTGCAGACAAATACGGAAAAGAAGTGGCTGATGAGGTTTCTATTCTTTACGGTGGAAGTGTGAAGCCTGATAACGCCAAAGAAATCTTTTCCCAGCCTGATGTTGACGGAGGTCTGATTGGCGGTGCTGCACTTAAAATTGAAGATTTTTCAAAAATCATTGAAGGATTTAATCCTTAATAGTTTATCTAAATAATAAACCTCATAGCGTAACTATGAGGTTTAATTTTTTTATATTTATTAGAAAATGAAAATAGAACATTTGGGAATTGCTGTTAAATCTTTATCAGATTCGGATAATCTTTTTGCAAGACTTTTGGGTAAATCCAATTATAAACAAGAGTCTGTCGAAAGGGAAGGTGTAACCACTTCATTTTACGAAGTTGGAGAAAGCAAAATCGAACTTTTGGAAGCCACAAATCCGGAAAGCCCGATCGCGAAATTCCTCGATAAAAAAGGAGAAGGGATTCATCATATCGCATTTGGGGTAGAAAACATCCAAACTGAAATCGAAAGATTAAAAAAAGAAGGATTCATTTTCATATCAGAAGAGCCGAAAGAAGGTGCTGATAATAAATTAGTTGTCTTCTTACACCCTAAATCAACGAATGGTGTGCTGATAGAATTGTGTCAAGAAAAATCTTAAAAGGTTTGGCAGATAAAGAAATTTTGTTATTTTTGCACACACAAAATTTAACCAAATTTTGAGGTCCTATAGCTCAGTTGGTTAGAGCACCTGACTCATAATCAGGTGGTCCCTGGTTCGAGCCCAGGTGGGACCACGATAAAACCTTTGAATATGCTGATATTCAAGGGTTTATTTTTTATAGGGGGTTAAACAGGGGGCTGGTTTTTTATAAAGTATTTTTATTATTTATAAGATTGAGTGCTATTTAAAAAAAATATTTATTGGTTTTAAAATAATAATCCCGTACTGGGACCAAGACGAGGGTATCTTCAAAAACTTCTTTAGACAATTTGATTCGTTTGAGCCAAATAACAGGAATTGGCTATTTGGTACACTAAAGATGTAGTTACCTAAATTATTTGCAGTTCGTAAGATCATTACTAGAAGATTTACTACAAAATATTCTTTAGATGTATTAAACAGATTTTGGACGATGAATCACTAATTAAACGTTTCCTATATACTTTCTACCCTTCAAGTTAAATTTTGTCCGTTTCACCTTTTTTTTAATTTGTCCAAAATCATAACATTCTAGATTTGCAGATATAAAAAAAATCTATGGAAAGTAATAGCACAAAATTTTTTAATAATGCATCAATAATTTTTGTTCTTTGTTCAACTCAATTATTAAATGCACAGAAGGTGGATTCAATCAAGACAGTGGATGTCAGTTAAAGTACGTCGCAAATTGTTAGAAAACCGCTAAACCAATTGGCAAGCCTTGGCAGACAAACACTGCCATCTTTAACAATTTTGCATAGTGAACATTTAAAAGCTGTGCAATGAAAATTATAACCATTGAAGAAGAAGCGTGGCAACAGTTGAACAGCCGTATCAATGCCATTGCCGATTACCTGAAAAGACAGGAAGATAAAAGCTATGATGAGTTGTGGCTCAACAACCACGAGGTATGCTAATACCTACGCATCAGTGAGAAAACACTATGGCTTATGCGTACCAAAGGCGAAATAGCTTACTCAAAATTGTATGCTCAACGCCAATGCTGTACAGAGCAGCGATGAATTTGTACAGGAGCTTATGGCGAAAGGCAAAAGCTACATAGAAAAAGGCAGGAAACTTAATACTGCTAAAAAATAGGTATGAACTCTCAAAAAGTATGTTCCTATGAATATTTGGAGAATCTGGAAAAATTGACCACCTGATTCTAGCGAAAGTATCCATCTGATTCTGGTTTACTATAGTCACTTTAAACCAGAATACAATGGTCAGTTTAAGCAGAATTTACAATTTGGGGAATTGGATGTGTCCAAATCTAAGATTCATGTAGCCGATTTCTAAAAAGTTAATTGATGCTTAGGTTATACCACTGTAATTTTCTAAAAGCCATCAATACGCCAAATCCCGCCACACAAAGCCAAAGCCTGCCACTTCTTTTGAGGGGCTTACCTGCTGCTATAATTTTAGGTTTCGAGCAAAATTCTAAATAAAAATTATAGTATGAGTACACATCAAAAAGACCTTTCGTATTTCAGATTACGACTGCAAGAATTACTAAACAACAGCTTCCCCGAAAAGGCGAACGACAAAAAATTTATCGAGCAACGTTCCTCGTGGGCTGCCAATGCCTATGAGGGTGCTTTCAGTTCGGGCAACCGTATTGAACAATGCAATGAAATAGCCGATCACATTCTATTTGAGGGCTTGTACTTTTCCCGTTTTGATACAGTTTTTCAGGTGGTATGCAACGAGTTTGATACCATAATGGCAGATGAGGAACTGCGACTGTTCGCCCTTAAAATGTTCCCTGTCTGTGAGCCTGTTTTCGCAAGATATGAGCTAACCGATGATTTCGCTTATGAAACTGAGTTTGACCTGCTCTACACCGAGCTTACAGGAACCATGGCAATATGGATACAGGAAAATGGGCTTCAGTAAACGCCAACATCTCCAACTCAACATTGATGCCCTGCGAATTGCTTTTAAACTGGAAAAGGAGAAACGACAAGCCACCGTAGGCGAAAGACTGCTAATGATGCGATACAGCGGATTTGGCGGTCTTAAATTCGTTCTGAACCCCGTTGAGAACGCAATAGACATCAACAATTGGAGAAAGACGGAACACGACCTTTTCCCACTTACGCAGGAACTCCACCAGCTACTCAAAGAAAATTCCGCAGACGATAAGCAGTATAAAAATTATGTGGAAAGTATGCGAAGCTCTGTCCTTACGGCATTCTATACACCGCCACAGGTTATAGATGCCATTTCCGCAGCTTTGCGTGAAAGCGGTTTGCATATTGAGAAATTCCTCGAACCGTCCGCAGGTATCGGTTCATTCATACAATCCTTTTCAGAACATCAAAAAGCAAACGTTACCGCTTATGAAAAGGACTTGCTCACAGGCAAGATTTTAAAGCAACTTTATACCGAAAGCAATATCCGTGTAAGCGGTTTCGAGGAAATCCCGGAAAAAGAACAAAACAGCTACGACGTAATTGCCAGTAATATTCCATTCGGCGATACTTCCGTTTTTGACCTTTCCTATTCCCGAAGTAAGGACAATGCAAAAGTCCAGGCTGCCCGAAGCATACACAATTACTTTTTCCTGAAAGGTACTGATATGCTACGTGAGGGCGGCTTGCTAGCGTACATCGCTTCACAGGGCATCCTCAACAGCCCGAAGAATGAACCCATACGCAGGGCGTTGATGCAAGGTAATGATTTGGTTTCGGTTGTCCGCCTGCCCAATAACCTGTTTACAGAGTACGCAGGTACAGAAGTGGGCAGTGATTTGATTATCCTGCAAAAGAATACGGCAAAACAAAATCTGACCGACAGGGAAGATCTGTTTTGCCAAAGCAGGCAAACGGAACACAATACGCCGGGCAATGCACTCTTTCAGGACAGCACAAGGATTGTGCATACCGATAGCAAATTAGACACCGACCCATACGGGCAACCTGCCTTAATCTATACCCATAAAAACGGTGTTGATGGTATTGCCAATGACCTCAAACAAATGCTTTCCGAAGATTTTGGAAAGCAACTGAATTTGAGCTTATACCGAGGCGAACGGCATAATGAGCCTTTGATACAAATTCCGGCTGAACCAAAGGTTACGCCTCCGGTTATCGAACCTCTCATCATCCAACGGGAAATACAATCTTTATCGGTTCCTGTAACGAGTGGTGAAAGTCCGCAGGAACAGAAACAGTTGAGCATTTTCGACCTGTTTGAGCAAGTGGACGAACCCGTATCGGTTCTTGCTACGCCGAAAAGAGCTACAACAACGAAAAGGCAAGCCACAACCAAAGGAAGAGCCGCAATAGGTCGCCAGCCCGACCTGTTCAGTAGTGCAATGCAGCAGCCTTATATGCCTCCTGTTACCAATAGGGCGACCAATGGAAATATGTCATCCAATCGCATAGAACAGGAAGTTATCGGCGACCTGTTTTCACAAATAAACGGCAATGGCCAATCTCATAAGACAGCCATTGCAAATACCAATATTAATACCATTCCCTAAGTTGCTCCATATACAGGCGAACTGCAATCGTTCCACCGTAACGATTGCCTTGTACAGGATAAGGGTTGGGTCGGGCATCTGCAAGATGTAGATACGGCAGACGGTAAAGCTGTTTTCCATCCCTTGCAATTATCCTCCTTACAGAAAGCAAGAGCCGAAGCCTACATCGAAGTGAGGGATATTTACCACCAGCTTTACACCAAAGAGGCACAGCACCAGACCGAATACAAGGGAGAAAGGGAAAACCTTAACCGCTTATACGATGCCTTTGTCAAAAGGTACGGAAATCTCAATAGCGCCGATAACATCAAGCTCATTAAAACGGACAGCGCCGGTAAGGAAATCCCTTATTTGGAACGTGTCGTTGGTGGCGTGGTACACAAAGCGGATATATTCAGCCGTCCTGTAAGTTTCTCCACCTTAACAATAGCAACGGACAATCCCGAAGAAGCGTTAGCGGCTTCGCTGAACAAATATGGAAGCGTGGATTTGGAATATATGTCCGAAATCAGCGGTATGACGGACGATGCTTTGAAAGAAGCATTGCACGGTCGTATTTACTACAATCCTCTGCAAAAGGAATATGAAATATCCGAACGCTGGATTGCAGGGAACGTAGTAGAGAAAGCCCTAGAGGTCAAAGCGTATCTCGAACGCAATCCCGATGATGCCGAAGCCAAAACAAGCCTTACCGTTCTGGAAGAAGCCCGACCAAGACGAATTGAGTTTGAGGAACTCGATTTTAACCTCGGCGAACGCTGGATACCCACTGGCATTTATGCCCGTTTTGCTTCACATCTTTTTGATACGGATGTACTCGTTCATTACTCTGAAAGCTCTGATGACTTTTCAGTAAAGTGTGACCGGAAGAATTTGCTTATATGGGAAAAATACGCTGTCAAAGCTGAAAGCAGAACGTTTGACGGGATTGCCCTACTCAAACACGCTCTTGTCAATACCACACCTGATATTACCAAGAAAATTACGGTTGGCGACCAAGAGGTCAAGGTGCGGGATATGGAAGCCATACAAATGGCGAACACCAAGATTGACGAAATCCGTACCGCTTTTACCGATTGGCTACACGCCCAAAACGATGAGTTTAAAAACAGGCTGACCAACCAATACAACGATACGTTTAACTGCTTCGTTCGACCGAACTATGACGGAAGCCATCAGGACTTTCCGGGCTTAGACCGTAAGGCATTGGGGATTGAAGACCTGTATTCGAGCCAAAAGGACACCGTTTGGATGATAAAGCTGAACAACGGTGCTATCTGCGACCACGAAGTAGGTGCAGGAAAAACCCTTGTGATGTGTACCGCAGCACAGGAAATTAAACGTTTGGGATTGGCACATAAACCGATGATTATCGGGCTGAAAAGCAATGTTCACGAAATTGCCGAAGCCTACCGCACTGCCTATCCACACGCTAAAATACTGTTTCCGGGCAAAGAAGATTTTACGCCCCAAAAACGCCTGCGGATTTTCGGAGATATTAAAAACAACGAGTGGGATTGTGTAATCCTCACACACGACCAATTCGGTATGATACCGCAGTCGCCCGAAATACAAAAGGAAATTCTCGAAATAGAATTGGACAGCGTAGAGCGTAACCTCGATGCACTGCAATCGCAAGGCAAGGAAGTTACCAGAGGTATGCTTGCCGGAGTAATCAAGCGGAAAGAAAACCTCGAAGTGAAGCTCAAAACCCTGCAACACGATATTGAAAACCGCAAGGATGATGTAGTTGATTTTAAGATGATGGGCATTGACCATTTGTTCGTAGATGAAAGTCATCAATTCAAAAACCTAATGTTCAATACACGGCATACAAGGGTTGCCGGATTGGGCAATGTGGTCGGTAGCCAAAAGGCTTTGAACCTGCTCTTTGCAATCCGAACCATTCAGGAACGGACAAATGCGGATATGGGAGCAACCTTTCTTTCGGGTACAACTATCAGCAACTCATTAACCGAACTGTACCTGCTGTTCAAATACCTGCGGCCAAGAGCATTGGAAAAACAGGGCATTCATTCTTTTGATGCGTGGGCTGCTATTTATGCAAGGAAAACGACCGATTATGAATTTTCGGTAGCCAACAGTATTGTAGCCAAAGAGCGTTTCCGATACTTTATCAAAGTACCGGAGCTTGCGCAATTCTACTCCGAAATCACGGATTACCGAACGGCAAAAGATATAGGTATTGACCGCCCCAATAAGAATGAGATTTTGTATAATATTCCGCCTACTCCAGACCAATCTGCGTTCATTCAAAAATTGATGGATTTTGCAAAAACGGGAAATGCCGAGTTGCTCGGAAGACCACCGTTGTCGCAAAGCGAAGAAAAGGCGAAGATGCTCATCGCTACGGATTACGCCCGCAAAATGTCACTCGATATGCGGATGATAAATGGAAAATATGAAGACCATCCCGATAGCAAGGCTTCGCATTGTGCGGCAACTATTGCCAAGTATTATAACCAATACCACGCACAGAAAGGAACGCAGTTCGTTTTCTCTGATTTGGGAACCTATAAGCCGGGCGAATGGAACGTGTACTCGGAAATCAAACGCAAGCTCGTGGAAGACCACGGCATCCCTGCGCACGAAGTAAGATTTATACAGCAGGCGAAAAATGATAAGCAACGCAAGGAATTTATCAAAGAGATGAACGAGGGCAAAATTCGTGTGCTGTTCGGCTCTACAAGTATGCTCGGAACAGGAGTAAACGCACAAAAAAGAGCCGTAGCGGTTCATCATTTAGATACGCCGTGGCGACCAAGCGACCTTGCCCAACGTGACGGTCGAGCAATCCGCAAAGGCAATGAGATTGCGAAGTTCTTTGCCAACAACAAAGTAGATGTAATCATCTATGCCGTTGAAAAATCTTTGGATAGCTACAAGTTCAACCTGCTGTACAATAAGCAGCTTTTCATCGACCAGTTAAAGACCAACAACCTGACCAAAAGAACGATTGATGAGGGAAGTATGGACGAAAAATCGGGAATGAACTTTTCGGAATACGTAGCAATCCTGTCAGGAAATACAGACCTGTTGGATAAAGCCAAACTGGAAAAACAGATTGCCGGACTGGAAAGTGAAAAGCAGGCGTTCAACCGTTCTAAATCCAGTGCCAAATTTAAGGTACAGGATTATACGGAAATGTTGCAAAGCACTCAATCCCGTTTGAGCCGTATGAATACCGACTGGGAAAACTTACAGCAACGCCTGCAAAAGCGTTCGGATGGTACAATCGAAAACCCTGTGCTGTTGGATGGCTTGCCACCCAATGCAAATCCGAAACAAATCGGTGCGAAACTGAACGAGATTGCGAACAAAGCCCGCACGGCAGGCGACTATCGTGAAATAGGCAACCTCTACGGGTTTCAATTATTGGTTAAAACAGAACTTCCAAAGGATAATTCAACACTCGAAAGGGTCAATAGATTTTTTATAACTGGCGAGGGCAATATCAAGTACACCTACAATAACGGTCTGATGGCAAAAGACCCCGAAACCGCCGCAATGAATTTTTTAAGGGCTTTGGAAAAACTGCCGGGCTTTGTGAAGCAGGAGCAGGAGAAAATCGCTGAAATACAAAAAGACCTGCCGATACTTCAGGAAGTGGTTAACGGTACTTGGGCTAAGGAAAGTCGATTGAGTGAGCTTAAAACGGAACTGGCTGCCGTAGAAAGAAAGATACAGCTATCTATTACGCCGGAAACCAAACAAGATGCTTCGGAGCAGGCAGAAAAGCAGAATGAAGCCCCAAAGGTGCAGGAAAGCATTATACGAACAAAAGGCGTTCATTCACCTCGTGGCGTATTATAATAGTCGTTACTTTTCGTCCTTTTCGTCCATTTTTTTTATTAGGGCTTAACACAGGCTGTCAAGGAATTTGGTTCGGTTTATCTTACGGGCTTTCAGTTCCATAAACGTATGGTAAAAATCGCCCAATTCAATATTAAAGGCATCTTCAAATGCTTTAGCAATCAATTTTATATCTGTATTCCCATTGTTAAATACACCGTGGGAGTACAGTGCATATATGAGTTCAGTCAGTGCCGTTTTACTTGCCGTCCATTTCAATGAATTGTCCGAACCCCTTTTCACATTGATGTTATTGAGCCTGTCTTCCAAATAAACTTGTATCAGGTCATTGGCAATAATCTTGGCAACCTTATAATCGTGTGAAGTAGAAAAACGATGGTCTGCTTCAAAATAAAATGTGTCTAACCACAGCCTTATATCGTGCATGCCACGCACAAAGAATTTTTCGTCAAAGAAAGAATTATTGCTGCGGTAATACTTGTAAAAATCAAGGTTGTTTTCAAAGAACCTTTTTAGCTTTTTCAGTTCTTTGGTAAAATATTTCTTGGTACGCTTGTTCCCGTAGGGTCTTCTTGTTTCGATTTTATAGATGGCATTGTAGTAGATGAGCTTTGAAACAATAACAGGTTTCTGATACTTGAAAAAATGGATTTCTTCTTCCATATTCTTAAAGTCATTTTTCAGTACAAAGTCCTTTAAGTCGGCAAGGCTTTGTATGATATGGTGTATAACGGCTTCAATTCTTTTTATGGGGCAGTCGGTTTCAATCTCCAGTTCCTGGATTGCAGTTTCCAATTTAAGATATGTTTCATTGTAAAATTTATCCATTCGCTTCATTTTGATGTAATATATTATTGGTTAATACAGAAAAGCTAACACTGTTCGTATTAGCTTATGATGCAATTACTGCTTAAAAAAATTCAACCTCTACCGTATTGATGATGGAACGATAGATAGATTTTTGTTGCATACTTTAAAGGGTTGTAGTATGATGCAGGTTAGTCTTTGCGAATTACACCTGCATCACCTCCTTTTTTTTACCGATATTTTTTTACGGTTATGCAGTTTACAACCCTTAGTTATTTAATTTTAATAAGTCAATGCCAGCCCCACACCAAAGCCCATATCGCTATCATAGTGGGTACGTATCCCTATATTCTTATTAATGATATACCTAAGTTCTCCCATATACTCTAAGTCGGTATTCACCATAAAACCACCTCTTAGTCTTTTTGAAATTGGTATATCTTCACGCATTAACTGCAATCTCACAATTCCATCATGATATACTTCTGCCTGAAAATTGACCAGCATCGGCAGCGTATAGATAAATCCTAAGCTAAACTGTCTGCGGGTGTCTTTCTCATTTCTTTGCCCAAACAAATTCTTTTCGTGCTCATCAATACCGAGTCTGCGGTAACGCCAGTCAAAACCTATGAATGGCATAAACCATTGCATTCTGCCCAAATACCTACCTAAATGTGTTTCTACCTCGTAGCCGTGCATATCATTGTAACCTAAACGCCATTCTGTTCCTAATTGGTAGCGTGCATTCATTAGCATAGCTTCTCCATCATTACCATTGGTTGCAAAATCGTTTTGTGCCATAAAATGAGGCATATTACTTTCTCTTTGCAATTCTTTATAGGCTTTTGCCTTATCGGGTAGATAGGGGTTATTGTAGTCTCCAACTTCAAAGACCCTGTTCATTCCCGCCATCATGTGATATAATATATGGCAATGAAAGAACCAATCACCTTCCTCATTTGCTAAAAACTCAATGGTATCTGTTTCCATAGGCATGATATCCAACACATTTTTAAGCGGCGATTTTTCGCCTTTTCCGTTTATCACCCTGAAATCAAATCCGTGAAGATGCATTGGATGCCGCATCATTGAATTATTATAAATGGTAATCCGTAGAATTTCTCCTTTTTTTACAGGTATTTTGTCAGTTTCCGAAAGTATTTTATTATCCATGCTCCATACATAGCGGTTCATGTTGCCAGTAAGTGTGAATTTCAACTCTTTTACGGGCGCATCATTTGGAAGAGAGGTGTTATAAGGTGATTGCAACATAGCATAATTTAATGTTTTGATGTCTCCCAAGGCATTAGCGTTGTAACGGTTAGCGTCGTTATCCATATCCATACCCTCATGCTTACTGTGGTCTGCTTTTTTTGTTGCATCTCCGGTAATTTCGGGATACATCACTACATTCATGTCCATTTGGTTAAGGCTCATCTTCATGCCCATATCGTTCAAATCGCCATTCATTTTCATCATATCGTTCATCATCTTCATCCCCTCGAAATACTTCAATCGTGGGAGTGGAGAAATAAGCTGTTTGACCCCATCACCTATAAAGTAACTCGCAGATTGTGTCCTGTCTTCGGTTGTTGCTAAGAACTCGTAAGCCAAACCATCTTGAGGGATAGTCACTACAATATCGTAAGTTTCAGAAACGGCAATGATTAACCTGTCCACCTCTACAGGCTCAACATCATTCCCATCATTAGCTACTACTGTAATTTTTCCTCCAGCATACCGTAGCCAGAAATATGAAGACGCCCCTCCATTGGAAACACGCAATCTGACTTTGTCGCCTGCTTTTAGCTTTTTACCATCAATTGTTTTCAAATCGGTGCTATGGCTACCATTTATTAGGATTTTATCATAGTAAACGTCACTGACATCCATCGCCAGCATCCGCTTCCACTCGTTTTTTACCTTTACCCCTAATTTTCCCTCCTTAATAGCTTCAACATATGATTGTGTTGCGCCTTTCTTAATGGCCGCCCAATCATTTGCATTGTGTAGCATACGGTTGATATTATCGGGGTTAAGATTTGTCCACTCACTTAATATAATTGGAACGGTCGGCAAATCATCAATTCCTTTTCTGAATGTCTTATCATCGCTTCTTTTCTTCATGATAAAACTACCGTACATGCCTATCTGCTCCTGCAATCCTGAGTGGGAATGGTACCAGTGCGTACCATGCTGGATAATCGGAAAACGGTAGGTGTAGGTTGTGCCCGGTGCGATGGGTTTTTGTGTAAGCCAGGGCACACCGTCTTCTTTATTGGGCAGGAACACACCATGCCAGTGAAGTGATGTGCTTTCTTTCAATTGGTTGTGCACCACTATTTCGGCAGTGTCGCCCTCGGTAAAGGTAAGGGTGGGCATGGGGATTTGCCCGTTTACGGCAATTGCCCTTTTTTGCTTACCTGCATAGTTGACAAGCGTATCTTTTACATACAGCTCGTAATGCACCACTCTCTGTGCAAACAGCGTTTGCGTGCAAAGCAGTATCAGCACTGTTTGCAAAATTCTTATAGGTATTTTATTATATCTGTTCATGATTTGAAAAATTTTATTTAATGCTGTCTTCCATTGTGCTAAACCACGCTATCAAAACCTGCTTATCCTCCGGTGACAATACTGCATTGCGATGAATTAGTGTGTATGATGACAACGGCATTTCCCCGTCCTTAACCTGCCCGGCCATAGCCCTGAACTTGTTTCGCTGCCTGCGGACAGAATAGTCGCCAAATTCGCTAAAGTTGAGTTCCTCTTTGCCCTTTTTGATATGCTCCGCCATGTACCATGCTCCGGGCTGAATACGGCTGTACCATGGATAGCGGGTATTGTTGCTATGGCAGTCGTAGCAGGACTGGGCAAGGATAGTCTTTACATTTTGGGGTACGGTGTACACCCTTTCAATATGGGTGGCTGGCACTTCAACCGCCTGGTTCCGTAAGGGCTGAAAGAACTGTATGGCAATCAGGACGACAGCCAGCCCCAATATGATTTTCTTCTTTATGGTCATAATTATTTTATTGTGGCTTCATCTTTTTGTGTCTACTGTTTTTTCACATACTTGGCATAATTCTCCTTGTTTTCAAAATAAGAAACTTCACCGTTATTTCCTGTCACAGCAATCACCGCATTAGCTTTGTCTACCTGCTTATGGGAATAGGGGTCTATCGCCATCCGCACGGTCGCATCTTTTGGAATACGTTCCTTACACATTTCGCAACATCCGTAATAGGTTTTACCATCAAATTTTACGTCAAACTGCTTTTTGCCCATATAGGCATCGTTGACCATGCAGACTTCATCCGATGGAACCAATTCACCTATTTGGTTACTATGCCCGTGGCTTTCCGGAGTTGCCTGCGAATGCTGTGTCGCTTCATCCTTATTTGACCCTACCTGTCCGCAAGCGGTGAATAGCAGGGCTGATAAGGAAATAAAGCCGATTATTATTTTGCTCATGTCGAAACTGTTTTTTAAATTTTATTATTTACTTTCTTCAAACTCTTTTAGCTTGCGCTTCATCAGTTCAATTTCTTCCGCTTGGGTTTTAAGTATGTTTTTTTGCAGCTCTATCAGTTCCGGGTCGGTCAGGTGTGCCTTTTCGGACATCAATATGGCTGCTGCGTGATGGGGTATCATACCCTTTGCAAACTGCTTGTCCCCGACATTGATTTGTTCCCTGATACCAAACCATGAAAAGATGCCAACGGCAACCGAGATGATGGCTATCGCCCAATTCATCTTCCTGTTGGGGTACATCACTTTCATTATCGCTAATTCGATAAGCAGCATTGCCGAGGTCATCAGCAGGGTCATGTACAGGTTATTGATATTGGGTATCAGGTTCTGCCACTCGTCAATCATGGCGTACATGATAAAATACATCACTGCGAACATGACGACAGCCATAATCGCAAAGCGTTTGTACATGGCTGCACCGTGATTTGAATGCTGCATATTGTTAGAATCATGATTCATCTGCTGAGTTTTGTCGTGATTTTCCATAATATTTGATTTTATTTGTTAATAATTGTTTTAAAAGTTTCTATAAAAATTCATTTAAAAAATTAGTTATATTTTCAATCAAACTTACACACGTTCCTTCTTTTACATTTTACTCATATCATGGCCGGTCATTGGGTTTGTTCCGTTTTTCAGCGTGTATTCACTTTGGATGTGATAAGCGCCTGTAGTAACCACAACATCGCCTTCTTTCAACCCAGAAGTGATTTCAATAGAATGGTCTAATTCCATACCTGTTTCCACCATTTTATTTTTAAACTTTCCTTTTTCTACCTGAACCCAAACACTGGCGCCTGTTCCACTCCGCAAAACTGCATCTATTGGTAACGTCAACGTTTGCCGTTTTGGGCTTTGAAAAGAAATATAAACCGGCATTCCTGGTGTTAGCTGATTATTTTTATTAGGGATAGATACGCGGATAAGGTTGATTCTTGTTGAAGGATCAATTTCTGGATTTACAAAATCTACTTTTCCTGATATTTCCAAATTTCCCAAATCCGGTATTCTTACTGTTGCAACGCTGTTAGGATTAATTAACGACATTTGTGATGTGTATGCCTGTGCTTCTGCCCAAAGAGTAGAAAGCCCTGCCACATTTAATACTGTTTCACCGTCCATTGCATAACCACCTTCTAATACATCAACAGAAATTACATGACCTGAATACGGACTGTAAAATGTTGTAAAAGGTGATATTTTTTTACTATTGGCAAGATTTTGAACTTGTCCTTGCGTCATGCCCCAGAGCAACAATTTATTTTTTGCACTTTGGATAAGTTCGTTAAGATCTATCGCTGTACCCGTGCCTAAAACATTTTTTCTTTCCAATGCCAAAAGATATTCTTGCTGGGCGTTGTTAAGTTCTTCACTGTAAATTTCAAATACCGGAGATCCTTTTGTAACGTAGTCTCCTATATTTTTGTAATACAGCTTTTCAATCCTTCCCATCACTCTTGCGCTAATGGCCTCCTTTTGATTTTGATTGAAGTTTAATACGCCGGTCAGTATTACATTGTCACCTATCGTGCCATTTTTGATGGTATCAGCATGAATGTTTCCTAAACGTATTTGTTCATCGTTCAGGGTTAAAACACCGGGATCGTCACTTTTTTCTCTTTTAACAGGCACCAGATCCATATGGCAAATAGGGCATTTTCCGGGTTTGTCGGAAACTACTTGTGGGTGCATGGAGCAAGTGTAATATAGATCCGAATCTGCATGATTATGTTGCTCTTCTTTTTGCTTACAGGATATTATTAAAAGTAAACCTGCAAAAAGTAGTAATAAGATTTTTTTCATCTTTTTAATTATTTGTTTTAATAAAACTTTCGCTATCCATTAAATATTCTGCGTCCACCGCCACAGAATCGGTTGCAGATAGACCGCCCAGCACTTGTATTTTCCCATCAGCTTCAATTCCTGTATTAATTTTATGAGCTACAAATCCATCATTAGATTTAAGGAAGGCTACTTTATCTAATCCAAGAGAAATTACTGAAGATTTCGGCAACCAGTCTGCCAGCTGCATCCCGCCCGAGATTGTTGCCCTAACCTGCGAGCCCACTGGAATTTTATACACCGAATTATTAAAATAAATCCTTGCTGTAATCGTTCTGGTTTCTGCACGATAAAAAGGCTCAATAAAATCGATTTTTCCTTTTATTATTTTATCTGGAATAGTTTCTGATATAAGATTAACAGATTGACCTTTTTTTAAGAGGCTTTTATCTTTTATATATACATTTAACAGCGCCCAGGTTTTGGACGGATCATAAACATTGAATACGGTTTGTCCTTTTTGCACATACATACCCTCTTTAATGCTCAGCTCACCTGTAGTCTGTGAGGAAGCTCCCATAGATGCCTTTACTTCTGAATCTTTCATAAGTTCAGCATTTTTAATAAACCCGTTATAATTACTATAAACTGCAATAGTAAAGTCTGGTTTGTGTTTGCTAATCACTTCGCCTAATTGCTGTGTAGACATACCCAGTAACATCAGTTTCCGTTTAGAAGCTTCTATCATAATTTTATTAGTTGGATCTCTGCGGAGTAACAACAATAAATCTTGTTCTGCAGTAAGAATTTCAGGGCTATAGATATCCATAACTCTTTGCCCTTTTCTTACAGGTTGGTAAAGGCTTCTCACGTATAGTTTTTCTATTCTGCCTGCAAACCTAGCTGAAATACTTCCTATTTGCCTTGTATCATAAGCAATAGTACCCAGTGCTTCTATATCTACAGGTTGGGAACTTCGTTCGATAGTCATGACAGGAACTGAAGATACCACAAAACCATTGGTAGGCTTTAACTGGCTTTCTAACTGAACGCCTTCATCTGCGTGATTTGCACCCGATTCTTTTTTTACCAATTTCATACCGCAAATAGGACAGTTGCCCGGTTGATTGCGGATAACATCCGGGTGCATCGTGCATGTGTATACTTCTTCTGTTTTTCCGTGCCCGGCATGTCCTTCGTGATTTTCTTTTTTATCATTTTTGCAGGCAACAAAAAATATTGAAAAGCTGAGGATAATGATGATAATTTTGTAATTCATAATAATTTATTTTTTCTCAATCAACCTATCCAAAGTAACCTGCATGGTAAGCGCTTTGGTATAAAGGTCAAAATATTCTATCTGAGTCATGTTCAGCTGTTCCCAAGCGTCAAAAAGCATAAATAGTTCTTCTGTATTTTGCTCATAACCCAGCTGCATAGATTTGTAATTGTTCTTTAATGCAGGGATGATCTCTTGTTCATACAATTCAATCTGTTTTTTATTAAGATCAAACTCGTTCCGCATGCCGTAAGCCATACCACTGTATTCGTTTACCATCATTTCTTTTTGCGACTCTAGTGAACTGGCTTTCCATTTTAGACTTTCAATATTGGCTTTGTTCATTTTGGACGCCCAGCTTACAAACGGCAACTTTATCATAATCATTGCCGTATATTGTAAGGGTTGCCCGCCAAAACCAACCATATTTTCGTAACGAAAACCAAACTCCGGCTTCAGGCTTTGTTTCTCATTTTCTTGTTGCAGGTTGGCAATGTTGATTTCTTTATCCAAAGCCTTTAAGTCGCTCCGGTTTTTGTAAAATAGATCTTTGTCAAAAACCAAATCAGCATAATCATTAAATTGAAAAGAAGTGTCAATCTCTAAAGGAAGCATTGCATTCCTGTTCATTAGCGCATTCAGGCGGATTCGCTTTTCTTTGATATCATTTTCATACATCAATTGCATATTTTTGATATTACCAAGCGATGCTTTTGCCTTGTAATAGGCGCTTATTTTGCTTAATCCATTCTGGTAGCGGATCTCAGCGTTTTTGATCATAAAATTCAATAAACTTTGATTTTCTTTTATTACCGAAAGTTTCTTTTCTAAAATAATCCAGTCATAATACAACTGTTTTGCATCCTGCACCAACTCGTTGAGCTGGGCATTTTTCTTTTCCTTTTGAGTAGATGACATTGCCTTCATATACGCTTCGTTGGCATCTAATTTCTTTTTGTTGGGAATCATCTGCTCTACCGAAAAAGCTACAGAACCCATGCCGGTCATCCCATCTTTTTTCCGCCACAAGTCAACGTTATAAGGTGTCATAAAATTCCCCACACCTACTTGCGGAGCCATCCAGCTTCGGGCACCTTTGGCATTCTCATCCATTGATCGGATTTCGTTGTCGTACATTTTCACAACAGGATGATGTACGGAAATACTATCAATAATTCTTTGTAACGACATTACCTGTGCCTGCACAACAGTTCCAGCATAGAGGAGGATCACTGGTAAGAGTATTTTTATTTTTTGAATCATATTATTAATGTTTTGCTTCTAAAACCTCTATTTTGCCATATTTGCGGAGCTCATATTCTTTGGTCATTAAAAAGATGATGGGTGTAACTAAGAGAATATGAATGGCTGATGTGAAAACACCGCCGACCATTGGCAATATAATAGGTTTCATCATATCACTTCCTACGCCATGGCTCCAAAGTATAGGTACTAAGCCGAAAAGTGTAACCATTACGGTCATTAATTTTGGACGAAGTCTTTTTGCTGCACCAAAAATTACATATTCACGCAAATCATCTCTGGTAATAGTTTCTTTGGTATTGCCTTTCAGTTCTACCAGTTGCTGCATTGCATCGTTCAGATAAATAATCATCACAATACCTGTTTCAACTGCCAAACCAAAAAGAGCTATAAAACCAACCGCTACCGCTACCGAAAGGTTTACGCCCCAAATGGAAATCATAAAAGCCCCACCAATTAAGGCAAACGGAATGGTAATGATGCAAAAAAAGGCTTCCCGCATAGAGTGAAATGCAAAATACATAGAGAGAAATATAATGACTAACACTACGGGCAGGATCATTTTCAGGGTTTGTTCACCACGAATCAGGTTTTCGTATTGCCCACTCCACTCTACATAATAACCTTTTGGCATTTTGCTTACCATATTGTTCAATTTTTTCATTGCTTCGGAAACAGTGCTACCTAAATCCCTGTCGCGAACATTGAAAAGAACGGCTCCTCTCAACATCGCATTTTCCGAATTAATCATCGGTGGTCCATCACTCAAACGAATATCTGCTACAGCGCTCAAAGGAATCGTTCCGAACTGCATCGTCTGCACAGGAAGTCTTCTCAGCGCTTCCAGATTATTACGAAAATCCTGACCGTATCTTGCGTTAACGGAAAAACGTTGTCTTCCTTCAATAGTGGTAGTAAGTTTCATTCCGCCCAAAGCACTTTCTACAATGGCATTCACGTCATCTACGTTTAGATTATATCTTCCGATTTCTTCTCTTTTAATACTGACATCCAGATATTTACCTCCGGTTATTGGATCAACATACATGTCCTTTACACCTTCTATACCTTGCAATTCCTTACTTATTTTTTGAGATAGCGTATAGATGCTATCTAAATTTTGTCCGTACACCTTTATGCCAACATCGGTTCTGATACCTGTTGAAAGCATATTGATCCGATTGATGATGGGCATTGTCCATCCATTGGTAATACCAGGAATTTGAAGCTTAGCATTGAGCTCGTTGATAATATCATTCTTAGTCATCCCACTTCGCCACTCATTTTGTGGTTTTAACAGAATGATGGTTTCAATCATGCTTATTGGCGAATTATCTGTTGCAGTATTTGCTCTACCCGCTTTGCCAAGCACGTGCTGTACTTCAGGAACAGATTTGATGATTTTATCCTGCACCTGCAAAATTCTTTTCGCTTCAGAATTGGATACATCGGGAAGAGTGACGGGCATAAAAAGTAAAGAACCTTCATCCAGCGGAGGCATAAATTCTCTCCCTAAATTCATCACCAATGGGATGCTGATGAGCAATGCTGCGATGTTAATACCAATAACGGTTTTCCTCCATTTGATGCACCAACGAATCACAGGTTCGTAAACCCGCTCAATACCTCTGTTTACAGGATTTTTCTTATCATCCTGAAATTTTCCTTTCATAAAGAAAGAAATCAAGACGGGCGCAAGGGTAATTACCAGTAAGGCATCGACCGCCATGATAAATGTTTTGGTATATGCCAATGGATGGAAGAGTTTTCCTTCCTGACCTGTCAGTAAAAATACCGGTAAAAATGATGTAATAATAATTACGGTAGAAAAGAACACACCCCTTGAAACCTGCTTGCATGACCTCTCAATGATCTGCATCCGTGTTTCTTCCGGGATTTTATTATAATCCTGTTCTTTATTTTTTCTTTTGAATATTTGATAAAACTTTTTATTCATTGTCTTTGGCTTTTGAAGGTTTGTGAGTATTCTGCCAAGTTGATAGATTACGATAAGCGTTTTCTGACATGATAATTCCGTTATCCACGATAACGCCTATGGCTAAAGCAATTCCCGTAAGCGACATAATGTTGGACGATAGACCGAAAGCGTTCAACAGTATAAAACTGATAGAAATAGTAACAGGAATCTGAATAATGATACTAAGTGCGCTGCGCCAGTGAAACAAGAAGATAAGCACAATAACCGCTACCATAACAATTTCTTCTATAATCTTGCCTTTGATATTATTAATAGCAGCTTCTATTAAAGTACTTCTGTCATAGGAAGCCTTGATAGTAACTCCTGCGGGTAAACCCTTTTCTACCTCTTTGATCTTTTCTTTTACATTTTTAATTACTTTATCTGCATTTTCGCCATATCGCATTACAACGATGCCGCCAACTACTTCACCCTTGCCATCCATATCAAAAATACCGAGTCGTTGGTCTCCGCCCATTTGTACCTGGCCGATATCTTTCACCCTAACAGGGATACCATTGAAATTACCTAGTGATATTTTTTCAATATCTTCCTTATTCTTTACATAGCCCAAGCCTCGGATAATGTAGGCCATATCACTCATCTCGAACTTGCTTCCGCCAACATCATTATTATTGGCACGCACTTTACTCATCACATCCATTAATGAAATGTTATAGTACTGAAGCTTTAAAGGATCCACCACCAATTGATACTGCTTTTCGAATCCTCCAAAGGAAGCCACTTCTGCTACACCAGAAACCGTTTGCAAAGCAAATTTGACATACCAGTCCTGTAGTGCACGTTGTTCCCCCAAATCCATTTTAGGTGCATCTAAATGATACCAGAAAACATGACCAACGCCAGTCCCATCCGGACCGAGCGCTGGTGTGATTCCCTGTGGGAGTAATCTTTGAGCATAGTTGAGCCTTTCCAAAACACGTGTTCTTGCCCAATAGATATCTACATTATCATCAAAGATGACATATACGAAACTCATCCCAAACATCGAAACAGCACGTATATTTTTTATTTTGGGAATACCCTGAAGATTGCTGACCAAAGGATACGTGATTTGATCTTCCATAACCTGAGGACTACGCCCCATCCATTCGGTAAAAACAATTACCTGATTTTCGCTGAGATCGGGAATAGCATCTATGGGATTTTCTTTTACTGAAAAATATCCCCAGACAAACAAACCTGTAGCAATCAGTAATACAATGTATCTGTTTTTAAGGGATAGTTCAATGATTTTTGCAACCATAACATTGTTTTTCAGATTATTTAATTTCTTCTTTTACCATGCCGCAGGTTAACATTTTAGAGCCATAGTAAGGATTTTTGATTTCTTTGCTTTCGCTGAACCAAACAGCTCCCTTGCCATCATTGAACATCGGGCAGTGGTCTTGATACAATGTTTGTGATGTACCGAACAAATCAATCAGGTCTTTCAAATCTTCGCCAAGCGACGCTAAATGTTCCCGTTGGTGTTCTATATTGCCAACATTTTTCTCAATATGTTCCGCATGTTCTTTCGCATCGTCTGCTATGTCCATGTATTTTTGGTGTTTATCGGCAGGAATGGACTTCATGTCTACATTGTTCAAAGTAGCGAAAAGTTTTTTGCCGGCATTAGCTGCTCCTTTGTCATCGTCTGAAACCAACGCATTTTTTAATGACAGGTAATCGGTGATTATTGGTGCGATAGAAAAAACTTGTTCTTTGTTTTCCATTTTTTCCTGTGCTGAAGCCATTGCTTCATCAGACATCCCCTTTGAGTGATTCATACCATTCATAGAAGTATCTGAACTATTATTAGTTTCTTCTTTTTGATTAGAATTTTGATTACAGGATACTGCTGTAAATATTAAAACAGCAGTGAAGATTGATAATGTTATATTTCTCATTTTTATTTATTTTTTGATTTTTAAAAAACTTGCATTAATAGCCACTACAATGGTGCTTACACTCATCAGCACAGCACCCATAGCGGGACTTAAAACAAAATTCGGATAGAGTACGCCTGCCGCAAGCGGTATTGCCACCACGTTGTAGCCAACCGCCCATATCAGGTTCTGTACCATCTTTTTGTAGGTAAGTTTGCCGAAGTCAATCAGTTTGACCACATCCCTCGGGTCGCTGTCTACCAATATGATATCCGCTGTTTCGGCAGCCACGTCCGTACCGGAACCCACGGCAATGCCCACATCTGCCTGTGCCAGTGCAGGTGCATCATTTACACCATCACCAGTCATTGCTACGATTTCGCCTTTTGCCTGAAACTCCTTTACTTTCTCCTGCTTGTTGTGCGGAAGCACATTAGCCAAATACCCGTCCATACCCAATTTTCCGGCTACGGCAGCAGCAATCCTGTCGTTGTCCCCGGTGAGCAGAAAGGACTTGATGCCCATTTTTTTGAGTTCCTCAATCGCCTGTGCCGAACCCTCCCGGATGCTGTCTGCCAAAGTAATGATGCCGATTACCCGGTCATCAATGAGGACAAAGTTGACCGTTTCTGCTTCCTGATTGATTTCGCTTGGTATTTCCGGCAGAGAAAGATGGTTTTCGGTGAAATAATTCGGACCGCCAGCTACGACATTTTTCCCGTTCACAACACCTTTAACACCTATGCCCTGCATATAGCTGAAGTTTTCAGACTTCCATAAGGCAAGGCTCTTTTCTTTCAATGTAGCCATAATACCTTTTGCAATATGGTGTTCCGAATTTTGCTGTACTGCGGCAGCATACTGGATAACCTCATCGGCATTGTATTCATCCGTTAACGGTATAACCTTTTCTACGGCATGGGAACCTTTGGTAAGCGTTCCGGTCTTATCAAAAATGACGGTGGAAAGTTTGCGGGTGGTTTCAAATGCCGTACGGTTGCGGATGAGCAGACCATTGGTCGCCGAAAGCGTTGTGGAAATGGCGACCACCAACGGGATAGCCACGCCCAATGCGTGCGGACAGGCCGTTACCATCACCGTCACCATTCTTTCAAGCGCAAAGGCAATATCTCCACTGCTTGCATACCAATAGGCAAATGTGCCTATGCCCACGGCAATGGCAATAAAGGTGAGCCATTTGGCAACTTTGTCCGCAAGGTTCTGTGTATTGGACTTAGTAGCCTGCGCCTCCTGCACAAGATTGATAACCCTGTTCAGGTAGCTGTCTTTTCCAACGGCTGTTACCTTAACTTTCAGCGCCCCATCGCCATTGATAGAGCCTGCGATGACCTTTCCGTCCTTTTCCTTTTTTACGGGAACACTTTCTCCGGTAAGCATACTTTCGTTGATATACGAAAGCCCCTCCAGTACCAATCCATCGGCTGGAATTTTTTCACCCGGTTTTATGATAGCTGTTTCACCGCTTTGCAGGTCTTCGAGCTTTATCTTTACGGCTTCTCCGCCACGTTCCACGGTAACATCGTTGGGCAGCAAAGCCACCAATGACTGTAATGCCCGTGAAGCAGCCATTTGGGAACGCATTTCCAGCCAATGCCCTAACAGCATGATGTCAATTAGGGTTGCCAGTTCCCAAAAGAAGTCCATACCCTGCAAGCCAAATACAACGGCTACGGAATAGACATAGGCTACGGATATGGCGATGGCAACAAGTGTCATCATCCCTATGGCTTTGGCTTTCACCTCGCCAATCATTCCCTTTAGGAACGGCAAGCCTCCATAGCAATAAATCACCGTACCCAATGCCAGCAGCACGTATTTATCTCCATTGAAAGCAAGGGAGAAACCCAACCATTGCTGTATCATGTGCGACAGGAGCAGGATAGGGATTGTAATGACAAGGCTTATCCAAAAACGTGTGAGGAAATCGCCTGTATGATGTCCCTCATGTTTATTAAAGTTTTCATCAGCATGGCCATGTTGAGAATGTCCGGAATGCCCATGTTTTGATGTGTGTTCATGAGAAACTGACGCACCACCAACGGGAACCAATGCCATGCCACATAGCGGGCATTTGCCCGGTTCGTCTTTTAGCACCTGTGGGTGCATAGGACAAGTGTATTTTTTCATAACAAGGGGTTTTAAAAGTTATGTTGTACTTAATTTTTTTGCCATCTCATGGGTCATTTCTTCGGCATAAGTACCATAGGCATCAACAAGTACGCCTTTATTCTTACCATCATTGGACGATATGGCATAAATCACGGCATTGTTATCAGGACTGCTGTCGAGGCTTTCAAACCTATGAGTTTCCGTAACCGTAAAATCTTCCGGTTTTAGTTTCAGGCTCCTTGACGCACAGTACAGGCAGTCCGGCAACAGACTAAAGTCCATACTGTACCCACGCTGTCTTAGGTCTTTAAGCGCCTGCACCATGTCATTGTACTGTATCATAGCTTTCAGACCTGTTATTTAATGGTTTCAACGGTACTACCGCAGGTAAGCATCTGTGAGCCGTAGTATGGATTTTTAACAGCATTCTCTTTACTTAGCCAATTGGCTCCCTTACCTCCATTGTACATAGGGCAGTGCTGGTAATAAACGGGGGTGTCCTGTTTAGACACTTTGGCAAGTGTGTAGATGCTTTCCGAAAGTGCCGCAAAAGCACTTCTTTGTTTTGCAACATCTTTTGATTTTGAAATGCTTTCCGCATTGGCCGTCAAATCCTGCATCACTTTCATCCAAGCCGTATGTTCCTCTGCCGATAGCTTGTTCATATCGACTGCTTTAAGGGATGCAGCCAATTCAGCGGCTTTGGCAGATGCGGTCGCCGCATCGATTTTTATCAAAGCGTCTTTCACTGAAAAGTAGTTGTCAAATACAGCTTTCAGTTGTGATTGGTTTTGGGCTGCATCTTTGTTAGCGGGTGCTGCCATTTGGCTATGGTCGTGATTGCCATGTCCGGCATTCATGTCCATTCCCGCCTCCTTGTTTTTGGCAACCGTCTTTACTGGTCTATCATACTGGCAGCAACCAGCCAGTTTAGCATATACGTCATCCGGCGCACGGAACTTCTCACTGTCATAACCAGCCAAAGCGATACGTTTCAGGATTTCATCCTGATTTGTTTTGTCGCCGTCATACGTGAGCGTAGCCATCTTGGTATCTTTGTTCCAGTCCACGCTGGCTACCTTTTTTACGTTACCTGCTTTTTCGATGGTGGTTTTGCACAGACCACAATTGCCGTAAATCTTTACGGTTTCCGTTTTCGCATTCTTGATTTGTGCAAACACGTTTATTGATGATAGTAATACGGCGATTACCATCACTATTTTTGATAATGATTTCATAATAATATACATTTTCGGAAAAGGGGTATTAGCAAACCCATTTCCCTTGAATTTTAAAATAAATAGTACAAATAGGGGATTTGCAAAAGCCGGAATAGCTTTTGACAAGGCACACCTATGGCTATCAGGCCATAGTTTTAGCTTATTTTAGGAGGTAGCCAAATGAAGAAAAATCCCGAAGAATAGTAGGCTTCCTTGAAACCTAATTTTTGCTTTTTAACTTCAGCAAATGGATTTTTAGCTTTTAATTCGATTGGGATTGGTAAGTATAGGGAGGTCGTTGAAGCACTGCATCTGCAAGAGCTATGTGAACAACCACCATCGCAGTTGCCGCTTTTGCATTTTTTGCAGGATTTGCCCTTGCAACCTTTTTTATGTTCTGATTTTTTGGATTTCTCTTTTGAGCAGGAAGACTGTTCGGTCTTTGTTGAATTTTTGGAACAGGCATAGCTCTGACTTGGTATCATAAAGAAAACCAGACAGAAGAGTGTCAAAATGCCTATATGTATTCTATAATTTTTCAACTCAACAAAGTTACAAATAAGATTGGTTTTTTATATTGTTTTTACAATTTTTTTTGCTATATAGGCAAAATTTCTCTATACAAACAAACAATGTTACGACCACAACAAGACATCCTCTTTCTTCAGGATTTGATGAAATGCCTTTTTCAGCAACCCAACCTTCAGAAAATTCGGTCGGAAAAAGGACATTTCAAAATGTAGTTGGCTTAGGCATTCAAAGGTTCTATTTTGAAGCCTGCCTTTTGTACGGTCGATATTACTTCCTGCTCGGTAATGCCCTCGGACTTCACTGTAAGTACCTTGTCCTTGTTGGCCGTGTCCACTTCCCAATGGCAGATGCCCTCTGCCTTGTCCAAGTGCGGCTTTACAGATGCGATACAGCCGCCGCAATTGATGTTCGTCTTGAATTGAAATTGTTTACTTTCCATTGTTTACAAATTTTAGAGTTATCTGATAATGCAAATTTCCGTACTATTCAGTTAGTTATTGTTGTGTAATTTCTTGTTTGATTTGTGAGATTTACTGTTTTATTTCTTCCACTTCAACCGCAGGCTGTTACTGACCACGCTCACGCTGCTCAATGCCATTGCCGCACCCGCAATCATCGGGTTGAGCAGGAAGCCGTTAACAGGGTAAAGGATGCCTGCCGCTACCGGAATGCCGATTACGTTGTAGATAAACGCCCAGAACAGGTTTTGCTTGATGGTGGCTACGGTCTGTTTGGACAAGCGTATTGCCTGCGGTATCTTGGTCAGGTCGGACGAAATGATGGTCATCTTGGCTACGTCCATTGCGATGTCGCTGCCTTTGCCCATTGCGATACTTACATCGGCTGTTGCCAATGCGGTGCTGTCGTTGATACCATCGCCCACCATTGCCACTACCTTTCCTTTACTTTGCAGTTCTTTCACAAAGTCGGCTTTATGCTGTGGCAAAACTTCGGCTTTGTAATGCTTGATGCCTGTCTGCTCCGCAATGGCTTTAGCGGTAGCTTCATTATCTCCGGTCAGCATATACAGGTCAATGCCCATTTCCTGCATTTCCCGGATAGCCTGCACCGATGTTTCCTTAATCTTATCGGCGATAGCGATTACAGCAAGAGCCTTTTTGCTGTTTGCAAACCAGATAACGGTTTTAGACTGTTTGCCCCATTCTTCGGCCTGGTCTTGTAATTCTCCGGCAATGGCAATGTTGTTTTCTGCCAATAGCTTTTTGTTGCCTACATAATAGGTTTCGTTATCATGGTCTGCTTTTGCGCCTTTGCCCGTAATGCTGTCGAACATGGATAAAGAGGTGGTCGCTACATCGCCAAGATGCTTCACTACGGCTTCTGCCAATGGATGCTCGGATTGCTTTTCGATGCTCAAAAGGATTTCTTTTGCAGTGTCCTCATTGTTCAGCCATTTAATGCCCGTTACCTGTGGTCTTCCCTCGGTGATGGTTCCGGTTTTGTCCAAAACGATGGCATTTACTTTTTTGGCCAGTTCCAAACTTTCGGCATCCTTTATCAAAATGCCATTTTCAGCACCTTTACCAACGCCTACCATAATAGCGGTGGGTGTCGCTAAGCCTAAAGCACAGGGGCAGGCAATGACCAATACCGTAACGGCTGCCAACAGACCTTGAACAACCCCGTTTTCGCCTCCCAAAATCAACCATAGCGTAAATGTCAGGATGGCAATACCTATCACTGTGGGAACAAAGATGCCCGCAATCCTATCGACCAGTTTCTGTACGGGTGCTTTGCTTCCCTGTGCATCTTGCACCCTTTTGATGATGTGGGCAAGCATGGTTTCTTTGCCCACTTTTACCGCCCTGAACCGGAAGCTGCCTTTTTGGTTAATCGTTCCTGCAAATACTTTTTCTTTTTCTTTTTTCAATACAGGTACAGGCTCACCGCTTAACATGCTTTCGTCCACATACGAATTGCCCGATATGACCATGCCGTCTACCGCAATCTTTTCACCGGGCTTTACGAGTATCACATCGCCTGCGCTTACGTCTTCGATAGCGGTCTGCTTTTCCGTTCCGTCCGCCTGTACCACGATGACCGTTTTTGGCTGCAAGCCCATCAGCTTCTTAATGGCTGAAGAGGTGTTGCCTTTGGCTCTTTCTTCCAGCAGTTTTCCCAAGAGGATGAATGCGATAATAACGGCAGCCGCTTCAAAATATACGTGAGCATGCAGTCCCCGTTGATGCCAAAAGTCGGCAAACAGCATATTGAAAACACTGAACAGGTAGGCAATACCTGTACTCAATGCCACCAGCGTATCCATATTGGCGGAACGGTGCTTTGCCTGCTTCCAAGCGTTTACAAAAAAATCCCTGCCCAACCATATTACAACGGGCGTGGAAAAGAGCCACATTATCGGGTCTGCATAGGGCATATCCATAAAGAACATTCCTATGATTACCACGGGCAGGGAAAGGATAATTGCCCAAATGGTCTTGTTTTTCAAGGTTCGGAATTTCTTTTCGTGGATGCCTTCGAGCCTTTCCTGCTGCTTGGTTTCGTCTTCAATCAATAGGTCGTAACCTACTCCCTGAACCGCTTTTTGCAGGGTGGAGGCATCGGTCATATTGGGCAGATATTCCACGGTAAGATTGCCCGTTGCAAAGTTCACGGAAGCATTAACTACTCCCGGTTGGTATTTCACAATGCTTTCGGCACTGCCCGCACAGGATGCACAGGTCATGCCCAATACCGGAAAAGCACTTTTAACCGTAGGAACTCCGTAACCTAAATCTTTAATTGCCTTAACAGCCTCGCCTACGGTTTCATTGCTATCTACTGTAATCACTGCCCTTCGGTTGTTCAGCTCTACTTTATGGGTTTCTACGCCTTTTACCTGTGCCAATCCCTTTTCAACGATTAATGCACAGTGTTCGCTTTCTACATCCTCCAATGGAATGTATATATTTTCTCTGTTTGTCGCCATATTTGCCTGCTTTAATTTACAATACAAAATTGGCTATTATATTTATGGGTACTGGTGTGAAATTTTGGATTTGATTTGTAAGATTTACTTACACTTTATCCAACGGTTTTCTTTTATCCTCTTTAATCTGTTTGAAATGGCTTGGTGTTAGCCCGGTAACTTTTTTAAACTGGTTACTCAAATATGCCACGCTCGAATAATTTAGGCGGTTCGCAATCTCACTTAATGTCAACTCATCGTACACCAACAATTCTTTTACTTTTTCAACCTTTTGGGCGATAAAGTATTTTTCAATGGTCGTACCCTCTACCTCCGAAAACAGATTGGACAGGTAATTGTAATCGTGGTGCAGTTTATCGCTCAATACATCCGAAAGATTGATTTTTACATCACTATCCTGATGGTGTACCAGGTCAATGATAATGTTCTTTATCTTTTCTATTATCCTGCCTTTTTTATCGTCAATTACTTCAAATCCTAATGGCTCTAAAGTTTTGGACAAATTCTCTTTTTCCAGAGATGTTATTTCTTTGGAAAGAATAACTTCGCCCAGTTTTATATTTTTAGCATCTAATCCCAGTTTTTCCAATTCGTTTTGTACCACCATAATGCAACGGTCGCAAACCATATTTTTAATAAAGATTGTATTCATATTTATTTACTGACTACGTTTAGTATTTAATACATAAGCAATAAACAAATTTACAATTTAAGTTTAATTACTCTGACTTCTTGCCAAGAGGAATAAAGCCTGTGTACATATATACTTACTGTTTTTCATCTTGTTCGTCCATTTTCTTTATCAGTGCTTCACACAGCCTGTCGAGGAATTTCGTTCGGTTTATTTTGCGGGCTTAAAGTTCCATAAACGTATGGTAAAAGTCGCCTAACTCAATATTGAAGGCATCTTCAAACGTTTTGGCTATCAATTTTATTTCTGTATTCCCATTGTTAAATGCACCGTGGGGGTACAGTGCATAAATGAGTTCCGTGAATGCAGTTTTGCTTGCTGTCCATTTCAACGAATTGTCTGAAACCTTTTTAACGTTGATGTTATTTAACCTGTCTTCCAAATATACCTGTATCAGGTCATTAGCAATTATCTTGGCAACCTTATAATCGTGCGAAGTAGAAAAGCGATGGTCTGCCTCAAAATAAAAAGTGTCTAACCATAGTCTTATATCGTGCTTGCCACGTACAAAAAATTGTTCGTCAAAGAAAGAATTATTGCTACGGTAATATTTATAAAAATCAAGGTTATTTTCAAAGAACCTTTTTAGCTTTTTCAGTTCTTTGACAAAATATTTCTTGTACGCTTATTTCCATACGGTTTTCTCGTTTCGATTTTATAGATGGCATTATAATAGATGAGCTTTGAAACGATAATTGGCTTTTGATATTTAAAAAAGCGAATTTCTTCATCAACATTCTTAAATCCTCTTTTTAAAATATATTTTTTTACGTCGAATAAACATTTGATAATAAGTTGTATAACTGCTTCAATGCGTTCTATCGAACAGTCTGCTTCAATCTCAAATTCTTTGATTTCGTTTTCCAGCTTAGCCAGCGTTTCGTTATAAAATTTATCCATCCGTTATCCTAAATCTATTTTTTAAACAATAATAGAGAAGCCCAAATACTGTCATATTTGAAAGAAATTTGCATTTTCGGGTTTCTCTTTTGGAACTTTGGTTTTTGCTCGATACAGAACTAATAAGTCCATTTTTAGTGATAGGGATAGATATAATAGTGTCTAATTTTATGTATATCAAAGCAATAAGACACAGAGCTAAAAAATATCCCAAAAAGTATCATAAAGAGCGAAGGTCTTTTCTTCTTCTTCGACAAATTGACATTTGAGGGTTTAGAAGCTCCGTATCTTTTGTACGGAGGTACTTTTTGATAACTTTTGCCTTTCTTACGCATTGTCTGTTTTATTCATCATTAGGATGACCTAATCTTAAAATTTCATCCGCTGTATCCTTACCGCATTTAATATTGCCAATAATGCAACTCCCACATCTGCGAAAACGGCTTCCCACATTGTAGCTAATCCACCTGCGCCCAGTACTAATACGACACCTTTTACTACAAACGCCAATGTGATGTTTTGCAACACTATTTTCTTGGTTTGTTTACCAATATTGATTGCCATCGGAATTTTACTCGGCTTGTCATCTTGGATTACTACATCGGCAGTTTCAATAGTGGCATCACTTCCTAAACCGCCCATTGCCATACCTACGTCGCTCAAAGCTACTACAGGCGCATCATTCACTCCATCGCCAACAAATGCTACGGTTTCGTTTTTGGTTTTTATTTCTTTTACTTTATTTACTTTGTCTTCTGGCAACAAGTCGCCGAAGGCATTATTAATTCCCAATTTATCAGCAACAAATTTTACCACGGTGCTTTTATCTCCACTCAACATTGTAGTTTTTACGCCTAATGTTTTTAGTTTGTCAATTGTAATCTGTGCATCTTCTTTAATACTGTCGGCAATGGTAATGTAGCCTGCAAATTTTCCATCGTAAGCAATGGCGATTAAAGTGTAAACAATCGTACTTGGGTCTAAATCATAACTGATATTGAACTTGTCCATCAATTTGAAATTACCTACCAATAATTCTTTTCCGTTTACGTTGGCTTTTAAACCGTGACCTGCTATTTCTTCTGTGTTTTCTAATTTTAGGGAATTGTCAATTTCTCCTACATATTGATGAATGGCTGTGGCAACAGGATGTGTACTTTGACTTTCTAAGGCATTTACCAATTTCAGAATTTCGTCTTTATTTAATTCAGGTTTCAAATTAACTTCCTGTACTTTGAAAACGCCTTCGGTCATTGTTCCGGTTTTATCCATCACAACATTCTGAATACCTGCAATCACATCTAAAAAGTTACTTCCTTTGAATAAAATCCCATTTTTTGAAGCGGCACCAATTCCACCAAAATACCCTAAAGGAATACTGATAACCAAAGCACACGGACAAGAAATAACCAAAAACACTAATGCTCTGTATAACCATTGACTGAACAAATAATTATCAACAAAAAAGTAAGGAACAACAGTAATAAGCACTGCTAATAACACAACAATTGGTGTATAGATTTTTGCGAATTTTCTGATGAATAACTCTGTTGGTGCTTTTTGTGCAGTAGCATTCTGAACCAATTCCAAAATCTTTGAAAGCTTGCTATCGGTATATGCCGTGGTTACTTTTACCTGTGCAACTGTGTTTAAATTTATCATTCCTGCTAAAACAGTTTCGCCTTTGGTTTTGGTGTCGGGTTTGCTTTCGCCAGTTAATGCTGCGGTGTTGAATGCTGCCGTTTCGGATAACAATTCGCCATCCAATCCTAATTTCTCTCCGGGTTTTAATTGAATGATATTGCCGATGCTTACAGTTGCTGCTTTTACAGTTTTAGGTTGGTTATTTTCTAAAATCGTTACTTCATCGGGTCTTTGGTCGAGCAGGGTTTTAATGTTGGCTTTGGCTCTTGTTACGGCTAATGTTTGGAACACTTCGCCAACGGCGTAAAACAGCATAACGGCAACACCTTCTGGATATTCGCCAATGGCGAAAGCTCCGATAGTGGCAATGCTCATCAATAAAAACTCTGAAAATACATCGCTTTTGCGGATGCTCTCAAATGCTTCTTTAATTACAGGAAATCCAACAGGTAAATAGGCTATTGCATACCAAATAATTCTTACCCAACCTGTAAACCAGGATTGCGGTAGCCAATTATCAAAAGCAATAGCAATCATCAGTAAAACAAAACTGATAATGGCAGGTAAAAACATTTGAAACGTAGATTTGTCGGTACTTCCGTGGTTGTGACCGTCATCATCGCTGTGTTCGTGGTTGTGACCGTCATTGTTGTGATGCTTTTCTAATAATTTTTTAGCATTAGCATCGGTATATATTTTTTCTTCCTGTGGTGTGCAGCAAAGCTGTTTGCCTTGTGCATCGTATTTATGTTTGTGTTCCATTAGAGTAGTCTTTTAGTTGTTTTTTTATAAATTAAATATTGTTCTCCGTGTTGTTTTTCCAAAAACTCTTCTTCCAGTCTTATCTGAATTTGAATAACGATATAGGTAGTAAGCATCAGGAAAAATGTAAGTGTATTGGGTAGTATAAAAAATATTCCTGCAACACTGATTATCATTCCCAAAAAAATCGGGTTCCGGCTGTAAGAGAATAATCCTTTTGTGATTAATTCGGTTTTGTTATTTTCATCAATACCGACACGCCAACTGTTACTCATTTGATATTGCGCTACTGAAATCCATAGTAATGAAAGGTGTATCAGTATTAATGCAATGATTAAAAACACGTCTTTCATTAAATAAGAAATCGGCACTAAATATTGATATATTTTATCGCTGAACGAATAGATGAATACCGCAACGAAGAGCAATGCTATCAATACCTTCATCACAAAACCGATATAATCGTGTGCATTATCTGTTTTGCCAAAAGTTACGGGATTGATACCTGTTTGCTTGTAGGTGCGGTATGATGGCAGCACAAAAGCTACCATCATATACAACACCAAATACACCGGCAAATAAAATTTTAACCAAACCATAGCGTTCAATTTTTAATGTTCGTGACCACCTGCATTGCTTAGTTTTGCATTGACGAAAAACGCACCTTTAACTACAATTTTAGCATTGGCAGGAATTTCATTTACAAAAGTTACAGCGGTGTAACCCATATCAGATACGCCTTTCAGCACTTCTACCTTTTCAAAATTCTTAGCCGTTTTATCTTCTTTATGGTCTTTTTCTTCGCCCTCTTTGTGGTCGCCTTCTTTTTCGCCTTCTTCGTGATGGGCTTCTGCTTCTTTATTGGTTTGTACAAAAATGTAGTATTTACCATCGGCATTTACAATCGCATCATTGGGTACAGCTGGAGTTGTTACATTGCTAAGACTGACAATACCAGTGATGTTCATTCCATCAATTAAACCACTTTTATTACCATTTACACGACAATGAACGGCGATGGTTTTGCTCTCGTTTTCAAAGGATGAACCAATGCTGAAAACTGTAGCATCATACTCAGCAGTAGGATTATTGGTTAAAGTAAAATGAATAGTTTGTCCAACTTTTACCTGTGGTAAATCTTTTTCAAACACCTGTAAATCTAAATGCAATGAACTGTTATCTACAATTTCGATAACCGGCGAAGAAACATCTACATAACTTCCAATTTTGGCAAAAACGTTGCTAACCGTACCATTCAGCGGACTGGTTACGACCAATGCGGATTTTAAATTTCCGTTTGATACCGAACCTGGATTGATGCCCATTAATTGTATCTGCTGTTGCAAGGAAGCTCTGCGGGTTCTTAAACTGCTTAATTCGGCAGTAGCACTTTGCAGATTTTTCTTTGCACCTGCATTGCCTTCATTCAGTTCTTTTTGCCTTGCTAATTCCTGTTCTGCAAACGTAATTCTGCTTGCTGTACTCAAATATTCTTCCTGCAATTGGATGAACTGCGGATTGGCAATGGTTGCAATAACCTGACCTTTTCTTACATAATCTCCAATTTGAACTTTCAGTGTTCTTATCACACCGCCATACAAAGAAGTGGCGTTGGCTTTATTGTTATTGGGAACTTTCAGATTTCCGTTTGCTTTGATGGTTGCTGTTAATTCCTTGTGTTCAATGGTGCCTAATTGTATGCCTACCGTTTTTATTTGTTCTTCGGTAAGTGTGGCAATGGTTGGCGTTTCTTCCTCGTGTGGTGCTTCTTCTTTTCCTGCAGTTTTGGTTTCGGCAGATTTATCTTCTGCTTTCTTATCATTTTTACAGGCAGAAAAAGCAAATAGTAAAACAGCTATGGCTGTCATCAACGTGATTTTTTTTATATTGAATTTCATTTGTACTTATTGATTGATGAATGAATAAATATTGATTACAGATTGGTTGACCTGCTGAATGCTTTTGAGGTAATTCAACTGAATATCGGTTGCGGTTTGCAAAGCAAAAAGATATTCTACATAACCGATGTCGCCTGTTTTGTAACCCAATTGTGCCGCTGAAACAATTTCTTTAGCATTAGGCAAAGCTTCCTGCTGAAAATAATTGAACTGCTTCATATCCTGCTGGTATTGCAACAAAGCATTTTGTATTTGTGTTGCCAACGTTTTCTGTTGCTGTTGTGCATTGGCTTCGGCTGCTTGCTTTCTATAATCCAAAGATTCTATCCTTGCCTTTGTAGCACCGTAAGTAATGGGAATTGCAATGCCGATGTTTACAGAATTAAACCGGTTTCCGCCATTGAAAAACTTCTCAGCTCCATTCACATTTTGAAAACCAATTAAAGACTGATTGACATACCCAATCGTAAAATCGGGTAAACCTTGTGCCCGTTCTACTTTTTTGGTTTTTTCCGCAATAACTGCTTCCTGATACAAAGATTGAATAGCAGGATGATTGGCTACTGCATCATTGTCCAGCAAATTACTGATTTGTAAAGGTTGAAAAATTCCATTTTCTACAATGATAAAATCTTCTTTAGCATTCATTAATGTTTTCAGACTGGCAACTGCATTATTTAATAACACTTCATTCTGTTTTAACAATAAATTGATTTCCCCTTTCTTAGCTTCTGCTGTACTTATATCCACTTTTTTAGTATCACCAGTTTTGTATCGAAGCTTTGCAATGCCAATAAAATCACCATATAAGCTGTCCAATTGTTGCAATTGTTTTTGATTGTGTTGCAGGTACAGGATTTGATAATAATACGTTCGTACCTGATTTTTTAATTCTAAAACACTTAGGCTTTTCTGTATTTCTTTACCTTTTATTTCTGCATTAATCAATTGCTTTTTTGCTCCAAATAATGAAGGAAATGGAATTGTTTGTGTGACCTGAAAAGACTGGTCGAATTTTGTACTATTATATTGACCCAATTGTGCGTTAAAATCGAGTTTTGGTAATTCTCCGGCTGTTTTTTTCAAAACTTTACTCGCCTCAATTTCCAAATCAGATGCTTTAATACTTTGATTATTTTGTAGGGCAATATTTATCGCATCATCAACACTTGATAAATGCTGAGTTTGTGCATTTGCTGTAAAACCTACCAAGGATAGTAGCAATACAATGATAGTTGCAATGGGTTTCACTTTGAATTTTCTTTTTAAATTAATTTTTGAATTAAAAATGATGTAGAGTAATGGCAGAACGAACAACGTAAGGAAAGTTGCCGTAAACAAACCACCAATTACTACGGTTGCTAAAGGTTTTTGAACTTCTGCACCTGCGCTGCTGCTCAATGCCATTGGTAAAAATCCTAAACTGGCAACAGTTGCGGTCATCAATACAGGTCGAAGTCTTATTTTTGTCCCTTCGATTACTCGTTTGAAAATATCTTTCATTCCTTCTTTTTCCAATTGGTTGAAAGTGCCTATCAATACAATTCCGTTAAGAACGGCTACACCAAACAAGGCGATAAAACCAATTCCCGCACTGATGCTGAAAGGCATTCCACGAAGCATTAAAGCCAAAACGCCACCAATCGCACTCATCGGAATTGCGGTAAATATTAAACCTGCTTGTTTGAAGGAACGGAACGTAAAATAGAGCAATACAAAAATCAATAACAAAGAAATCGGAACGGCTATCATTAATCTGTTGCTGGCTTCTTTCAGATTTTCAAACTGACCTCCATACGTGAAATAATATCCAGGCGGTAATTTTACCTGAGCATTCAATTTTTGCTGAATTTCTTCTACCACACTTTGCACATCTCTGCCTGCAACGTTGAACCCGATTACAATTCTTCTTTTTCCTGCTTCACGACTTATTTGCGCCGGACCTAATTTATAATCAATCGTAGCAACTTGCGATAACGGAATTTGATTGCCTGTAGAAGTTGGTATCATTAAATTATTTACATCTTCGATACTGCTTCTGTAAACACTATCTAACCGAACAACCAAATCAAATCTTCTTTCATTTTCGAAAACCACACCTGCACTTTTCCCTGCAAAAGCGGTACTTACCACGTTGTTTACGTCTTCTACATTAATTCCATAATTGGCTAAACGAGTTCGGTCGTATTCTACATTAATTTGTGGTAATCCACTCACACGTTCCACCTGCGGAGCTCTAGCGCCTTCTACGGTTTGGATAACTTTGCTTACTTTATCGGCATTCAGCGCCAATGTATCTAAATTTTCGCCAAATATTTTTACCGCCACATCTTGCCTGATGCCTGTCATCAATTCATTGAAACGCATTTGTATTGGTTGGTTTTTTTCAAAAAATACGCCAGGTATTGCTTCTAATTTTTGGTTGATGGCATCGGCTAATTCATCGTAAGTTCTGCCACTTTTCCATTCGCTTTGAGGTTTCAGCAAAATCATCATATCGGTTGCTTCGGGCGGCATTGGGTCGGTTGGTACTTCTGCTGCTCCGGTTTTACCTACAACCATTTTTACTTCATCAAATTGCTTGATAATTCTTGAAGCTTGCATTGATGTTTCGATACTTTGGCTTAATGAACTTCCTTGTGGCAAAATGCAGTGAAAGGCAAAATCGCCTTCCTGCAATTGTGGTATAAATTCGCCACCCATTCTGCCAAATAAAGATAATGTAAAGGCAAATATGGCAACGGTAATTCCCACTAACCAATATTTTATTTTAATGGCTTTTTCTAATAATGGTTGATACATTTTTTGCAACCAATTCATCATTTTATCTGAAATGTTTTCTTTATGCATTGGCTTTTTAGACAAAAACAAAGCACACATCATCGGGATATAAGTGAGGGATAAAATCAATGCGCCAAATATTGCAAAACCTACTGTTTGCGCCATCGGACGGAACATTTTCCCTTCTACACCTACCAACGTTAAAATAGGAATGTAAACAATCAAGATAATGATTTCGCCAAATGCTGCACTGCTACGGATTTTAGAAGCGGATGTAAATACTTCATTATCCATTTCCTGTTGAGTAAGTTTTTGTGTGGATTTTCGTAACCCTAAATGATGCAAAGTAGCTTCCACAATAATTACTGCACCATCTACAATTAAACCAAAATCTATCGCACCCAAACTCATTAAATTGGCACTCACGCCAAACACATTCATTAAGGCTAAAGCAAACAGCATCGCTAAAGGAATAGCAGAAGCTACAATCAATCCTGCTCTGAAATTTCCTAAGAAAATAACCAATACAAAGACGACAATCAATGCGCCTTCTATCAGGTTTTTTTCTACGGTACTCATTGCTCTGCCTACCAAATCGGTACGGTCTAAATAAGGTTCGATGATAATATCGTCGGGTAAAGATTTTTGAATAATGGGTAGTTTTTCTTTGATACGATTGACAACCTCGTTACTGTTTTCGCCTTTCAGCATCATTACCACACCGCCCACTGCATCTACTTCGCCATTGTAAGTCATTGCGCCATATCTTACCGCACTTCCAAATCTTACATCGGCTACATCTTTAATAAAAATGGGAATACTGCCACCGTCATTTTTTACACTGATATTTTTCACATCATCTAAGGAAGTAACCAAGCCAATTCCACGGATGAAATAAGCATTCGGTTTTTTATCAATGTAGGCACCGCCTGTATTTTGATTGTTTTTTTCTAATGCTGTAAAAATATCAGTAACACTTACACCCATTGCTCTAAGGCGGTTTGGGTTCACGGCTACTTCATATTGTTTCAGCTCGCCACCAAAACTGTTGACTTCGGCAATTCCGGGAGTTCCGTATAATTGTCGGGCTACAATCCAATCCTGCATTGTACGCAGTTCTTTGGCATCGTATTTTTTCTCGCTTCCTTTTTTAGGATGGATGATGTATTGATACACTTCGCCCAAACCTGTACTTATGGGAGCGAGTTCCGGTATACCAATTCCTTTCGGGATTTTTTCTTCGGCTTCTTTTAATTTTTCATTGATTAATTGCCGGGCAAAATAAATATCTACATTGTCTTTAAATACAACCGTAATTACCGACAAACCAAACCTCGAAATACTCCGTGTTTCCTCTAAATCTGGAATATTTGCAATACTTTGCTCAATAGGAAAAGTTACTAATTGTTCTACTTCTTGTCCCGCCAATGTGGGACAAACCGTAATTATTTGCACCTGATTATTGGTAATATCGGGTACGGCATCAATGGGTAGTTTTGTGGCGCTCCACACTCCCCAAATGATGAGTAACAAGGTCATTATACCAACGACAAGCTTGTTCTTGATACTGAATTTTATAATATTATCTAACACGTATTTCTGTTTAATATTTTACAAAAAATATACTTGCCACTTGTGGTAAGCAGCCAACAGATTTATCAATGTCTATAGAATGGAAAACGTACTATTTGCCCATTATCACAAAAGCAAAGGCTTTATGAATTTATCTGAAACAAACAGGAAAACTTAAATGGATTGCACATATCATTAGCAAATGAATGACAGGAGCTTCTTCAGTTAAGGCTAAACATCAGCCATCAACAGCATTTGGAAAATCTGTAAAAATTAAACAGTAAATTTGGGTGGGTTCCAGATATTTCCTTGGTAGCGGGAAATTAAATTGTAATCACGGATTGTGAATTTTTTTGTAGAGAAAGCTACTTTAGGTTGCTTGATTTCAAAAGGCTTGAAATTGAATGACCCGATGCTTACACTGCAACAACTGCAATAGCAAAAAGGACTGCAATTGTCGTCGCTATCCTGGTTATGTTCGTGAGCTTGGGCGGTTTCAATTTTAGGAACGGTATCTTCACACTGATTGCTTGCATCGCTGCAAGGCAACGCTGCGAGTACCATCAGGTAAAAAGTCCATATTGTGAGAAACCATTTCATTAGGGTACAAATATAGAAAAATAATTTGTGCAATCGGATTGCAAAGTTTCAGATTGTTTTAATTGCATCTGTCACACCTTCCTTTGAGAACCAAATTGATACCTTCTAATTTAAAATTTTGAGGAAGATTAATGCTCGGTATTTCTGCATCTGTAAGGCAAAAAGTCCGTTTGCATTGTGAGCAATGGAAATGCGTGTGCTGCTCCGAAGGATTACAACTGCAACCGGATTGGCAAAGTGCATATTTTACAACACCTGTTCCATCATCAATGGTATGAATAAGTTTATGCTCTAAAAATGTTTTTAAAGTTCTAAACAAAGTGACATTATCTGCATTTTCAAACAGTTCTGCCAATTCTTTATGACTAATGGCATATTGCTGTTTCAATAATTTTTCTACTACCAACAAACGCATTGCTGTGGGCTTTATATTTCTTTGTTGTAAAACATTTTCTAATTCAGTCATTGTCATTTATTTTCACCAAAACATATCCAATTATTTATTAAATATCCAGAGAAATCTGCATTCTCTCGGACGAGGTTGCTTCCAGTTTGTCAACAGCATTTTTTGTCTTGTTGTATTGGAGGACAAGGAACAGTCCCGTAACTGCAATACACACAACAATCGCCTTGCAATGGTTTTAATCTCGTCTTGCAATTTTCACATTCATAAAAATATTGGCAAGCATCTGTCGGCATTGTTTCCTCTTTTTTGTATCCGCAGTTTGGACAAGTTATTACTGATTGTAATTTAATTTCCATTATGATATAATTTTACTTTTTATTGATTTATAACCTGTCGAATTGATAGCTTTTTCAATTTCTATAATACTTGTTTGTTTGTTGTCAAACTTAACAATGGCATTGCCTTTCTCATAAGAAACCACAACTTCCACAATTCCTTTTAGTTTACTAACTTCCGTTTTAACGTGGTGTTCACAACCTGAACAAGTCATCCCTTTGATTGTAAACTCAACTTTCTGAATTTTGGAAGTTTGGGTAATAATTGCTTTACTTTCGGTCTTTGGAAAAAAAATGTGAGCATAAAGCGGAAATGATAAAAGTAAAGCCGCCATAACGGTAATAATTCCTAAAAATGATTTTGTTTTCATAAAGTTTGATTTTTCAGTTGTTTCACAGTTGCAGTCAATTTTCTTTTGCGGTTTCAATTTTTGATACCAAGCAAAAGCAAGCACTAAAATAGTTAACCCGATAAAATATGGACGAAAAGGTTCGAGCCAAGAGAAAGTTGAAGCAAGTCCACTTGTTCCTGCTATGAGAGCCAAAACAGGTGTAATGCAACATAATGAAGCTGCTATTGCTGTCAAAAGTCCAGTCCCAATTAGTTTTCCGTCCGTTACCATATTGTTTCTAAATTTTTTTTATCGTCAAGTATTTTAAAAAATGGGTCCAACATTTTCTCATACTCTTTTGTCAATGAGTAAAAAATGGTTTGCGCCTCTCTTTCGGTTTCAATAAGCTTTCGGTCTTTAAGTTTTCTCAAGTGCTGAGAAATCGCTGAAATTGTCATTCCAAGAATTTCACTCACATCACAAACACAAAGTCGTTTTTCTTCATAAAGAAGAAACAGAATTTTCAGTCTTACATTGTTTCCAGTCAATTCAAGTGCGTTCGACAAATAGTCAAACGAACTGTGGAGTTCCGAAACTCTTTCTTTACAGCGATTGATTTGTTTAATGTCTGCCTGTTGTCGTGTACAAGAAGTATTATCCATAATGCAAATGTAACTAATTTGTTTATTTAAGCAAATGCTAAATTATGAGTATTAAAATTTGGCATTTTATATGTTGACGTAATGGTGCTGTTACTTTTAATTCTTCTAACAATATATTAATGGAAAAATCACAAAAATATTTAGTATAATCATTCTTTCTGCACCAAATGCTGTAAGTTAGGGTCATTCTTGATACGCTCCATTTCACTAACAACAATATTCAGAATGTCTGATTTTATCTGCTTGTAATTGTTTTCTATTTCCTGCTTCATCTTATCCTCGCCCTGCTCATTTACAAAAGATAAGATTTGCGGTATTTGCTGATAGGCTTTGCTTTCTGCCGCTACCTTTTCATTGTCCACTACAACTTCGGCGTGAAATATTTTCTGCTCAATACGTTCATCGAAGTTATCCGATACAGAACCGACAAACATACCTTGTGTAAGCGTTGAAATTTTCGATGCAGGAATAAGGCTGTCCAACTGTGTTGATATGGAGGTAGATTTATCGTTGCGGTTAATCGTCATACTTTGGCGTTTCTGCAATACTTTTCCAAAGCGTTCCGAAAGGCTTTTTGCCGTTTCGCCAACAACCTGCCCACTGAAAATATTCCCAACGGTATTCTGGATAACCTTTGCTTCCTTATCGCCATAGTCACGTATTAATTGCGAAAAATCCTGAAATCCCAAGCATACCGCTACCTTATTGCTACGGGCAGTTGCAATAAGATTGTCCAGTCCCCTAAAATAAATCGTGGGCAGCTCATCTATGATAACCGAACTCTTTAATTGCCCTTTTTTGTTGATGAGCTTTACAATTCTCGAATTGTATAAACCCAATGCTGCGGAGTAGATATTTTGGCGGTCGGGATTGTTACCTACACACAAAATTTTAGGTTCTTTGGGATTGTTGATGTCGAGCGTAAAATCATCCCCGGTCATTACCCAATACAATTGCGGGCTAATCATTCTTGACAAAGGAATTTTTGCCGATGCAATCTGTCCCTGTAATTGGTCTTGCGCTCCGCCTTGCCAAGCATCCATAAACGGAGAAAGATAGTTTTCCAAATCGGGGTATGACGTTAAAATCGTGAACACGTCCGAATACTTTTTATTCAGCAATTCAATGGCGTGAGGAAATGTACAATACTTGCCATCTTCGTAAATTTTCAAATACCAAATAATAGCAGCTAAAAGAATAATCGGGCTTTCCACGAAAAAATCCCCTTGTTTCTGTATCCACGACCTGTTGAGGTTCAGCATTATGGTATAAGCTGCTTCATAAGCATCCGAAATGTCCGTCATAAAGTCGGGGTTCAACGGATTACAACGGTGGCTCTTGCGTGGGTCATCGAAATTTATCACGTAAAATTTCGGCTGAACTTTGTATTTATCCCGATGCTTCAGTAAGTGATTATAGGCAATAGTCGAAAGGTCGTCAAACTTGAAATCGTAGAAGTACATACTAAAGCCTTTCTCAATCTGTTGCTTGATGTAATTGTTTACGATCGCATAAGATTTTCCGGAGCCGGGTGTTCCCAATACGATAGATGCCCTGAAAGGATTGACGATGTTAATCCAACCGCTGTTCCATTTTCCTTTGTAGTAAAACTTGGTGGGTAGGTTCACGGAGTATTCGTTTTCCATCAGCTTGGTTTCCTGTTGAAAGCTTTCGTTTTCACTGTTGAAGACATCATTCATCAAGTTATTTTTCAGTAACCCGTTCATCCAGACTCCCGCGAGCATAAGAAGGATATAGCCTAAACCCGTAGAAAATATGTATAGGTAAGCAGAGGCTTTCGACGATAGATTTAGCTGATAGGTATTGAAATAAAAGATCAGTACACCCGATATAAGTGCAGTGTTGATTTTTTTCCATGTAATTTTTTCATTTTTTACCCCTTTTGTACCCAGACAGCTTAAACCTAATAATAGTGTGGCAAATAATTTTGAATAGATGGTATGGGAGAAAAGACCTGCAGTCCTGTTAAAATTATGTAAAATTGTATTGATAATTTGCAGCGTCCATCCCCGTTCTTCGAAAAAGCCGTAGCAAAACCAATATAAATGCATCAATACTACTAAAATACTGACTGCTCGCATCAAAGCCATAATCTTGGCCAAGCCACGTAGATCATCTTCTCCTTGCATCTTTTATTGTTTAATTCTGAACAAGATAGCAGGTGATGTATTAGTTATCTAACTATGGACACCAGGAGGCTTGTTGGGCATTGCATGGCATTGCCTGTCTTTTTGACTTATAAAAAGTGCTATAAACAGGATAATGACTAAGGCTATTCCAAAAAGAAAAATAGCTTAACGAATTACATCAACATTTGATGATAACTTCCCTTTAAGTGACAGTAAAGCCTCATAACATATGACATTACGATAGGACAAGAATTATGTTATATCATTTTTTTCTCAATCGCTTTTTCTTTCTTCTCATCCTTTTTTCAAAATCAATTTCCTCATAATCTTCTTCCTGTGCCGATGGTAATAGGCCGCCTACTGCTTCCAATAAATCTTTAGCAGACTCTGTATCCATCATATCAAAAAAGCGATCCAATATTGGTTCAGGAAAATTTGTATCATTCGACGAACACGATTTTTTATTTGTCTGTTCAGTTCCTTTTTCATCCGGTTTAAGATTGTTATTCCAGAGCTCGTTGAATGCATTGGCTGAACATTCCTTTCCCAAACGTGATCCATTCCATACCGTTTTCGACCGATGATCGATAAAAGTTATTCCGTAGATTCTTCCTACATCATTTTTACGGATCATGATATCAATGCCTTCTTTCTGTAATTTTTTTGTGAATGATTTTTCATCGTTGGAAGATTGTAATGCCAATAAAATTTTTTCTTTTAGTTTATCTCTCTCAGAAAGACTTTTCATTTTTGCCTTGAAGGATTCAAAGTGCTTTTCCAATGAATCAAGACCTGCCTTTTTGCCAAACAGCGATGCTTTAAAGGGATTTCCTGTTTTTTTACCATTACGGTCTGTTGGAAAGTACATTAAACCTCTTTGCAAATAACCGTTCATTTCTCCTTCCACTTTTTCTGCGGCAATATTGTAAAGAGAGAGCAGTGCATTGTATTCACTAAGGGACTGAAATTGATATTGAGAAGTGATGTTTCTTACCACTGAGGCTATCTGACTTTTGACATCGCCTCGCTTATAATCAACAGCTTTAAAAATTTCACTTTTTAATTTATTTTCTTTTTCAATAGCTGATATTAATCCGAATTGCTCTTCCAGTTTACGGCTTACTTTCATCGAACGTACTTTTTCGAATTTGTCGGAGATCTTTTTACCATCCTCATCCACGCATACAGAGACAATATGAATATGACTTCGGTCTATATCCGTATGTTTAAATACAACAAACGGCTGTTCTCCATAGCCCATATCTTGCATATATTGCAGAGCCATTAGTCTGTATTTCTCATTGGAAACATTGTCTTTAGGATCCGGATTTAAAGAAATATGCAGAGTATGTTTTTCTGTATTACGGTTTGCTAATAGGTAAGGTTCAAATGATCTCGACAATTGAGCAACAGAATATTTTCCATCAGCTGTTTCAATCATTTTATTGGTTAATAATATTTCACCTTTATCCTTTTCCATTTTTGAATTGTTGTAAGATAGTGTACCAAAAAGATTACTGCTTCTTCCAATTTTTGCAATCATATTACTTCGGATTTTTCAAATATTTTTGATCAAATTCTTCTGTCAACTGTACCACTTTTTTAAAAATTTCGATCATTTCCAAAGTCTGTCTTTCCATTTTATACAGGATAGCTGCTGCTTTTTTCTCGGAAAGATTGGTGTATAGTAGTTTAACCATCTGATTGTAATTGACCCCTATAGCCCTAAACTGGCTGTGAAACGAGGTTAGTCTCATATAGAAATCCCCCGTGCCCTTATCCACTTTAATGGTTTTGATCGTCTTTTCGAAAATACAGGCTGTTATAAAATGAGCCTTCACGTTCATTCCCGACTGGTTAAAAAGTTCAAGAAAGCGGGAATGTTCCCGTTCATTAAATGATATCGTATATCGAATCTTGGCAGGATCCGCCTTTGGACGGCGTCCTGTCTTTTTCTTTGATTTACTATTATGTTCACTCATCATCTGTCCAATTAATTTTTAAAACATCGACTTCGGAGGTTGTTTTTCTGCCCCCTGCAAGGGCAAGTTGTTTTGAGCATCCGAAAACGTTTCGAGATGCTCAAAACACAACTTGCCCCTTTCGGGTGAAAGGATAGATCTATAATAGGATAGATTCAATCCAGCATACAGGCTCTTCCTATGTGAAAAGGTTTAGATCATTAATCCACTCAATCACCCTTTGACAAAGTAAACCACAATGCTTCACAGATTCTCTGATGTTCATAAAGCCAAACAAAACCACTGCAAGACAAAGACAACCACTTAGAAGATGAGTGCAGCCTGATGTTATTTATTTGTACAAGAAAGTTGGCAGGACTGATGGCTGGCAAAATTGTTTGAGATGTTAAAGACAAACATTCTAGAATCCAGGAATTCAAGCTTTCCGGATATCCGGAGTTCACATAGGATAGGGGTCGGTCAGGAATTATAACCTGAGGTAAGTATAGGATTCTTTCAAGAAAGAACAAATGACCGATTGAAAGATTACCCAAATTCCTGAAGTCAGATATGCACTCAGTTGTCCGAGATTTCAAGACAGATGGAAGCAGCGCAATCCTTCTCGCTATCAGCCATTCTAAAAGTATCATTTACTAATGTTTAACTATAAAATCAACAAAAATGGAAACAAAAAAACAACCAACAATCATTACCTTTTCCACTCAAAAGGGAGGGGTGGGAAAAAGCACCTTCACAACACTTTTGGCGAGTATTCTTCATTATCGTTTGGGTTATCAAGTCGCAGTGTTCGACTGTGACTTTCCGCAGTATAGTCTGATACAGATGAGGGAGAGAGATCTTAAAGCAGTGATGCAAAATGGGGTATTAAAAAAAATGGCTCATAAGCAATTTACAACCATCAATAAAAAGGCCTATCCTGTGTTTCAGAGTAAGGCCGATACGGTCTTGGAAGAGCTGGAAGCGTATGTTGACAATTCCGAAGTTGTACCGGATGTCGTTTTTCTGGACCTGCCTGGAACGGTCAATACGGCTGGGATCTTGAGCACTCTTGCCAATGTCCACTACATCTTTTCTCCTATCACAGCAGATAGGGTCGTTCTTGAAAGCACCCTGAGTTTTACGGATGTCCTAACCAATGTCCTAATGAAAAAAAAACATACCGAGATCAAAAGCATACAGCTGTTCTGGAACCAGGTCGATGGCAGAGAGAGAACACCATTATATAAAAACTATGAGAAAGTGATCAAAGATCTGGGACTTCAATTAATGGAAACATCTATCACAGACAGTAAGCGATTTCGTAAAGAAGGGGAAACGGTCGCCAAAACCGTTTTCCGTTCAACACTATTACCGGCAGACTGCAAGTTGATGATGTTATGTCGGCTCGACCAGTTTATGGAGGAATTTTTAAGAATTGTAAAATTGTGAAAAGATGGACACTGATATAAAGAACAATGAAGACAACAATATCGATGAACAATATTTGATGTCTATCATGGCTGGCAGCACAAAGAAGGAAACGCAGAATCATGAACTTGATTCTGAAAAGGACAAGCCGCCTGCGAAGCAAAGAACAAAGAACAAAAAAAGTACTGAAATCACCTACGCTGAGCAGTTTCTTACCCATCATACAATGACCAAACGTGGTGATAAAAGTATCTACATTCGACCTGAATATCATGAAAGACTTTCCCGGATCATCCAGATCATTGCCGAAGATCAGATCCCTTTATATGCTTATCTCGATAATATTTTGGCATACCATTTTGAAACGTTTGAAAAAGAGATCACCGATGATTTCAACAGCAAATACCGTCCAATCTTTTAATTTATCATCGTATGGAACAATTAATCATAATAGGGCTATTATTACTTATCATCCTACTACTTTGGGATAAGAAGTATATCAATCAGCATCATAAGGAAAAAAGTGCCGAGGCTCACCCAGCTTTGTCCTCTGTTATGGGAGAAATAAAGAAAGAAGAGAGAAAACCAGTGCCATCTGATGTCGATCAAGTCCAGGGCGAATCTATCGTACCAAAAGGAATTAATTTTGATTTAGAAACCAAGGAGGAGGTATTTGAAAATACGGCTTCAAAGAAAGTACTTGACGAGATACTGGTCAAAAATAATGATTGGGAAGACGAGGAAGAAGACTGGCTGTACCAAGATGATTCTAAAACAGAAAGCGGGTTTGCCACAGGGGTTACCTTTCAGGAATTGAGTACTGCGGGACAGCTGCTTCAGCAAGATTTGCTGGAGCCTGGCTTAGAACAGCAAGCGGTCAACATAATTCAGAAAATTCAGGGAACCGAGCTTTTTGATCTTTTAGAAAATTCATTAGGTGATGCATCAAAGCGAGTTGCTAATTTACTGAGCCAGAATATTCCGAATAAAGATGAGGATATTTCTTTCAAGCGTAAAGATGATGCAAAAGGTTTCGACATTGGGGAGTTTGTCTAGGCAAATTCCCCTTATGTTTTATATAAGCTCAGTTAAGTTAGCATTACCATAGTATTTTTTCTTAAGCCAGAGACTTACTTTAACCAGCAGTATCAGCACTGGTACTTCTACCAGTGGCCCAATTACCCCAACAAATGCTTGTGAAGAATGGATTCCAAAAACTGCTATAGCAACAGCAATAGCCAATTCAAAATTGTTTCCTGTTGCTGTAAAAGCAATCGATGCATTTTTATCGTACGGTACTTTCAATGCCTTACTAATAAAAAAGCTGATGAAGAATGTAAGAACAAAGTAAATTACTAATGGGATTGCAACTTTAACAACGTCCATTGGTAGCTCTAAAATTTTGTCTCCCTTCAAACTGAACATCAATACTATGGTAAATAGTAAAGCATACAAAGTAATAGGTGAGATAGCCGGAATGAATTTTCTATTGAACCACTCTTTTCCTTTTAATTTGATCAAAAAATAACGGCTCAAAAATCCCGCAATAAAAGGAATTCCTAAATAGATGAATACACTATCGGCAACATCTTTCATCGGTACAGCAACATTGAAATTACCTAAGCCCAGTTTTTGTGGTAGTACATTAATGAAAAGCCAAACATAAAAACTATAAAATACTAACTGGAAAATACTATTTAATGCGATCAGCAGAGCTGCATACTCTCTATTACCCTTTGCTAAATCGTTCCAGACAATTACCATTGCAATGCATCTTGCCAAACCGATTAAAATTAAACCAATCATATAGTCTGGCTCATCTCGCAGAAAAATGATTGCCAACACAAACATTAAAATAGGGCTGATGATCCAATTGAGTAGCAAGGACACTGACATTACTTTTTTGTCTTTAAAAGCCATTGGTAATAGAGTATAATCCACTTTTGCCAAGGGTGGATACATCATTAAAATTAAGCCTATTGCCAAAGGAATATTAGTTGTTCCGACAGACAAAGAATTAGTTACAGTAGAAATATCAGGAAAGAAATATCCCAACCCAACACCCAAAAGCATTGCTAAAAAAATCCATAGGGTAAGAAAGCGGTCGAGGAATTTTAATTTTGGCTGCATCGTCTAGTTATTTAATTGAGCGTACTGTTCCGCTGTTAACAAATTTTCGGTCTCTCTTAGGTCTTCAATTTCAATTTTCACCATCCAGCCATTATCAAACGGATTAGAATTTACAAGCGTTGGCTCTTTTAAAAGTTGCTCGTTGGTTTCAATTATTTTCCCTGAAAGAGGCATAAATAGGTCGCTGACGGTTTTAATAGCTTCCAAAGAACCAAATACTTCGTCTTGTTTAAAATTATGATTAACATTCGGTAGGTCAACATACACGATTTCGCCTAATTCATTTTGTGCCAATGCTGTAATACCGACAGTTGCAGTTTTGTTCTCAATAAGAACTGTTCTTTTGAATAATGAAGATCTTTTGGAAGTTCCATTTTTTAAATATTAAGGATTAATAGCCACGTCTTAGATTTTCTGCGTACTCGTTTGGAAGCGGACTGTCTTCCACTGCTTTTGCAGCCTTTTCAAAGTCATAATCAAAGCGAATGAATTCTACACTTATGCTTTCTCTGTTCAAAACAGAACTATTTTCATTGATCGTCAACATCACATAACCACCTCTTATATCATTGTCTTTTGGTTTTCCTACCGAACCTATATTTACAGCGTGACGAAAATGATCTTGTCCGTCAATACCGGAATTTAAAACCCTGTGATAAGGTTTGTGTGTATGTCCGAAACACATAATGTCGGCATCGGCCTGTTCCATCATACGAAGCATACTTTTTTCTTCACGGTCTTCGAAAAGATATTCATTTATTTTTCTCGGACTCCCGTGTACCAAAAGGAGATTTAGCTTGTCTTCGTTCAATTGAAATTCGACTTTGATATGCGCTGGAAGTGTGCGTAAATAAGAACGTTCATCATCTTTCATCAAAGAATTGGTAAAAGAAATGGAAATGTTTCCGTTGTCCTTCTCAGCATCTGTTTTGTAGGCGCAACCGCATTCATTACTCATTCTCCCAATGCCAAAATCGTAGTTGCCTGCAATAGTGGGTATTTTTCTTTTACGGATTTCATTGACCACTTCGTTTGGCCAGATATTGTAACCTACTAAATCTCCCAAGCAATAAATGCTGTCGGGATTTCTTTTTTCAACATCTGCAAAGAATGCTTCCAATGCAGGGAGGTTAGCGTGAATGTCGCTGAATAATGCAATTTTCATTTTATTTATTTTTAATGTTATCGGTAAACGGATTGCTTTTTAATTATAATCTTTATTAGATGGTATTTAAAATATAACCTAATAATGCACCTGCTAAAACGATGAACGCACTGTTGATCTTTTGGTATTTGAAAACAACACAAGCACTGATCAATGCAATAGTGATCGTTCGCCAATCTGTAATGGCTTCTTTACCCATTGTAAAGCAGACGGAAGCTATGATTGCTACAGAGGCTACATTGACAGCATCAAGAAAAGCCGATAAGCTTTTATATCTGCGTATCCTTTTCATTAGCGGATTGAGCAATGCAACGAAAATAAATGATGGTAGGAATATGGCAATAGTCATAAGTATGGCACCTGATAATCCATTGATCTGATAACCGATAAAGGTCACAGAAGAAAAGACAGGTCCCGGCGTGAACTGGCCCACTGCGATCGCATCCATTAATTGCTGTCTGGTGATCAGGCCTTTTGCAACCAATTCTGTATCGAGGAATGCAAATAACACATATCCGCTCCCATACAGTATTGAACCGATCTTCAGGAAGATCCAGAACAATTTGACATTTGTTTCTGAAAGAAAATCACTTTGACCGACCTTGAAAAATAATAAAGGAACAAAACCCTGCATAGTGTTGCCATTATTCCTGTTTTGAAACAAGAACACAAATATGGCTAAGAAGCCCGCACCAAACATCAGATAAATCTCGTTGATTCCCGATAAGGAACCTAATAATACAATCATACCGACCAAAGCCAGGAATACAGATTTGATTGATTTCTTTGCCAATGGATACACTGCGCCGATGATTACCGCAATGATTGCAGGCTTGATACCGTAAATAAGCGGTTGAACTTGAGGCAGCTGTCCATATTGATGATATAAAAAAGCGAATATTCCTGTGATCAAAACGGCGGGAAAAATAAAGCACAAGCCGGCTGCCAGCAGACCTTTCCATCCGCCTTTGTCATAGCCGATATGTATTGCCATTTCGGTACTGTTGGGGCCGGGGATAAGGTTGACAGCTCCTAGCAGATCAAGAAAATGCTGTTCGTCCATCCATTTTCTTTTGGCCACCACTTCATTCTGCATCATTGCGATGTGGGCGGCAGGACCGCCAAATCCGATAATACCCAGTTTGAGAAAGAGAAGAAAGATCTCTTTTGTACTGACCTTATTTTCCATCCGACATCAACATTTTATCGAATGACCAACAACCTCCACCCTTGATCAGCAAAAAAATACTTCCCAAAAGCATCGCCCAGTCGGTTCGGCTTCCGTGTAACATTTCCCAAAATCCTTTTTCTAGGTACACTTCTGTTTTGGTGGCAGCAAAAGCGACAAGCATAATGATGATTAAAGGAATGCTGGCTAACCTTGTAAGCAATCCCAGCAATACGAACGTCCCGCACAAAATCTCAAATGCCCCTACAAAATTCCCTAAAAATTCAGGGGTAGGAAATCCTATTCTTTCAAATCGGCTGGCACCTCGCAATGCAGGAAAGAGAAATTTTTGGATGCCTTCCGAAAGGAACACGGCGCCTACCATTAGACGAATTAAAATAGTGGTTTTGTTGTTGGCGGTAAAAAGTATTCTTTGAAACATAAAAACCTGTTTTTAACAACACCCGCTTTCTGGTGTACACGTATTAGTACTATTAACATTTAATTGCGCGAGATTCTTGTTGAGTTCTTCTGATGGAATTCCACAAGCGTCCTGTGCTAAACAAGCTGTAGTCTTATTTTTTAGAATAAATGTTTTTCCATTGAATTCTAGATCATATTTTCCAATCGTATCACTTTGATATTCAACTTCAATATCAAAATCCTCGATTCCTAATTTATCCTCGGAAAGTTTGATAATGTTGAGTAATTTGTTAGGCTTTAAACGGTGTTCAAAATCGTCTGCATTCCAAAGCTGAAAATTCACAACCTTTTCTGAGCGGATAACGCCACCACAATCGATAAAGTTTTTGGTAATCATTCCCACCTCTGTAACGTGGAAATGTTCCGGAACAAAAGTTCCATTTTCTAGTTGAAATTCAACATTGTCCAATTTTGGTAAAATTTCTTTTATGTCTGATAATTTCATAATTAAATGTTTATAGTTTAAATGCAATATTGCAATATATTAAGGTAAAAAAATGCTTAGCAGCACTTTGATTTGGTAACCGTTTGTACTATTGCGGAAAAATAAGTGTTTAGAATTTCGATGGTCTTTTCGTCTATACAGTAGCAGATAGCGTTTCCGGAAATGTTACCTTTTATAATCCCTGCATTTTTCAGTTCTTTCAAATGTTGGGAAACGGTTGGTTGAGCCAAAGGCAATTCGTTCACAATATCGCCGCAGATGCATTCATTGACTTTCATCAAATACTCAATTATCGCTATTCTGGCAGGATGCCCTAATGCTTTTGCAATAGTTGCAATTTGGTTTTGCTTGTCTGTAAAATGTTCTGTTTTAGTAGCTCCCATAATTGTTTTTTTAATATTGCAATATTACGATAAAAAAAATTAACCACCAAATATTTTATGCTGCTTAACCGCCAAAAGATTCCCTAAACCGCCATTCGATTAAAATATGTCCAAGACTCCGACACCTTTGCCTCATCAACCCACAGGGTGTGGGAGCAAGTAACAATTAATGTGTTTCAGTTATGGAAAAACAAAGAAAAAAAATACTGCTATCAGGGCTGACCTTTTTAGCTGTACTGGGAGCCTTTGCCCAAGGTAACGGCAGTGCCGGGATCAATGAGGCGACGCAGATGGTGACTTCTTATTTTGAGCCAGCCACACAGCTGATTTATGCCATCGGGGCGGTTGTCGGACTCATTGGAGGAGTAAAAGTTTACAACAAGTTCAGCAGTGGTGATCCCGATACGAGTAAGACTGCTGCCAGCTGGTTCGGTGCGTGTATCTTCCTTATCGTGGCAGCAACGATCCTACGTTCATTCTTCCTATAAATTTTGTTACTATGAATACATATCATATCAACAAAGGAATAGGAAGAACGGTTGAGTTCAAAGGATTAAAAGCACAATACCTATTTATTTTCGCTGGTGGCCTGCTAGGTCTGTTGATCTGCGTCATGATTATGTACATGGCGGGAGTCAATACTTATTTCTGTCTGGCATTCGGCGGAGTCAGTAGTGCATTATTAATCTGGCAAACCTTCTCAATGAATCGAAAATACGGCGAGCATGGCCTGATGAAACTAAGTGCCCAAAAAAAGCATCCCAAGTACATCATCAGCCGCAAATGCATCTACCGCTACCTGAAAAGTAACCGTCAAAAAGCTTCATTATGAGAAATACCTCCAAAGCCGCAACCTTAGAGAGTAAATTTCCACTGCTTGCGATAGAGAACGACTGTATTATTTCAAAAGATGCGGATGTTACGGTCTGCTTCAAGGTCAGACTTCCTGAACTCTTTACGATGGCATCAGCAGAATATGAAGCGATGCATTCGGCTTGGTTTAAGGCTGTCAAGACACTGCCTGATTATACGGTTGTTCATAAACAGGACTGGTTTATCAAAGAAAACTACAATCCGGATCTGTCCAGAGTAGACCAGAGTTTTCTGTCAAAATCTTTTGAAAGACATTTCAACGAGAGACCTTTTCTGAATCACTACTGCTATCTGTATATCACGAAGACCAGTAAAGAGAGAATGCGGATGCAGAGCAACTTCTCATCCCTATGCAAAGGCAAACTGATCCCAAAGGAGATCAAAGACAAAGAAGTGATGAGCCGCTTTTTGGAAGCTGTCGACCAGTTTGAAAGAATTATAAATGATAGCGGCTACGTCCATCTGGAACGGATAACCGAAGATGAGATCTCAGGAACTGAGGAACAATCTGGAATATTGGAGCAATACCTGACCCTGTCAAGAGATATCAATCCTTCATTGCAGGATATCAAACTCGGATCAGAAGAAATGCGTATCGGAAACAATAGGATAAGTATGCATACCTTATCCGATACCGAAGATCTGCCTGGTACTGTTTCTTCGCACAGCCGGTATGAAAAACTGAGTACCGACCGAAGTGACTGTCTGCTGTCCTTTGCCTCGCCGGTAGGACTTCTGTTGAGCTGCAATCACATTTACAATCAGTATCTGTTCATTGACGACAGCGATGAGAATCTATCCAAGTTTGAAAAATCCGCCAGAAACATGCATTCACTGGCTAGGTACAGCAGAGCCAATCAGATCAACAAAGAATGGATAGAGAAATACCTCAATGAAGCCCATTCGTATGGTCTCCAATCCATCCGAGCCCATTTCAATGTGATGACATGGTCTGATAATCCTTTAGAATTGAAACAGCTGAAGAATGATACAGGCAGTGCTTTAGCCTTGATGGAATGCAAACCACGCCACAATACGACGGACACAGCAACCTTGTATTGGGCAGGGATCCCGGGCAATGCAGGTGACTTTCCAAGTGAAGAAAGCTTTTATACGTTTATTGAACAGCCTTGTGTTTCTTCACGGAGGAAACCAATTATCAGGATTCACCATCACCATTCGGGATCAAGATGGCTGACCGGCTGACAGGAAAACCAATCCATCTGGATATCTCCGATCTTCCGATGAAACAGGGGATCATCACCAATCGGAACAAATTTATTTTGGGACCTTCAGGAAGTGGTAAATCCTTTTTCACCAACCATATGGTCAGACAGTATTACGAACAGGGAGCACACGTTCTTTTGGTCGATACCGGAAATTCTTACCAAGGATTATGCGAACTGATCAAAGGAAAAACGAAAGGAGAGGACGGCGTGTATTTTACCTATACCGAAGACAATCCGATTGCTTTCAATCCATTCTATACCGATGACGGCGTTTTTGATATTGAAAAAAGAGAAAGTATCAAGACCCTGATCCTCACTTTATGGAAAAGGGATGATGAACCACCAAGCCGTTCAGAAGAGGTTGCTTTGTCCAATGCGGTGAGCGGCTATATTGAACAGATCAGGAGCAAAAATTCCCATCCCTCGTTCAATGGTTTCTATGACTATGTGAAAGATGACTATCAGAAAGTTCTGGAACAAAAAAAGGTCAGGGAAAAAGACTTTGATATCGCCAACTTTCTCAACGTGTTGGAGCCTTATTACAAAGGCGGTGAATACGATTACCTGCTCAATTCAGAAAGGCAGCTGGATCTTTTGTCCAAACGATTCATTGTTTTTGAGATCGATGCCATCAAAGACCATAAGATCCTTTTCCCGATCGTAACCATCATCATAATGGAGGTCTTCATCAATAAGATGCGAAGACTGAAGGGAATCAGAAAACTCATATTGATTGAAGAAGCCTGGAAAGCGATCGCCAAGGAGGGGATGGCTGAGTACATCAAATACCTTTTCAAGACGGTCAGGAAATTTTTCGGGGAAGCCATCGTGGTGACCCAGGAAGTGGATGACATCATCCAGTCACCCATTGTCAAAGAAAGCATTATCAATAATTCAGACTGCAAGATCCTACTGGATCAGCGGAAGTATATGAACAAGTTCGATGATATCCAGGCAATGCTGGGTCTTACTGAAAAAGAAAAGTCACAAGTACTATCCATCAATATGAACAATGATCCTAAAAGACTTTACAAGGAAGTCTGGATCGGGCTGGGCGGAACGCATTCTGCGGTCTATGCCACGGAGGTTTCCACCGAGGAATATCTGGCTTACACCACTGAGGAGACAGAAAAAATGGAGGTGATGAACCTGGCCTCTGAACTGGACGGCAATGTGGAACATGCCATAAAAAGGATCTCTCTCAGGAGGATCAAATCTAACAAAGAAAATTAATCCAATCATTTAAAATTTTACAACAATGAAAAATTTGATCATTAAAACAGCAATGGTAGCCATTCTTGCTACAACAACATTCGTAAAGGCACAATTTGTAGTAACCGATCCGGCCAACCTGGCATCAGGCATTTTGAACTCCGCCAATGAGATCGTGCAGACCTCATCAACGGTTTCCAACGTTATCAAGAACTTCAACGAAGTAAAGAAGGTCTATGAACAGGGAAAGGAATATTATGACAAACTGAAGGCTGTCAACAACCTTGTCAAAGATGCCCGAAAAGTGCAGCAGACGGTTCTTCTCGTAGGAGATGTCTCAGAAATCTACGTCAACAATTTTGGGAAGATGCTCAACGATCCCAACTTCAATGCCCAGGAACTGACGGCCATTGCCAACGGTTATTCAGCCCTGCTTACGGAAAGTACAGAACTGCTGAAAGAGCTGAAAGAGATCATCACGGCCAATGGCCTTTCCATGAACGATAAGGAAAGAATGGACGTGATCGACAGGGTCTACAAAGAGGTCAAAGAGTATCATAACCTTGTAAGATACTATACGAACAAGAATATCTCTGTCAGCTATCTGAGAGCCAAAAAGCAGAACAATACCCAAAGGGTCTTGGATCTTTACGGCACCTCCAATCAAAAATACTGGTAAGATGGAACCGAATAACTTACACGAAGTACTTCGTTCGGTCTATGATGAGATGATGCCATTGTGTGCCGATATGGCTGCGGTAGCAAAAGGGGTTGCAGGATTAGGCGCACTGTTCTATGTAGCCATCAAGGTCTGGCAGTCATTAAGCCGTGCCGAACCGATCGACCTCTTTCCAATGCTCAGACCCTTTGCTATTGGTATCTGTATAATGTTCTTTTCGACATTGGTATTGGGAAGCATCAATGCAGTGCTGAGCCCGATCGTTCAGGGAAGTCATTCGATGCTGGAAGATCAGGTTTTGGATCTGAACGAATTGCAACAGAAAAAAGACCTTCTGGAACGGGAAGCGATGCTCAGGAATCCTGAGATGGCCTATCTGATCTCGGATGAAGAATTCGATAAAAAGTTGGAAGAGCTGGGATGGTCGCCCTCTGACCTGGTCACAATGTCAGGAATGTATATTGAAAGGGAGATGTTTGCTATCAAAAAGGATATCAGAGACGGTTTCCGTGAATTTCTAGAGATTCTTTTCCAATCAGCTGCTTTGGTCATTGATACGATCAGAACCTTTTTTCTCATCGTACTGTCTATTTTGGGACCCATTGCTTTTGCCATCTCTGTGTGGGATGGTTTCCAGACTACACTGACCCAATGGCTCACCAGATACATCAGTGTTTATCTATGGTTACCAGTTGCGGATATTTTCAGTTCGATCCTGGCCAAAATACAATCGCTCATTTTGGAGCGGGACATTGAGATGCTGGCAGATCCGAACTTCATTCCTGATACATCTAACACGGTTTACATCATCTATATGATCATCGGGATTATCGGATATTTTACGATTCCAACCGTTACCGGATGGGTCATTCAGGCAGGAGGTGCCGGTAACTTTATGCGCAATGTCAACCAGACCGCCACCAAATCCGGCAATATTGCAGGGGCAGCAGCGGGTTCTGCGACAGGTAATATCTCAGGCAGATTATTAAAATAAAAATACGATCCAATGGAATTTAAAACTTTAAGAAATATAGAGAGCAGCTTCAAGCAGATCCGCTTATTCACCTTTGTTTTTGCGGTGCTCTGCTTTGCAGTAGTGGGAGTTGTCGTTTTCAAGTCCTATCAATTTGCAGAAGATCAGCGCCAGAAGATCTACGTGTTGGACAACGGCAAATCACTGATGGTCGCCCTGTCTCAGGATATGTCGATCAACAGGCCTGTAGAAGCAAGGGAGCATGTAAGGCGTTTTCACGAACTGTTCTTTACCGTGGCACCGGATAAAAATGCCATTGAAAGCAACGTTAAAAGGGCCTTTAATCTGGCAGACCAGTCTGCATTCGATTACTACAAAGACCTGCAGGAGAAAGGCTATTACAACCGGATCATCTCAGGGAATATCCAGCAGAGGGTAGAGGTTGACAGTGTCGTTGCCAACTTCGACAGCTATCCTTATTCCGTAAAAACGTACGCAAGACAATTCATTATCCGATCCAGCAATCTGACGACACGAAGTTTGATCACCAATTGTTCATTAGTGAACTCTGTGCGGTCAGACAGCAATCCCCAGGGATTTACGATTGAAAAATTCAACGTCGTTGAAAACAAAGACATTGAAACTGTTGAACGTTAAAAGTTAGAACAATGAAAAAAATAAGGGATAAAATAGAGCGCCAGATTTTGCATGCAGACCGAAAATGGAAAGAGCTCCCGGCGAAACGCCAGAGGTTATTCACCAAGCTGTTTTTAGCAGGATACTGTATTCTCACAATATTGGTGTTGATCAGCATCTTTACCACAACAGCAAATGATAATAACAGCATGTCGATCAGTCATATAACGACCATATCTGATCACACTGCTATGAAAAGACAGTCACACGATAACAAAACGGGTTCAACCCTTAAAAAATAGGACAATGAAAGATTCAAATAAAATCAAGGTCACGGAGGGCGAATCGCAGGAACAGGAAAGAGAAGCAGAAGGTCTGCAGAAATTTCCAGTGGAACGATTTAAAAAGCCGATCATTTATTTTCTGATGGCTGTTGTCTGTGCCGGATGCCTCTACCTCATCTTTAAACCAAACGATAATAAGGTCATAGAAGAATCAGGCTTCAATGCGGGGATACCGCAGGCAAAGGAAGACCAGTTACAATCTGATAAACAGAAAGCCTATGAGCAACAATTGCTGGAGCAAAGAAATGAAGAGAAAAGAAATGCGATGACCACCTTGTCTGATTACTGGACTGACCAAAACAGCCTTAACCAAAATTCTGATCAGACTTCATTGACTGCTAATTCGAATAGTTTGTCACCATCAAATCCGAGTGCAGTTAACAGCTATCGCAATGCGCAGCAGACATTAGGTTCCTTCTACAGCAGGGATGATCAGGAAGTGAATAATCTTAGGAAAGAAATATCCAGATTAAAGAATGAAGCTTTGCAGAACAATGCTGTTCCTGCAGGTCTTGGGGTCAATGACCAATTGGAGCTGATGGAAAAATCCTACCAAATGGCTGCGAAATACCTTCCCCAAAATAATAAACAGGAAGATCCTATATCAAGAGAAGAGGATGTGAAGCAGCCTTCTGGAAATAAAGTACAGCTCACAGCAGTAAAATCAGCTCACTTAAATATTGTCTCTTCTTTATACAGAGAGCCATCGGACAGCGCCTTTATGGCTGGTCTGAATGATAATAGAATGTTCGGAACTCAGGATGAAACCAATGATTCAAAACAATCAAAAAATGCGATCAAAGGTCTTGTACAAGAGTCAATGACGATGACCAATGAAAGTACATTATCGATCAGACTCTTGGAAAGTATGCTTCTGGCTCATACCAAAATTCCTGCAGGAACCTTACTAAAAGCAAACGGCAAATTTCAGGGTGGGAGACTGCAATTGAAAATTTCGTCGATAGAATATCAAGGTAGCATTTATCCTGTAGAGATCAATGTTCATGACAATGATGGTCAGCTTGGTCTATATGTTCCTTATTCACCGGAGCAAAATGCTGTGACCGACATTGTGGGCAGTATGGGGCAAACTTCTGGTACCAATATTATGATGACGCAGTCGGCAGGTCAGCAGATCGCGGCGGATTTAAGCAGAGGCGTGTTGCAGGGGTTGTCCGGTTATTTCCAGAAGCGGGTCAGACAACAAAAAGTAAAGGTAAAAGCGGGCCATCAGGTTTTGCTTGTGCCAAAAAAATAACCCATTAAAAAATAAGAAAATGAATAAAATAAAAAGGAATTATCTCACTACAGTCGTATTTCTGCTTTTGACAGTAAGAGCACTAGCGCAGGATTCTATCTTTACATATCTTCCATTAGAACAGGCTAGATTACAGCCCTATAAAATGCAGGTAACGTACAATAAAACCTCGCACCTGCTTTTTCCTTCTCCAATCCGATATGTTGACCTGGGGAGTGACCTGCTGGTCGCCAATAAGGCAGAACCTGTTGGAAATGTTCTTCGGATCAAATCGGCAGTCAGGGACTTCGAAGAAGAAACCAATTTTTCGGTGATCACCGAAGACGGAAAGTTCTACAGCTTCGATGTGTTTTACAGTTCATATCCTGACGCACTCAGCTATGACCTTTTAAAGATGCAGAGAAGCCATGAGCGCCAGTATATTGCGGATGTCCTGTTTGAAGATATCAGAGGAAGTTCGTCCTCTCTTACGGAATTGATTATGGAAAACCTGTATGAAAAAAGCAGCAAGACCATCAAACACATATCGTCCAGAAGCTACGGCATCCAGTTTTCAGTCCGGGCACTGCACGTCAATGACAGCAAATTCTTTTTCACCTTGGAGGTTAAAAACAGTAGTAACGTGTCATACGAAATTGACCTGGTAAATTTCAAAATTATCGATAAAAAGAATTTAAAAAGAATGGTCGTTCAGGATAAAATCTTAGAGCCGATTAGGGTATATTTTCCAACAATGACAGCTTCTCATCATTCTGAAATATCAGGAGTTTATTTATTGGATCAGTTTACCCTTCTGAAAGATCAGGTCTTGGAAATTGAAATTCTGGAAAAGAATGGGGGAAGGCATCAGAAGGTTCAGCTTGACAATAAAGACCTGATTCAAGCCAGGCTGATCAACGGTTTAAACATAAAAACGAACTAAGATGAACAAGATATTTTTAGCCATCATCTTTATTACTATGATGAGTATAGAAACTCTGGCTCAGCAAATGATCCCTAATCAAAAAGGATTCGAAATTTCATATTCAGTATTTCCACAATCTCCTGAAAAGCAAAATTACGCTTTAGGTGCAGGTGTTATTTCTTACACCAAAAACGGTAATTACCTCTTCGGATTGGCCGAATACAGCAGAAAGTATTACGAGTATGTCCATTACGATATTCCGATTGATACCTTCCTTTTCAATGGGGGGTACAGTCTCTATGTGTGGGGAGATCTGATGCGGAATGTCAATTTCAATCTTAGTTTAGGAGGCCTTGCAGGTTATGAGCAGATCAATAGGGGAAATGAAACGATCTATGATGGCTCTATTATTAATGCAACCGAGAATTTTATTTATGGTGCAAGTGGTAAACTGTCTTTAGAAAGTTATCTGACAGACCATTTGGTTTTTTTGGTCAATGGGCAGCTGCGCTATTTGCAGAAAAGTCAGCTCGGTGAGTTTCACGCTTTGTTTGGTTTCGGAATACGATTTAATTTTTAAAAAAGCTTGTAAAATGAAAAATGTAATCAACAAAAAGATCTTGCAACTATTTAAGTATTCAATGGCAATTTTCTTAGTTAGTTTTGTATTTAATTCCTGTCAGGACAGCGATCTGGAAATTCGGCACGACTTTCCTTTTGAAGTTCAAATAATGCCAGTTCCTGGTAAAATAGCTGAGAATGAAACGGTAGAAATTCGCATTTCACTATTGACTTCTTCGAACTTTAATGGAACAATGTACAGTGTTAGGTATTTTCAATATGAAGGAGCTGGTCAACTTCAATATTACAGCGATCCACCATATCTACCGAATGACGAGTATCCATTGAAGCAAAAACAATTCAGACTTTACTATACATCTAAATCTTCCGAATCTCATCTGTTTAGTATTTGGATAAAGGATAGTTTTGGAAATGAAAGAAAGGTAGATTTTGAATTTGACAATGCATCTTAAAATTTCTAATTGTCTTCTAGCGGCTTGGTTTTGTACCAAGCCGCTTTTTGATGAGGACATTGAAAGCAAAATCAGATCAGGATTAGACTGAGTGAAGTCTCAACACCATTTTACAGGAGATTGCAAATAAAAATGAATTATTTGGGATCTAAAAAAAGACTATCGGGGTTTATCTACAATGTCATTTCACATTCTTTAAAACTAAAACTGACTGATTGCAGCTTCTGTGATCTTTTTGCAGGAACAGGAATAGTGGGAAACTATTTCCATGACAAAGTTAAAAGTATCATTTACAATGATAGGGAGTACTATAGCTTTGTTATTAACAGTGCCTTCTTTAGCAACGTATCAGAAGAGAAATACCGGGGAATGCTTGCGGAATTAAATCAATTAGATGGCAGGGAAGGATTTATATTTAATCAATATTCGGAATGCGGAACAGCTGGTCGGTTATATTTTTCATCCGAAAACGGTCAAAAAATAGATGCCATAAGGATGGATATTGAACGACGATTTCAAAGTTTTGAGATAGATCAGGATTTCTATATCCTTTTATTGGCTACCTTGTTAAAAGCGGTTGATAAAGTTGCTAACACAGCCTCCGTGTACTGCGCTTACCTAAAGGTACTAAAAATAACTGCCAACAAGAACTTACAATTACTTCCGCTCAAAAGAACGTCACTACCGCATCCGGACTGTCAAATATTTAATATGGACAGCAGCGAATTAATTACCCAAGTGAAAGGTGACATCCTGTATTTGGATCCTCCTTATAATGGTAGAGAATATGGTTCTTATTATCATTTGTTGAATACCATCGCTTTGTATGATATCGATTTTGAGCCTCGGGGAAAGGCTGGTTTGAGATCCTACAAAACATCAAAGTTCTGTTTAAGATCAGAGGCTGAAAATGGGATGTTTGATCTTTTACAAAAATGCGATTTTCAGCATATTTTCTTAAGTTACAATAATGAAGGATTTATTTCATATCCTATTATTAAGGAGATGATGAATGGTTTGGGAACCTATAGTTGTTCAACAATTGAATACAAGCGATTTCAAAGTAAGCAAGCAATGGGTACTGGAAGAACAATAGAATACCTTCATCATTTAATAAAACATTAAATCTACACGGGCTCACAACTTTTATGAAGCAGGGAGGTTTTGTGAGGCATAACATAAGAGTTGTATCCCTTCTTTTTGCGAAAAGACGTTTCCGACCACCGGAAGGAATTGTCTTTTCGCCCGAATTTGAAAATACACGACAATTCAAATATTGTCGTGTATTTTTTTTAATAATATGAATTCATTTACAAAAGACCTTCGTCGGCAAATGATAAATGACCGGTTGAAGTCAGAATGAAATGATCCAGTAATTTAAGGTTTAAAAATTCTGATGCGCTTTTAATGCTCTGCGTAATTTTCAAATCTTCGGCAGAAGGTTTCAAATTTCCGGAGGGATGATTGTGTGCCAATATTACAGCTGAAGCGTTACAAAGCAGTGCCGCCTGCATGATGATACGAACATCGACAACCGTGGAAGAAATTCCCGATTCAGAAATTTTTCTTATCCCTAAAACTTTGTGAGCCTGATTTAAATATAAGGCAAAAAATGATTCTCGGTAATCTATTTCATCACGGTCAAAGTGCTGACGGAATACATCCACTGCATCCCGCGAACTACTAACTAATTTTTCAGAATTTCCTCTTCTGGAATAACTTAATTTTATCTCGTTGACAATATTGAATTTCATAATGGTTGCTCTTGTACGGCAGAGACTTGAATTTCCCGTACTTAACTTTTAAAATTTGTAATTAATTCATGATCAAAGTTTCTTTGCCAAATCGGGCAAAATTTTTACACAGATCAAAAGCCTTTTGAGATTTCAATTGTGCAGTTCCTCCCAAAACGATGGACTGTAGTTTGGCTTCATTATCCTTGTAATTTCTGACATTCTGAAAGTAACCTGTAACCGCATTGTAAGCCCCGAACAAAGTTCCCTTGGTGGTTTCCATCTGTTGGCTTTCGCTGATCATCGCATAGGCAAATGCATCATCAACGGTGTTTTTAAAAACTGTAGATACTTCATCAAAATTTCCTTTCTGCAAATGGTTTAAAGTTTCTTTGTTGGGGCAGAGTGCCAACTGTATCAGTCTTTTCATCTCGTCATCACCGACCTTTATTTTTGCCCAATGATTAAACGTGCTTTCCAATTCAGTACTCAATTTATTCGCTAATCCCATGACCTTGTGGGCATCGTCTAAACGCTGTTTTGCTCCTGCGGTATGTCTGATCCGCACCACATTGCTCATATTTTTTAGTGAAGCGTTTAAAGTATTTTGGCAAACAATGCGTACAGGCGTAAATGCGGCGGTGATGCTTCCGCTCCCATCGTGGGAGGTGGTTAGGAAAATATATTTTTCCGTAATATCGTCACCATTTCCAACACGGATATAATCGGGTAATTTAGCCGTGATAAATATGCGTTCACCATTTCCCAAAGCTCCTGCAGTCTCATACAAGATACCATTCCCACCGCCTACAATAGAATCAAAAAATGAAAAGGCTTCACGATTTTGTACGATATGGTAATCTTTTCCGACTACGCCTAAAACGGTGTTATTATCGTTGCGGATATTGGCAAAGTAGTTGGGAACTTCCAATTCTGAATCGATCATTTCTATTCCGTTGGTATTTTCCATAATGCCTGCACCTTTTGTGAATAGCGGAGATTTTTCAACCTTGTAGTCAAGTCCTGCAAATTTGATGGCTTCTTCACTTGTCGGGTATTCCTGTACGATCTGCCCCAAGTTGTGCCATGCTTTTTCCTTTACGCTGAAAAATGAATATTTTCCTGTTCTGTTGTTGAAATTTAATTGATGTGCCATGATGTTAATATTTATTTGTTAGATAATTGTATTTGATGATTTTAAAATGGTAGGTCATCATCTTTTTCGCTGTTGTTGGAATTGGAATTGGAATTTGAATTTTCCTTCTTAACTTTTTTATTCGATTCATTAGACTTGTTTTCAGTTCGTTTACTACTGCTGTGAACTTTGATTTGTGAGGTGTGGAAATTCAGACCTGCATGGGGTTCTCCGTCTTTTCCTATCCATGCAGAGGTGTAGGCTCTTCCGCTTAATTCTACCAAAGTCCCTTTTGTTAAAAAGTCTGCAACTTTTGGAGAGATCCAGTAACCACATTCAAAATAGGTGGTGTGTTCGATTCGTTCGCCCTGTTTGTTGCGATAATTGTCATTCGTAGCAATTGAAAAATTAACTACCTGTTTTTCATTTGGCAAGTTGCGCACTTCCGCATCCCTTGTCAGTCTTCCGATAATGTTCATAACCGTTGATTTTAAAAGATTGTACATTTTGATCTGTTATCAATCTCTTCTCCGACCCCTCTCTGAAAGCCCTTTGGGCTTCGCTGAATATTTTTCAAAAGAAAAACCGGAAAAAAGAAAGCAGATAATCTTAGCGGGCAAGGGGAAAAGCCAAAAGGAAACGGAATAATTGGAGGGTACCTTCAGGGAGGAGACCGTTTATGCCGTAGTCTTTTGGCTGGGTGAAGAAATGGATGACCGATATAGCTTAGCTGCCTTTTTACCGGTTTATTATGAAAAAGATCAGTTGTACGTAATATTTAATAATTTCTCCTTGATGGTTGGTTTTAGTGTTTTTCGATTTGTATTTTACACACTAAATACACTATATTTACATTATTGATTTAAATCTTGAAGACCTATGCAGATCACTGCTTTTAACGAATACTACGATAAGCTTACTACCGTTGAGAAAAAGAACAGTCCCAAAGAGTTGTTTTACAAAGGGGATTTTTCGTTACTGGAAAATGGAAGAAGGGTAGCGGTTGTTGGATCCAGAAAGGTTTCTGAACTGGGTATAAGAAGAGCAAGAAAGATAGCGAAGCTCTTGGTTCAAAATGACATTACCGTGGTCAGCGGCTTAGCAGAAGGTGTTGATTCGATCGCACATAAAACTGCCATTGAATTTCAAGGTCATACCATCGGTGTTATCGGTACACCCCTCAATAAATATTTCCCTGCTGAAAATAAAGAACTTCAGGATTTTATTGCTGAAAATCACCTATTGATCTCGCAGTTCCCGGAAAACTATCCAGTAACTCCAAAAAGTTTCCCTATCAGAAACCGCACAATGGCGTTGATCAGTGATGCAACGATCATCATTGAGGCGAGTGAGAAAAGCGGAACAAAACATCAGGGTTGGGAGGCATTAAGATTAGGAAGACAGTTGTTCATCATGGAAAATGTCCTTAACAATAAAATTTCATGGGCAGAAGAAATGCTAAGTTATGGCGCACAGGTACTGACCAATGATAATTTTGAATTTCTGATCGAAAGCATTCCTTTTTTAACCACAAAAAAAGAATATGTCTTTTGAGTTTCTAACTTTTTTGGCCTATTCTCCAAGAGGCAGGTCCGAGATAGAAATTTCTTCAAGAACAGTTGCCGGATCATGTAAAAACGGAGATGTAAGCTTCAGTACGAGATTAAGCCAGAGAATAAAAGAAGCAGATCTATCGGAATATTTTTCAAACTCAGCTTTAGTTCCGGTACCAAGAAGTACACCTTTAGTAGATGGTGCTGTATTTCCGGCGAAGATCATTTGTGAGACACTTGCCAGCAACGGATTAGGCGATAGTGTAGCTGATTGTCTGATGCGCAAGCATGCAATTCCCAAATCAAGTGGGCAATTTCACGCAGACACCAGAAATACGGTGCAGGCACATCAAGACAGTCTACAAGTAACCCCTATATTGATTACAGAACCAACCATTATTGTGGTTGACGATATTCTGACATTGGGTAGAACATCCATGGCCTCGGCATTAGAACTTCAGAAAGTTTATCCTGATAAGGTGATCAAAATATTCTGCGCTATTAGAACGAGAGGTTGGAAAGAAGTTGATAAAATAATTGATATCAGCAGAGGGACTATGCACTTGGCCGCTAATGGTGGTGTACAATTACCTGATTGATCATTACATCTATTTTTATCTATTTCACTTTTTTTTATCGATTATATATTGAAATACCCTCATAGCTAATTGAAGTTTAATTCAGAGAATATGTTTGCTTCGAGATCCATTAAATTAGAAAGTTGTAAAGAAACATTTAACATTTTAAAAATAGCATCGCAATATATTTGTAAAGAGTTTCCGTAAAAATTTTTTGAGTTGTGTGTCGTTAAAGCTAAAATAGCATTCGAAATTAAAATACTGTTGCGTAGTAAATTAACTGTGGTTACATCTGATTTTTTTTCATTTTTAGCTATGCGTAAAGCATCCCAAAAACCTTCATCGGCTCTCGGATGTATATAAGATGAGCAAAGGTCATATCCTAAAGAATAGAGTGGTTTCAAATCTATCCTTTTTGAAAAGTCTTAAATTTTAGGCTCAATCCAATTTAGTTTTTTACTTTTTAATTCCTGATATAACTTAATTTGAAATTCATTATCTTTAATTTCATCCGATATTTCTTTCGTATTATAAGAGTTCTGGCTTCGCATTTTATTTCTTATTTCAAATGTTTTAACAAATGACCAGTCTTTAAATTCTTGATATAACTTGAATCTTCTAATTATTCCACATAAAAATATCTTTCTATTAATAGACGATATATTGCAGTTGCCTCTCCTGTCTGATCTTCCTTAATTAAAAGTGAAATGCTATTAAGTAATGAACTTGCTTTTGCGATAAAATTTCTGAGAATTGTTTCTTTTGTATCAAAAGTAAGAGTTACAAATCGTAGTATTATATACTTAGATATTTTTTTATAAGAATCTACAATCTCATGAAGTTCCGATCTTGTCATCAGTTTATTCGTTTGATTTCTAAAGATAATTATTTAATTTCAAAAAAGATTGAAGCCAGATAATAAAGTAAAGAATTGAATTTATTTACTATTGATTATGATTTTACTAGTTTTAACTGTGTCGTTAAATTTATTTTATGTTGAGAAAGTGAAAGAAATTTTTTTCTTTACTTCTGGATTACAAAAGTAAGTCAAGCATCGAAAAATTTTCCCGAATAAATCCCATTTAGCAATAAACAGCAAAAGCAAGGTAAAAACCTTGCTTTAGAATCTGTGCTGACCAGGCCTTGATCTGCAGTGCTTGATAACATACTCTAGTCTTCCATAACGAATTCTAGTATAAGCTCTAACAAATACAGGTCTCCAACCGGAGCAAAATAAACAATGTTGCATGATAAATGATTTTAAATTTAGCATATCTAAAATCCTCTGCAGATTGTTTAAGTAACAAATATATATAATTATAATAATAATTCAAAATGAATTATTAATGCATTCTTATAAAAAAAATCTTTTTTTACACTCTATTTTAAACACTTACTATTCTAATTTAGTGAAGGTTACTAGATTTTTCTCATTTGTTCAATAAGCGTTTTGAGAGTGTGTTCAATTGTTGTAAGACGTTCATTTTGTGAAATGGTAAAATGATCTTCTGGATCAAAATTATTCTTAAGTTCTTCACTAAACATCTTATGTTGAGCAAAAAGAAACATCAATTGTAAGTAAATTGGTAAAAAAGGAATGATTAGTTGACAATCCTGATCAAACTCATGTACATCAATTCTAATTTTCTCTTCCTCGTTGATATTTTGGTACCCTTTAGGTTTGGGATTTTTAGTTGGATAACTGTCTCTATGCTTAACGCAATTAGCTACCCAATTAACTTTGTGAACAATATTGAACTGCTGCCAATCTCTGATATTGAAATCAAAATGCTCCTTCGTCCAGACATTCAAAGTTTTTTCAGATTCATAAAACTCATCGAACAATATTTCTGTAACCGAAATAACTTCATTAACATAGTTTTCAAGTTTATGAAATAATCCAACGTAGGAAAGCCGGATCGTATCATACATCGTTTCTTTGAAATCTATCTGTTTCAAATCTAGATATTGTCGATATTTAGAATTCTCAATATCCTTTTTTGAATCATAGACAGCTTTATTTGTTGCAGGTATAAAATGTTTGGTAACCAATTCTTTGTAAGAAGAAATATCTGCGATTTTATAAGATACAATATTAAATAATTTATGTGCAAGTTCGTCTCTCTGTGTTAAATCAAAGTTTGGTAATTTAGAAAAACCCTCAATGAGTTTATCGACGAACAAATCAAATTTATTCAGTTTAGGCTTTTTCATTATTTGAGTTTAAATTAAATTTTTTGAAAGTAATTTCACTATTGATTTTTACATGTGCGTGCTTCTCTTTAAGAGAATTTAATAGTTCATCCTGTTCTTCAGTACTTAATGGCTTATCAGGAGACTCTTCAATACCATATATTCCTATTTTGGCAATATATTGCATCTGCTCATATTTTTTAACAATCTTTGCGATTTGTTTTTCTATTTGGCTGTATTCAAACGCTGTTTCAAAAACATTTTTGGTTAAAAGATCAGTTATTATATATCGATGAATAACCTTATTCCTTTGATCATATAAAATATAAAGCTTATTATGTAAATCTTTACTAATTATGCCATTTTCAAGAGCCATTCTGTAAACTTGCTTTTCCATCACTGGTTTATCATGTTCTCGCTGATATATGAGAATTGTATCGATAATATTCGATTTATCATCCAATTGCTTCTTTAAGATCAAGGCCAACCTTAATAAAGCATCAATCTGATTTGATAGCAATACTGTTATTTCTATTGCAGATCCATTATCATATGCTCTTTGTAGAAGATCTACAGAAGCTGCATATGAATTCATGAATTGATTGAAACGATAAGAGTTTAAAACAGAGTCTTTATATTTTTCGTCAATCATTCGGATACTACTTAGACAGAAACGTACTTTGTCAAGCTCTTCTTTCAATTCATCTGTGCCACGTTGAACACTTTCATAAGTATAAGTACACGAAAGATAATTATTATTTATAATGTCTTCCCATATGTAGGCATCAATATCATCATCTGGAATAAACTTTTCTTTAAAATCTATTCTTCCAGAAGGTATATCCTGTTTGATGAGTTTAGTAAGATAACTTTTAATATTTGTTTTATTGTTTGTAATCAAATGACAACTAATTTGGAAACTTCCAATGGGATTTTCATATAGTTCAAAACAATTTGATACAGAATTTTTGGCGGCGTAAATATCATTTTTAAAAACCCAATCAGGTGGAATGATTAACATGTACCTTCCTGAATTATCAACAAATTGTCTCATAAATTAGTTATATAATGTAAATTTACTCACACAGAAAATACAAACAAAATAAATTACTTTATGGTGGTCAGATTTGCAGAAAAGATATCAACTATTTTTAGAAGGTATTTTATAAGTCGCGAAGTATTTTCAGTCAATAGAACTACTTATTACTCTCTTCCCGATAAATTTAGAAAAAGCCATGACTACTGTGAATTTGTAATCAATCAAATTGAAGAGCTTGTTTTAGATGATAAATTTATTCAATTGAAAATGCAGACATTCGAATTTTCAGAAGATGTGATGAGTAGAATAGATGTACCTGAAGAACATATTTTTGACAGATTATCTGAATTGGGTCTCATAGCGGAATTAAATAAAGTTGTTACTAATCACTTGCTTCTTTCACTGATTATGGAAACCTGCTATTTTATTCAAGAAAGTTTACTTTGTTGTTTGAAGATGAGGATGACCGTTTGTTTTACCTTGTTACGAAAACCTTTTCTTGAGATATCTATAATAATAATGAAGCTTCTAAATGAATCCGATTTTATTGACAAATTCAATAATGTAGAAGGTTTCGATCCCATAAAAACAACAATAGCAGAAAAAAAAATTCTAATTAGTAAAACCAATCAATTGTTAAAAAATAATTTTGATGATGAAGATTTGTATGATTTAATTTTTAACAAAGAATTTGGAAATAGTCTTTTTAATCTTACCAATAGCGCAATACATTTATATACTGACCGTAATCCTATTTCTGCAACTGAAAAACAGAATTTAAACCTGATTTTTGGAACACAAGAGAATATTGATGATATGTGGGAACACATTTATGATACCATACCTATGCTATTATCTTTTTTGGCTGGTGCATTAGACGAATTAGTTTATAAATGTACTGATGTTGATCAAACTGTTTTTGCTGAGAGGTCTTCCGTACGTCATAGGATGAGGAGGATATGTAAAGTTGGATAAATAATTCAATTGCATTTAAATAATCTGACCAATAATTGCTATCAATCAAGTTGATTTGATAAGTTCTGTTCTTGCACAAAATACAAAGCTGAAAATTGCAGCTCTGGTGAGCTGTAATAATCTAAGAGTTTCTTTTTCAAACGTTTTTACATCCGTTTTTAAAGAAAATTGTGGCTCTTCCCAATTAGTTTCTAGATATAATTCTTCATTGAGCGAAAAGATACCGTGCTCCAGTTTATTTCTCCATTCCTTATAGAAACCAAATTCGCCGTTTATTTTTTCAAGATCGCAAGCTATACTATACAGTGCTGTTAAGTGAATGTTTTTCTTTTGATTTATTTCCTCCCACCTTTTATTATTTCTTTTGGAATTCCAAAAATTCTCAAAGTAGATCGATTCGTTTTTAGAAATATTTAAATTAAATATATAGCAGATTCCTTCTGCTATTTTATCAAGAATTCCAAAACATAGTCGAAAACTTGTTCGTAATTTTTCGTACTTAGTTCCGTTTAAAATTCCATCCACTACTATTTCATAATGCGTAGTCTCTTTTTTCAGAGGAACTTCATCAAAATATTCAAACAATAATTCTTTTGAAAGACAAAATTCGGACTTTAACCGGTTGCAAAGTAGTTCTGATTGCACTATTTTTTTGTCATTTGTTTTGAAATTTTTATATCCGATAATGATATCATCTATTTCAGATCCATTGCATTTACAATATAGGCTGTGTTCGGATAAACTTAAAAAATTGTCTAAAAAATATTTAAGTTTTACGGAATGTTTTTTATACTCCTCATTATTTAAAAATATCTCTTGCGGAATTTTTGAAATACAAAAATTTAATTCTTTAAGAGAATGAAGAGCATAAGCTTTACCTTTCTGAACCCTATGTCTTACTTCTTCTAAATGAATTGGATGCTTCTCGGCATTATTAAAAAGTCTATAAACTTCAACAAAGAATCCTGTGGTGATTGAACATTGTGAGAATGTTGCCATTGTTATCAAGCCGTCAGCCTTAGCTGCTTGCGCATAAAAAAAATCAGGATTATAATCTAAAACAGTATCATATAATTGTAGAGCTTCTACATAGCGGCCGGAATTAATTAAGTTGTTACCAAGGTTTGTCAGAACTTGTATTGAGTAATGATTAAGGTTTTTAAGGTCTAATTGTTTAAAGCTTTTAAAATAATGCTGCTTCGCTTCAAATAAAGTTTCAATTTTTTCAGGTATAGGAAAAAAATCAATAATATTTGCAGTATTAATTCTAAAAATTGATTGGTATGCATTACCAATGCAATAATTTATTGAATCTTCTGAAACGTATTGTTGTATATTTTCCTTATGGTCTAATAACAAATTTAATCCTTTTTCAACAAATTGGAGATTAAAGGACTCATCTCCTAAATCAATAAAGAAGCCTGCTATTGCCTTGAGATGAAGATAATCACCATGTTGATGATCATCCATTTCTTTCTGTAAAATTTCCTGGACCAGGTCATAATTACGGCTATCAAGTAATTTACTTATTTTTAAATTCAAATCAAAAATGTGCTGCATGGAATCAAATTATTGTTTGATGGAGATTATAATTTTTAAGGATTTTCAACCATTTTAAAGATTGATGTAGATATTTTGAAATAATGATTTAAATATTCTGGATTCTTTTCAGAAAGAATTAGTAAAGAATTCATTTTGATGAATGCAGTAGTTTGGAGAGCTAACCCATAAATTACAGTTAATTTTTTAATTTTATTTGAATCAAATTCAAAAGCTATAAACTCTTGATGGGCAAATATCCCTCCATGTACATAAGATGATAACTTTGAATAATGTACTATCTTTTGTCTTAGAAAGTCCTCAAGAATGGGATTAACTTTCAGTATATTTTTCTCAATTAAAGAAATGATATTTTTGATTGTAAGTTCTTTTGTAATTTTTTCTAATTCATTTAATTCGTAGTTTGTATAATTAGAATCACTATTATATAAACCTTCTTTAATTTGAGTTAGTGTTTTTATTTCTTGACTGTTTAATTTTGATAAATGATTTTTAGATTTTAAAATTAACATTTTGTCATTAAAATCTAAAACTGTTCTAAATTTATGAGCATAGATATCAGTATCACTAGTAGTAATTTGATTTAAAAAGTAATACATAAATCTAAAAAAATGCTCTAATAATGTACGATATAAAATGTTTATTGCATAGTAATTATTAGAGGATATCATATTAAATATTGATTCTTTGATTGCATCAGTAGTATTTATAAACATGAAGCATATTTCGCTGGTATATTTACTTGAATTCTTTAATAGATCGGGAAGATCGTTTATTACAATATCAAATTCCTTTGAAATCTCATCGTTGATACTTCTTAAATCCTTTAAACCTAACATTTTTTGTATAAAATTAAGTTTTAATTTTAACAATCTTCTGTAAATTATTAAAGAAAATAGGTAGGAATATCATAAACTTGAGATGAATTTAAAATTCAAGTATCTTATGAAAATTAAATAATTTAACAAGATTAGCAAATCGATTTGTTGCCTATAAAATACTTTCACATTATTTTTAATATTTTTGAAGTCAATGCCAAATGATGCGATATGTTTCCTGTAAATTCTTCTTTAATTTCCCCAATATTAGTCTTGTTTTCCAAAAAATAAAGATTTAAAATATAGCTTATAATACGATGAATACTATTACCCAAATAGAAAATGCCTTGCAAGCAATTAATCAGGCAAGTTTTCAAACCTTAATAAATCATTTGTTGCACTTAGAAGGGAATAAATTTATAGGTTCACCAGGTGCTGTAGTTGGTAAAGAAAAAACCAGTAAGGGAACACCAGATTCTTTTTTTGTTAATGGCGATAATTACATTTTTGTTGAGTGTACAACAAAAGAAAGAATTGGAGAATCAAAATCATTTTTTGATAAACTTTCAAAAGATATAGATCACTGTTTTAATGAGAATGAAACCAGTATCAGCAAAGATAAAATCGAGAAAGTTTTTTTAGCTTGTATTGAAAAAGTAAGTACAGATGAATACGATTCATTAAATGAAAAAGTTAAATCTTTTAATTCCAATGCTACTCTTGATATATTGACAATTCAAAATTTGCCAATGCGTATTTTCGATATTCCAAAATTGGCGGAAGAGTATCTTAATATTCAGATAGTAAAAGGAGATATCTATACACTTGAACAATTTTTACTAAAAACTGAAAAAGGATTACAGCCATCGCTTACTAATGAATTTGTTGGTAGAGAAGAAGAATTAAAAGATTCTATTAATATTTTAAAAACTTCTGATATTTTATTTTTATCGGGAGCTGCTGGTGTAGGGAAATCAAAATTAGGAGTTAAAATATTAGAAGAACTTTCAAAAGAAGATTATATTCCTATTGTTATTCAAAGTTCTGGTGTTTCTCTTTGGGATGATTATCAACATCTGTTTTTGCCAGGTAAAGATCATATTATTTTATTTGATGATGCTAATAAATCGGTTAGTAACTTAGTTTATTTATTAAGCAAATTAGAAGGCTCGCAATCTTATACTGCTAAAGTAATAATTACTTCGAGAGACTATGTGAAAAAACAAGTTTCGCATACTCTTGAAAACTATATGCATAGAGAATTAAATATAAAAGAGTTTAAAGATGAAGAAATAGGAAAAATAATTGTTGCTGCTTTACCCAATTTGAAACATTATCCGGACATTAAAAGAAAAATTATTGAATTAGCAAAAGGAAATGCCAGAGTAGCATTGATGGCAACTAATTCAGTTGTGCCAGAAGCAGAAACGAATTATTTGGACAGCCCAGTATTGCTTTATGAAAAATATTTTAAGAAAATATCTGAAGAAATAGGAATATTTAATAAACCTATCATTCTCAAATCCTTGGCAATTGTATCCTTTTTTGGAGTTTTGGATAGAAATAATGAAGAGCTGAAGGATGTTTTATTAGCCAAATTCGGAATTGATTGGAACGAATTATGGTCAGCAATAATGGAGCTTCATAATAGTGAAATTCTTGATGTTTATTCCGAAGAAATTGTAAAAGTATCAGACCAGGTTTTGGCTACCTATGCTTTTTACAAATGTTTTACTGATAAGAAGTCTGCTGTTATTAATTATGCAAATTGGATAATGGCTTTCGTTGAAAAATATTCACATAGAATTAGTGCTACACTCATTGACATAAATAATACGTTTGCTTATTTTCACATAAAAGACTTAGTTTTGCCTCATTTGCAGGAAGTAATTTCACAATTAAAGTCTGACAAAGAATTTTATGAATTTTACAATCTTTTTTGGTTTTATAAAGGAAGGGATTGTTTAATTTATTTAAAAAAATGGATTAACGGACTTTCTCAAGAAGACTATCCTGAAAAGTTTGAATTTAGTTACATTCATAACGACCATACAAAAGCGACCAAACATTTTGAATTACTACGCAATTTTTGGAACCATCCAAATGAATTATTAGTTCCATCACTAGAATTAACATTAAAGATGGTAACGAAGAATCCAAGTCGTATACCTGAAGTTTTAAAATTCGTAAATGACTATTTTAGTTATAGAGTTGAAGATTTAGAAAAAGGTTATTTGCGCCAGAATATCTTATTTGATGTGCTGTTAAATGAAAAATTGACTGATGTAGAAAAATTAATTGCCAACGGCATTTTTCTAAATATATCGGAAAAATTGCTGGGTTGGGAATTTACAGAATTCGGTTCTGCAAAAGGTTCAGCATTTACAATTTTGAACTTTAGATTATTTAAATCTGACTCTTTAATTGCGTTAAGAAATCGTATCCTTAACAAAGCTTATGAGTTGTATGATGTTGAAAACGAACAGTTTCAAAAACTGTTGAATAAAATTGTACGTCCTGGTGGAGATATTGACAAGACTATTTTTGTAGAAGAACTTCCAATATATGAAGATTGGATTTCAAAAAAATTAGATAATAATCAGTATGCTCATTGTAAGTTTGTGAATGTTCTTGCCAAACATTTGAAAGATGCGGGCGTAGATTTCCCAGATAGTTGGAATGGGTTTATTGAATCCGACATTATAAAACTTTCAAAATTTATAACAGCGAGTTGGGAATATAGACGAGATAAGTCAATTGAGGAAAGTGAAAAGGAAAAAAGGCAAGAATTTGAAAAATTTGTCAATGAGAATGATTGGCAGAATCTGGAGAAGTTTTTTTTAAATGTTGATGAGCTCTACAATCAGCAAAAAGATAGTAATGCGTGGCATATAGAAGGCGCAATTACTGATATCTATTCTATAATTGCAAGGAAAAGTAAATCAGAATTTGAAAGTGCATTAAGATTGTTTTTTAGTGGTAAAGTATCCTATCCTTTACGTGCATTTGTTATGAATGTAACTATGAGTGAAAAGATTATGACAGCAAATGAACTTTTAAATCTAATGAATGAATATGATTTTAAAGGGAAACCATATTGGGAATCTGTATTGGTAACAATGATACCAGATGAACAAGTCAATGAATCATTCTTAAATATATTAATACAGGTTTTCCAAAGTAAAAATGAATATTTATACATTCATCGTATGCTAGATTATTTAAAATATGATAATGTGTTTAGCAGGTATAAAAGTGATAAACCTAAGTTAGAAAATCATAATATCATAACTTACCTCACAAGTATAATTCTTGAAAATCCACGTAAGACAACGCGTGATTTCGGACTACATTTTTGTGAAGAATGTGCTTCTTATTTTACTCATCATACACAGCTTCTAAAAGATTCATTTTGGTCTCAGTATGAAATAGACCCTCATTTTGATTACAGGGGGAAAGAGTTAAAAGCAATTTTAGATATTGATCATAACTTCCTTAATGATAGCTTAAAGAATGGTAAAATTGGATTAAGTTATTCATCAAGAATTAGATTGGAAAATATCAATACCGATGCATTATGGGAGTATGAAGAATATGGAGAACTCATAGAAGATTTGTTATTAACAGCAATAGAAAAAGAACAATTTTCTTTTTTAATTGAAGAAGATATCTATTCATTATTCAGACATACAAGCGCTGAGGAGAATGCTACAGAAAAAATGAAGAATCTAATTTTACACCTTATACGGAAACATAATGATAATGAAAAAGTTTTAATTATGCTTTCCGAAGTAGTCTATCATAATTTCAACGCTTGGTTTATAGATTATTTTAAGGAATTTCTTTTTGTTAATAAAAATATTGAAGTAACTAAGAAAATTAATTTTGGAAGAACAGAAAGTTGGTCGGGTAGTAGGGTACCAATAATTCAAAAGAAAATTGAATTTTATCAGGACATTATTAAAATGATAAATACCTTGCCAGATATTTTAGACTACTCTGAGCATATTGATCATTTTGAACAAAAAATTATTTGGAAGAAACAAGACATTGAATACGAGCAAAGAAGAGATTTTATGGAAGAATTCTATTAATATATGTCAACTACACCAAGAATTAGCCAATCCCTATTATGTCTTTAGACATAACTAAACTATAAGGACGAGAAAATATAGGTGTTAGTATTTTATTTGTTTGGAATAAGAACTGTACTTAAGAATTACAATTAGTTGTATTCTTTTTATGTAAAGGTTCAGATATGAACTTAATTAAAAACTCCATATTTGAACCTTTACCATTAAATAAAAAAAACTTAGGATAATTATAGATAATCAGTATCTTATATTTTAATTTGATACATTCAAATATATAGTTTATCAGTTCTATTTCAGATTTTCCGTAGATCGAACCTGAATATTTTCATTTGCTATCCAAACTTCTAAAATTTGAATATTATGCAATCCTGGTTTTGCTTTTCTATGTGCTGTTGCACTTCGTATGGCATCAATTCTTTTTACAAAGAGGTTGCTTTGAAAGTTGTGCTGAGGACATACTACTTGGAAATAAATCATAGTTAGTTATTAGTTTTAGTTTGGTAAAAATTAATAGGAAAAGTTGCTGATAAGCCAATGGTATTTCTGGCTATCAAACTATTTTTACTGTCAGAAGTATTAAAAATATCATTAAGACAATAGAAAATTTCGAGATTTACAAATTATGAGATATCGTCTGCTTTTTTGAATGGTAAGACAATGCCTGTCCATACAGAAGAATTTGGCTTGTTATTTTCTCTAACTAGTAATGCCGGTCTTAAGTGAATGGCAATATTATTACTTCCAGACACTTTAAAAAAATTATAATAATCGAAAAATAGTTTTAGCTCTTTAAGATTATCTTCAAATACACCTTTATATACGCTCTGTTCTGAGTAAGCTAGTTGGATTGGTAGTTATATCTTCAAAATCTTTCACTTTAATGTTGTCAAGATTTGTAAAATTATTCCCCGCTTTAACGCTCGCTCCTGCAGACCAAAATGTATTATTTTTGACAATGTTCCAATTGTAATGTGAAATAGCAATGTTAAAAGTATGGGTTAAAGCTTCTTTTTTTTGTATTTGATTTGAAAAATCTAAAGTTGAATTAAATAATTTAAAGCCATCGTTTCTGATACCGTAACCAATGGAGATCCAATATATATTTATTCCTGCTATTGCTTGATTGACTACTTTAGAATTGTTGTCTTCTTTTGCTTTGTCAAATGCTTCATCAATCTTTTCTCTTGCTGCCAGAAAATACTCTTCAGATTCAAATTCTTTTTTCTGTCTTTCTGCGATGTTGAGATCTAATTCATTTTTTTCGACTTCATACAAAAGGCTGTCTCTTTTCAATTGTAATTTTTCAGATTCATTTAATTTAAGCTGAGATAAAACAGTATTCAGCGAAGTGTTAATGTTATTTTTTTTTAATATTAAATTTTTCTATTTTCACTTTTAAATCTAACAATTCTTTCTTATGATTATTAGCAATAGTATCAGCTCTATAGGTATCTTCGGTTTTTTGATATTCTGTTTTTAATCTATCACGTTCGAAAGAATTTCGTTTAATACTTTTGTTACTAAAAGGATTGATAAGGATATGATATGTTAATCTCCCGAAATATTGGTATTCAGTTTGCTATTATCGAAAAAACCTGAAATTCCCTCACTAGCACCGCCAGAAGCTTTAAGAGTTAATATATTGCCATTTTTTCTTAAAATACTAGCTGAAAAACCTAAAGTTTCTTCTGTGGTTTTAATCGAAGCATAGTTACCAAAAGTAGAAAAATTACTTCCAGTAATTATTTTTGAAAATTGTAAATTAAGAATCTGTCTGAATTCTTTAATCGTTGTAGAATCATTACATGCATTCTCTCCTTTTTTTTCTACGTGAGCAAACGTCATATTATACAAACAGAAAAAAATCAATGATAATAGTCTTTTATTCATTGTGTTGAGTTTTATGGTTAGAATCTGTAATTTAACTATTTAATCTTAAAAAAATGAAAGAAATATGAAGTTACCCGAAAAAGAATTATATACCGTAAGATAATGTTTTATGAGATAATGAATGATGAGAGTGTAGCAAGTTTATCCAAATCTTCTATAAATGTGTTCGAAAAATGAACCTCCGGGGTCACTTGGCGGGAAAAATTACTTTTAGGAGTGGTTTTTCCTTTTTTTTTACTTCGTAATTGATTGCTAATCAATAGTATTTGAGCTAATGCTGAATTCAATTTAGGTGTTCGAAATGCTGTTTCTTGAAATCCCAATTTTTCAGCCAATATCGAACACAATATCGAACTTTTTGTATAATTATCGCCTTTTATATACAGTTGAGAAAAGTTTGGCAAAATATCCAGTACTTGTTCAAGTTTAACTTTTATATCAGTATTTTTACTTGAAAGTTTTTGATTTTGCAAGGCCATTTCTAAATTATCAATTTTCTGCTTACTTTCATTTTTGATAATCTGATATTCATCAAAATCTAATCGATCTTGTAAATATTTTTCTCTTGCGCTATCTAAACGATTATTCAAATTAACAATCTGCTCAGAAATTTCTTTTTTCTGAAGATCAATATTTTTCTGTATGTATTTAAAATTTGTTAAGATGACTTCTTTTAGTAATTTATTAATTCCATCATGATATTCTTATTTAAGGAGTTCATTTTCAAATGCCAAGTTTACTTTACTGGAACTATGCCTGTAACCACATATGGAATTACAATGGTAGTAATAATAAACATTTTTCTTTCCTCTTTGTCATTCTGAGCATCTCTGGAATCCAGAAAATGGAAAAATACTAAATCCCGAGACGTTTGAAAAATTACTTTTAAAATATAGTGAAACAATTACATGTGTAATTTTTATGGGTGGAGAATGGAGTTGCTAATTTTAATAAATATTATAAAAAAATTAGTTTAAAAGTCGCTTTGTACACGGGTTTGAATGAAAAACAAATCCAAAGAAAATACCCTGAATTACTAAATATTCTTGATTTCATTAAAACGGGAAAATGGATTTCAAGTTTAGGTGGACTCGATAAGTTAAAAACGAATCAAATATTAAAAGATTTAAGATCTGGAGAAATATTAAACAAATATTTTCTTCACTAATCTTTTAAGCCAAGACGCATTTTAATGTGTTTATTTGTTATTCAAAGTGTATTCATCTACATTTGCAGTACATCCTTCAGTTTTCAACTATGAATAAAAAATTAAGTGAATGTAGTCATACGTGTTTTATGTGTCAAAACATAACGCAGGATTGGTGGCAGATGATTGACCTAAAAAGGTTTTTGATCAAGGTTAAAAAGGGGCAAAAATTCATAGAGGAAGGGAATGAGATGTCAGGAGTTTACTTTATACAGGATGGTTTTGTAAAAGTTCATAAGCATTGGGGAGAGCGTGAAATGATTGTGAGATTTGGTAAAAAAGGCGATATAGTCGGACACCGCGGAATTTCAAGGGCTAATTCACTTTCTCCAATTTCTGCCACGGCAATGATAGATTCTGTTCTCTGCTTTGTAGAACTGGATTTTTTTAAAACCTTGTTGAAAACCAATAATACTTTTGCTTATGAATTGATGATGTTTTACGCAGAGGAACTGCACTGGTCTGAACAAAAGATGGGAAGTTTATTTCAGTTGTCTGTAAAGGAACGTTTTATCGTTAACCTTTTATATTTTATCGATCATTTAGGGCTTGATAAAGACAATGTTTTAAAAGCTGAACTAACCAAGACAGATTTGGCGGCATATATAGGAACAACCTATGAAACTATGCATCGGGTAATTTCAGAAATGGAAAACGAAAATATCCTCATATTTTCAGGAAAACGAATAAAGATTGCAGATTTAGAGAAATTGAAGTTAGATTTTGTTTAACTTTTATATTATCATCATTTAACACCTTTTTTGAGGTGTTTTTTTTATAGGTACTAGATTAAAAGGGAAATTTCAACTTATTTTTATAATATGATGTAAATCATATTAAATACAAGTTATTGTTAATCAATTAGGTATTTTATATTATTTGCATCATTTATTTTGAATGATTTTAAATAAGACATTTGTATCTTATTTAAAAATTGGTTATTGTATCTTTGTTTAAGAAAAAAAAGTGGTTCTTGATTGTAAATGAGTTATCATTTAAAACTTTGCACATGTTCAGTATTTTTACAAATATAAATAAGAAAGCATTTTTCAATGCTATTATTGCAACGTTCGTTGTAATTGCTATCACAGTGATAGGCTCTCTGAATTTACAGAATTTTGACGCAGCCTTGATCATATACTTTTTCGGAACAATAAGTATGACCTTTGGCGTAGTTTACCATCATTCTGTTTGGAAGCAGCGTCCTGCTACACAAAAGTATTGGAAACGCACCTGGGAATTTATCCTCAGTAAAGATTATCCAATCTATATGAAAGAGGTGATTCGTCTTTCTGTACGCAACATTCTCTTTCAAAGGTTTATTATGCCAAGAGGAAGAATGCGATGGCTAGGTCACTTTCTTTTAGCAACGGGATGTTTAATTTCTTTCGGAGTTACTTTCGGGCTCACCTTTGGCTGGATGCACTTTACGTTAAAAGCTGGAACAACGGATATGTATGAAACCCATATGATGGGGATTACAGTAATGACTTTTCCACTTAATACTGTGATGGCACTTATCCTTTTCCATATTTTGGTTTGGACTGCTATTATGGTGATAATAGGTTGCTTAATTATGATGCACAGAAGATTTGTAGACGAGGGATTAATCGCAACACAATGGTTCGAAAGAGATTGGCTTCCATTGATTTTACTCGTTGCAGTTTCCGTCACTGGTTTGGGAATTTGGTTTGATTACTCTTATCTCGAAGGAAAAATGAGCCAGTTTATGGCAATCACACACGCAATTACGGTTGCAATGTTTCTGATGTGGATTCCGTTCGGGAAGTTTTTTCACATTTTTCAAAGACCGGCACAAGTTGGTGCAAATATCTATAAAATAGAAGGAAAGCGCCGTGGAATGCAAACTTGTCCACACACAGGCGACGAATACACAACTTCAATGCACATCGAAGATTTAAAAGAAATAACCCAGGAAATGGGATTCGATTTAGAAAATGAAGAGGGGAAAAGTTATTTAGATTTCAGCCCGGAAGGAAAACGGGCAATGCTTGCAAAAGCACATCTAAAAGCACGACAAGAATCTGGAACTTATTTTGGTTAAAATTTAAAATAAAATGGCAAAATTACCTGTAACAGCCGACGAAATCATCAATGTTTTCGGACCGCACAAACATTATCCAAACAAAGGCACAGTGAGATCTAATCCTCAAAATCCTGATGCTTTGGTAAAAACGCATTGCTGTTTTTGTGGTTTGCAATGTGGCATTCAATTAAAAGTAAAAGACAAAAAAGTCGTAGGTTTTGAACCTTGGAACGATTTCCCTTTTAATGAGGGTAGACTTTGTCCAAAAGGTGTTCAGCGCTATATGCAGGATAATCATCCGGACCGTTTGCTTTCGCCATACAAAAGAGTAGAAGGTAAAGGTTTTGTGCCGATAGAATGGGATGAAGCGTACGATGTTGTGATTAATGAAATTAAAAGAATACAGGAAAAATACGGAAAAAATTCTTTCGCAATGTTGTCCGGCGTTTCTCTTACCAATGAGAAAAGTTATATGGTCGGGAAATTTGCCCGAGTTGCTTTGAAAACCGCAAACCTCGATTACAACGGTCGTCTTTGTATGGTGAGTGCAGGTGCAGGAAACAAAAAAGCCTTTGGAATGGACAGGTCTTCCAACAGTTGGGCAGATTTGGCGCACGCAGAAGTCATCATCATTACCGGAGCAAATGTGAGCGAATGTTTCCCAGTTTTAACCCATAAAATCTGGGAAGCTCGTGATAACGGAGCCAAATTGATTGTCATCGACCCACGTCAGATTCCGATTGCCAGAACTGCCGATATTCATCTGCCATTGAGACCCGGAACCGATTCTGCATTGACGAATACAATGTTGAAAGTTTTAATTGATAACAATTGGCTGGATAACGATTTTATTTATAATTATACTTCAGGATTTGAAGAAACTGCCGAAGCTGTAAAAGATTGCACTTTGGAATGGGGAGAAGAAGTTACAGGAATTCCAAAAGAATTGATTTTCAAAGCCGCAGAAATGTGGGGTAAAGCCAAAACAAGTTTTCTGATGCACGCTCGTGGAATCGAACATCATTCTAAAGGCGTTCAAAATGTTTCAAGCTGTATCAATTTAGTTTTAGCAACCGGTAGAATCGGGAAACCTTATTGCGGTTACGGGACGATTACAGGGCAAGGGAACGGACAAGGCGGTCGTGAACACGGTCACAAATGCGACCAACTTCCAGGAAACAGAGACATCGAAAATCCCGAACATCGAAAATTTGTTGCCAATGTCTGGGGAATCAAAGAAGAAGATATGCCCGGAAAAGGTTTAAGTGCTTATGAAATTATTGAAGCTATCAACAGAGGCGAGATTAAAGGTTTACTTTCAATTTGTTTTAATCCTTTGGTTTCTTTGCCAAATAACAGTAACGTTCGTGCAGCATTAGAAAAATTAGAGTTTTACGCCGGAATTGATTTCTTTTTATCAGAAACTTTGCGCCACGCCAACATTATTCTCGCTGGTTCATTGCAGGAAGAGGAAGAAGGAACAACAACTTCTGCAGAAGGTCGCGTTATCAGAATCCGTGCAGTAGTTGACCCACCCGGAAAAGCAAAACGGGACAGCGAAATTTTAATGGAACTCGCCAGAAGATTAGGCGAAGGAGATAAATTTAATTATAAAAACAGCGAAGAAACTTTTAATGAATTAAGAGTTGCATCCAGGGGAAGCGCTGCAGATTATTACGGAATTACTTACGAAAGAGTAGAAAAAAATCTCGGAATTTTCTGGCCTTGTCCTACCGAAGATCATCCCGGAACACCGAGACTTTGGGAAGACAAAGTTTTCAATACCAATGATAAAAAAGCGCATTTCAATCCAACGCCTTATAAAAAACCAACTGAGGAACCTGACGAAGATTATCCGATTGTGTTGACAACGGGTAGAGTTGTAAGCCAGTATTTAAGCGGTTCTCAGACAAGAAGAATTGGGAAATTAGTTGATTTGTATCCAGAACCGTTATTGGAAATTCATCCAAAACTGGCAGCGAAATATGGCATCGAAGAAAATGATTTAATTAAAGTTTCTACAAGACGAGCAAGCGCATTATTTCCTGCAAATGTGGTGGAGACCATCAGACAAGACACTGTTTTCATCCCTTATCATTGGGGCGGAGTCAATTCTGCAAACCAATTAACGATCGATGCTTTGGACCCGGTTTCAAAAATTCCAGAGTTTAAAGTTTGTGCCTGCAAAGTGGAAAAAACAGGACGAAAAAAAGGTGAAAATTCAAAAGAATTTGCCAACCAAAGTAGAGATATTCAATATTAAATTTTAAAAAATTATGGCGGAGCAATTTGAAAAATTTAATGATATGGAATTTTTCGTGGATATGCAGCGTTGCATCGGCTGTCACTCGTGCGAAATGGCTTGTGCGGAGTGTGAAACCAACGGAGAAACCTCGATGATTCATATTCATTATGTTGACAGAGCAGAGACGATTCAGACCACAGTTCAGGTTTGTATGCACTGCGAAGACCCGATTTGCGCAAACGTTTGTCCGGCAGACGCAATCACAAAAGACGAATATGGAATCGTACACACGGCAGATACTTCCAAATGCATCGGTTGTGCCAATTGTGTCATCGGTTGTCCGTTCGGAGTTCCACAGATTCCGGACCAAAGCGCAATGCTGATGATGAAATGCAACATGTGCTACGACAGAACAAGTACTGGACTCAAGCCAATGTGTGCAACAGTTTGTCCGAGTGGCGCATTAACCTTTGATACCAGAGAAAATGTTGCGAAGAAAAGACCAAACAGTTCCCCAGTCAACCGCTTTATTTTCGGGAAAGAAGTCGTGAATACCAAAGTGAATATAATGATGCCGAAAGGCAGCGAAGAATTAAAAGTTTTTTAATCATAGTACTATGTCAGAAGATAATAAAAAAATCCCCGCCTGGAAAGCCGATTTCCCCATCAAAAAACGAGAGGCAGCTTACGTTTCCCGCAAAGAATTCATCAAACTCATTACCTTTTTTTCTGGGACTTTAGCATTAGCAAATGTGGCGATTCCGGTGTTTAATTATTTCAAAAAAGAAGAAAAACTCGGCGAATATTTCGTGGGATTGACCACCGACCTTAATATTGGAGGAATGCGGACTTTCTACATCAACGAAGATCACAGAAATCCTTACATGCTTATCAGATTAGCCGAAGACAAATGGAAGGTTTTCGAGCAAAAATGCACGCATCTTTCGTGTTCCGTTCTATACAATCACGATGAAAAAGTAATAGAATGTCCTTGTCATCACGGTTTTTTCAATCCCGACGATGGTTCTGTCATTCAAGGCCCGCCACCAAGACCTCTTCCACAATTAACGGTTGTCATCAAAGATGATAAAATTTTCGTGACAGATTTCATCAAAGAAGCCAAGGAAACGCACGGTCACGGATAGAACGATGATTATTTAGGCAACAATTTCCGTATTTCACTCTCAGACCTACGAAAGTGGTTCGAGGAAGTCAATCTTTTTTGCATAGGCTTTTCTCAACGAAAAAAGGATTACCGTTAAGCCGGGTTGCAACAATTCGACGGTTCAAAATATTTTAAAAAATAAAAAATGTCAATACGAAAGAAACCCATCAAAAAAGTAACCTTCCGCGTCAACGAGATGTTGGTTGCCATCATCAGCATTTACATATTGTTGGTCAGTATGCAGATGTGGCTTTTGTTCGGAACAATTAACAAAGCTTTAGACAAAGAACATATCGATTTTGCTTGGTATTCCGCAATCGGTTCTGTTGTTATATTTCTGTGTACTATTTTCTTTTTGAGATATGTACCCGATATTCCGACTGGACAAATCAAAAATTCAGAAGCTGAAAAAGATGATAAAGCCTACTGATTTACTCGATTCCTTCGGACGAAAACATGATTATCTCCGACTCTCGATTACCGATAGTTGCAATTTCCGATGTCTGTATTGTATGCCCGATGAACCGTTCAAAAGCACACCATCCATCGAGTTGATGAACAGTCAGGAAATTTTTGAAATTTCAAAAATTTTCGTTCAACAATTTAATATCAATAAGATCAGAATTACAGGTGGTGAACCTTTGGTAAGAAACGATTTTGAGACCATTATTAAACAACTTTCTACATTGGGAGCGAATATTGGGATTACAACCAATGGTGTGCTGCTTCATAAATATTTTGATTTACTTGCTGAATGTGACATCAAAAATCTCAATATCAGTATCGATTCGCTCGACCGGGAAAAGTTTAAATATATTACAAAAAGAGATCTTTTTCAAACGGTTTGGGACAATATTAAAGAAAGCATAAAACGTGGGTTCAATGTAAAACTAAATGTCGTTGTAATGCGAGGTTTTAATGAAGACGAAATCCCAGAATTTATCGCGCTTTCTCATCATTATCCGATTGAGTTGAGGTTTATAGAATTTATGCCTTTCACAGGGAATTCTTGGGAGAAAAATAAAGTCATTCCGATTTCCGAAATGCTCACTTTGGTTTCAGAACATTTCACTTTCGAAAAGGTGGAAGACCATAAAAATGATACGTCAAGAAAATACAGAATTGATGCAGAAAGTAAGGGCGTTTTTGGTTTGATTTCAACAATGAGCAACTCATTTTGTGCTGGTTGTAACCGAATCCGCATCACATCCGACGGAAAAATGAAAAATTGTCTTTTCGGCGCAGATGAATTTGATTTGTTAAAATCTTTCAGAAATAATGAAAGTTTAACTGAACTGATCAAATTGGGAATCATCAAAAAACATAAAGAAAAAGGCGGACAATTCTCCGAAATGGAAAATGTAAACAACCAAAAAATCATCAACAGAAGTATGATAAAAATTGGCGGATAAAAATTTTGCCAACCGATAGGATGAAAAAAACATAACGATAAGATTTCAGACAATTCATAAATAATTACCAATGAAAATATTATCCAATTTGATTACGATTGTGATGATTGCAGTCACAATGTTACAATGCAAAAAATCTGAAGCAACCAATCCAGCGACGGATAATTCTGCAAAAACTTCTCAAAAACATTCTGAAGAAAAAGAAAACCACAAACACGACGAGAAAGATGATTTAAAATATGTGAGTAAAGAAATAAAAGTAACAGGGGATGTCGTAACACCATTGACTTTAACGGTCGATTCTTTGAAAAAAATGAAAGTCGTAGAACTCAACGATTTCAAAATTGTTTGCCAGACAGGATTGACCAAAGATAGCGTAGAATCTACAAAAGGAGTTTTGCTAACCGACATTTTGGAAAAAGCAAAAATCGCACAACAAGAGCATAAAGACCGCAATTTCTACATCGTTGCAAGAGCTTCAGACGATTACAAAGCCACCTTTTCCTGGGCAGAATTATTCAACAATCCGACTGGTGAAAAAGCGTATGTATTATTTGAGCAAAACGGAAAACCTTTGAAAGAAAAAGGAGAAATGATTGTTGTAAGTCTGAACGATACGAAAACCGGTCCGCGCCACGTAAAATGGCTTAAAAGCATCGAAGTAACCCGAGTGAAATAAGTCGAAATTGTGTAAGAAATTACCTTAAAGACTTCCATCTTCCATCATCAAACATTCAACATTCATCAAAAATGAACCATTTCATCTCCGTTTCCGAAGCTAAAAAAATAATCGAAACACAAATTTTTCGTACAGAAAAAGTGACGCTCTCAATTTTAGAAGCACAAGGTTCTTACACCTCAGAACCGATTTTTGCAACATTAGATGTTCCGTCTTTCGACAATTCTGCGATGGATGGTTATGGATTTAGATTTGATGATTTGGCAGATTTTTCAGAATTAAATGTCACTGAAATTATTCCAGCTGGGATTTCAAAAATCGATTTTGTTTTGAATAGAGGAGAAGCCGTGCGCATTTTTACGGGAGCAAAAATTCCTGATGGTGTCGATACCGTGATTATGCAGGAAAAAACGACCAGAATTGTCGACCGAATTCAATTTAATGATGATGAAATTTCAAAAGGTGAAAATATTCGTTTGAAAGGTTCTCAAACCAAAGTCGGAACAAAAATAATTGAAGAAAATACGTTGGTCAATCACGCAGTCATCGGGTTTTTGGCAGGATTTGGAATTGAGAAAATAGGAGTTTACAAAAAATTAAATATAGGACTTTTGTATACCGGAAATGAGTTAGTAGAAATAGGAAAACCACTTCTGGATGGCGAAATTTACAATTCTAATACGTACACGCTTCAATCAGCTTTATCTGAAATCAATCATCAGTTTTCGTTCGTCTATCACGTAGAAGATACTGAAGAAGCAACTTTTTCTGCTATAAAAAATGGCTTAGAAACGGTGGATATTTTATTAATTACTGGTGGGATTTCTGTCGGAGATTATGATTATGTGAAACCGGCTTTGGAAAAAATAGGTGTTTCAGAATTATTTTATAAAATAAGACAGAAACCCGGAAAACCTTTGTACTTCGGAAAACTTGAAGAGAAATTTGTTTTTGCGTTGCCCGGAAATCCCGCTTCTGTTTTTTCCTGCTATCATCAATATGTGAAGCCGTTTTTGCTCGGTTGTTTTGGACGAAAAGAGTTTGATGAAGAACAAGATTTTGCCATTTCGGAATCTTTTGCAAAGAAGAAAAACAAGGATCAAACCCAGTTTCTGAAAGCATTTTACACAAAAGGAAAAGTGCTCATTCTCAACGCACAGGAATCTTATAAAATGGATTCTGTAGCACAAGCCAACTGTTTGGTGGAGTTTCCCGAAGGCGCAACTGAAATCAACATCGGAGAAAAAGTCAAAATATGGAAAGTCTGAAAATCAAAGGCAGAATCTGGATTGAAACCGAATCCGGACTGAAAATCGGCATCGGAAGAGCCCGACTTTTAGAACAAATTGACGAGTTGGGTTCTATCACAGAAGCCTCAAAAATTTTGGAAATTCCGTATCGAAAGGCGTGGGGAATTGTGCGGGACATCAACGCCAATTCGTCCAAAGAAATCGTCATCAAAGAAGCAGGTGGGAAATCCGGTGGAAAAAGTTCACTCACAGATTACGGAAAAAAAATTGTGGAAAAATTCAAAACAGCCGAGGAATGTTTTATGAAATTTTCTGAAGATGAGATTTTTTGATGTTTAAAAATTTTAAATAAAATCAAAAAAATGAAAGCCATCATTTTAGCAGGAGGCAAAAGCTCCAGAATGGGACAAGATAAAGCCTCGATGATTTTGGGCGGAAAAACCTTGATACAGCACATTATCGATAATTTGTCTTTTGTTTTTGATGAGATTTTTATTTCAGGAAATCATTCAAATTATCCAATTTCGAAGGGCATTATTAAAGATGTTACAACACAAAAAGGTCCGATGGGTGGAATTCGCTCCGCCTTAGAATTTTGCCAGGAAGATATTTTTGTTTGCAGTTGCGATATGCCCTTCGTTTCTTCGGATTTGATTGAAAATATTCTTCAAAAAAAAGTAGAATACAGAATTAATGTCGTGCGTTTTGGCGAAAAAATATATCCGGTTGTGGGCATTTATCCTTTTTCGATTCTGAATGATTTAAAGAAAACCATCGAAAACGGAAACCTCAGAATGACGAGCTTTCTGGAACAACAAAACGCTCATTACATAGATTTTGAAGACAGTTTTGAGCATCAACTTTTAAATATAAATACGCCCGAAAATTTTAAAACTGCGGAAAAAATTATTAAATCTAAATTAAAATGAAACTAAAAATATTTGGAAAACTGGCCGATATTTTCCACGGAAACGAATACGATTTGGATTCTGAAAACGTAACGTCTGTTTTAGAATTAAAAGTAAAACTCTTCGAAAAATTCCCGGAATTGAAAGAATCAACTTTTTTAATTATCGTAAACGGCGTGAAAGCAAACGATAGCAAAATCATTTCCATACCATCAGAAATTGCCTTGTTACCGCCATATTCGGGAGGATAAAATTTAAAATTATGATGAATTTAGAAAGATACAACAGACAAATCATCCTTCCGGATTTTGGAATTTCTTCGCAAGAAAAATTGTTGAATTCTTCTGTGTTGGTGGTTGGTTCGGGAGGTTTAGGTTGTCCTGCGCTTCAGATTTTGGTTTCTTCGGGAATCGGGAAAATCGGGATTGTAGATTTTGATGTGGTTGAAATTCAAAATCTACATCGCCAGTTTTTGTTTGATGAAAAAGATATTGGTTTCCCCAAAGTTATCGTTGCCGAAAAACATCTGAAAAACAGAAATTCCGAAACCGAAATTGAAATTTTTAATGAAAAAATAACGACCAAAAATGTCATTCATTTAATTGAAAATTATGACGTTATCGCAGATTGTACCGATAATTTTGCAACCCGATATTTGCTGAACGACGCCTGCTATCTGATGAAAAAACCTTTGGTCTATGCATCTCTTTTTCGAGATGAAGGTCAGGTTTCGGTCTTCAATGTGGAGAAGGAAGATCAAATGACCAATTATAGAGATTTATTTCCGGTTCCGCCCAATCAGAGTGAAGTTCCAAATTGTAATGAAGCGGGAGTTTTGCCTACGCATTCGGCTGTTATCGGAACTTTTCAGGCGAATGAAGTCATCAAGTTATTAAGCGGTTCAGCCGAGACTTTGATTCATCAGTTACTGATTTTTAATACCAAAAATTATCAATCAATGAAAATTAAATTTAATGAAAATCAAGAAAAAGCGGGACCAAAAACCATCGAAGAATTTCAAAATTTTGATTATGAAGAATTCTGTAGTCTTAATAAAAATGATGAAATAAATTCATTTTCAGAACTTCAATCGTTTTTAAATCATGACAAAAGCATTTTGATCGATGTAAGAGAAGAGGACGAACAGCCTAAAATTATAGCAATGAAGATTTTAGAACTTCCATTTGGCACACTTGAAGAAAATTTGGAAAGATTGAATGGCTATACATCGATCTGTTTTGTATGTGTTTCAGGAATCAGGAGTCAGAAAGCGGTAAAACTTTTAAAAAATCATTTTCCGGATAAAGAAATAAAACATTTTAAATCAGGCATAAAATCAATTTTACAATGAAAAAAATCAAAGATATTTTTATCGAAGGTCCTATCAATCCAATATTCGTTGCTGAAAGCATTACCAAGCATACGGTCAAAACCACGATTGGCGGACACAGTATTTTTCTTGGTCAGATCCGCGAAGATATGATTGACAAGAAAAAAGTTCAAGCAATACATTTTACAGCTTACAAAGAAATGGCTCTTGAAAAGGCACATGAGATCCGTGAAGAGATTATTGCAAAATATGGGTTAACCTGTGCACATATTTACCATTCGTTGGGGGAAATCAAGGTGGGTGAAATCTGCCTCTTCGTTTTCACTTCAGCTGCGCATCGTAAGGAAGCCATCAACGCCTGTAATGAAATGGTTGATAGGATTAAGAAAGAAGTTCCTTTATGGGGCAAAGAAATACTGGAAGATAACTCTCACACTTGGAAAGAAAATAAACAATAAGTATATGGTTAATATTACTCATAAAAATAATACCCTCAGAAAAGCTATGGCTGAGGCTGTCCTGAGCGTTAGTTCACAAGAAACGATTGATGCGATTGTCAACAATTCTGTTCCGAAGGGCAATGTTTTTGAGATGTCAAAAACGGCGGGATTATTTGCTGCCAAAAAAACCAGTGATGTTATTCCTGATTGTCATCCTATTCCGATAGAATATACTTCCATACAATTTGAGATCAGAGATTTGGAAATTTATATCACATCTGAAATTCATACAATTTATAAAACCGGGGTAGAAGTCGAGGCGATGCATTCAGCTTCTGTTGTGGCACTCACAATGTATGATATGCTGAAACCGATTGATAAAAATATAGAAATCAGAAATATCAGACTGATCGAGAAAAAAGGTGGTAAATCAGACCTCAAGGATTCTGGAGTGGGAATTAACGCTTCCGTAATAGTTTGTTCAGACAGTATTTTTGCAGGGAAAAAAGAAGATAAAGCAGGAAAGGCGATTATTTCAGCATTGGAGAAAAACCTCGTGAGTATTGATGATTATATCATTATTCCTGACGAGATTGTGGAAATTCAAAGCAAAATAAACTTTTACGTCCAAAACGGAATTTCCCTTGTAATGATCACTGGAGGAACAGGTCTTTCGAAAAGAGATGTAACACCGGAAGCAGTTCGTCCGCTTTTAGAAAGAGAAATTCCCGGAGTTGCAGAAGCCATTAGAAATTACGGACAATTACGAACTCCTTATTCAATGCTTTCCAGAAGTATTGCCGGAATGATTGGTGAGACATTGGTCATTGCACTTCCTGGTTCTACAAAAGGAGCGGAGGAGTCAATGGATGCGATATTTCCTGGAATTTTACATATCTATAAAATAATAAATGGAGGCAAGCATTAAATCAAATGACATAAATCAGAATAATAAAAGACAAAACACTCTTTTATTTGAAATTCTAATCTTAAATTTGTCGTAATTCTATTATTAAAGAACAAAACGCCTAGTTAGAAAAGTTTTTTTATTTTTAAATAGAAGATAAAAAGATATTAATATTTTATTAAAAAATAAATGGATAAAAATCAATTTAAATCAGGACATCCTGTTCAAACTTATTTGATCGAAGAAGAAATAATTATTTCTTTGTTAGAAGAACTGAACAATACAAATGCAAACGAAGAATTTCAGAAGTTTTACAATCTTTTCAATCAACTGGCAACCGTTGAAAGACGATTTGAAAGAAAAGAAAATCAGCTGTTTCCGTTTTTAGAACAAAAAGGCTGGACAGGACCTTCCCGAAATATGTGGTCTTTCCACGACACGATTCGGGATATTTTTAGAATTATTAGAAAGAATATTGATGAAAAAGATTTAGATTCCGCCAAACAAAATGTAGAATACGCTGGTCAGAATTTGAAAAACCTGATGGATGTTGAAAAACGGGTTTTGTTCCCAAATGCAATGGATATTCTTACAGACGAAGAATGGATAAAAATGCGTGAGGGCGAAGACGAAATCGGCTGGATGCTGAGCGAATCGCCTGCAAAATATCCCGAAGAAAGCCAGTATGTACATCCTTCGGAAGACACCACTGTGAGAACTGACGTGGTTTATGATGAAAATGCATCACATTTTGACGAAGGTTATATGACGATTGAGCAAGTCAATCTTTTGTTTAGAACTTTGCCACTCGATTTGACCTATGTTGATGAAAATGACCGGGTTATTTTCTATAACCGAGGCGAAGAGCGCGTTTTCCCGAGAAGTGCAGGAATCATCGGTATAGAAGTGCGTTTTTGCCATCCACCGAAAAGTGTAGATACCGTTTTGAAAATTTTGGAAGAATTTCGAAAAGGCACACAGAATGAAGCTTCGTTTTGGTTCAATTATCGGGATAAACTGATTTATGTGAGATATTTTGCAGTTAGGGATTCCGAAAAAAATTATCGAGGGGTGATTGAGATGTCTCAGGATATTTCCGAGACCAAAAAAATTGAAGGCGAAAGAAGACTTTTGGAGTGGGAATGATAATTGTCATTTAAAATAAAATACTAATTTGTCTTTTATTTCAAATTAGATTTATATCTTTGCTATATAAAAATAACAAATGTTTTCTAAAACCTGCGAGTACGCCATCAGAGCTTTGATTTTCATCGCACAGAAGTCTAAAGACGGAAGTCGGGTAGGGATTAAAGATATATCAGCAGGAATAGATTCTCCGGAATATTTCATTGCAAAAATACTTCAGGATCTCAGTAGAAAAGATTTTGTGCAATCGGCAAAAGGACCCAACGGTGGTTTCTATATGGATGATGCCAATCTTGAACAGTCTGTAGCTGATATTGTGAGAGAAATAGATGGTGACAAACTATTTTCGGGTTGCGGTCTTGGTCTTAAAGAATGTTCGGAAGATCACCCTTGTCCTATCCATAAAGATTTTAAACACATACGACAGGAAATAAAAACAATGTTGGAAGAATCTAGAATTCAACTTTTTGTAGAAAATCTGGATTTAAAACTGACATTCCTAAAACAATAAAAAAAATTATTACAATAAAATACTAAAAGGTGTTTTTATCTTTTTAATTTATTGGTACTAAATGTTACTCAAATATTTCAGTTATGAAAAAGACATTCATCATCGCAACAGTTTTATCAGCTTTCATCAGTCTGAATTCCTGTAAACAAAACAATTCTACAAGCTCTGAAAATAATTCAGATACAGAAAAAATTAAAACAGACGGTTCCGTAGAACAGCAAAAATCTGTAGCACCGCCCAACGTGCCGGCTCCCGTTGGAGATCGTGCAGCAAAGAAAGTTATCGTTCGTCTTGAAACTATCGAGAAGACCGGCGAATTGGCAGACGGTACGCAATATAATTTCTGGACTTTCAACGGAACGGTTCCGGGAAGTTTTATCCGTGCAAGGGTAGGCGATGAAATCGAACTTCACTTAAAAAATAATGAAAACAATACATTCCCTCACAACATCGACCTCCACGCTGTTAATGGTCCCGGTGGCGGTGCAGAAGCCACTTTCGTAGCGCCGGGAACGGAAAAAGTTTTCAATTTTAAAGCACTGAATCCCGGACTTTACGTTTACCATTGTGCCACAGCTCCTGTAGGAATGCACATTGCCAACGGAATGTACGGTCTCATCCTTATCGAACCGGAAGGCGGACTGCCAAAAGTGGACAAAGAATACTACATTATGCAAGGCGATTTCTACACCAAAGGGAAATTTGGTGACAAAGGTCTTCAGGAATTCGATATGGATAAAGCCATTTCAGAACATCCGGAATATGTTGTATTTAACGGAAAAACCGGAGCTCTTTTGGGCGATGGCGAATTGCAGGCAAAAGTAGGTGAAACTGTACGTTTTTTCGTAGGAAACGGTGGCCCGAACCTTACGTCTTCTTTCCACGTGATCGGCGAAATCTTCGACAGAGTGTATATGGAAGGCGGCAGCAAAATCAATGAAAATGTACAGACCACGGTTATTCCTCCTGGTGGAGCGTCTATCGTAGAGTTCAAAGCAACCGTTCCCGGTGAATATGTAATTGTTGACCACGCAATTTTCAGAGCTTTCAACAAAGGAGCTTTAGGCAAAATTAAAGTTACAGGACCGGATAATCCTGCAGTTTATAAAAAGAATCCATAATTTTTTTCTTGTTTCATTGAGGTTTAGCAAATACAAAGCAATGAGAGTTTTTGTCTTCATTTGTGCAGTCATCCTGAATTTGGGTTTAGCTTCCTGTTCAGAGTCTCCCAAAAGTCATCCGAGTACGTCTGTTGCAGATCATCAGTTAGAATTCATTTCCAGTTCAAAAAAAATGATGAAAATAGACAGCGGATCGTACAGAGCTTTTATCGGAAAAGATTCTAACAATATAATTAAAGTAAAATCTTTTTATATTGATGACAGCCCGGTGACCAATGCAGAATATCTCACATTTCTGAAAGCTAATCCTCAATGGACCAGAAGCAAAGTGCTTCGGTTATACGCAGACAGCACTTACCTCAAACATTGGAAAGGCGATTATCAGCTTCCGGAAAAAATAAATCCCGACGCTCCCGTAACCAATGTTTCCTGGTTTTCAGCAGAAGCGTATGCCAAAAGTGTGGGCAAAAGGCTTCCAACAATAGAAGAATGGGAATATGTTGGACTTGCAGACCGCAGTTCTAAAAATGCTTCTGATAAACCTCATTTTACAGATTTTATACTTAGAGAATACCAACAGCGGAAAAGCAATATGAATAAAGTTGTAAGACAAGGTGAACCCAATTTTTACGGCGTTTACGATATGTACGGAATGGTTTGGGAATGGACGTACGATTTCAACTCGGTGATGATGAGCGGAGAATCCAGAAAAGACAATACCACCAACGAGTCTTTGTTTTGTGCCGGTGGCGCCATTACCGCTTCGGATCTTAGAAATTATGCTGCCTTTGTGCGTTATGCACTTCGCGGAAGTATCAAAGCTAACAACTGTCTCAACAATCTCGGTTTCCGATGTGCGAGAGATTTTAAAAATTAATCATAATGAAAAACTTACTTTATATTTTGTTGGCAATGGCAACTTTGTCCTGCAGCAAAAAAAACGAAGAAATAAGTCCCGATTCCATTTATAATGTCAGTTCCAAATGGGAGAAACAGGACGGTAAAACCATTACGTTTTCTGATATGAAAGGGAAAGTTCTGGTTACTGCAATGATTTTTACATCGTGTAAAACCGCTTGCCCGAGACTCACTGCCGAGATGAGAACCATCTCCCAAAAAGTAGGAAAAACCAATCCGGAAGACATCCAGTATGTTTTGATTTCCATTGATCCTAAAACCGATACGCCCCAAGTAATGAAAGCTTATCTGGATACCAATAAATTCGATGAAAAACAATGGACATTTATCCGAAGCAACGAGGATGATACGCGCGAACTCGCCAACGTAATGGCTGTTAAATACAAAGAAATTTCGCCGATAGAGTTTTCGCACTCCAATATCATTAGTGTCTATTCCAAAAAAGGAACTTTAGCTTACCAAAAAGAAGGTTTGGACTCCGGCGATGATGACCTTGTAAAAGAAATTAAAAAACAAATAGAATTATAAAATCAGAAATTATGAAACGATTATTTTTAGCAACATTAATGTTGTCCTTAGCCCAAATTTCCTGTTCCAAAAAAGAGGAAGCTCCAAAAGAAAAACCTCCAGTTGCAGATAATACATCTTATGAGCCGGATGCTTTTCCCACAGTGAAACCTGCCAATCCGGATAAACCGGTTGCAACAGACGATATTTCTGAAGGCAAGTCTTTAGTGGAAGGCTCTGACTGTCTCTCTTGTCACAAGATCGATGCAAAACTAGTAGGTCCTGCTTATCAAGATGTTGCTGCAAAATATACCGATGCAGATATTGATCATCTTGCTACAAAAATAATAGATGGTGGAAAAGGTGTTTGGGGCGAGATTCCGATGACGCCACACGCAGGATTGAGCAAAGAAAATGCACAGAAAATGGTAAAATATATTCTGTCTCTGAAAAAGTAGGGTAGAAGATGATAACCAAATGGGAACGAAAATTTTTTATGTCTTCAGTTCCCGCTTTTTTACGGCATTGCGAGTTTTAATTGTAGTTAGTTTTTAGTAGTTTATCCTTTCGCAATGCTGTAAAAGAGTATTAATTGTAATCCATTTCATTTAGAATTTGACATTAAAAAAACAAAAATTTTTAAAATAATAAAAGATAAAAAAGTATTAAATTATGAATATACAAACAGATTTTATAGGAGACATCGTAGCAGCAGATTTCAGAACCGCAGCAATCTTTAAAAAGTACGGCATTGATTTTTGCTGTAAAGGCGGAAGAACAATAGAGGAAGCTTGTAGTCCGAAGAGTTTGGATAAAGATCAAATCTACTCAGACATAGAAAATCTTCCGAAAACGGATGGAAATTCTATCGATTTCAACAGTTGGCCCTTGGATCTTTTGGCAGATTATGTGGAGAAAACACATCACCGTTATGTGGAAGAAAAAACGCCAGTTCTACAACAGTTTTTAGATAAATTATGCAAAGTTCACGGTGGCGCACATCCGGAGTTATTCGAAATTAGAGATTTGTTTTTTGCGTCTGCACAGGATCTGGGCGCACATCTGAAAAAAGAGGAACTGATGCTTTTCCCATTCATCAAAAATATGGTGAAAGCCAAGATTGATGGCAGTGCTATTCCGCAGCCGCCTTTCGGAACAGTAGAAAATCCGGTAAATATGATGAAGCACGAACATACCGTGGAAGGGGAACGCCTACGACAAATTGCAGAACTCACAAACGAATATACGCCGCCAGCCGATGCCTGCAACACCTACAAAGTGACATTTGCAATGCTTCAGGATTTCGAGAACGATTTACACCAACATATCCATCTGGAAAATAATATCCTTTTCCCAAAATCTATCGAGTTGGAGAAAGAGTTTTCAGTGGAACATTAAGCATCAAAACAAAAATATATGACACCTAAAAAGTTATGGACGTGGCTTGCAGCCGTTATTATTGGTTCCTTTGCTGTCCTCATTTTCTTCGGCGTGGAGATTTACAGGAAAATTCCGCCCGTTCCCGATAATGTGGTGACCACCGATGGTAAAGTGATAGCTACCGGACAAGACATCAAAGACGGTCAGAATGTTTGGCAATCTATCGGCGGGCAGACTGTCGGTAGTATTTGGGGACACGGAGCCTATATTGCACCTGATTGGAGTGCCGATTATCTCCATCGTGAATCTTTGCTTCTTCTGGAAGAACTGGCTAAAAAAGAGGGGAAAGTCTATAAAGATTTACCGGATGACGAGCAGGCAAAATATCAGGTATTACTGAAAAAAGAACTTCGTAAAAATACCTTAGACGAAGCCACCAATACAATTGTGATTTCTCCTGAAAGAGCAAAAGTACAGGCAGAACTGGCAGATTATTACGCTAAAATATTTATGAATGCTCCGGAAATGGCAAAACTGAGAGATCAGTACGCCATCCCGAAAAATACGGTAAAAACTCCGGAAAGAATGGCAAAAATGAATGCCTTTTTCTCTTGGGCAGCCTGGGTTTGCATCACGGATCGTCCTGGTGATGATGTAACGTACACCAACAACTGGCCACACGATGAACTGATTGGCAATGTACCACCGCCATCGTTACACCTTTGGTCCGGTTTCAGTGTGCTGATGTTGCTGGGTTGTGTAGGTCTGCTGGTATTTTACCACGCCCGAAACAAGGAGGAAGAAATCAATTCAAGCGAGATGCTGCCTTTGGAAGATCCGCTCAGAAATATGAAACCAACACCTTCTATGAGAGCAACGCTGAAATATATATGGGTAGTGGCATTACTGATTTTGGTTCAGATGCTTGCAGGCGTTATTACTGCCCATTACGGAGTAGAAGGCAGTGCTTTTTACGGTATTCCGTTGGATGAGGTTCTTCCGCAATCCATTTCCAGAAGCTGGCACGTTCAGTTGGCGATTTTCTGGATTGCAACTTCCTGGCTCGCTACTGGTTTATATATTGCTCCTGCCGTTTCGGGTTACGAACCGAAATATCAGGTTTTAGGTGTCAATGTATTGTTCGGAGCGTTGCTGATTGTGGTTTTCGGTTCTTTGGCGGGACAATGGCTTGGCGTGATGCAGAAATTAGGTTATGTAGATAATTTCCTTTGGGGACATTCCGGTTACGAATATGTAGAACTGGGTAGAATTTGGCAGATCTTATTGTTAGTAGGGTTAATTCTTTGGTTAATTCTTATGGTAAGAGCACTTTTACCCGCATTGAAAAAGAAAGATGGTGACAGACATTTACTATTATTGTTCACACTTTCCGCAGTAGCAATTGCCCTATTCTATGGAGCCGGATTGATGTACGGAAGACAAACCCATATGGCCATTGCAGAATACTGGAGATGGTGGGTGGTTCACCTTTGGGTAGAAGGATTCTTCGAAGTTTTTGCAACCGTTGTAGCAGCCTTTTTATTTACAAGATTGGGATTATTAAGATTAAAGGCAGCAACTCATGCTGTATTATTTTCAACCATTATTTTCCTAGCGGGAGGTATTTTGGGAACGTTCCACCACTTGTATTTCAGTGCGACGCCAACAGCAGTTTTGGCTTTGGGAGCTACATTCAGCGCACTTGAAATTGTTCCTTTGGTTTTAATTGGGTTTGAAGCTTATCAAAATTATCAGATCAGTAAATCTACCAAATGGATCAAAGCATACAAATGGCCAATCTACTGTTTCATCGCCATGTGTTTTTGGAATTTCCTTGGTGCAGGTATTTTCGGGTTTGCCATCAATCCACCGATTGCATTGTACTATATTCAAGGACTCAATACAACCGCAGTTCACGGCCACGCCGCACTGTTCGGAGTGTATGGAATCTTGGGAATTGGTTTGATGATGTTTATGTTGAGAGGATTATATCCTGACAGAGAATGGAATGATAAACTCATCGGCTGGGCATTTTGGCTAACAAATATCGGATTGTTAGTAATGGTAACCATCAGTTTGTTGCCGATAGGAATTATGCAATCCGTAGCCTCTATTAAAGAAGGATATTGGTACGCTCGTTCCGCAGAATTTATGCAGACCGATATGATGCATACTTTACGTTGGCTACGTGTTCCCGGTGACATTTTACTGGCGCTAGGAGAGATGCTGTTGGTAATTTTCATTATCGGACTGAAAACCGGCTGGTCGCTTAAAGAGAAAAGATAAAATATGATTAAAAGCAGGAACCGTCATCTTATTTTGGCGGTTCTTTTTCATTAATTTTAAAGATTAAATATCAATAAAAATTCAATCCTATGAAAAGAAACGAAAATCTCGTACCCTTATCCCGAGACCATCATTTTGGTTTGCTTTGTTGCTGGAAAATCCGCCAGGGCATCAAAAAAGAGGTTTCTTACGAACGCATCAAGAATTACATTAATTATTATTGGGAAAAGAATCTTCATAACCATTTCAAGACTGAAGATGATGTGCTTCCAGAATTGTCGAACGAGGGTTTACAGAACCAAATGGAGAAAGAACATCGCGAAATTAGCTGTTTAATTGGAAGTATCAATCAATCAAATAACCAACAGTTGCTATCAGATTTTGCTGATGCTTTATACAAACATATCCGTTTTGAGGAAAGAAGTGTTTTTCCTTATCTTGAAGAACATCTTTCCGATGAACAGATGGATACAATAGGTTTAGAATTAAACCAACATCATCACAAAGAAGATGATGATTATGAGGATGAATTTTGGAAATGATTATCAATTTTAAAAAATAAATCAATGGAAATCGTATTAAAAAGAGTGTACGAAGATGCTTCTCCCGAAGATGGTTACCGTGTTTTGGTAGATCGGATTTGGCCAAGAGGAATCTCAAAAGAAAAAGCCGCTTTGGATGAATGGGACAAAGATCTTGCACCATCAACAGCGCTTCGGGAGTGGTTTCATCACGATCCTTTGCTTTGGGAAGAGTTTTCCCGGAAATATAAAGAAGAACTTTTGGAGCAAAATCCCGGAAAACCTTTCCTGGAAAAAAATGGGCAACAGGAAAAAATAACGCTGGTTTATGCAGCAAGGGATGAAAAACATTGTCATCCTTTGGTTTTGAAAGACTATCTGGAACAATTGCTCAACAACAAATCAAAAAAATAACTTTGATATTAAATTAAAAACTTTGATATTAAATTAAAAACTTTAACTGAAATGAATCATACTTTAGGAGAATATCTTTATCTGGCAATGGGAGAGTGCAACGGGCACAAAGTGGTAATGGGAATTGGATACACCTACGAATATGCCGACAAAAAAGCAAAACAGTTCGAAGAAGCAAGCCAAGGAAAAGTAAAATATATTGATGTTTCAGTCGTAAAATCTGGTGACAAAGAAAAATGCAAGACTTTAGAAAGACAAGTTTAAATCTTCATTTTTCGATCATTTGTTTTTGGATTTTCAATCGATAATCATACCTTTGAAAAGGATAAGAAAGTCTTATTTTGAATCTTTCTTTTCGCATAATTTATGAGCAATTGGATATATTTGAAACTGTTAGTCTGTACAATTTTAATGTCAGTTATGATGTTGAATTGTAAAAAAAAAGAACCAAATTCATCTGAAAAATCCACTCAAAATTCTTTCATTTCCGTTGCGGCGGCAGCTAATCTTAGGGACGTTTTAGAAGATTTAAAACAAATTTACATCAAAGAAAATCCTGATAAAAAAGTAGAAATTACTTTTGGTTCTTCTGGTTTGCTGGTTCAGCAGATCTTAAATGGTGCACCTTTCGATTTGTTTTTATCTGCCGATACTCAATTTCCGGAAAAATTAAAAAGTGCTGGGAAAAATTATGGAAATCCTAAAATTTACGCTTATGGAAAGGTCGTTTTGTGGAGCTTGAAAAAGGACGTTTCTAAAGGTTTGGATTTGTTGCAAAATCCTGAAATAAATAAAATTGCCATCGCAAATCCTGAGCTCGCTCCATATGGAAAAAATACAGTCGAAGCTTTAAAAAAATCAGGATTATATTCCAAAATTGAAAACAAAATCGTTTGGGCAGAAAACATCAGTCAAGTCGCACAATTTGCGTCGACAGGAAACGCAGATGTAGGTTTCATCGCACTTTCCAATGCTAAAAATAAAGAAATGATGAGGCGAGGAAATTTCTATGAATTATCTGAAAAAGAATGCGCGCCGATTGCCCAAAGCGGAATCGTTTTGAAAGGCAAAAGCCAAACTGAATCTCAAGATTTTTTTGATTTCATCAATTCGGAAAAAGCAAATGAAATTTGGAAACGTTACGGTTATCAAACCAAAATTTCAAAATAAATGCTCGACCAAGACTTCATTTACACCTTGCTCCTCACTGGGAAATTAGCGCTAATTACCACGGTAATCCTCATTCTCATTGGAATTCCGGTTGCGTATTGGCTTTCCTATTCTCGGTTTAAACTGAAATTCATTGCAGAAACTTTAATTTCAATGCCGATGGTTTTGCCACCAACAGTGATGGGATATTATCTTTTGGTCGCCTTCAGTCCGGAAAATGCTTTCGGGAATTTTCTTCAAAAATATTGTGATGTTCGGCTCGCTTTTTCGTTCCAGGGAATTGTGATTGCAAGTATCATTGCCAATCTTCCGTTTATGATTCAGCCATTGCAGAACGGGTTTTCGGCTTTGAATGATGATTTGCGACAAGCTTCCTACACAATGGGAAAATCGAAAATAGTTACTTTATTCAAAGTCCTTATTCCAAATATAAAAAAATCTGTTATCACTGGAGTTGCGCTCACTTTTGCCCACTGTATCGGCGAATTTGGCATCGTGATTATGGTTGGCGGAAATATTCCCAAAGAAACCAGGATCGCTTCAGTTGCGATTTACGACCAGGTTCAGGCGCTCAATTTTGAGGCTGCTAACCGTTATGCATTCGTGCTTTTCATCCTTTCCTTTCTTATTTTATTGTTGATTTACAGCATTAACCGAAAAACTAATTTTACCACATTCCGATGATTGAAATTCAGATAAGACATCAAATTTTTACTTCGTCAGGAAATAAATTTCTTGAGGTGAATGAGCGGATTTCAGAAGGAAGTTTTGTGCACGTTTCAGGCGATTCCGGGATTGGAAAAACCACTTTTTTCAAAATACTTTCGGGATTGATTGATCCGGATTTTGGTTTCATTAAATTAAATGATAAAATCTTGCTGGATACTGCCAATAAAATATTTCTACCACCTCAAAAACGAAATATTTCACTGATGTTTCAGAATTACGCCTTGTTCCCAAATATGACTGTGAAACAAAATATCGCTTTCGCACAAACGGAAAAAGACGAAAATATCGTTGATGAATTATTAGAAAATTTTGCCCTCAAAACCTTCGAGAATACATCGCCTTCTAAACTTTCTGGCGGACAACAGCAAAGGGTTGCATTGGCAAGAACTTTAGCCCAAAATGCTGAAATTGTTTTGCTCGATGAACCATTTTCTGCAGTAGATATTGCGATGCGAAAAGTGATGTTAAATGAATTATTGGAGTTTAATAAAAACAATAATTCCACATTATTTGTCATCAGTCATAGTGAAGAGGAATTTGAAAGTTTTTCAACATACAGTTTGAATATCATTTAATTAAAATCATAATTTTCAGCTTTAGATTCCATTAAAAATCCAAGGATTTTAACAAAATTAATTGTTAAAAATTAAAATAATACAAAAATGTCTTATTTGTGATTTCTATCACATCTTTATTTTTATTCAGTATAATAAAAACTATTTCTTTGTAAAAAAATTTATACTTATGAAAGTAAAATCACTTGTAGCTCTTGTATTGGGCTTATTCATTTTTAGTTCTTGTAACAGTAGTGATGATAGAGAAGAAGACATTGCATCAGCAGGAGAAATCAAAACGCATCAGGTTTTAGATGCCAGATCTTATACCAATTCGGTTTATTTTTCATTTTCAAAAAATGAAATTGTAACCGTTACCGATGTTCAAGCTGACAAAAATTGGGACATTATCGCTTACGAATTGGAAAATGGAGAAATTATTTATATCCCTGAGTAATTAATGAAGAATTTTAGTATTTGGTTAAAACTTTGCGTTTTCAATTTCTTTGTTGTGTCGGTTGTCGGCGTGATGATGAGGTACAATATGGCTTTTTCTTTACCAGGATTAACGCACAAATTTACGCAGGAAGCGCATTCGCATTTTGCTTTTTATGGCTGGGTTTCAGCAAGTATTTATCTTTTTGTTACGAAATATTTGAGTGAAATTTCCGAAAAAATAAACTTCAAAAAATACCAATTTTTAATGATTGCTAACCAAATCGGTTCGTATGGAATGTTGTTCACTTTTCTTTATGGAGGCTATTTTTGGTTGTCAATCATATTTGCGTCAATTGCTTTGTTTACGGGATTTGCGTATTTTATATTTTTATTAATTGATACAAAATCAAATAGAAATCCTGAAATAATCTGGTTAAAATCAGGTGCTTTTTTTACCACAATTTCTGCAATTGGAATTTTTGGGTTGGCTTATTTTTCTTCCCGAAAAGATGAATTTGAAGTGCTTTTTAGAGCCTCAACTTATTTTTATCTGCATTATCAGTACAATGGATTTTTTCTGTTTTCGTGTGTCGGTTTGCTTATGATTTCATTAAAAAAGTACGGCATTCAAATCTCAGAAAACTTGAATAAAACTATATTTTTCCTTTTATTCATCGGTTGTTTTTTCGGTTACGGACTTTCAATTTTATGGACAGAAATTCCTGATTTGTTGTATGGATTTTTTACCATAGTTTCACTCATTCAACTTTTAGGAGCGTGGAAACTTTGGAGTTTTGTTTGGAAAAATCGATCGAAATTCTCAGAAAATCATTTCATTCAAAAATTATTATTGGCAGTTGTCGGATTTTCTTTTTTAATGAAGTTTATCTTGCAAATTGCTTCTGCTATCCCGTCTTTAGGCATTTATGCATTCAACAGCATCAATATTGTCATTGCGTATTTGCATTTGGTTTTACTATTGGGAATTAGTCTTTTTCTAATATGGAAAATAGTAGATTTGGACTATTTTAAATTTGATAAAACAGTGAATTGTGGTATTTTATTAATGGTTTTCGGTATTGTTTTAAATGAAATCATCTTGTCATTGGCAGCTATTTTTTCCATCTTTTATATTCCGTTTTTGAGTGCAAAATATTGGTTGCTATTTGCCTCAGTTATCATTATGATTTCAATCGGTTCTTTTATCAAATCTTTAAAAGTAGACTAACTTTTTGGTAATTTCATAATCTTTTGATTCTCATTGATGTTATCGTCAATTTTCTCATATTATTTTTATTGAATTATCGATGGTTTTGATGGTGAAATTAGTATGATATAAATCCTTTTTTTCGTGCTTAAAAAATGTTGTTATTCTTGACATAACAACCTCTGAAAATCTTAAATTTGTTAGGACTTTCAGCACGGTTATTTTCTCTTGTAACTACTATGAAATGTCGGAACTCAAACAATTAATTCAATTTATAAATAATGAACAAAAAACCTGCACACAACTTTTATATTCCTGTGATGGGACTCGCTTACACAATCGATAGTCCAATCCGTGTTGCTCAATTTGGGATTTCATCTGTAGTTTCAATTATAGATGACGAAATTGTTGAGAGAATGCGAGATTTTTACAGTAAAAAATTCAATTTCGATTTTAAAGAAATTTCAATTAAATCTGAAGACCACAGAGCGGAGAGAATCACGGCTTATCTGGATATGATGGACGATATTGTGACCAAAAAGTTTAAGGATTTCAAAGAGGAAATTTCGAAAAATACAGAAACTCTCAAACAGTTTATCGGAATGTTGCCAAGCACTTCCGGCTTGAAAGATGGTTTGCAAAATATCCTCAATAAAAAAGATAATCTGGCGGAAAGCATCAAAAATTTCGTTGATAATCATTTAAATCCAGGTGAAATAGATGTGAATATTATGACGAAAGTAGACAAGGATAATTTTGTGAAAAATGTTCAGCTTCCAACGATTTATAATGATGCACACGCTTCTTTGCGAGGTTTTGCCAATAGCAAATTGTCGTCATCCGTCATTTTTTCTGCCGGAATGAATCCAAGATTGTATAGTTATCTGGAAGAGTTTGAAGATTTTTTTCCTAATGAAAATGGTGAATTGAAAAAGAAAATCATTCTTAAAGTCAGCGATTTTCGCTCTGCGATGATTCAGGGGAATTTTCTTGCGAAAAAAGGACTTTGGGTTTCAGAATACAGAATTGAATCTGGACTAAACTGCGGTGGACACGCCTTCGCAACCGACGGACTTCTTATGGGGCCAATTATGGAAGAATTCAAACAAAAGAAAAACGAGCTTCAAGCTTCGGCTTTTGCTCTCTGGAAATCAGCCTTGGAGCAGAAAGGGAAAATGACAACTTCCGAACCTTTGGAAACCAGAATTTCTGTGCAAGGTGGTGTTGGAACTTCTGAAGAACACGAGTTTCTTTTGACCACATATAATGCAGACAGTGTGGGTTGGGGTTCGCCATTTTTGCTGGTTCCAGAGGCAACTTCTGTGGATCAGGAGACCAGGAACCTTTTGATAAATGCAAAAGAAGAAGATTATTACCTGAGCAATATGTCGCCATTGGGAGTTCCGTTTAACACAATCAGAGGCACGAGCAATGATGAAATCAAGGATATGAATATTTCAAATCAAAAATTTGGGAGTTCTTGTCCAAAGAAATTTTTGGCGCTCAGCAAAGAATTTACACCTAAAGGAACTTGTACGGCTTCCAAAAAATATCAGGATATAAAACTGAGTGAATTGAAAACTAACAGGTTAAAATTGACTGATAAACAATACGAGAAACAGAAGCAAAACATTACAGAAAAATCTTGTCTTTGTGTTGGACTTGCAAATTCTGCATATTTGGAGTTAGATATCCCGGTAAAAGGGGAGAAGCAAGGTGTTGTTATTTGTCCGGGACCGAATCTTAGTTTTTTTGATAAAGAGGTTTTACTTTCGAAAATGGTTCGTCATATTTATGGTTATGAGAATGTTTTATCAGATGATCGACGTCCTCATTTGTTCATCAATGAATTGAAACTGTATGTCGATTATTTTAAGAATGAAATTCTGGAATTCTCTGAAGAAATCACCAAATCTCAGGTGAAAAAGTGGGAGATTTTCAAAGGAAATTTGCTGAAAGGAATTGCTTATTACGAAGAACTTTTTGCCGAAACCAATTATTTCAAACCAAAATTAGATTCTATTTTTTCTGACTTAAAATCTTTCAAACTGAAATTGAATCAAATCAAAATTCCTCAATTATAATAACTGAATTCATAAATCACTTGGCACACCCATCATCTGCATCACGCTTCCAAGATCTTTTAAATCTTTGATTTTGTACTTGAACATAATCAGTACCTTTTCTTTTACAGCAACCGCAAGATGGTGGATAGGGCAAGGGTTATCTCCATTACACTGTTTAAGTCCTAAGAGGCAGGAAGTAAGAACTTCTTTTCCCTCGAAATTTTCATAAATATCTTTGATTGTCAGGTTTTCAAATTGTTCATCAGTCAGAAAAAAACCGCCCCCTTTTCCTTTTCCTGAAGAAATCAATTGTTTTTTGGTCAGCTGCTGCAAAATTTTTGAAGTAAAATAAGTGGGCGTTCCTATTTGTTCTGAAATATCAATAATTCCTATCTTTTTCCTCTCGGTTGCAAGAACTATACAGGCTTTAATTGCGTATTGACAAGTATTGGAAAATATCAACATTGATTTTAATTAATAATTTAATCTAGACCCTCAGATTTATTACTCTGAACAGAATAGAATGTAAAAATACAAAATCTTTATCTATGATTTTCCTGTTTGTTAGATGTGAGTAAAGTTTTAAATCAATTGAACGAATCTTCAGCATGTTTAACATTATTTTAATTCCGCATATAATTTCGATGTTAAGAATGTGATGGTAAATTTATATACGGATCTTAAATCGATACACTAGATAACAAAAAAATCCACCAAAACTTTTGGTCGATTTTTTTGTTGAAAGAAAGGAATGTAATAAAGGTTATTTCAGCCTGAAATTCGGTGCAATCTTCAAACCGATCCAAGTCCAGGTTTGTAAGTTTTTTGGTTCCGGAACATTTTTAAGAAACTTCATACTTTCTCCTGAAAACATAAACGAATGTCCTAGATTAGCTGTGATGACTTTCCCAACTTTTTGCGTGAAAACCAAATCTAATTCGGTTCCTAAATAATTGGAATATTTTTCTCCCAAATTATTTAAGCCCAATTTTCCATTGGATGTAAATGCGTGAAAATTGGCTTGAAGATTAGAATTTGAGTTAAATTTATAAGTAGATTTCAGATAATAATCGTTCAAGCCAAAACTGTTGAAATGATTTGTCCCGAAATAAAAATAATCCATAAAACCATTATAAAGATGATTAGTTCCGTACAGAGGACTGAAAGATCTATTCTTGCCGGCTTCCGTATCAAAACTTCTTCCGGAAAGCCATTCTGTTCCCAAAACCACGTTAAATTTCGGTATGATGATGAAGTCTGAATTTACAGAAAATTGATAAGCAGATTTACTTTGAGCGGCTGTATTTTTTCCGGTTTGATAATAAGCAGAACCAAAAAAACCGAAATTTTCAAAATATTTTTTTGAGTTAATTCCTACGGTCAACATATCGTAATGTGTACCAGACGGGTTTTGTAAAACCTGGTTCAAAGCGATTGCGGAGAACTGTAACTTGTTTTTTCCTGTGTATTGGTAATGGATGATTTGTAGATATTTTGTGATTTCTCCGGCTTCTGTAATATTATAAACTTCTTTGTCGGGAAGGTCATTCGCGTCATTGTCGTCATTATTGTAAGTAATAACGGTTTCTAATTTTGAACTCGGAGTTAATTTGAAAATACCTTTTAAAGCATCAAAACTTCGTCCCTGCATTGCCCAATCCAATGCCCCAATTAATCGTTCGTTGTCGTAAGAAAGAATTTGCCGTCCCAATTTTAAGGCAAATCGTTCTGAAAATTGATAATTGGCCCAAGCCTCATTCAGAATAAAATTCTGATTTTTACTTGCAGTAGAAGAGGTTTCACCCCAAGTTCTTACGTCTTGTGCAGAAATGTAAACTTCCAGATTTTTATAGTAATAATCAATTCCGAAACGAGCTCTTGATACAACCGTCGTTTCTGCTGATTTTCCTTTTGGGATTAGCGTTCTTGCTCCGTTATCCAGTTCGGCTCTTGTTCTGAGGTCAATGTTCATTTTCAGGCTGTCGACTTGTGCATTTGTGATTCCAAAAGCAAAGACCAGAAAGCTGATGGCGATTTTAGTTTTATACATCTTCTTATTATTCGGTGGTTATTTTATAGGTTTTATGACAAGCAACACAGTTGTTGAGCAATTGATTGAGCTTTTCCTGAGTTAGTTGGCGGTCGTATTTCTTTTTTGCCATTTTTGCCATCACATCAAAAAGTTCGTGAGTTTGAAAGCCCATTTGTTTAAATTCAAACGGTAAAGATTTTACAAGACCTTGTGGCACCGCATCCACTTTGCAGGTTCCGGATTGTTGTCCGACTTTTGCAATGATTTCAGGATCATTTTTAGCAATTCCTTCGTTGATCTTTTGGACGCTTTCCAGAAAACCTCTCATTTCTGCCATAACAAACTCCCGGTTTTCTTTTGCCATTTTGATTTCATATCTTCCCTCTTTTTCAGCAATTACCTTTTCACCCTTGAAAAAAAATTGATAGATCAATCCCGCATTCAGAGCGATAGATATCAACAGTAAAACTGAAGTTATTTTCTTTTGCATTACAATTTTTTAAATTAATAAACGAGCTTAAAGGAAATACTAGCAAGGTCTTTCACATCCTTTTTTTGTATAGAAATGCCAGTTGACGGCGGTTGCACAAACACATCCTACCACCAAAAACCAAAAGAATAATCTGGAATCTCCAGTCAATGCTCTGGATTGTGTGATCAAAATATTAAATACGAAAGGACCAAATGCAGCCACTGCTGCTGTCCAGCCGATAACACCTGCTGCTTTTCTCGGTGATTCTGAAAAAATAACTGGAAACTGTTTGAAAGTCGCTGCATTACCTATACCTGTGAAGAAAAATATGGCTAATACTATGAGAAGAAATCCCTGAAATTGATCCGGTGAAGTTGGGGTCAGGTAACCGCCAAGAATCAATCTGGAAATTAAAATTATCAATGATATTCCTGTAAAATGGGTCAGATATGCTCCACCGATCTTGTCCGCAACTTTTCCAAAAATAACTCTGGATGCTGAACCGATAAGGGGACCGTAGAAAGCGAACTGCAAAGGGTCAATGCTTTTATCCAAAGGCGTGTAAAGATTTTTTATCATCAGGGGGAAGGCCGCAGAAAATCCTGCAAAAATTCCGAAGGTCATTATGTAGGTCATCGTACAATACAAGGTGTGACGGTCTTTGAAAATATCCAGCTGCTCTTTGAAAGAAGCTTTTACGGGAATACTTTTTAATGAAAACCAAGCCCAAATTCCAACGATCAATAAAGGAATCACATAGATAAATGCAGTATTTTCCAGGTAGATCGTTTTTCCGGTTTCCACGATGATTTCACCGCCGCCTAAAAATGAGAACAGTGTAAGACTCATAATCAAAGGAGAGAGTAGCTGTACCAGACTTACCCCAAAATTACCGACACCTGCCTGGATTCCGAGTGCTGTTCCTACCTCCTTTTTAGGGAAAAATAATGAAGTAGACGGCATGAAGGATGAAAAATCTCCACCTCCAATCCCTAATAAGAATCCTATCAGCATAAAATAAGTGAATGATGTTTGGGGATTCATCACAGCAAATCCTAACATTAAAAGAGGAATTATTTTGATCAGTGAACTGATTGAAATAACTTTTCTTGTTCCGTATATGGGAATTAGAAATGTATTGACGATTCTTAGAATACCACCCGCCAGTCCGGGCATAGCGGCCATCCAGAAGAGCTGGTCATCTGTGAATTGAAAACCGATGTGCGGAAGTTTGATAACGATAACACTGTAAAGAAACCAGGTTGCGAAAGAGAAAGTAAGTGCAGCTGTGGTGATGGCCAAAGTTTTCCAAGCTATCTTTTTCCCACTGCGTTTCCAAAATTCTTCATTTGACGGATCGTAGTCCGTTAACCAATTTGACTCGTTCATATTGTAGTAATTTATTCTTTTAGTTTATTTTAATCTTTGTTGTTGTTGACGTGCTCAATTCTGTCTTTAAGATGCGGTGCAGCATTGTTTGTCATTTTTTTAATAACCTGATTCATCCAGAACAATGAGATAGCGGAAATAAGAAATACGAAAATCCATGAACTGGTCCATAACCCTGAAAAATCTAATAAATATCCAAAAAGGATAGGACCAATAAATCCGCCTAGACCACCAATTAATCCAACCATTCCGCCGACAACACCGACTTCATTCGGAAAATATTCAGGGATATGTTTATAAACTGCTGCTTTACCGATTCCCCACATAATGCCGATGAGAATCACCAAGATTGAGAAAACCCAGATGTGTGCTTCAAATTTGATCAATGTGACACCTTGTGCCAAAAGCTGCTTTTTCTGTACGCGCTCGTTTTGTTTTACTAAAATTTCCTGCCATGAAAAGGATTCGGGTAATACTGAAGTTTGTTGGGGAATCTCAGGTTTTGCACTGATAGCAAATTCGGCATTATCAAGAATGATCTTTTCATTTCCAAAACTTTTTACGATTCCTGTTTTTTTTGCTGTGATGCCTTTTCCGGGAGTTAGAATCTCCATTTTCGGAAGCATTAGAAGTCCGCTTAAAATCAGTGAAGAGTATAAGACCCAGTACATCACTTTTCTAGCACCGAATTTATCTGAAAGATAACCGCCAAAAGCGCGGATAACGCCACTGGGTAAGCTGAAGGCTGATGCCAAAAGTCCTCCTAAAACCAATGAGGTTTTGTAGACACTCACATAGTAAGGCATCAACCACTGAGAGAAAGCGACAAATAAGCCGAATACTAAAAAATAATAAAGACCAAATCGCCAGACTCTCATGTTCGAGAGAGGTTCGAGAAGTTGTTTTGTAGACTTGTTTTGTGCGGTAACTTTCTTATTTTTCACAAAGAGTAGAAAGATGCATCCTATGATGACCAATGTAATTCCATAGAGTATGGGAAGCATTCTCCATCCATTCTCTGGGTCTTCGGCAGATAGATAATTAAGTAGAGTGGGGGCAAAAAATGTGGTTAAGGCAGCGCCTGAATTTCCCATCCCAAATATTCCCAAGGCACGTCCCTGCCATTCTTTTGGATACCAAGCTGATGTAAAGGCAATTCCTACGGCAAAACCTGTCCCAATCATTCCGAATAAGGCACTTAGCAGAAAGTAGATCCAATAGGAATCTGCAAAATAGAGTAGGAACAATGGAACACTGCAAAGAAGTAGTAGGGTTGAAAATACAGGTTTTCCACCGTATTTATCAGTTAAAATTCCCAAGGGTAATCTCATAATGGAGCCCGTAAGAATGGGAATTCCGAGCAGCCAGCCAGTTTCGACGACTGACCAGTTGAAAATATTATTATCTACGAGATAAGTTACGAGAACTCCGTTCAATGTCCAGCAAGCAAAACAAATGGTAAAAGCCAGTGTATTTAATACTAGAATTTTGTGAGCGGAAGATAAATTTGCATCCATTGATTGTCTTTTTTTAGATGTTTATTATTTCTTCAGCAAAGATATTATAAATAAGACATTTTTGTCTTATTTTGATTTTTTTTTCTATTTTTGTGTCATAAATCATACTGCTCGTTATCCTACAGGAAGCTGATACAGGATTTTGTTTATTGTGTGTAATGTCTCCATTAAAACTTTAAAGATGAAGCAAATCGTCGGAATCAAAATCATACTATATGTACATGATCAAAAAAGAAGCACAGAATTCTATACTGTCTTATTTCGAAGGAAGCCTCATATTAATGTTCCGGGGATGACAGAATTTATCCTATCTGATCACTGCAAATTAGGATTGATGCCCAATGATGGTATTGTAAAAATTCTGAAGGATTTTATGCCTCATCCTGATAGGGGAAATGGTATTCCACGCTGTGAGCTATACCTGCGAACAAATGGTGTAACTGCCGAGTATGATAACGCTTTACAGATTGGAGCAAAGCTCATCTGTGTTGTTAAAAGTCAGAACTGGGGAGATGATGTCTGTTCGCCTTGGAGAGAATTTTGTGAAGAATTAATTGCAACAGAAATTTTAAACTGGCGGCCTTTTAGATACATCGACTATAGATTTAAGAAAAAAAGTCAATCACCTATAATTGATTTGGATATGGGAGGTAAAGGTCTTTTTATTTATGAAGTTTTTGATTTAGTAATTAATGATGACCAAATGCCATTACTTAAAGATTTAAAGAATAAAACATCTGAAAATTACATCTGGGTTACGGATGAAGTTATTCAAACACTAGGTGATGAGAGGGGTTCGAAATCTTTTCCACATGAAATTGGACCACATACAAAGTATGCACAAAACTTAAAATGGAGTAAATAAAACATCAACTACCATTTACATAGAAAAACCTTTAAATACTTTTATTTAAAGATTTTTCTATGTAACTCTTTTTTTTAACAATTATTGCCGATTTTTATTGAGTATTAAATCGGAACTTTTTATCTATTATTTTTTTAAGTTGGTATCTTCTTTTAGGTAATTATAAATTTATAAAATTGCTAATTAATGTATTTGCAAACAAGTATTATAATGAACTAAAACTTTCATCTAATAATTCTTTATATTTCAATCTGATATGTAATAACCAGAAATGGAATTGTATTTCGTAGATAATATTTTAAGAGATGATTAATGATGAGAGTTTAGCAAGTTTATTCAAATCTTCTACAAAAGTGTTCGGAAAATCAACCGCTGAGGTCAATCACAGGTACACGTTTTTAGTTGAGGCTGTATGTAATTTCTACGAATATTATTTATTAGTAAAATTCTTTCTAAAAACGTTTCAGAGGTTGGAATATCAGTGAATAACCAATCTTTTACGATTTTAAAAGATTACGATTGTTTCTGGCAATATAAATAAGAAGTTTACGGGAGTAAATTGGAACTTTACCAATCCTGAATGTAGGAATTTTGCCAGAAGAAGACCAGTTAATGATTGTTTGAACTGTCGTGCTAAACATTTCTGCAACTTCCCGTTGACGCATTTGATCTTCTGGCGGTGGGTAATAGTAGGGGGATAGGATATCATCATTTGATACCTCAATTTGCAGTTCTTTTTCAGACTTTGACTGTAAACCGTCTTTGATGAATTTAGCCATTTTTTTATTTTTATTAGATTCAAAATTCACATTAAGAAATAGAATAATTTAATGATGACTTTTATTTACTTGGTTTGTCTGACTTTGGCCATTATGGAATAAACTGAACATATCTCTGACACATATCTCTCCAGATATTTATGCTATCATTTTTTCACTTGTTTTTGTTCTATGGTACCCATTTAATTTTGAAAATGTTTTAATTTTTATTGTCATCTATAGCTAATACATTCCATTTATCAAGCTCCCGCTTATGATGTTGCTCAGAAATTTTAACATATCTTCTAAAACTTTTCTCGTCCTTGGAGTTGGTCTGTGCTTTAACAATCCTTTCGGGAATATCTAGAAACAAACTATTAGTAATAAACGTTTTCCTGCCAGTATGACTTGTAATTATATCACATTTTCTAAATGTTTCGTCAAATCTTTTTGAGCCACAATAACGTGTTAATTGAACTTCCTCGGTAAGTCCAATTTCTTCACAACATTTTTGAATCGCTTCATTTAATTTCTGTGAAGATATCCTTGGGATTGGGTAATAAATTGTACCCTCATATTTTGCAATTAGTCTTTTAGCTAATTCCGTTAAAAATACCTGATGTTGTACTGTCTTAGTTTTTTTTACCGCAAAAAGTAAATAGTCGCCAGATACCGAAACATCATTTAGATCGTAAATGTCAGAATGTCTCTGTCCAGTTAAAGCAAGCAGGCAATACATATCCTTTGCTCTTTCCATAGAAGCATTGTCAAACTTATGGTTATAAAGTAGCATCAGCTCTTCTGCAGTAAGATAAACAACTTCAATTTCGTCTTCTTTAGCCATTAATTTCTTAAACTTTAAGGAACTGTGATATCCTCTTTCGAAAGCCCAATTTAAAAATGCCTTTAATGTTTTGACAATTTTAGCATAGTAGTTATTCAATGTTTGTCTTTCATTATAGCAATAGTCCATAAAAATTTCTTCAAATTGATAATCAATATTATCAAGTCTCAATTCGAATTTTTTGCTCTTTTCAAATGAGATTAGGAAATTTTTCACAGAACCATATTTTGTGATTGTTCCTTTTGTTTTTGTCAGTCTGGAAACTCGGATATATTCATCAAACGCATCGAAAAATCCTATAGCCACTTTAACATCATCACCTTCATACTTTTCATTGAATAATGTTTCAGTAAATGACAATTCATTATATTTGAAAAAAGAAAATATTTTTTCAACCTTCTTCTTTTCGCTAGCTATAATTTCGTTGAAAATTTCATAATCTTCATAAAATGGATTTCCCTTGTGATTTATAATAATTTGCAACTCATTATTCCAATCATCAAGTAACGTTTTAGTGGCTAAGTTTTTTCTTATTCTATGATTGCCATTTTTAACTATTAAACGCATTGGAATCAATCCGTTTAGATTGATTTTATCTTTTCTCAATTCAAAATAATATCTCATTTTAACTACTTTTTAATAGGGGGCTGAAAGGGGGGCTAACCTTTAATAGAATTCAATTAATACATATTAAAACCTATTAAAGAGCGTTCATAACTACCTGATAATCAGTAGTAAAAATAAATAAAAAATAGTTAAAAACCAAATTTACTCCAGGTGGGACCACTTTTACAATCAACCACTTACAAATCGTAGGTGGTTTTTTATTTTTGCCATCTGCAAAGCAATCTCAAGTTTTATTCTTATTTTTTACACCAACAATTAGTAAACAAAAGACAGTTCTAAATTTATAAATACCTGACAAAATATTAATAAACTATAAAATTAATTTTTACAACATTTTAAAATATTTTCGTTTATTATTATTAATTTTATTCTATTTACAGGTCTCGTTATAAAATTAACATCATTATCTTAACTTTAAATTATAATTATCATTTCAATATGACTCAGGTCATAAAGTGGTAAGCAAGTTCTGTATAATTTTGACGTCAATTAAAAATAGACTATGGAATTACAAATTCTTAATCAGAAGTTCTACTCAAATTTAGATGTCCGCTTATAAGCATCTATAAAATTACAATCCAATTTAACCAATCATCGAATGACATTAAGACTTTATAGACTGATGTTATAGATGATATATGAGTTTGTAGAGCTTTTTATTTAAGTATTTGTAAAAATAGCAAAGATTATATCTAACAAATTCAATTGATAACATTGATTGATTTAGTGTTTTATAAGGATAACTTTTGAAACATAAGAGAGTAGACAAATATGGTTATAGAAGAATTTATTATAAAATCGTTAGGCGCGAAAATCATAGATTACAATATCGGGGATGTTATTTTTTCAGAAGGGGGTACACCGCTTTATTATTATCAGATAATAGAAGGTGATATAAAGCTTAACAATTATAATGAAGATGGTAAAGAAATGATACAAAGTATATTGACAAAAGGACATAGTATCGGCGAATTTTTACTTTTCATGAATAAGCTATATCCAGTAAATGCAATTGCACTGACATCTTGTAAAGTTCTGAGATTACCAAAAGCCAAATTTTTATTACTACTTGAAAAATATCCCGAAACCCGTTTGCATATTATCCAAAGCCTTTCTGAGTCTATGTATTTCAAATTTGTGATGGGGCAAATTTTTTCGACACAAAATCCCGCGACAAAGCTAAAAGCATTAATGGACTATCTTAAAAGTTCGCAAAAAGACCCGAGTCCGTTTTCATTTCAAATCCCGCTCACAAGACAACAAATGGCAAGCCTTACTGGCCTTCGTGTCGAAACAACTATCAGGACGCTAAAGAGTATGGAGAAAGATAATATTGTTAAAATTCGCAACAGAAAAATATTGTACTGATAGAATCTTAATCTAATTATCCAAATATTTTATTCATTTTGTAGTTTAAGGAACAAGTTTTGCTAACGACATAGAGCATCAAATTACAGGCTTGATTTTACATAAAAATTTATAGATATAATTTGTTTATTATGAATTATATAAAAATAATACATTATTGAAATTTTGTAAGTATTTTTGATATTTTAGCACAATGTAATAATAATTAGTACATTTTAAAATTTTATGGTCTTAATTGTCGATGATAATCAAAACAATATATATTCATTAAAAAAACTATTAGAGTCCAACGATTTTGAAGTTGATACGGCTATCTCCGGAGAACAGGCTCTGGGAAAGGCATTAAAAAACAATTATTCATTAATCATTCTGGACGTTCAGATGCCGGATATGGATGGTTTTGAAGTAGCTGAAACATTAGCTGGCTATAGCAAGACAAAAGAGATCCCAATTGTCTTTTTATCTGCAGTTAGTACTGAGAAAAGATTTATTACCAAGGGTTATAAATCCGGTGGTATAGACTACGTGACCAAACCCATCGATCCGGAAATTTTATTACTAAAAGTTAAGACTTTCTATAATCTGCAAGAGAATAATCTTGCGATGAAAAGAACACAACAAAATCTGGAACTCGAAGTCAAAGGCAGACGAGAGTCCCAGGCGACAATGAAGTCCCAGATCGATCATTTTCATCTCATGTTGCAGGCTTTGCCACAAATTGCTTTTACACTCAATCAAAATGGGGAAGTTGATTTTGTAAATTGCAAATGGTACCTGTATTCCGAATCGGAACAGGATTTTCCGGAAACTCATCCTGATGATCACGATATCAAAAAAGAATTTGAAGAATGTAGAAAAAGAGGAAAAGCTATGGAGCTTGAGGTTCGGATCAAAAATATTAAAACCCAGCTTTACCGTTATCATTTGCTCAGGATGTCTCCCGTTTTTGAAGGGGATCTCATTAAAAACTGGGTAGGAACTTTTACGGATATTGATGATCAAAAAAAGGTGGAGAAAGAAAAAGACGAATTTCTGAGTATTGCCAGTCATGAGCTCAAAACGCCTCTTACAAGCATCAAGGCGTACACACAGCTATTGGAACGGAAACTAAAACTTAATAATGAAAATTCGGAATTGCTTTATGTTGAAAAGACCTTGGACCAGATCGAAAAGCTGAACAGTCTGATCACAGATCTTCTTGATGTTTCAAAAATTGAAAACGGAAAACTTAAGATTAACAAAAAGCCCGAGAATCTGGAATCTGTTCTGCAAAGTGCAATCGAAACTATTTTACATACCAGTGGTAATAATGTAAAAATTGAACGTCACGGCGTCAAACCCGACTTCTTGATTCCTTTTGACAAAATACGGATAGAGCAGGTTTTAATCAATTTCCTTAGCAATGCTATCAAATATTCTCCGGATAATAATCAGATTTTTGTAACCACTTTTGCTGATGAAAAAGAAGTGAGAATCAACGTTACAGATTTCGGAATTGGTATACCGGATTTTAAGCAGGAATATGTTTTTCAAAAATTTTATCGTGTAGAAGAATCTTCATTGCAGTTCCAGGGAATGGGAATCGGATTATACATCTGTTCAGAAATTATCAAACAACATCACGGAACTATTGGAGTTTCCAGTGAACCGGGAGAAGGATCAACATTTTATTTCACTTTACCACTAAATTAATTCTTTATATGCCAAAGAAAATTATACGAAATCTGCAGATTGGAGTCGGTTTATCACTTTTGATTCTTATTGCCAGTTCTATTGCTTCTTACTGGAGTATTCAAAATCAAATGAACAACAGAGAAAAGCTATCTACAAGCAGAAAATCTATCACGGCTGTTAAAGATGTTTTAATTGCTCTGCTGGATGCTGAAACAGGAAACAGAGGTTACCAGCTCACAGGTAGAGAAAATTATCTGGACCCGTACAAACGCAGTCTGGTAGAGCTTCCAAAAGCAATGCAACGGGCAAAAGATCTGGATATTGATGATCAATTCCAAATAGAACGTCTCAATAATCTGGAACAAAATGTCAAGGTTAATATCAATAATCTGAAACATTTTGTAGAAGACAGACGCAAAGGCATTCAGATGACACAGGAGCAGATTACGATGAGCAAAGCTTATATGGACAAATGCCGAAGTATTGTAAATGATTTTGTAAAATATGAAGAACAAGTATTGGAAATCAAAAACAAGGATCTTACAAGATCTTCCAATACCACAGTTTTATTCATTATTTTTTCGGCAATTGCAGCGGTAATTGTTACGGCTTCTTTCTATGCAAAACTAAAGGCAGATCTGATCCGCAGAGACAAGCTGGAAAGAGAACTAAAGGAAAAAGATATCGAAATCACCAAACGTGTCAATGCAATAAAACAAATTGCAAATCGTGTTTCCAACGGAGATTACAGTCAAAAAGCTGTGGATAATGCTCAGGATGATTTGGGCGAATTGGTGGAATCCCTGAACCATATGACAGATTCTCTCAAAAAATCTTTTGATCAGATCAATAAGAGCGAATGGCGTCAAAAAGGCTTGGTTATTTTGAATGAATCCCTTGTTGGAAATAAATCTGTAAAGGAAGTTACGACTGAATCTCTTAATCATCTGATTGAATATGGCAATTGCATCAACGGCGCAATTTATCTTAACGAAGAAGGCCGATTGAAACTCAATGCAGCTTATGCACAGGAAGATCATATGAAAAATAGCTTTGAACCGGGTGAAGGAATGGTTGGGCAGGTTTTTACACAAAGATCAATCAAGGTCTACAATGATATTGATGAAAACCAATTTGCAGTAACTTTTGCCGGAAGTAAGGTCAAAGTTAATAGCATTTTGTTAGTCCCTATTGTTTTTGGTAATTACGCTTTCGGAGTATTGGAACTGAACTCAAAATCTAATTTTGATGACGATAAGATCGAATATTTTATAGAAGGCTGCCGCAATGTTGCTATTGCTCTCAATGCCGCAAAAGGAAGAGAGCAGGAACAAAGATTACTGGAAGAAACCCAAACTCAGGCAGAAGAACTGCAGGTACAACATTCTGAACTTGAGAATCTTAACACGGAACTAGAAGCACAGACACAAAAATTGCAGGCTTCTGAAGAAGAACTGAAAGTTCAGCAAGAAGAACTTTTACAAACCAATGCAGAATTAGAAGAACGTTCCAAATTACTGGAAGAAAAAAATCATCTCATTGGTGAACGTAATGCTGAGATACAGAGAAAAGTAGAGGAATTAGCATTAAGTACAAAATATAAGTCCGAGTTCCTTGCGAATATGTCACACGAGCTTAGAACACCGCTTAATTCAATTCTTTTGTTGTCTCGTCTAATGGCTGAAAATCCGGAAGAAAACCTGAATGAAGATCAGATAGAATCAGCAAAAGTAATTCAGAGTTCAGGAACGAGCCTATTGACTTTGATTGACGAAATTCTTGATCTTGCGAAGATTGAATCAGGAAAAATGACTTTGGATTATCAGGATGTTTCCCTAGACGATGTTGTGAAAGACTTACGAAATCTTTTCAATCCTGTTATTCATCAGAAAGCGCTCCAGTTCAATATCGAAATTGATGAAAACATTGAAAAAGAAATTGAAACGGATAGGCTAAGACTGGATCAGGTATTGAGAAATCTTTTATCCAATGCAATCAAATTTACTTCAGAAGGTAGTATTACTTTGAACATCAGAAAAGATCCAAAAAACAAGGAATCGATTATTTTCTCAGTTAAAGATACCGGAATCGGAATCCCTGAAGATAAACAGAACATCATCTTCGAAGCATTCCAACAGGCAGACGGTTCTACCAGGAGGAAATTCGGCGGAACAGGTTTGGGACTGTCCATCAGCAGGGAAATTGCAAGATTATTAGGCGGAGAATTAACCTTGAAAAGTAAGGTTGATGAAGGCAGCGAATTTATTTTAAAAATTCCTGTAAGCAAGCAATCAGAACCAAGCCAGCTGGAAACCGAACAGAATATTGTAAAAGTCATCAAAGAAGATGTAGAACAAATCCATAACATTTTGGTGGAAGAGAATCCTGTTTTGGAAATTCCGGAAGATGTTGATGATGATCGTGGTACAATTACAGATGAGGATAAAGTTATCCTTATTATAGAAGATGACACCAATTTTGCAAAAGCGTTGCTCAAATATGCAAGAATGCAGGATTATAAAGGTGTTGTCGTAGTAAGAGGCGATCACGCTTTATCTGCTGCAATCCAATATCATCCGTCGGCAATTCTGTTGGATATTCAGTTGCCTGTAAAAGACGGCTGGCAGGTAATGGATGAGTTAAAATCCAATTCCGCAACCAGACATATTCCTGTACATATGATGTCGGCAATGCGCGCAAAACAGGAGAGCCTGATGAAAGGAGCCGTTGATTTTATCAACAAGCCTGTAGCATTGGATCAGATGACAGAAGTATTCAGAAGAATAGAGGAAGCGCTTCGGAAATCCCCACAAAAAGTTCTGATCGTTGAAGAAAATGCTAAACATGCAAGTGCTTTGTCTTACTACTTAAGTAATTTTAACATTTCATTATCTGTAGAAAATAACGTTGAAGACAGTGTTAGTGCTTTGATGTCTGATAAAGCAGATTGTGTGATTCTGGATATTGGTGAAGCCAGAGGAAACCAATACAAAGTTGTTGAAGAAATCAAAAGTTACGAAGGTTTGGAAAACCTGCCGATTATTATTTTTACAGAAAGAAGTTTATCCAGATCTGAAGAGCTTAAAATCAAGCAATATGCAGATTCAATAGTTGTTAAAACGGCACATTCTTATCAAAGAATACTTGATGAGGTCGGTTTATTTTTACATCTGGTTGAGGAGAAAAATAATGGCGAAGAATTTAAGAGCAAAACATTGGGATCCTTAACAGAAGTTTTGAGTGGCAAAAAAATCCTGATTACTGATGATGATGCCCGCAATATTTTTTCATTAACAAAAGCTCTTGAAAAATATAAAGTTGATGTAGTTCTTGCAATGGATGGCAAACAAGCGCTGGATCAGATCAATGAAAACCCGGGTATTGATGTTGTATTAATGGACATGATGATGCCGGAAATGGACGGTTACGAAACAATCAGGAATATAAGGAAAATGCCGAAATATGCGCGGCTTCCCATCATAGCTGTTACCGCCAAATCTATGTTAGGTGATCGGGACAAGTGTATTGCTGCGGGTGCTTCGGATTATATTTCGAAACCCGTGGATATAGACCAGCTATTATCATTATTACGTGTTTGGTTGTACGAAAATTAAATCTGATGAAAAAGAAAATTTTAATCGTTGACGACGATCCGCGTAATATTTTTGCGCTTAAGCTGACACTAAAGGCTAGAGGCTATCAGATAGAAACATCAACATCTGGACAGGAAGCAATTAATATTTTAAAAAATCAAGACAATATAAATGCCGTATTAATGGATATGATGATGCCGGACATGGATGGTTATGAAGCCATGAAAATCATACGCCGCACAGAAGCTATAAAAGATACAGCTATTATTGCAGTTACAGCACAGGCAATGCCGGAAGATCGTGAAAAATGCCTGGAAGCTGGTGCTGATGATTATGTGACGAAACCAATCGATGTTGATCAATTACTGAATGTTATTGAAAATTTATCCTAAATGTTTGAGCCAGGAATTTTAAGAGATGAAGAAATAGAATACTTGATAAAAGATGTGTACGAGTTGTACGGATACGATTTTTCTATGTACAGCAGGGCATCTTTCAAACGCAGGGTGAACCGCATCTGTGTGATTGATAAATTCACAAGCTTTGCAGAACTCAGATATACCCTGATCAATGATCCGGAATACCTCAAACGCTTCATAGAAGAGATTACTGTCAATGTGACAGAGATGTTTCGCGATCCTTATTTTTTTAAAGTATTAAGGGAAAAAATTCTTCCTCAACTCGGAACCTATCCTTTGATAAGAATTTGGGTTGCCGGATGTTCAACAGGTGAAGAAGCTTATTCCGTTGCTATTTTGTTAAAAGAAGCGGGACTTTACCACAAATGCCTGATCTATGCAACAGATATCAATCCCTCCGTTTTGGAAACGGCAAGTTCCGGAGTTTTCCCGTTGCAGCAGATGAAAGTTTACTCAGAGAATTATATTTTGTCCGGAGGAAAAAGGGATTTCTCAGATTATTATACAGCTAATTACGACAGTGCCAGATTTGACAAAAGCCTGAAAGAGAAAATGATTTTATCAACGCACAATTTGGTGTCAGACAGCTCATTCAACAGTTTTCAACTGATTGTTTGTAGAAACGTTCTGATCTATTTTGATAAGATGCTCCAGGAAAGGGTGTTTAATCTTTTCGATAACAGTCTTGAGAATTTGGGCTATCTGGCTTTAGGCTCCAAGGAAACACTACAGTTTTCTAATCTGGGGAAATTTTATCATCAGATTGAGGACCAAAAAATATGGAAAAAAGTAGATCATAATTAATAAAAGTGAAATACAGCGAAAATATTGAATTAGTAATGATCGGAGGATCCGCAGGCAGTTTACAGGTTATTTTGGACCTTGTAAAAAGGCTTGACGGGGAATTTGATTTTTCTATTGTTTTGGTTGTGCATCGTAAAGCCCAATCAACCAGTATTTTGCCTACACTGTTACAGCAGTTTTCCATTCTTGATGTTATAGAAGCTGAAGACAAAACCGAGATAATGAACAATAGGATTTATATTGCTCCGGCAGATTATCACCTGTTATTTGATGATAAAAAAAACATTTCGTTGGATAGATCAGAAAAGCTCCATTTTTCGCGTCCGTCGATAGACATAAGCTTCGGCTCTGCGTCGGATGTTTACGGAGACCGGCTTTTGGCTGTATTATTATCAGGCGCTAATTCTGATGGTGTTGACGGCCTCACTTATGTTAAGAAAAATGGAGGAAGAGTATGGATCCAAAACCCCGAAACTGCAGAGGTAGATTACATGCCGAGACAAGCTGCGGACAAAGTAAAATATGATCTCCTTATAACACCTCAAAATTTACCCGAATTTATAAATCAACTTAATAAAAATTAGACTATAGACTTAAATTTTACTTATGGGCAAGAAAAGAATACTAATATTTGATGATGACACCACACTTTTGGAACTGATTTCGATCATCTTTGAAGATGGTGGTTACGAAGTCGATATCTCACAAACCTCACACAACATTTTAGAAAAAGTTTCGGAGTTTCACCCCGATATTATTCTGATGGACAACTGGATCCCTAATATCGGTGGGATAGAAGCCACCAGATTACTGAAAAGCAGGGAAGAGTTTAAGGATATTCCTGTGATCTATGTTACGGCCAATAACGACATCGAAGCTTTGGCGGAAAGTGCACAAGCCAATGATTATGTCGCAAAACCTTTTAATCTGGAAGATCTTGAACAGAAAGTGGCAAAATATCTTAATGACTAATTGCATAAAAACCTAAGAATATCTTAGGTTTTTTTATTTTAATTATTTTATTCAATAGGATTATTCCAAATCATTCCTTTTAAATCTTTTGAAGAAATACAGATTCCAAAGTATCAACTCAAATCCGTAGAAAAAATCTTCTATAGGTATTGTGATCAGCCGTATACCAATAAAGTTTTGAGGATTGTAATTTACAATTGGATTTTCTAATCCTGTGCCTGTCAAAATCCCATTAACCAATACAAATCCGGGCAGAAGAATAAGATAGATAACCGCAGCTGTTCCTATCCATCGGGATCCGAGTAAAAAGTATAAGACAAATAAACTCAACCCAAGAGAAAAGAATGTAACAACTGTATAGATTTTATTATGAAAATAGATTGTCATTAGTAATGCAAGGGTTATTGATATTATAACAAATATCTTTTCGGATTTGGGTTTCCAATCCATGGAAAAAAATTTTGTCAGACAATAATAAGTGAAAATACATGAGAAAGGAATGCAAATGAAGAAAAGTAGTTCCTCTAAAGGCAATCCTATGAATCTTAATCCTAATAAGTACCGATCATTAAACCACCAGACGCCTAATTTGGTGAACCATGCGTCCCAAATGACAAATACGCTTCCAACCAAAAGTGATGATAAGAAAAAAGCACCAAAGTGCCTGTAAAATTTAATTTTGGGATGAAATGAAAATATAAAGCAGATAACTATCGTAAAAAAGTCAATAAGTAAATATGTTATTTGCATCCTTACATTTTTTGTTTGTTAAAATACATTTTGAAATATTTAACCGGTACCCAGAGAAACCCGAAACATTCTCCCATTTCTTTACTAACATGTTTGTGATGCTGTTTATGAGCCCTTCTGATGGCTAAGAGATAAGGATTTTTTGTATTTTTTAAAACTTTTATACGTTGATGAATAAAAATATCATGAACAAAAAAATAAGCCATACCATAAAACGTAACCCCTAAACCAATATAAAAATAGGCATTGAAATTATTTACAGTTCCATAATACATAAGTGCAATTGCCGGAATTGCAAAAATTACAAAGAAATAATCATTTTTTTCCAAAGGCGGATCATTACTATGATCATGATGATCTTTGTGCAGTGACCAAAGAAATCCATGCATAACATATTTGTGAATAAGCCAGGTAAAGCCTTCCATCAGGAAAAAAGTAATTAATATTATGAGAAAATTCACGAAACCTCTCTTTTTTGATTGAACAATACTTCTAAAACATCTTTCCTGTAATCAAAGATATATTCTAGTTTCTTTTTTACAAAAAGCCGATGCGCAATTTTTCCGACGAATCCTAAAGGCAGTTCATAATCAACAATATCTCTTACAAGAACACCTTTTTCATTTTCTATGAACTCATGGTAATGGTGCCATAATTTGTAAGGACCTTTCACCTGAAAGTCGACAAAGCTTTTCTTATAATCGATGTGAATAATTTCTGTCTGCCAATGCATCTGAATGTTGAATATCGGAGTTATAGAGTAGTCAATAATCATTCCTTCAAAAATGTCGTCATTGTCAAGTTGTGTAAGAACCGTGAACTTCATGTCCTCTGGAGTAATTACGGATAAATTGTTTGCTGAGGAAAAAAACTCCCAAGCTTTGTCAATACTGCAATTTAACTGTTGTTCTCGGATAATCTGGTAAGTCATTTGTTGTTAAAATTTTCTTTCATTTGTTATTAATCCACTTAATGTTTGGAATAAGCAATTTTAATTCCATTGCTAAATTGATAATTTATATTCCACATAACATCCCATCATTATAGAAATTTTTCTACTGTTAGAAATTCTGATTCTTTGATTAATAATATTATTAGCTGACGTTTTTTTAATCTTATTGAATAACGAAACATAATATCTGTAAGCCAGATAAACTCCAAACCGGGAAGAACGGGGTAATTTTTTTATCCCTTCCAAAGCTTCCCGAAATTCGGATTCAATTTCTTTTTCAATGTTGGATTTCACCTCATTATCAAAATCACTGATATCAACATTCGGAAAATAAGTTCTGCCTAAAACAAAGTAATCATCTTTCATATCTCTTAAGAAATTAACTTTCTGGAAAGCAGAACCCAATGTCATTGCAAAAGGTTTTAGTCTCTCGAAAGCTTCCTTGTCGCCTTCCACAAAAATCTGCAGGCACATCAGGCCAACAACTTCGGCAGAGCCGAGAATATATTCTTTATAAAGATCAGAATCATAATCAATTTTATGAAGATCCATTTCCATACTCCTGAGAAATTGATCAATCAACTGAAAATCGATCTGATATTTGTGAACAGTTTCCTGAAATGATTGCAGAATAGGATTGAGAGAGATTTTTTCCTCCAGAGCCAAGGTTGTTTCCTGACGGAAACGGGAAAGCAGTTTTTGCTTATCAAACCCGTGGAAACTATCTACAATTTCGTCTGCCAAACGGACGTAGCCATAAATTGCATAGATTGGATTCCTTATTTTTGGTGATAAAGCTAAAATCCCTAGTGAGAAGCTTGTGCTGTATTGTTTCGTTGTCGTTTTACTTACTTTATAAGAAAGTTCATCAAATAATTTTTTCATATCAAATTGTTTTATTAGCTTCTGTTGCTGCAATTTTTCCAGATATTATAGATGGTGGGACACCCGGGCCGGGAACTGTTAACTGCCCTGTATAGAATAGATTTTTTATTTTTCTGTTTCTCAGAGACGGCTTCAATACAGCTGTCTGAGATAATGTATTCGCCAAGCCATAGGCATTACCTTCAAAAGCATTATAATCATTAACAAAATCATTGATGCAATAGCTTCTTTTGTAATCGATTTTTGAAACGAGATTGGACGTTTTTGTATGTTTTTCAATCCTTTTTATCATTTCGGAAAAATACTTTTCGCGCATTTCTTCAGAATCATTAATCCCGGTTGCAATAGGCATCAGTAAGAAAACATTTTCACAATTCTCCGGTGCTGTACTTTTATCTGTTTTGGAAGGACAGCAGACATAGAATAAAGGCTTGGAAGGCCATTTTTTGTCATTATAGATTTCCTTGGTGTGGAGATCAAGATCATTTTCAAAGAATAAAGTATGATGTTTCAGATTAGGAATTTTTCTATTAAATCCCAAATAAAAAATCAAACACGAAGGAGCGAAGGTTTTCTTTTTCCAATACTTTTCATCATAATTTCTTTGATCTTCTGATAACAATTTTTGCTCTGTATGGTGATAATCCGATGAAGCAATAACAGAATCAAACTCTAGTTTTTTGCCATCAACAATGATTCCCACAGCTTTCTTATTCTCTGTTATAATCTTTTCAACATTTGAATTAAGATGAATATTAGCACCTTGTTCAGCAGCAATTTTTGCCATAGCTTCTATAACTTTAATAAAGCCGCCCATTGGATACCAGGTTCCCAATTTGTAGCCACCATAATTCATCAGACTGTATAGGGCTGGAATATCTTTCGGAGCTGCCCCAAGAAATATCACAGGAAACTCCATTAAAGTAATCAGTTTTGGATTGGAAAAATATTTTCTGACAAATTGATGAAAATTCGTTAACAAATCCAGTTTTAATGCACTTTTTGCAATAGTAGGAGAGACAAACTCAAACCAGGAATGACAAGGTTTGCTGACAAAATCCTTCATACCTACTTCATATTTATATTGGGCATCTTTCATAAAATCATCCAGCTTTTTTCCTGCACCTTTCTCTGTATGGTCAAAAAGATTTCTCATTTCTTCATAATCCTGGGGAATTTCCATGGTGCCGTCAGAAAAAACCATTTCAAATTGTGGATTTAGCGGTATTAGATTATAAAAATCTTCTGTAGTTTTTCCAAAGTCTTTGAAAAAATCTTCAATAATATCCGGCATCCAATACCAACTTGGGCCCATATCAAAGCTATAGCCATGATGTGTTTGGAAATTTCTTGCGCGTCCTCCCAAACTGCTGTTTTTTTCAAAAATGTGCACCTCATTGCCTGTTTTGGCACAATAAGCCGCAGCAGACAATCCGGAAAAACCAGAACCTATAATTGCTACTTTCTTTTTCATATCAGGTTATTTCCCAAAGGATAATCTTTTAAAACTGTTTCCAGTAGTTGTTGGTGGTGTATATTTCTACTGAATATAGAATTATGAAACTGATCTAGTTTATCAAGAATTTTAATCAATTCCATTTTTTCGGTGTAATTCAAATTACCGGTAACAATACTGGAAGCTGTCCGGATTTTATCCATTTGTTTTTCTAAGGCTTCCAGTCCGGATTTTGTTATGTTTAGGACTTTTGTTCTCTTATCTGTTTTAGAATCAGTTTGTTCTACCCAACCTTGCTTGATCAGCCTGTTGATAATAAGAATACCGGCAGACTTGTCGTGAATATTTTTTTTTATCAGTTCCATTTTGGTCATGGATCCAAAAGCTTTCAGATTAATCAGGTAGATAAATTCTTCCTGAGTATTAAAACCAGATCCTGCAATTGCTGACTTAGAATATGTTTTGGCATAACGGTTCATATGAACCAGTAAAGTGCTAATAACACTTTCAGGTGATCTTCCGTTTTCTTTTCCTTCCCAATCCGGTTCATCATTAACTGATTTTCTTCTTAGAACTTCCTTATCATAGATCCAGCTTTTGAATCCAGTGAGGTCATCAGAATAAATTTTTTTTGTGTTTTCAGAATCAAACTCCTCCAAAAGTTTTATTGTCTCTTTTATAGTTTTGAAATTCATTAAATCAATTTTAGTATACAAATATACTTATTTATATAAATTTAGTATAATAATATACATCAATAATGAGACCAAATATCAAAATCAAACAATTGTTTTAAAATTTCTTAAATGATAATTCTATATTCTTAAAAAACTATTAAAAATTCTAAAGTTTTAAAACTTTTATAATTTGTGGAACTGTAGTTGTGATAATTATAAAAATTTAAAATAAAAAGGTTATGAAAACGGAATTAAAAATTAAAAGCTTAATGTTTGGATTATCGTTAATTGCAGCAAACTATTTAACTGCGCAGACTAATCCAACAACCAATGATACAATCAATAATAATCAGACAACCCAAACGCAAACAGCCGGAACAACTAACCCAGAAATTGAAGCATTAAAACAAAAAATTGCTGCAAAGCCAGACGATACGCAAGCTCTAGTAGGTTTGGCAACGGCTTATCAAAATGCCAATGACTGGACATCAGCCATCGCAACGTGGAATAAAATTACAACAGTAATTCCGGATTGGGCGCCAGCTTATTATAGTATTGGATATGCCAACCAATCTGCGAAAAACAATGAAGCTGCTAAAGCCGCTTATGAGCAATACATTAGCAAGGTAAAGCCTGAAGAAGTTGAAGCGAATAAACAGAATCTGGCTTACGCATATTTTTTCATAGCATTCTTGGATAAGGATACTGATAAAGAAAAAGCCAAACAATATATTGCTAAATCTTTACAATATGACAGCACCAATCAGGATGCGCTTAATCTAAGCAAAAGCTTGATGAACTAGAATCAAATTTTTCAATAAATAAAAAGACGCTTATAATTTAAGCGTCTTTTGCGTTTTATATATTTTCACTAGAATCTATACATTTTTTTCAGGATCTTTATCTTTTGATTTCTTTTTGTAAAAATAATAAGCAATTCCTCCGATTAAAAACACCGGCCAAAAGGGCAGAAGAAACAACAAAATATCTCCAATCACTTTCCAGCCGGAAGAAATCGCATCTGCAGATTTTGCACCAAAGCTTTTGGTTTGTTGCGATTCATTTGGTTTCAGGTAATTATCATATAAAGTAATATCAAGATTACAAAGCTTGTTCGCATTATAAGAATCGCCTTTAACTTCCAGGTTTTTGTTATGAAGTTTTCCCAACACCGAAAGATCTTCTACAAGATAATCAAACTTGTCATAAGGAACTTTTGTAGTTAAATATAAAGTCTGAAGCTCATCATTACTGACTAAATTTTCCGTATTGATAACACCATCATATTTTCTGATGATATCTCTTACCGATTGTTTTGCTATAGAAATGTCATCCACATTCAGCTCAACAGAACCATTTTTCACCATTGCATTAGCAACAGGTTCTTTTTTCACAGGCTCTTTATAAATAACTTTGGTAATGGTTTTCGGTTTCGGAATTTCTTTTTTAATTTGATTTTTGATTGAATCAATTGTTGTAGCTACTTTTTTGTCTTCGATATCTTTTTTGAATTTCTCGACATTGTCCGCAATAGAATCTATTTTCTCTTTGCTCTTATCAAAAACTTTCTCGATTTCTTCTTTATTTTTAATCAGATCTTTAGCTTTCAGATTTACCGAATCCAAAACGGAATTTGTATCAAGATTATTTACAGTTTCAGAAGCTTTATCAATTAAAGAATCTACGTTGGCAATTGTATTATTAGCTTCTTGTAAATCTGCTTTTTTACACATCGTGAGTGTGCTCAAAATAACGGCGGTCAATATTAATTTTTTCATTGGGATAATTTTATGATGTAAAGCTATCCCGAAACGAAAAGAATGATTTGTAAATGAATCCGAAACTTTTTGTAATATTATAACTAAATGAAAACCAAACATTTAAATTTATTTTACAAGTGATTTACAAAACAAAAAGCATCCGAATATTGGATGCTTTGTAATTATGTTAATTGAGTTTTATTAATTAAAAATGCTTAAACTCACTGATAAAATGCAGTTTTACATTCGGAAACTTTTCCTGCGTCATATGGATTGTAAAAGACGAGTCAGCTAAAAAAACCAATTGGTCATATTTGTCTCTTGCTAAGAAACGCTGCTTCAATCTCGCAAATTCTTTGAATTCTTCAGACTTTTCATCCGCTTCCACCCAACACGCTTTGTGGATGCTGATAGGTTCGTAAGAACATTTTGCGCCATATTCGTGTTCCAGACGGTATTGGATAACCTCATACTGAAGCGCACCAACTGTTCCGATGATTTTTCTGTTGTTCATTTCCAGCGTAAAGAGCTGCGCAACACCTTCATCCATCAACTGGTCAACACCTTTTGCTAGTTGCTTAGCTTTCAACGGATCATTGTTATTGATATAACGGAAATGTTCCGGAGAGAAACTCGGAATACCTTTGAAATTCAGTTTTTCACCGGCTGTCAGCGTATCACCAATCCGGAAACTTCCCGTATCGTGAAGACCGACAATATCGCCAGGAAAACTCTCGTCCACCACTTCTTTTTTGTCTGCAAAGAATGCGTTAGGAGAAGAGAACTTCATTTTTTTTCCTTCTCTCACCAACAGATAATTTTCATTTCTTTTAAACGTTCCCGACACGATTTTCACAAACGCCAGACGGTCTCTGTGTTTCGGGTCCATATTCGCGTGGATTTTGAACACAAACCCTGTAAAATTCTGTTCTTCCGGCTTTACCAATCTCGTTTCACTTTCTTTCGGCTGTGGCATTGGTGCAATATCAATGAAAGCATTCAATAGCTCACGAACTCCGAAATTATTAAGCGCAGAACCAAAGAAAACCGGCTGCAAATCACCATTCATATAATCCTCACGATTAAACCCAGGATAAACAGACTGGATCAGATCCAATTCTTCACGCAGCGTTGTCGCCGCTTTTACACCAACCAGTTCATCAATCTGAGAATCGTTGATATCATCAATTTTCAGAGATTCTCCAACTTTCTGTTTCTTCTCTTCCAAGAACAACTGAATATTATTTTCCCAAATATTATAAATCCCCTGGAAGTCGCTTCCCATACCGATCGGCAGAGAAAGTGGACAAACCGTCAATCCTAATTTCTGTTCTACTTCATCCAGCAAATCAAAAGCATCTTTACCTTCACGGTCAAGCTTGTTAATGAAAACAATCATCGGAATGTTTCTCATTCTGCAAACCTGAACCAGTTTTTCCGTCTGTTCCTCAACTCCTTTTGCAACGTCAATTACCACAATTACAGAGTCAACCGCAGTCAATGTTCGGTACGTATCTTCCGCAAAATCCTTGTGTCCGGGCGTATCCAGAATATTGATTTTGTGGTCTCTGTATTCAAAAGCCAATACCGATGTCGCCACCGAAATCCCTCTCTGACGCTCGATTTCCATAAAGTCGGATGTTGCACCTTTCTTGATTTTATTGGATTTTACAGCACCGGCTTCCTGAATTGCTCCTCCAAAAAGCAGGAGTTTTTCCGTCAACGTGGTTTTTCCCGCATCGGGGTGGGAGATGATTCCGAAAGTTTTTCGTTTGCTGATTTCTTGTTCTAAAGACATAATAAAATTTGAGACTGCAAAAATCGTGATTTTTATCGGATTTTGAAAATCGAGTTTTACTCAAAGAAAATCTTTGAATATTAATTTAAGAGTCTCACAGATTATTCAGATTTAGCAGATTGAAAAACCATTAAAATAAATCAGTTCAATTTGCTAAATCTGCGAGAAGAGTTTTTATGTATTATTAAGGAGCTTAATCCCGCTTGTAGTTTATACTGAGCCTGTCGAAGTGCTGTATGTTTTTTGTTTCAGAAGTTTTGTCATCGAAAACAAATTTCAAATTAAGACAAAAAAGGATGCCGCTGCAAAACGAAGTTTCGACGATTCAAATTATAAATAAAATACTCAGAGTCAATCGGGGCTAGGGATTTTGTTTTCAAATCAACAGTGATGAATAAATAGAATTTAGTCTAAACAGATTGCAGAAACCAAAACTCAACTGTGTTTTATTTTAAACAGATTGTGCGAATCAAAAAACCAAATGTGTTTTGTTCTAAACAGACTGCAGGAATCAGATGGTTGTCAGTCCGAGGCTCTCGAAGACATTCAATAAAAAATTCCTTATAAAATTATTTAGATTGATTCATTTTCAGATAATAAGCCAAAGCTAAACCAATTAATACAATCCCGATACTGAAAGGAAAAATATAAGGCAATCCAAATACATCAGCGACACCGCCAATCAATGGACCTGTAACTCCCAGAGAAATATCAATGAACAAACCGTAACCTGCCAAAGCTGAACCCTGATTGGACGAAGGAACGGTTTTCATTGCCATTACGCCCAAAGCCGGGAATATCAATGAAAACCCCAAACCCGTAATTCCGGCACCAATCAATGCAAAATTCGGATGATAAGACAATGTAATAATGGTTAAACCTAAGGCTTCCACAGCCAGACTTACAATCGCAACGTTGATTCCGCCAAATCGGTTAATCGCATTACTGAAAACCAATCTGCCGGTAACAAACAAAACCCCAAAAACCGACAAACACATCGCACCATTTTGCCAATGGTAATAATCGTAATAAAGTGTAATAAAAGTCGAAATGGTTGCAAATCCTAGTCCGCCAAAAGCCAGGCAAAGCCCAAAAGGCGCTACTTTTCCCAGAACATTCCAGAAAGATTTTTGTTCTTCTTCAGAATGTTTTCCCGTCCGGTTTTCTTTCGATTTTGCTATGAAAAATCCGATTAATCCTAACACTATAATTAGGATTCCTAAACCGTAAAAATTGAAATGTTTTACAATCGTAACACCCAAGGATGCGCCAATTGCCAAAGCGCCGTAACACGCCACACCATTATAAGAAATAATCTTTGGTGTATGTTTTTCACCTAAAGTCATAATTGCCCAGTTAATCGGACTTGCCCCAATCATTCCTTCTGCACAGCCCGTAAAAAATCGGGTAATAATCAGAAATAATAGGCTGACAATAGGTGATAATCTGAAATAATACGCCATTACCAATACCAAACCTGTAAAGGAAAAGCTGATCATACTTGCCAAAACGGCAGGCTTTGGGCCTTTGCTGTCAATGATTTTTCCTGAGTAAGCTCTCATCAGAAAGGTCATCACATATTGTAAACTAATCACAATCCCTGCAACCAACATACTGAAACCAAGACCTTTGTTGATAAAAATCGGTAAAACGGATAATGATAATCCAATGATAAAATAGCCTATAAAAGTGAAAAATACATAGGAAATAACGGAATATGAGAAATTCTTGCTTTGTCCGATCGTTGCATCCATAACATTAAAATCAAAGATGCAAAGTTACTTCGGAAAAATGAGTTAAAATAATTTTGGGTTATGAATTAAAAGATAATTTTAAAGCCTTAGCACGTTATAAATTCTTCCAAAATCAGTAACTTTCCGCTTTCAAATGAGAAAAATGGAACAATACAGAATAGAAAGCGATTTGCTTGGGGAATTGGAAGTTCCCGCAAATGCCTATTATGGAGTGCAAACGCAGCGTGCTATTAATAATTTCAATATTTCAGGTCAGAGATTATTCTCTTATCCGGAGTTCATTAACGCTTTGGCTTATATCAAAAAAGGAGCGGCAAAAACCAATTATGAATTAGGTCTTCTTGAAGAAAATCTTTATCAAAATATTATCAAAGCATGCGACAAAGTTATTTCAGGAAAATATAACCAGGAATTCCCGATTGATATGATACAAGGCGGCGCCGGGACTTCCGTGAATATGAATGCCAACGAAGTTATTGCTAATATTACTCTGGAACTTTTGGGCCATCAAAAAGGAGAATATCAGTATTGTTCACCCAATGATCACATTAATCTCTCCCAATCCACCAATGATGTCTATCCAAGTGCGATAAAGATTGCGCTTTATAATATGAACAAAGTTTTAGTTGAAAAACTGAAATTAATTATTGAAGCTTTTCGCCAAAAAGGAATTGCGTTTCAGGATGTTATCAAAATGGGAAGAACTCAGCTTCAGGATGCAGTTCCAATGACAATGGGGCAGGAATTCGAAGCCTTTGCCGCAACTTTGGAAGAAGATATCGAAAAATTAAATAATAATGCGCTTCTCTTTGTAGAAGTCAATATGGGCGCAACAGCCATTGGAACTGGCTTAAATGCTCCAAAAGGTTATGCTAAAAGATGCGCAGAGAATCTGGCAGAAATCACCGGAATCCCTATTGTTTCCGCACCGGATCTTGTAGAAGCTACACCAGATACTGGCGCTTACGTCATCTATTCGTCGGCGATGAAAAGAATGGCTGTAAAACTATCAAAAATTTGTAATGACCTGAGATTACTTTCATCCGGTCCGCGAGCAGGATTGTACGAAATCAATCTTCCACCAATGCAGCCTGGTTCTTCGATTATGCCTGGAAAAGTCAATCCTGTGATTCCGGAAGTTGTCAATCAGGTTTGTTATAAAGTGATCGGAAACGATTTGACAGTGACATTTGCAGCAGAAGCAGGACAATTGCAGCTTAATGTGATGGAACCTGTACTTTGTCACGCTATTATGGAGAACATCCATTTTCTATGTAATGCGTTGGATACGCTTCGGGAAAAATGTGTTTCAGGAATTACGGCTAACAAAGAAGTTTGCCTTAATATGGTGAAGCACAGCATAGGAATTGTAACAGCCCTGAATCCGTATATCGGTTATAAAAATTCAACAAAAATCGCCAAGGAAGCTTTGGAAACCGGGAAAAGTGTTTATAATCTTGTGATAGAACACCAATTGCTATCACAGGAGAAGTTAGACGAAATTCTTGATCCGAAAAACATGCTGAATCCACACAATAAATTTACAGTTTAATGAACAAGTTTCAAAAGTTAATAAAGTCCATTCAATATATTATAAAGCAACCAAGTCTTGTTAATCTGATTCTTGATCAAAATGATGTCAGAAAACTGGAATTTCAAAAAAAACATCCTCAATTATTAAGTTTGCCGGAAGTTTCTCTGGACGAAATTACTAATGGTAATTTTGAATCCAATGTTGATTTATTTATTCTTGACGGTGGTTCGCTTCCTACAGATTTAGCTTTATTGAAGACTCTTGCGAAAGGGAAGAGTTCATATTTCGAAATCGGGACCTGGCGAGGAGAAAGCATTTGGAACATCGCTAAAGAAATAGATGACTGCACAACCCTGAATCTTTCCAAAGCTGACATGCTAGCAATGGGTTGGAACAAAAAATATGCGGAATTACATGGTGTTTTATCAAAGAAAAATTCAAAAATCCTGCATTTGGAAGGTAATACAAAAACCTTTGATTTTGCCGGACTTGGTAAAAAATATGATCTGATCTTCATTGACGGAGATCATTCTTACGAGATGGTAAAGCATGATACGGAGCAGGTTTTCAAACATCTCGTTCACGATAATTCGGTTGTGGTCTGGCACGACTACGCTTACAACCCGGAGAAAATTCGTTACGAAGTTTTCAAAGCTATTTTGGACGGGACACCAAAAGAATTTCATAAAAATCTTTACCATCCACAAAATACAATGTGTGCCGTTTTCACAAAAGAAAATTTTAATACGTCCACTTTTGAAAACCCTAAAACTCCAGAATTTTTGTTTGAAGTTAATCTAAAATCCAATAAATTTTAAGTGAAATTCCTAATCATCATTCCTGCCCACAACGAAGAGAATAATATTTCCCAATGCTTGGAATCCATTAAAAATCAGATTTTTAAAGATTTCGTTTGTGTTATTGTGAATGATGGTTCCATCGATAGAACTTCTGAAATCACTAATAATTTCAAAGTTCAAGATTCAAGATTCAAGGTTTTGGATTTAGAAAAATCTGAGCATTCTCCTGGTGCAAAAATTGTGAGAACTTTTAATAAAGGTTTAGAATCTCTTGATTGGAAAGGCCTTGATGTGATTTGTAAATATGATGCAGACATTGTTTTTCCTCGTAATTATTTAGAGAGAATCAACCAGGTTTTCGAAACCAATCCAAAAGCCGGAATTGTTTCCGGTTTGGTTTACATTAAGAAGCATAAGCAAAATCCTGAAATCAAAAATCTAAGAAATCCAAACGAAAATTGGTTGGATTTCAGCAACAAAAATCACGAGTGGATTTTTGAAGATTTATCTTCCAGAAACCATGTTCGCGGACCTGTAAAAGCTTACAGAAAAGAATGTTTTGAAGATATGAACGGTTTGCGAACAGTTCTCGGCTGGGATAATCTGGATATTTTATTAGCAAAAAAACACGGTTGGGACATTGTCACTATTAAAGACATTTGGGTAAAACATTTGCGCCCGACAGCTTACAAATACAAATCGCAAAAAGCCGAAAAATTGGGTCAATATTTTTATAACATTGGTCTGAGTTTGCCTCTGGCTATCATTTCTTCTGCAAAATCCAGTTTTAAAAATCATTCTGCAAAAGAATTTTTTATCACAATCAAATCTTTTCTGAAACAAAAAGACCAACGAAATCTAAGCCAAGAAGAAATCAAATTTATCCGAAATCTACGCTGGAAAGAATTTTTCAAAAATTTCGGTTTATGAAAAGAATTGCTTACATAGAACTTGATACACACGCAGAATTAGCCGCTAACTTCTATGAATTGACAAAAAATTCATCGGAACTTTCTGTTGATTTCTATTTCTCGGAAAAAATTTTTAAACTGTTGAACATTCACGGGAAAAATGTTTTCCTAACCGATTATTCCCAGCTTTTAGAGATTTTGGATAAGATAAAGTATGATTTAATTATTATTGGAACAGTTCATCGTCATTTCATTTTCTACAAAGCAATTGTGCAGAAATTCAACACGGCAATTCTTGTTCATAATCTGAATTTTGCTAAAGCTTCAAAATGGGAATTATTCAAAAATATTTTCAAAAATGATTTTAAGTATCGTTTGAAATTATTTCTGAAAGAAGGACTCTTGGAAGCTCCAAAAGTCTATCAAAAATCAAAATATCTTTTGGGAATCGACGAATTGATTTCTCAGAAAAATAATCTGGAATTTTTGCCGGTTTATTTTAATCAATTCGATTCCGAAAAATCAGATAAGGAAACAATCAGGATTGTAGTTCCTGGTACTGTTTCGCAAAGCAGGAGAGACTATAATACGTTTCTTTACAAGCTGAAAAACTTTGATAATACCGAAGTCCATTATGAAATTATTTTCCTTGGGAAAGCTTCCGGAAAAGAATTGAAAAAATTAAAGTCAACTATAGATAAACTCCCACAATCTATTAAAATACAGTTTTTTGAACATAAAATTCATCAGCAACAATTTGATGAATGGATGAGAAAATCAGATGTTTTATATTGCCCAATTCAAAATGAAACTGAGTTTTTATCTGTCAAAGAAATCTACGGAAAAACTAAAATCAGCGGCAATATTGGAGACGCCATCAGATATGCAAAACCAGCGATCTTTCCCACAAGCTATGAAAGCGATTTAGAATTTATCATCCCTGAAAAAGAGGATTTACAAACTCAGCTTTCCGAAGTAAAAAATCAAAGATTCGGCTTTAAACTATACTCAAGGGAAATTACTTCAAGAAAATTAATTCAATTAATAAAAAAACTTTAAGACTTTTCTTTTTTAAAACTCTTTCTCAAAACAATTTTCGACTTTCTCAAACCTTTTATTGAATTAAACCTGATTCTCTCATTATACAAAAACCAACCACCAACACAGCCGATAACACTACCGATTAAAATCTCCAACAATCTCATTTTTAAAAGGTAATCAGGATTAAGTGAAGTGGAGCTTCCGGTTTCAGCAAGCAGAATTCCCATTGGAGTCAGAAACATTACTGCTAATGCATAATGCCTCGTAATCAGCATTTCCACAATGATCTGAAGACAGATAATTGCAATGCAAATCCACAATGTATCATTAATGTAAGAAAATATAAACCACGCAATCACAAGGCCTATCAATGTACCAATAATCCTGTGAAGACCACGTTTCCAGATGTGATATTGGTTGACACCTTGTAAAACTGCCAAGCTGGAAACCGGAATCCAGTAAGGATAATCAAGTTTAAAAATCTGTCCAATCAAAACCGAAGCAAACATACAGATCCCGATAATTTGTGATTCTACAAGATTAACATACGGATTGATCTGGAGCGTAGTTACATTTTTACTAGGTTCTTTTTTGGATTTTAATAAAGTATAAATCAAGCAAATAAGACAAGCATTCAAAGTCCCGATGGTGAAAACGCCGATTTTCTGCGGAATAGCTTCCGGATTGTGGGGAAGTCCGATAGCCAAAGAAGCCATCATAATAAAGAAAAAACTTCCCGGAGGTTTGAGATTGAAATATCGGACAATATAATAAACTATTGCTGAAAAAATCCCAAAAGCTAAAGGTGCAATCCACATATTGAAACTAAAAACCAAACCGAAAATGTAAGAAATAATCATCCCGAAAGAACAGACAAACATCTTCATCATCATTTCAAAAATATCTTTTGTATTCGGGATGTAAAGAATTACCAAGCCTGCCAGACTTGCTGTTAATGAAGCCTTTACATTTCCGGAATAATATCCGAATATCAAAGGAATCCCAACAGAAAGTCCCGCAAGAAAAGGAATGTGCCAGCTTCTGGGTGATGGTTTCAGTTCAAAAAATGATCCGATTTCTTTTTTTATATTGATTTTCAATGGATTGATTTTACTTTTAGAATTAGAAACAGCGATTTGAAAAACTATTTTTTGCCAGTGCAAAATTACCCATTAATCGTGGAAATTCAAATTCTAATGAAATGAGAAATTGCATAAAAATCGCTATTTTTGTTATCTTAAAATTTTGAGACTATAATGGATTATCTGAAAGGATTAAATGAAGCACAGTTTGAGGCAGTTACTACGTTACAAGGACCGTTGATGGTTTTGGCGGGCGCAGGTTCCGGCAAGACCAGAGTTCTGACGATGAGGATCGCGCATCTGATTACCAATGGTGTTGACCCTTTCAATATTCTGGCTTTGACCTTTACCAACAAAGCAGCAAAAGAGATGAAAGAACGTATCGCAAAAGTCGTTGGCGTCAGCGATGCGCGGTCACTCTGGATGGGTACATTTCACTCGGTTTTTGCACGTATTCTCAGAAGCGAGGCGCATTATCTCGGTTATCCTTCCAACTTTACGATTTATGATGCACAGGATGCTCTCAATGTTTTGAAGAAGGTGATAAAGGATATGAACGTTGATGCGGAAATTTATAAGCCAAAGAAAGTTTTGGCGAGAATTTCTCAATACAAAAATAATCTGATTACGGTTAACGCCTATTTCAACAACCCGGAATTGATGGAAGCTGATGAAAGAGCGAATATGAGATTGATTGGTGAAATTTACAGAAAATATGTCGAAGCCTGTTTCAAAAACGGCGCAATGGATTTCGATGATTTATTATTGAAAACCAATGAACTATTAACAAGATTCCCTGAAGTTTTAGCTAAATATCAAGACAGATTCCGATACATTCTGGTAGATGAGTATCAGGATACAAACCATTCTCAATATTTGATTGTCAAAGCTTTAGCTTCTAAATTCGAGAATATCTGTGTCGTTGGAGACGATGCACAGTCGATCTATTCATTTCGTGGTGCGAATATTTATAATATCCTGAATTTCAAGAAAGATTATCCCGATGCGGTAACCGTTTCTCTGGAACAGAATTACCGTTCTACCCAAAATATCGTAGATGCAGCCAATGTTGTGATTTCTAAAAATTTACAACAATTCAAGAAAAATGTTTTCAGCGAAAATGAAGTCGGGGAGAAAATAAAAGTCTACCGAAGTCTTTCCGATGCTGACGAAGCGAATTTTGTCTCAGCCAATATTTTTGAGTTGCATAACACACAACAGAGAAAATTCTCAGACTTTGCGATTCTTTACAGAACCAACTCGCAGACCAGAGCTTTTGAAGATGCGCTCAGAAAGAAGAATATTCCTTACAGAGTTTATGGCGGATTATCTTTCTATCAAAGAAAAGAAGTCAAGGATCTATTGGCTTACCTCAGGATTTTGGTTAATGAAAATGATTCCGAAGCCTTGTCAAGAATCATCAATTATCCGGCAAGAGGTATTGGAGAAACAACGCAAAATAAACTGATTGTTTTTGCAGATTCCCGCAATGTTCCGATAACTCAGGTTTTGGATAATCTTGGATTTTATGCACCGCAATTGGGTTTAAATAACGGAATCATCACCAAACTTGGTGATTTTTGGGCGATGATAAAAGCTTTTCAGGTGATGCTGAAAACCGAAAATGTTTACGATGTTGCCATGGAAGTAGCAAAACGAAGTGGTTTGATTAAATTCCTGAAAGAAGATCAAACGCCGGAAGGTATTTCCAGAGTTGAAAATATCCAGGAATTATTGAACTCAATGCAGGGTTTTATCGAGGAACAAAGACAGATTGAGGACGGCGACCCAAGCTTGTCCAATTTCCTGGAAAATATTGCATTATCATCCGATACTCAGAACGATAAAGATGAGGGCGAAAAAGTGTCGCTGATGACCATTCACTTATCGAAAGGTCTGGAGTTTCCTGTAGTTTATCTTGTTGGACTCGAGGAAAATCTATTTCCAAGTTTTATGAGCTCATCCACGAGAGAAGAACTCGAAGAGGAAAGACGTTTGTTCTATGTCGCATTGACAAGAGCGGAAAAGCAGGCTTATTTCACTTATGCTGTTTCCCGTTTCCAATGGGGAAAAATTACAGATTCGGAACCGTCAAGATTTTTGAGCGAAGTGGATTCGAAATATATAGAATTCATCAACCCAATGTTGGAAGCAAGATTTGTGAACAATTCCGGAATCAATTCTAATATTTTTGATGAAAGGCCGTCTGAACCTAGATTTTTCAAAAAGAAAGAGGAGAAAAAAACGCTGGAGAGAAATATCAATAATCCACCACCAAAAAAGACTTTAAAACCTGTCGCCACGGCTAAGATTATCAATCCAAGCGGCTCATCTTCAGAAAATATAGAAGTAGGTGACAAAGTTCGTCACGACCGTTTTGGTATTGGAGAAGTGACTTTTCTGGACGGAACCGATCCTCAGAATATCAAAGCTAAAGTTATTTTCAGTAACGAAGGCGAAAAAAACCTTATTCTGAAATTTGCTAAATTAACCAAGATTTAAATGATATAATCTGATAGTATGGTGATTCGATAATCTGACAATGTTTTTTTAATTATCGAATTAACAAATGATCACATCAACCTATTGAAAATAATGATTCGAGCAAAAAATATACATAAATTCTACGGAACGCTGGAGGTTCTGAAAGGTGTCGATATCCATATCAAACCAAGCGAAGTTGTCTCTATTGTCGGAGAATCCGGAGCCGGAAAATCAACATTGCTCCAAATTCTGGGAACGTTGGACAAACCTTCTGACATTGGTAGTTACGGAACAGAAATCTCATTAGACGGGAATTCCTTTCTAAATATGAAGGATAGGGAATTGTCAAAATTTCGTAATAAAAATATTGGATTTGTTTTTCAGAACCATCAGCTTTTACCAGAATTCACTGCACTTGAAAATGTTTTGTTGCCGACAAAAATCGGAGGAATTGCGGAAAGAGAAGTGATCGAAAAAGCACATTCACTTTTCGAAGACCTTAATATTGCGCACAGGCTGCATCACAAACCTTCTGAACTTTCCGGTGGTGAATCTCAAAGAGTTGCCGTTGCAAGAGCCTTGATTAATTCTCCAAAAATCATTTATGCCGACGAACCAACCGGAAATCTGGATTCCAAAAATGCTGATGCCCTTCATCAGTTATTTTTTGATTTGAGAGATAAATATCAGCAGACTTTTGTGATTGTCACACACAATCTGGTTTTAGCTGAAAGCACCGACAGAAAGTTGGTAATGAAAGACGGACAGATCATTAATAATTTATAATTAATAACTCAAATTGAGCATCAAATCCCTTGCGGAAGACGACCGCCCAAGAGAAAAATTCCTTTTGAAAGGCAAAGCAGCAGTTTCGGATTCGGAACTGCTGGCAATTATCATGGGAAGCGGGAATCGTGAAGAATCTGCCGTGGAATTAGCAAGAAGAATTTTGAAATCGGTGGAAAATAATTGGCACAGATTAAGTCAGTTATCAATCAAAGATTTGATGAAATTCAAAGGCGTTGGAGAGGCAAAAGCCATTTCCATTGCAACAGCCCTGGAAATCGGGAACAGAAAATCCCAGCAGGAAGTTCTTGAAAGACAACAAATCAGTAGTAGTAAAGACATCTTCGAGATTTTACAGCCACATCTTTCAGATCTACCAACAGAAGAATTCTGGGCAGTCTTTCTTAATCATCAAAATAAAATTCTATATAAAACCTGCCTTTTTCGAGGTGGAATTGCAAGTTCCGTAGCGGATGTCAGAGTAATTTTCAAAACAGCTTTGGAACACTTTTCCACCAGAATTGTTATAGCTCACAATCACCCGGCAGGAAGTCTGAAACCCAGTCAGCAAGATATTGCAATCACCAATAAAATAAAGGATGCAGGAAAATTATTGGAAATAGAGCTTCTTGACCACATCATTATTGCTCAAAATAAATTTTATAGCTTCAAAGAAGAAGGGATTTTATGATTAAACGACTATCTTATCAAGAAATTGATTTTGAAAAATATAATCAATGCGTAGAAAATTCTTTCCAGAAAAATTTCTATTGCAATAAAGAAACGCTTGATTTTTTATGTAAAAATTGGGAACTCCTGGTTTATAATGATTATGAAGCTGTGATGCCGATTCCTTTTGTTGAAAAGGCTTTTTTCAAAATCGTAATAATGCCTCTGTTTTGCCAGCAATTAGGAATCTTTGGAAATTCTAACAGGGAAATCAATCAAATTTTTCTTGAGTATTTTAAAAAGCATTATAATATTCTGAATTACGCTTTTAATTTTAATAATGAATTCAAAACAGAATTATTAACGAAAAAAAATTTTGTTATACCTGTTCAGGAATACGCTTTTCTCAGAAGAAAAAAGTATTTCAAAGGAAGAAAGTCAACTGTTAAAACTGCGCAATACTTAGAATTTAAAGAGGTTTTCACCCACGAGCATATTTTGGATTTTATTAAAAATAATTTCAAAGGCTTAGAAAAACAAAGTGATCAGGATTTTTTCTTGGAATATCTTTTCTTTCTTGAAAAATCAAATAAACTAAAAATGTTCGGAAGTTATTTTGAAAATCAATTGACAAATATCACAATACTAACAGATGATTCGGATTCGTACTCGCTTTTAGGATTGATAAATAATGAGGAGCTCAAAAATCATAATGGCGCTTCTTTTTTGATTGACAGGATTTTACAACAGAATATAGAATCCAAAGCTTTTAATTTTATGGGCGGAAGCATCCGTGGAATTGAGGTCTTTTTCAAGAGTTTTGGTGCAGATTTGCAGCAATATCAAGTAATTCAGAATTCTAAAAAAGATATCATCCTTAATTGTCTAAAAATTTCTTAATTTTGCAATCCGATTTCAAATATGTTTGACTCAGATTATTTACCTTATGCTGTTGCAGTTATCATCGCATTACCTTTTCTGGTTTTTGCGAAACAATTCGTGAACAGTTTTGTCAGGCTTAAAAAACAGGAAATAAATTTCCTGGCAAGCAAGTCTAATAATGAAATCAAACTTCAGGCTTTGGAAAGAATGACATTGTTTTTGGAACGTCTGAAACCTTCCAATCTTGTGATGAAATTTGATAGAGATCTTCAGCCGCACGAGTTTGTTTTCCTTACAGAAAAAAATATCAGCGAAGAGTTCGAATATAATTCTTCGCAACAATTATACATTTCGAAATCTTCCTGGCAGGATATTCTTACAAGCAAGAACAACGTCATCCAGCTTCTGAGAAAAACCTACGAAGAACTGAACGAAAACTCAAAACTGGAAGATTTCAAAACTGTTTTTCTGATGAGTTACGTCAATTCCGAAGATTATATCTCGGACACTATAGAAAATCTTAGAAAAGAACTTAACAAAATAATATAAAATAAACATGATTCCTAATTTTAAAGCACATCCTTGGCACGGGATCTCTGCAGGAGAAAAAGCGCCTGAGGTGGTAAACGTTTTTGTAGAGATTGTTCCTACAGATACTATAAAGTATGAAGTAGATAAGGAAACCGGATATCTTAAAGTAGACCGTCCTCAGAAATTTTCCAACATCATTCCTGCTTTATACGGATTCATCCCGAGAACATATTGCGAAGAGGAAGTTAAAAATCTGGCTGTGGCAACAGGCGCAACAGACGTAACAGTAGGCGATCACGATCCTTTGGATATCTGTGTTCTCAGCTCGCACAACATCACCTCCGGTAATATTTTGATGGAAGCTATTCCAATCGGCGGTTTCCAGATGATCGACAAAGGAGAAGCAGATGATAAGATCATTGCCGTATTGGTGGAAGATCAGGTTTACGGACACATCAGAGATATTTCGGAATTACCTAAAGCAGAGGTCAATCGTTTGCTTCACTATTTCCTGAGCTATAAAAACCTGCCAACTGAACCTGCAAAAGTTAAAATCGATTTGGTTTATGGGGCAGAGCACGCTAAAAAAGTGATTTTGGCTTCACAAAAAGATTACACGGACAATTACGCGAAGTAAAATATCCCAATCAAAAAAAATAAAAAAATGTCATCTCAAAAAGGTGGCATTTTTTATTTAGGTGCTTTTTTTCAACTGTAGTTTATCCTGAGGAAGATGAAGAATTCCCTTTTTTTCCTTTTCAGGAAAAGAGCTCTAGTTAGACCGGGGTGTGTTTCGCAAAGATTTAAAATTGGTCAGAAAAATTGAATCGATCAGAGAAGTTTGCCGGTAAGGAACAATCCTGCAACAGAAAAATAAATAATCAATCCCGTAACGTCCACTAATGTTGCCACAAAAGGAGCAGAAGAAGTCGCGGGATCGAGTTTTAGTTTTTTAAGAACAAAAGGAACCATTGATCCGGAAATTGTTCCCCAAAGAACGATCAGCATCAAAGAAAAAGCAATGCTAAGTCCTACAAAAACCCAATGTTCACCATAATTGAAAAGCCCGGTTTGCTGCCAAAGCGCAATCCTAAAAAATCCAATAATTCCTAAAATACTTCCAAGAAAAATTCCGGTAAATATTTCCTTTCTGATAACATACCACCAGTCTTTCAGACCGATTTCCTGTAATGCCATTGCACGGATAATCAAAGTGGCAGCTTGTGAACCTGTATTTCCTCCGCTGGAAATAATCAAAGGAACAAACAGTGCCAATACAACAGCTTTTTGTATTTCGTCCTCAAAATAGCCCATAGCAGAAGCCGTCAGCATTTCGGAAAAGAAAAGAACGACTAACCAGAATCCTCTTTTTTTCACCATCTCGAAAACTGAGGTTTGGGTGTAAGGAAGATCCAGCGCATCCAAACCTCCAAACTTTTGAATGTCTTCTGTATTTTGAGATTCGATTTGATCCAAAATATCATCAATAGTTACAATTCCAACCAAAACGCCATTTTCAGTAATGATCGGCAATGCACTTCGGTCATATTTCTCAAAATAAGGAACTGCATTTTCTTTGGAAGTTGTTGTCTTGATTGCAACAAAATGATCGTCACACAATTCGGAGATCAATTGTTCTTCATCTGCCAATAGGAGAGAACCTATTGTGATATCGTCTATCAATCGGTTTCTTTCGTCAACTACATAAAGAAAATTGAGTGTTTCCACTTTCTTACCAACTTTCTTAATCTGCTGAAAACATCTTTTAACTGTCCATTCTTTCCGGATCTGGACATAATAAGGTGTCATCAGACGGGCAATAGAATCCGCTTCATAACCAAGGAGTTTCAAAGCAACTCTACGTTCTTGCGGGTTAAGCAGATTGATTGAATACTTGATTAATTCATCCGGAAAATCCTCGAAAAGCTGAGTTCTGTCATCGGGTGACATTTCGTTCAGGATGTCAGAAACTTCGTGGCTTGCAATACTTCTGATGGTATCTTCTTGGAAATCAGGATCGAGATGAGAAAACACTTCCGCCTTTTCAGATTTCGGAAGTTTCAAAAACTGCAGAATACGTTCTTCCACCGGCAATTTGCTAAGTGATTCTGCAACGTCAGCAGGATTCAATATAATTTCTTGATTCTCGATTTTTTAAAAATTTAGCTTTGCAAAAATATTAAAATCTGAATAATTATCGAGAATAACAGGCATTAAAATTACTTAATAATTAAGTTGCATCATTATTCACAACCTGACGGTTTCTGAGCTCTTTACTGATTTTCCTAATGGCACCCTTTGTCCCGATAATTACAGAATTTTCTGCGGATCCCAGCAATCTGCCGTTACCTTTGTAAGTATCATAAGCAGTTTCCATTACAAAAATGCCTTCAGAATTATAAAGCTTCATACTCACAATTACCTGGTTGGAAAAGACATATTTTCCGAAACCAACTTTGAAATATTTCACTTTCGGAATCACTGCAAGATCTGCATTATTGTTTCTGCAGATTTCTTTAACAGTACCTGCATCAACATTATCGAAAGAAATTGGTGTATCAATTTTGAGATATTTAAGGTTGCCCAGAGATTTCATCTGGTCAGAAGTGGCTGTATAAAAAGCAGTATATGTTGGCTCTTTGATCTCTGAGATGTCCGGAAAAATCTCGGGATTGAAATATAGCACTGTTTTTACTTTCGGGATTTTGGCATTCTTATTAAAATAAATCAGGCTATCTCCCAAATTTGCGCAAGAAACAAGGATATTTAATAGAAGGAAATTAAAATAGAAAGGGTATAGTGTTTTTTTCATTATCGCATACAAAATTACGACCAATATTTGACATAATAAATATTTTTTTAAGAAAATTTAACATTATAATAAAAATAAAAACTGCCTAAAAATAGGCAGTTAAAAATAGTATTAGTTATTAGTTTTAATCTTTTTTAATAATTTTAAACGTTTCTGAATCGTTTACCGTAAATGTTTTAAGAATGTAAATTCCTGAGTTTAATTTCTCAATATTAATTCGTGTTTCTTTTTTATTTACAGTTTTTTCCAGGATTTTTCTTCCGGACATATCAAATATTTCTATCTTCCGCACTTCTTTTGGAGACTGAAGATACAATATATCTTTCGCAGGATTAGGAAATATGAGTACCTTCTCACTATTTATGTTGTCGACTGCTAAAGTTGAGCAATCTGACACTACATTGATATATCCTGTTTTTGTCATGGTATCTGTTCCGTTATAATTCGCTACTACCAGCTTAACCTGATACAGTCCCGGTGTATTGTAGGTAACATTAACCGTTTTTGTAGTTGCAGTAGCAGGAGATCCACCGGAAAAAGTCCAGTTCCAACCTGTTGGTTTATTTGTAGAGGTATCGGTAAAAACTACAGTCTGTCCTACGCATATGTTAGTCTTATCTGCCACAAAGTTTGCAACAGGAGGATTAATTGGGCAAACATCCTCAGTTTTGTCTTTTGCAAAACCATCTCCATTTCCGCCAAAATAAGCATAGAAATGATAAGGCGTAGGACAATTACTATTTTCGATAGTTTCCGTTGCAAATCCGTCGCCACTTCCCCCGAAATATGCATATTGATGAAACGGAGTAGAGCAGGTAGCATTTTCTAAGGTCTCTGTTGCAAATCCATCTGCATTTCCGCCAAAATAAGCATATTGATGAAAAGGGGTAGAACAGATTGCATTGGCTATAGTTTCTGTTGCAAATCCATCTGCATTTCCGCCACGGTAAGGATAAACTTCTTCTCCTTGGGCTTTGAGATGAGAATTCAGGAGAAAGATGAGACAGAAAACCGATAATTGGGTTAGGTATGTTTTCATCTTCTAATTTGATTTAATTGTTATTTTAAAAATTGGGTAGAAAGTTATCTTTCTTTTCAAATTAGAAATGATTATCTCACACCACGTCCACCATATCCTGCGTTCCTGGTTGCTAGAGCAGCACCGGATGCCCTATCAGAAATCCTTAAAAACGAACTGTTGTTTCCGTTAAAATTTGCTGCACCCAAAAAGTCTCCTCCTCTTAAGTAAACGCCTGTGTTATCCGGCCAGGAGGCCTGGTTAGCGTCTCCATCCGTTGCAGTAGTTGTTGATAATTCTCCGTCTCCAACCAATCCTGTATAAGTATTACCTGTTGCTTTTGTAGTGACTGCAAATTCATAAGTATTACCACTCATTTCCATAGCGCCGTAATACGCCGCTGCTGCGGTTGCTCTTCCTGAAGAATTGGTTGCAGAAAAACCGACTTTAACAGTTCTCCCGGCGCCAACATTTGTCCATCCACTTGACGCGTAATAATTAGCTCTGCCATTGGCAACAGTGTTGAATCCTTCGCTTGCAGTATAAGCGTTGGTAATACCTGTGGAAGAAGCAATATTTATTTCTGTTGTTCCCCAGGCATATTCTCCGGCAACAGGAGATAATGGACCTCTGCATATTTTTTCGAATTCCAGTTCCGTCATTGGTCTTAGTGCAGACCAGTCCAAAAATGCAGCAGTATCAGACCAGGAAAGTTGATTCATTGCAACATTCTGCCCATCATTCACATCATTATAATCTCCTGTGGTCACATCACAACCATACAATGCCGGTATAGATGCATTATTACCTGGAACCTGTATCTTGATACCATTTCCATAAGCATTGCTGAATGCAAAAGTTCCTGCAGCAGAATTTGGCGCAGCTACAGATCTTCTTGCCTGCTGGTTATAGGTAAGTGTGTTTAAAAATTCTGCATACTGCTCTTGAGTAATCTCATATTTCATGGAGTAAAAAGCATTATATCCTTTTGGAAAAGCTACCGGTGCACTGTCACCGCTTCCTAATGATGAGGTAGCGATTGAGCTGTTGCCAGTAATGGTATATTGTGTGTAAGTGGATGTAGACGTTCCGTCACCAACAGAAAATGATCCTGAAGGAATATTAACCATTTCAACACCGAACACTTTAAAATTGTAATTTTCGTAGTTTGCTGCAGCTACGTTCATCTTAAGAGTTACAGAAGTTGAGGAGATATTACCACCACCTATTGCACTTCTATAAACAAAAACGCCTTTGCCATCTGTAACAGCATCTATTTTAAGAGGAGAAGCAGTAGAATGATCAGAGGATGCAACACTTAGATTAGCATGCTTCCACAGCTTATCCGCACAATCCTGATACTTTACAAATACCCATACCGCATCATAATTGGCAGGAGCAATATTTGTCCTCCAGCTATTATCCCATTGGATGTTAAAAGTAACGGTTCCTGCACTCGTATCAACACTTGTACCGGTGATTTTTAAATTATTTGCCTGAACATTAAAAGCAAATAATCCCATTGCAGCAATTGCAATTTTCTTGAAGTAGTTTTTTGAATTCATGATATAATTTTTTATTAATTATAATTCACAAATCTAACTTGGTACATATTGTAAAGAAATAAGGCAAATGACGTATTTTTAATTTTCATTGACAGAACAAACAAATTCCTTACTTTTGTTTCTATGACTTCTACAGACAAAAGATTATATCTCATCGATGCCTACGCCATGATTTTTCGTGGGTATTTTGCCTTCATCAAAAATCCAAGAATCTCTACAAAAGGTGTTAATACATCAGCTATTTTTGGTTTTACCAATTCTTTGATAGAATTGATTAAAAGAGATCGTCCGACACATTTGGCAGTAGTATTTGATGTGGGAAAAACCAATGTTCGTCACGAAGATTTTACAGAATATAAGGCCAACCGGCAGGATACACCGGAACCTATTCTGATTGCAGTTCCATATATCCACAGGATTCTGGAGGCAATGCACATTCCTATTTTGGGCGTTGAAGGTTATGAGGCGGATGATGTCATCGGAACTATTGCCTGCAAAGCGGAAAAGCAAGATTATAATGTTTTTATGGTAACACCGGATAAGGATTTTGCCCAGTTGGTTACTGATAAGATCAAGATTTACAAACCCGGACTAAAAGGAGGGGATATTGAAATCCTTGGTGTTGAAGAAGTTAAAGCCAAATATGAAATCAGTGATCCAAAGCAGATCATCGATTATCTTGGAATGATGGGTGATGCCGTTGATAATATCCCGGGTCTTGATGGTGTCGGTGAGAAAACGGCTAAGAAATTTATTCAGGAATTTGGATCGATGGAGAATCTTCTGGCCAATACACATACATTAAAAGGAAAGCTTAAAGAAAAAGTTGAAGCCAGCGCAGAAAGAGGTTTGTTATCCAAAAAGTTAGCAACGATTCTCTGCGACGCACCGATCGAATTCATAGAAGAACAATATGACCTGGAAGTTCCGGATTTCGAAAAAGTAAAAGAAGTCTTTGACGAGCTGGAATTCCGGAGATTATATGAAAATCTTTATCGGGCTTTTGCTAACAAAGAATATGTGGAAGAACTAATGGAAGGTGACGATGATAAAGTTACAGTTAAAGAAGTTGTGGATGCAACGGTAACAGTACACAAAAACGGAACAATGGATCTGTTTGCCACTTTTGAGCAATTGGAACAGGCAACAACGACCAAAACCAATATCACGGAAAACGATCATCTTTACCAATATATTGATAGCCCGAAAGCGCAAAAGATCCTGGCAGACAATCTTCTTAAGCAAAAAGCGGTTTGTTTTGATACCGAAACGACCTCTCTTAATGAACTGGAAGCAGAGTTGATAGGAATGAGCTTTTCCTACAAAAAAGGATTGGCTTATTACATTCCGATTTCTGAAAATCAGGAAGAAGCCCAGAAAACTGTTGAGATATTTCGTCCGTTTTTTGAAGATCAGAATGTTCTGAAAATCGCTCATAATCTGAAATACGATTACAAAGTTCTTCAGAATTATAATATTGAAGTCGAAGGAAAGCTGTTCGACACCATGATCGCACACTATCTTCTGAATCCCGACGGACGACACGGGATGGATTATCTTTCCGAGATGTATCTGGATTATAAACCTGTTTCCATAGAGTCTTTGATTGGAAAAAAAGGAAAAAATCAATTGACGCTGCGTGAAGTTGACATCCAGACTCAAACCGATTATGCGGCAGAAGATGCTGATGTTACATTTCAACTTTATGAATTATTTGCACCACAGTTAGCCAAAGAAAACCTGGAAGAATTGTTTTACAATGTCGAAATGCCATTGATGAAAGTTCTTGCAAAAATCGAATTAACCGGTGTAAAATTAGATAACAATTGGCTGGCTCAGGAAAGTAAAGACCTCGAAAATGATCTTAAAAACCTGGAATCGAAGATATTTGAACTGTCAGGAGAAGAATTCAACATGAATTCACCAAAACAATTGGGTGAGATTCTTTTCGAGAAAATGCAGCTGGATCCCAAAGCGAAAAAAACCAAGACCGGGCAATATGCTACATCGGAAGATATTTTGCAAAAATTAGCCAGTAAACACGAGATCATAGAACATATCTTAGAATACAGAACCTATCAAAAATTAAAATCTACTTATGTAGATGCGCTGCCGGGTCAGATTGACAAAACCGATAACAGAGTTCATACCAATTTCTCGCAGACAACGGCTGCAACAGGAAGATTAGCTTCCGTTAACCCGAACTTACAAAATATTCCCATCAGAACTTTAAGAGGTCAGCAAATCCGTGGTGCCTTTGTCTCTGATGTAGGCAAGAAGATCATTTCTGCCGATTATTCTCAGATCGAATTAAGGTTGATTGCAGAGATTTCCGGGGAACAAAATATGATTGCAGCTTTCCAGAACAACGAAGACATCCACGCTTCTACAGCGGCAAAGTTATTTGATATAGAATTGTCCGAAGTGTCAAAAATCCAGAGAAGTCAGGCAAAAACAGTAAACTTTGGTATCATTTATGGACAAGGTGCATTTGGATTAGCAGATCAAACCGGACTTTCCCGAACCGAAGCCAAGAAAATGATAGATGCTTATTTTGAAACCTACCCAAGGTTGAAAGAATATATGAATGAGCAGATCGAGAAAGCCAGAAAGCTCGGTTATGTGGAGACGATTCTCGGAAGAAAACGTCATTTGAAAGATATTAATTCTACCAATTTTGTAGTCAAAGGTCACGCCGAGAGAAATGCTGTGAATGCGCCAATCCAAGGAAGTGCTGCTGATATTATCAAACTGGCAATGATAAAAATCGACAGCGAGCTGGAAACTCAAAAACTGGAAACCAAAATGCTTTTGCAGGTTCACGATGAATTACTTTTCGAAGCACCAATTGATGAAGTGGAAACTGCAAAATCACTCATTAAAAAAGAAATGGAATCTGCTTTTCCAACTAATGTTCCTCTTTTGGTGGAAGTTGGTGTGGGCGATAATTGGCTGGAAGCGCATTAAAATAATGATTATAAATAATTAATTTAAAAATATACAAATATGAAAGCAGTAATTTTTTACGAACACGCAACTGACAAATCAATGGATGAATTTATGGCAGTTTTTCCCCGCCATGAAGAGTTCGAAGCGGAGTTTATAAAGTCTGGAAAAGTCTTAGGAACAGGCGCTTTTGGTAATCCGGGAGAAGGTGCAATGGCAATTTTTGTCGATAAAGAATCGGCTGAGGCCTTTGTTAATGGTGATCCTTTTGTTCAGGAAGGTCTGATCGCTAAAGTCACCATCAGAGAATGGAATGATGAATTAGCTTAAATTTTATAACTAAATAAAATTCAATATATGATTTCACAAATAATTCCCAAGCTGCCTTTTATTGATAAGCAGAATACAATCGATTATTATAAGAATTTGGGTTTCGAATTCACGGCAGATTATGGCAATTATTTGATTGCTGTTTATAATAATTCAGAAGTTCATTTCTTCGAGTTTAAAGAGTTGACGCCGGCAAAATCAGATTTTATGCTTTATCTGAAAATCTCAAACAATATTGATAAATTTTATCAACAGATCCAGGATAAAGGAATTGCAATTCATCCAAACGGTTCATTAGAAAGCAAATCCTGGAGCATGAAAGAATTTTCTCTGATTGATCCTGCAGGAACTTTACTGACATTTGGAGAAAAAATATAAATAATTGGAAAATTGACTTTAATTCCTAATATAGAAAATTAGAATGTTGTTAAAAAATTTTCCAGCACAGATTATTCATTGAAGACTTTTATTTTGTTAACAGAAATTGATAATTCTTAAAACAGAATTTAAAATCAAAAAGTTTCAAAAGTCTTTGTAACATTCATTTTATTACTTCGACTTAATATTAAAAAATATATGAGAAATGTAAAACTGTACGGTTTTTTGATCGGAGTTGCCGTTCTTAACAGCTGCGCTTCCACAAAAAATTTCACTTATGAAGGAAAAGGTTTCAAAGATGCATATAACAGCATCACCGTGAACGAACTGAAGGAAAATCTTTACGTTATTGCTGATGACAAGATGGAAGGCAGAGACACCGGAAGTGCTGGTCAGAAAAGGGCAGGAGAATATATGATTGAACAATACAAGAAGAATGGCATTGGATTTCCTCCGGCATTAGGTTCTTATTATCAGAAAGTTCCTTCCGAGGCTATGAAAAAATATGGTGAAACACTTCCTGATTCAGAAAATATTTTGGCTTTCATTCCCGGATCAGAAAAGCCTGATGAAGTCATTGTTGTTTCTGCCCATTACGATCACGTTGGGATGAAAAAAGGTGAAGTTTACAATGGTGCAGACGATGACGGAAGCGGAACAGTGGCTGTGATGGAAATTGCCGAAGCTTTTCAGGAAGCCAAGAAAAAAGGTTACGGACCAAAGCGTTCTATTCTTTTTTTACACGTAACAGGTGAGGAACACGGACTTTTTGGTTCAGAATATTATTCGGATCATCCTGTTTTTCCTTTGGCTAATACCGTAGCAGATCTCAATATTGATATGATCGGACGCGACGATCCGGAAAACAGAGGCAAACAATATGTATATGTTATCGGTTCAGAAATGTTGAGTTCGGAATTGAAAAAAATCAATGTTGCAGCCAACGAAAAAACGGTAAATCTTGAACTGAATTATAAATATGATGATCCAAAAGATCCGCAGAGATTATATTACAGATCAGATCATTATAACTTTGCTAAGCACAATATCCCTGTCGCATTTTTCTTTGACGGAATCCACGAGGATTATCACAAACCAACCGATACACCAGATAAAATTGATTATCCATTGTTGCAAAAGAGAACGCAGCTTGTTTTCGCAACGGCTTGGGAACTTGCTAATAGACCAGACCGGATCATTGTTGATGGAAAAAATACAAGATAAAAATTAAAAAAAGCAACTCAATAGAGTTGCTTTTATTTATCCAGAAAATCAGCATTTGAAATTTTGGGATTATCCAGGAATCTGTAAAGATAGGGCGCTTTGTTGGCCGATCCGCTGTAATGCTTTTCTAATCTTTCCAAAATATTGAGGCTTAACATTTTTCTCTGGAAATTATTGCGTCTCAGAGGTTCTCCAAGAATTGATTCATAAAGATGCTGGAGTTCTTTCATCGTAAACTTGTCCGGAAGAAGGTTGCTTCCCATTACCTGATAATCAATATTTTTTCTAAGATATAAAAGTCCTTTTTCGATCATCTCCTGATGGTCAAACGCCATGTTAGGGATTTTATCAATATCAAACCATTGGCAAATCTCATTAAAAGAATCGGGGAAAGTATGTGTCAAGGTGTAATCTACTAAAGCACAATAGCCTACGGATATAAATCGTTGATAAATCCAGTGGTTTTTTTCGACTTCGATATTTCTGTTTTCTAATAATTTCTGGTGTGTATTATTCTCTGTTCTTTTGCTATCCCCAAAAGTGTAAAACTGCTCCAAAAAAACGTCCGAAAGATGTGTTCTTTCATATAAAGTTCTGGCAGCAGCATCATTCAGATTTTCATCATTAAAGATAAATCCCCCCGGAACAGCCCAAAGATCAAGGTCGTGATATTTGAGCAAAAGAACCTTTAAAGTATCCTTATGGAAACCGAAAATCACACAATCCACGGAGACATGTTCTACAAAGTCTTTGGTGTCGATAAGTTCTTTAAGATTCTGCTTGATTTTATTGTTTTTGGCCATTGATTATTGAAGTTTTATTTAAGAAAAAAGTGAGTCCAAATATAATTAATAATGGTAATGAAATGAAGAAAGGATAAAAATAACTTAATTTTTCATGAAAAATCATTGCCATATACAGCGATCCGACCGAACTTCCCAATGATGAAAATATTACAACCCACGAGACAAATAAATGGGTTTTCTGCTTAGAAACCTGGTTCAATATCTCTGAATTATAGAGCGGAAACAGTGGCGAAAGAAATAGTCCGATGATAGGTATAATGAATACAAGTAAAAATTTGAAATCATTATAAAAATATATTATCACAATTTGGGAAATTGCCAATATAAACAATACCATGCACAAACATATTATAACAAATCTGTACCAATGAAATCTCAGTATTAATCTGCTTGTAATTAACCTTCCAAAAAAAGAAAACAGTGCCAGGAAAGCAGATGATTGTAGTGCAAAATAGGAGTTAACTTTAAGATTATTTTTGAAAAAACTTGGCAGCCAGGAATTAAAACTCTGTTCTACAAAGACCACAAAAAAAGCGACGATAAAGAATATGATTATTTTGGGCTTGAAAAAAAATTTCCACTCTCCGGGCATTGCTGGCTCTATAATTTTGTCTTCTTCAATTTTTAAAGATTTCAACATTATTACATTAATGATGCTCAATAATGCAATAATCCAAAACCCAAATTTCCAATAGTTAGCGTAAGAACTTGTCAATAAACTTCCAAAACCTATGTTGACAAAGAAAATACCGATCATAAATGCCGCATCAACACTACTTATAGCGCTAGCCAGTTGCCTGTCTTTAAAATTATTTTTTATAATACTGAAAACTGAAATTTTAGCCAACGCAAAGCTGACTCCAACAATACTCAGCCATATTTTAAAAAACCAAAAAGCATCCACAAGTGGCAATGCAACACAACTTATTATAACAAACAGGAGAGAAATAATCAATGCGTTTTTATTACCCGTCTTATTAATCAGATTAACACATAACAATGAGACGATAACAATTGGAATATCTTTAAAAGATTCTAAAACCCCCAAACCTTTATAGGAAACCTGATTGGAAAGTTGAAGAATAATTACCCCCATACTGTTAAGCAGCATTGAAAAGATCAAAAAATTCAAAATCAATGGCGCTTTTATCTTATTTCTATTAACAGTCATTTAAATCGTTATTAACTTATTATTAACATTAGACATCTTTTTTGGGGATTCCAAATATAATAAAAATAATAATTTTCTATGATAATCATCTCTTTAAATGTCTCATTAATAAAGGAATATTTAAAAAATTAAAAAAAAATTTTGTCGTATCAAAAAAAAAGATACTTTTATTGTCTCAGTTTGAGATTAACAAAAATTAATTAAATATGAACTTAAAGTATTCAAAATGTCTTGGGTTAGCAGCTGTGCTTTATTTCACAGCCAACTACTCAGCTCAGCAACAGGTAAGAGATACTGCTTCTAAGGAAAAAGCAATAGAAGAAGTAGTTGTTATCGGTTATGGGGCTCAAAAGAAAAGCAATGTAACGGGGGCCATTGCAAGTATCAAAGCTTCGGATATTGAAGAAATCCCAGCCGGAAAACCGGAACAGGTTTTACAAGGTAGAGCTGCTGGTGTATCTGTTGTTACTAACTCTGGACAGCCAGGATCTGGAGCAACTGTAAGAATTAGAGGTCTTACTAGTTTTGGTGCTGGTGGTAATGATCCAATGTGGGTTGTAGATGGAATTATAGTTGATGGAATTGGTTGGTTAAATCAATCTGATATAGAAAGTATTGAAGTTTTGAAAGACGGAGCTTCTTCAGCTATTTATGGTGTAAGTGCTGCACGCGGTGTTGTTCTCGTTACTACAAAAAAAGGAAAAAAAGGAGTACTTAATTTATCTTACAATGGAAGTTTTGGAACTTCTTCTGTAGCAAGAAAGCTTGATTTATTGAATGCTACTCAATATGCAACCATTATTAATGAAGGTTTTGCAAATGACGGTTCGCCTATTAGATTTTCAAATCCAAGTGCTTTTGGACAAGGTACAGATTGGCAAAATACTATTTTCAATACAGGAAACAGACAATCTCATGAGGTAAGTATCAATGGTGGAAATGATAAGTCTACTTATTACGCTTCTTTTGGGTATTTTGATCAGACGGGTATTGTAATGGGAGATATCTCTAATTATAAAAGAATTAATGCTCGCTTAAATTCTACCCATAAAGTTACCGATTTCTTAACTATTGGACAAACGTTTTTGTATACTCATCAAAGAAGTCAGGGGATTGGAGTTAATGAAACTTTTGGAGGACCGTTAAGTTCTGCAATCAACTTAGATCCTACAACACCAGCTGTTGTAACAGATTGGTCTTTAGTTAATCCCGATACTTATCCAGAAAATAGACCTATGATTAGAGACGCTAATGGTAATCTTTATGGTATTTCTCCATGGGTAAATCAAGAAATGTCAAACCCTTTAGCTTATCGTTACACACAACAAGGAAGAAATGGATGGTCAGATGATTTTGTTGGAAATGTTTTTGTTGATTTAAAGTTAGCACCCGGCCTAAATTTTAAAACTACTCTGAATGGTAAAAAATCTTTTTGGGGTAGTGAAGGATTTACGCCTAAGTTTTATTTAAGTTCAACATTAAGTAATCTTATTTTTAATAGTTTGAATAGGACCACTCAGACTAAATTTGAATGGAGCTTTGAAAACACTTTAACATATCAAAAAAGATTTGGAGATCATAACTTTAATTTAATGATCGGTCAAGGTGTTTATAGATATAATGTTGGTTCTGGCGAGAGTGTGACCTATACCAATTTACCTGTAGAAAATTGGTATGAAGCTGCCTTTTATTCCGTAGATGCTAAGAACATCACAGCAAGTGCTTGGGATACTTCTCAAACCAGAAGAGCATCTTATTTCGGACGCTTCATATATGATTATCAAGATAAATATCTATTTACTGGAACATTCAGAAGGGATGGCTCGTCCAAGTTTTTAAAATATTGGGGTAATTTCCCTTCATTCTCTTTAGGTTGGAACGTACATAAAGAAGGTTTTTGGAAAGATAATGAGATTATTAACACTTTAAAAATAAGAGGAGGATATGGAGTCTTAGGTAACGATGCTATTGACGATTTTATGTATAGGAGTTCCTTAGTTGCTGGCAGTAATTATCCTAATGGAGAAATTAATCCTGCTATAATTATTGGTTATAGCCCTAATACACTAGGTAATCCTAATCTTAAATGGGAAGAGACAGCTCAAACTGATGTTGGAGCAGATATTCGTTTTTTAAAAGATTTTACACTTGGGTTTGATTGGTATTATAAAAAAACGACTGATATCTTACGTAGAGTTGCAATCCCTGGATATGTAGGTGTACCTACAGATCCATTTGCCAATATTGGAGATATGGAAAATAAAGGTTTAGAATTTGAGCTTGGATACAAAAAAAATTGGGAAGATTTTGGAATTTCATTTACAGGTAACTTCTCTACAAATAAAAATAAGGTTCTTAGACTTGAAGATGATGTAGAATGGAGAGAATTTTCATCATTACATTCAATGGGAACAGTTTCTAGATTACAAGTGGGTAAACCTGTAGGAACTTTTTATGGTTACACATACAATGGTGTATTTCAAAACCAGGCACAAATCAATTCTTATGTTAATTCAAATGGAGATATGATTTTACCGAATGCTAAACCTGGTGATTTTATTTGGCAAGATAACAATGGTGACGGTAAAATTACAGAAGATGATATGGTGGATATCGGAAGTTCTTTACCAAAATATACTTATGGATTCACAATAAATATGAATTATAAGAATTGGGATTTAATGGTATTTGCTCAGGGTCAAGGGGGTAATAAGATTCTTCAAGGGCTTAGAAGATTAGATATGTTGGATGCAAACTATCAAACATCCATTCTTGATAGATGGACTGGAGAAGGATCCACTAATGACAATCCAAGACTAACAAGATTGGATCCTAATGGGAATTACACAAAAATGTCTAGTTATTATTTACAAAAAGGAGATTATATGAGAATCAAATTAGTTTCACTAGGTTATACATTGCCGAAAGATGTTACTACTAGATTCGGTGCTAATAAGGTTAGAATTTTTGTAACTGGAGAAAATTTATTCACATTTACTAAATATACAGGATATGACCCTGAAATAGCAGGAGGTAATGAGTATGGTATCGACAGAGCATACTATCCACAAGCAAGAACATTTTTATTCGGAGCAAATATTCAATTTTAATTATAACAAAAATGAAAAATAAAAGAATTATATATAAAAGTTTAGCAATATTTATGCTTACTGGGATTAGTCTTGGAAGTTTAAGTTGCACTGGAGATTACATCGGTGATGTAGAAAATATAGGCTCATTTGATGACGTTAATTATTTCAAAACAGAGGATCAATGCCTAAGCGCAACAGCATCTGTGTATGATATAATGAAAAAATACGCTGGCGGTTTTGAAAATATGGTTACTTTTTTCAATGCCGGGTCCGATGATTTTTATGCTGGTGGGGGTAGTTCAACAGATGGAGCAGGAATTCAGGGATTTAATAATTATAGAATTAACCCAATTACAATGCCCGCAAGTTATTGGAAAGATTATTATCAAGGAATAGCGCGAGCAAACTGGGTAATTGATAGAATCCCTAGTGCACCTGTTAATGATGCTTTTAAAAAGAGAATCTTAGCAGAAGTAACAGTTTTGAGGTCATTATACTATTTCGAGTTAATAAAAATGTTTGGAAACATTCCTTTAATTCTAAAACCGATTAATTCTGATGATGATTATTGGAATATTCCGCAAACACCTCGTGAGGAAATATATAATAAAATCGAAGGAGATATTGTTAATGTTCTAGCTGATTTACCAATGACAGTTTCAGGATCCGAAAATGGACGTATTACGCAAGGAGGAGCAAGGGCTATTCTAGGAAAAATATATTTGTATAATAACAAAAAGACTGAGGCAGCTGCTCAATTTGCACAAGTAAATGGAACTCCTGGCCAAATTAGTCAATATGGTTATAAATTGGTAGATGATTATAAAACTTTGTTTGAAATGTACAAAGTTTCAAATGACAAGTATGAATATCATAAATTTACATCTGAATCAATTGTCGAAGCAGTTTATACAAATGCTGGTATGTCAGATTGGAGTTTTTGGGGACAAGGTAAAGATGAAGGAAACTCAATTTGTATTATGACAGGGCCAAGATCTTATACTTTATCATCAGGTAGTAATGCCCCAGATATTGTTTCTGGTTGGGCTTTTAATACTGTTACAGATGATTTATTCAATTTTATGCAAGGCGATCCAAGAGCTGACGTAACTATTCTTAATGCAAAAAAACTTCAGCAAGACGGTCAAATAACCTACTCTCCTGCATATTCCGACACCGGTTACTTTTTGAAAAAATATGCTCCATATAGAACTGGTGTATCTGACTTGCCTGGGTCAATGGAGCTTAATTTTAGACAAAACTATATTTTAATCCGTTTAGCAGATACTTATCTAATGGAAGCAGAGGCTCTTGGTGCAACAGGCTCTCGAGCACAAGCATTATTAGATGCGGTAAGAGCAAGAGTCGGATTAGCATCAGTACCTGTTTCTTTACAAGCTATAAAAGATGAGAGAAGACGAGAGCTGGCAGGCGAAGGACATCGTTGGTTTGATCTTGTAAGATGGGGAGATGCAGCTTCTAAACTTTCTTCTAAAGGATTTGTAAGTGGAAAAAATGAAGTATTACCAATTCCTTACACTGAATTACTTAACACAGCTTTAAATCAAAATCCACAATATTAATATCGTAAAATTAGTTTTATGAAAACAAAAATTTCGAGAAAAATTTTAAGTATAATATCAGCTTCTCTGTTGATTTTGTCTTGTGTACCCGATACTGTAGATGGGGATGGAAATGGTCTAACACCTACCAACTCTGATGCATCTTTCACAGTAACAAAGACATCCGAAAACCACTACAGATTAACGTCATCCAATAACAATTATATTCAATCAAAATGGGATATAGGTATTGGAACATTTTCGCCCGGACCCAATATTTATGATATTTTTTTACCTGATGAAGGTACTTATGATATCAGGCATCAAATCATTGGACAAGGTGGAATGGTTGGAGGTACGGCCAGCCAATCTATTACAGTACCTGTACGTGATCCTAAAGCAGGAAATTTGATTCAAGGTGGAAAGTTTATGGACGCTGCTGATGTGGCAAAATGGACTTTAACATTCCCTAATCCTTCCAATACAGCTCTTTGGGCTTGGGGAACTGGAAATGCAACTTTTACATCATCTGGATGGAATAGAAATGTTATGTATCAGGCTGTGGAAGTAGTTGAAGGTACAAAATATCAAGCCGATGCTATTGTAAGCTCAAAATCTGGTGTAGAAGACTCTTGGTTTGAAATCTATGTAGGCTATACTAAACCAACCCCAAACAATGATTACACTGGCGATGGTAATGATACAACGTGGTTAAGAGGTATCAACACCTGGGCAGGAAGTGGAAAAAATCCTTTTGAAAAAGCTAAAATATCTGTAATAGGATCAAAAAATGTTAATAATCCTGATGGTTATTTCACTGCAACTAAAACCGGCACAGCGTATTTTGCAATCCGTTCCGGGGGTAATAACATGAAAGACGGAATAACTATTACAAGTGTAGAATTCCGAGGAGTAAACTAATTTTTTCTTATCATATTCTTAGGGTGAAAGAGGTCCTCAAAAACCTCTTTCATTTTTTTCACACTCAATTAACATCAATTAAGCTTCTCTTTTAAAAAGAGAGCTGTATTGGAAAATCTAAATTATTTCAATACAATTTTCTTTGGAAGCTGTTGATTTTCAATAAATCTATTAAAATGTACAATAATAAAATTTTCCCTAACAAGTTATTTTTCTTAGGAATTACGTTTTTTTCTCTCCTGTTTTGTCAAAGCAGCAGTGTAGATGAACAAGCCAATCCTCCCGGTGACAATGGAGAAGATAATGGAAATTATACTTCTGCATCATTTTGGCTGACAAAAGCAGATGAAACGGTTAAACTTCAAAAGCAAAACGATATTTATTTCAAAAATGCTTCTAATAATTATCAAACGATAGATATTGACTCAGAGCAGAAATATCAAATGATTGACGGTTTTGGCTATACCTTGACAGGTGGTAGCGTTCAGGTAATCAATCAATTATCAGCATCAAAAAAAGAGGAATTGCTTCAGAATCTTTTTTCCAATAATGAGAATTCAATCGGAGTAAGCTATCTCAGACTAAGCATCGGTGCATCTGACCTTAACGCAGAAGTTTTTTCTTATGACGATATGCCTGCAGGACAGACAGATCCTTCACTTTCTCAATTTTCATTAGCAAAAGATCAGGCAATGATTGATATGCTTAAAAAAATCCTGACAATCAACCCAAATATCAAAATCATTGCAACGCCCTGGTCACCACCGGTTTGGATGAAAGATAACGGAAGCAGTGTTGGTGGCAGTTTATTACCTCAATACTATAGTGCTTATGCTCAATATTTTGTAAAATACATACAGGCGATGAAAGCGCAGGGAATCACTATTGATGCTATTACACCTCAGAATGAACCTTTGCATCCGGGGAACAATCCAAGTATGTATATGACTTCTGCACAACAAGGGGAATTTATTAAAAATCATTTGGGACCTGCTTTTCAAACAGCTAATATCAGCACCAAAATTATTCTTTATGATCACAATTGTGACAAGCCGGATTATCCAATGAACATCTTAGCAGACGCTGAAGCTGCAAAATATGTTGACGGCTCAGCTTTTCACCTTTATGCTGGAAATATCTCAGTTTTAAGTAATGTACATTTAGCATACCCAAACAAAAACTTATATTTTACAGAGCAATGGACGGGTGCTAATTCTTCATTTTCAGGAGATTTTGTTTGGCATACTAAAAACGTCATCATTGGCTCTATGAGAAACTGGAGCAAAGTAGCACTGGAATGGAATGTTGCTAATGATGCTTCATTTAATCCTCATACACAAGGCGGGTGTACAGAATGTAAAGGCGCCATTACAATTAATTCGAGTGAAGCTTTTACAAGAAACGTAGCTTATTATATCATCGCTCAGGCTTCTAAATTTGTTCCTCAAAATTCTCAAAGAATTGCATCAACGCAGCCGGGAAATCTGAGTTCGGTTGCATTTACAAGACCCGATGGAAAGACAGCTTTGATTGTTCTGAATGAAGGTGATACTACCGAAAATTTTAATATCAGATTTAAAAATAAAACCGCAGTTACATCATTAACGCCAAAGTCTGTCGCAACATTTGTCTTTTAATTTCAAACAATTAGTATGAAAAGAGTTTTTTCTATTTCTAATATTATTTTGTTGTCTATAGCAATATCCTGTTCCACAGCAAAAGACAAAAGAGAGTTGATTTTTCAGGATGAATTTAACGGAGCGATGATTGATCCTTCAAAATGGACATTCGAAGTGGGAGGAGATGGTTTTGGTAATAATGAGCTTCAGTTTTATACCAAAGACCGAAAAGAAAACGCTAGAGTAGAAAACGGAAATCTCATCATAGAAGCCAGAAAAGAAAAATGGGAAAAGAATGATTATACTTCCGCAAAGTTAATTACAAAAGAAACTTTCCCTTTTCAGTATGGAAGCATTGAAGTGCGAGCTAAGTTACCAAAAGGAAAAGGAACATGGCCAGCTATCTGGATGCTAAGTAAAAATATCAAGGAATGGCCGGATGACGGGGAAATCGACATAATGGAACACGTGGGTTACAACGAGGGTTTTGTCCACGGATCTGTTCATACCAAAAAGTACAATCATATCATCGGAACTCAGAAAACTGATACGATTATTGTGAAAGATGCAACCAGCCAATTTCATGTTTATAGAGCTGATTGGACTCCTGACAAAATAGAAATGTTCGTAGATAACAAAAAATACTTTACTTACATCAATACAGAAAAAACTTACGACGCCTGGCCATTTGATCAGCCGTTTTATTTGATTCTTAATCAAGCTGTCGGCGGTAATTGGGGTGGGAAAGAAGGCGTCGATTCGGGGATTTATCCTCAGAAATTCTTAATCGATTACGTAAGGATTTATAAATCAAAATAACTAAAATACAATTCTATATTTTATAGATTTTCATCTAATGAATAGATTAATTTTATCTTGCTTTTTGACAGGAATGATCATTAATGCCAATGCGCAGAATTACTGGAAAAAAGGAATGAAAGAGGGTAGAGTCTTCATGACTTCCCAAAAAAATAACGAAAAATTTGCCAAGAAAGCGAATGCCAAATTCATAGATTTTCCTCAACCTAAAGAAACCGACATCTGTGTTTTCGTAGATCCTGATTTCAAATACCAGAAACTGATAGGATTTGGTGGTGCCATTACAGACGCGTCTGCTGAGGTTTTTGCTAAACTTCCAAAAGAAAAGCAGAAAGAATTGATCGAAGCTTATTATGGGAAAACCGGTTTGGGATACAACGTTATCAGAACCAATATGAATTCTTGTGATTTTTCCAGCGACAGCTATACCTATGTAAAAGATAATGACACTTCGTTAAGCTCATTCGATATCAAGCACGATGAACAGTATAAGATTCCATTGATAAAACTAGCACAACAAGCTATCGATCCAAAAGATTTCAGATTTTATTTCAGTCCGTGGAGTCCGCCAGCGTGGATGAAATCGAATAATAATATGCTGAAAGGCGGGCGTCTTTTGGATAAATATTATCAGGTTTGGGCCAATTATTATATCAAATTCATTCAGGAATATGAGAAAAGAAATATTCCGGTCTGGGGACTCAGTGTTCAGAATGAACCAATGGCGACTCAGACCTGGGAATCTTGCCTTTATACAGCGGATGAAGAAGCCAAATTGCTAAGAGAAAATCTTGGTCCGGCATTGTGGAAAAATGGCTACAAAGATAAAAAAGTAATTATCTGGGATCATAACAGAGACCTGATGTATCAACGCGCTACAACCACTTTACAAGACCAGGAAACTTCCAAATACGCTTCCGGTATTGGTTATCACTGGTATGAGACGTGGAATAACAAATCGCAATTATTTGATAATGTGGCTGAAACTTACAGAGCTTTTCCTGACAAATTCCTGATTTTCACAGAAGGTTGCAAAGAACAATTTGATTTTTCTAAAATTTATGATATAAGCTTAGGCGAATTGTATGGACGAAATATGATTAACGATTTCAACAAAGGAACTTCTGCCTGGACAGACTGGAACATTCTTTTGGATGAAAAAGGTGGCCCCAATCATGTGGGTAATTTTTGTTTTGCACCAGTTATCGCAGATACCGGAAAAGGGGAGTTGCACTACACTTACGAATATTATTACATTGGCCATCTTTCAAAATACATCAAACCCAATGCTCGGCGTGTAGGAAGTTCTACCAACAAAGACTTCTTATTATCAACAAGTTTTATGAATGAAAATGGGAAACTGGTCGTTGTAGTGATGAACGAAGGTAATACCGACACAGATTTTAATTTATGGATCGAAGGAAAATCTTCCAAACTTTCGGCGCCGGCACATTCTATACAGACTATAGTTTTATAAATTATATATTTTTAAGGGTAATACAGCAGTTTTTAGCTGCTGTATTTATTTTAAATGTTTACAATCAGTTGGTGTTAATCGTCTTCCTTTGGAATAATTAATTGCTTTGGATGAAACGTAAACTTGGTTTGGAGAATTATTATTTGAATAACTTCCGATTCCTTCAAGCAAAACACCGCTATCCTGTAAAAAGTAAACTTCGCGCTCGCTTGTCGTACCTTCAGACATAAACTTATAATTCAGTTTCAAAGTATCACCGGAAACGGTTCCGGAAACATCACCGGTTGAAGAATCTTTTTCAAAATTTTTGTATGCCAATTTACCGGAAACTTTTCCGTTAACAATTTTATAGGATAATGTCATAGAATCTTTAGCCAACACATTCATGTAACAATAATCAACATTTTCTGTTGTAGAAATCTGATTTTTTTCATTATCAGGAATGGCTAACGTATCAGGTTTTCGGTTTTCAACATTCAGTTGTTTGCCGTCATTTTTTTCACAAGAATGGATAATTGTAACGCCTGATAGAATTAAAATAATTTTTTTCATAATAGATTATTTTGTGACAGAATAAAATTAGAAAATATTATACCAAAATATCACATAGAAATAGTGTCGGATATGCTCAGTTTAGCAATTATAAAATGTCCTATAATTTATATTATGTTAAATAGAGTATTGCAACCAACTCATAAAAAGCTGATTAATAAAGGTTAAATTACTGATTTATTCTATAACGAAATCGACCAACGATTCAAGTTTTGGAAATCTTTTTTGTGAAATAAATTTCTTATCTGTACAGTCAATTTCCTGCCAGCCTTTTTTATGATTCAGATCACCAACTTCAACAACGTATGGCTGATAAGTCAGATTATTATTTTCATCAAGAATTTCTCTATATTGTATGGCGATATCCAAAATACATTCGAATTCTGTATTGAGCCTGACATTCCTGTAGATCAGATCAAAATGAGATTCTTTGTTCTGAGGAATGTCAAAATAAGTTTCATAGCTCAATGTGTCACCTTTAAGGACTGACATTGCCTTTAAAGCAAAATATAAAGCTTGAGTATAAAATTCCCGAGTCTTACCCCGTTCCAAATCATTTTCAAAATATCCACCTTCAAACAATATTGCAGGTATCCCGGCTTTCATAAAATTATCACCACTGGATGTTGGGTAAAATTCGTCTGTATATTTGGCAATCCTGTCAGGGAGAATTTGTTTCATCTGCATATAGATCGCAGCGATTACAGCCATACTTCTTTTTCTGTTTTCTGTGATATCACGATCAGCATTTTCCGATGGCGCCAAAAATGATAACGTTGCAGGATGTTTTCCATCGGTCGTAAAAATTGTTCTCTGATCATGAAGATTTAAAAGATAGCTGTAATTATTATTGAGAATTAATGATTTCAGTAATTTCATTTCAACACTCGAAGTCCTCAAGAAATCTCTGTTGATATCGATGTCAAAAGCATTTCGTCTTGTCCAGGCTTCAGAACCATCAGGATTCAGCATAAAGATGAAATCTAACTGTATTAATTCAAATAATTTCTCTTTCAGTTCCGGATGCTTTTCAAATATAGCTAATAGATCCAGCATTGCCAAAGTCGCTGTAGATTCGTTACCGTGCATTTGCGACCAGGCAGCAACCTTGATGTTACCTTTTCCGAGGGTCATCATGTAGATAGGTTTCCCGAGACTGGATTTTCCTACCTCTTTGATGTAATCGCTGTAATCGTCCTGTAAGTAAGAAAATAATTTTTCAGGGGAAATATAGCGTTCTGGGAAGTTTACATTTTTAAAATAAGGGAAACTGAAATTCATTTTTACGGTATTTGATTTTTCACAAAAATAACATTTAATCACAAATATCAGTGTTTACATTTGTAAAATGATTAAACATTGACAAATGTCACTTTGTCTGTTGATTATTTTGTGGAATACATTATTTTTAATTTATTTTCATATAAATTTAAATATCAATATTTTACGTATTTTAAATTAAGTAATTATTTATATTTACTTTAAGTATAGAAATAGTGTTAATTACTAATTTGTTCAGGAATTCACTAAACGATTTTCCATACATTTATTACTGTTTTTTACAAATGTACAACGCATTAAATCACAATTAATTCGCTATTTTTGTCCATTAAAAAGTTATGATGAGCAACGAAATTCTATTTCTTTCAGGATTTTTGGTATTTATAATTACGATACTACTTTTAGATCTGGGCATTTTTAATAAAAAGGATTCTGCAGTTTCTCTTAAACAAGCCGGGTTGATGAGTGTTTTCATTATTCTGTTATCACTAGGTTTTTATATCCTACTCACCTATTACGGCCATCTGATTCATGGGATAGACAGTATGGAAAGACTACAGGAGATCGTAGCAAAGCACAAACATCCTATAAAAATTGTACCCGGGAATCTGGAACATAGCATAATGGTATATGACAAAAACCTGGGATTGGAGTTTCTTACAGGTTATCTAGTAGAATATGCTTTATCGGTCGATAATATCTTTGTCATTCTTCTTGTCTTCAGCGGATTCGGAGTTGCACCGCGTAATTATCACCGGGTTCTTTTTTGGGGAATTTTTGGGGCAATTGTAATGCGTTTTCTCTTTATATTTATAGGAGCAGCACTGATTCAGAAATTCGAATGGATAATGTATGTCTTTGGAGCATTTCTGGTTTATACAGGGATTAAAATGTTTATTGACAGAAATAAGGATGAAGAAATTGATCCACAGCATCATCCGGTTGTCAAATTTGCACAAAAGCATTTTAAGGTTCATAATCAGTTCGTTGGGAATAAATTCTTTGTGGTCGTTGATGGAATCAAGAAAATGACACCTTTATTCCTTGTATTAATTATCATAGAATTAACAGATTTGATTTTTGCGGTTGATAGTATACCGGCGATTTTTTCTATAACCAAAGATCCTTATATCGTGTTCTTCTCAAACATATTTGCAATTATCGGGTTAAGATCTATGTTCTTTCTTTTAGCCGGGATTGTTAATAAGTTCAGGTTTTTAAAAATTGGTTTGGCTGCGTTATTAGCGTTTATAGGTCTGAAAATGATTTTTCACCATTACCTGGAAGATATTGGTTTCGGGACTTCAGAATCACTAATCGTGATCATGTCAATTCTTCTGTTAAGCATAGGTACATCCCTACTCTTTCCTGAGAAAAAATCAAAAATGCTTAAATCTTAGGCTTAAAATTGAGACATTTAAAGACTTCAAGCTTCCTTTAGGAGGCTTTTTTTATGGTCTAAATCAAAGTTTTCAATGCTTCATGTTGTAATATTTATCTTTTTCACATTATCCACATAAATATTGAGATTATAATTCTTTTATTCACACTTATCCACAAATAATAATATAACTAGTTAAAAACTAAGCATTTATAATTAATAATCTTATCAATTTAATTTGTTTACAAAAGTAAATAACATGAAATTACATTTGTAACATTTCTTATCACTTAATTTATTACATTTGTAAAATGGAATTTAATGATAGAATTACAAAAGTTATCGAATATACAGAGCTTACTCCCGCTGAGTTTGCTGAAGAGATTGGTGTACAACGTTCAAGCATTTCGCATATCATTTCTGGGAGAAACAAACCCTCTCTTGATTTCATTTCTAAAATAAAAACCAAGTTTCCAGAGCTTGAATGGGAATGGCTAATTACAGGTTTTGGAGAAATGCTTATTAATAAGGAAGAAAATTCTCCTACAACTATTCAATCTATTGAAGAAGTTAAGTCTGTAAAAAAAACATTACCGGATTTATTTTCGTTAATCGATGACGAAAATTTTGGAAAGGAAGAAAACGAATTAAAATCTCAAAAAAATAATAACTCATCAGAATCGAATATTTCCGCACCTTCTATAGAAAAGAAAAATATAGCCGATTCTCAGCGATTAGAAAATTTTGATGAAAAGCAAGACAATTCATCAAAAAAAATCAAAAGAATTGTATTTTTTTATCAGGACGGAACTTTTGAAACTTATGAAAATTAGTTAACTTTAACTCCATCATTTTGGCCTCATAGTTCAACGGATAGAATAGAAGTTTCCTAAACTTTAGATCCAAGTTCGATTCTTGGTGAGGCTACAAATTTATAAACCTTAACTTTGCCGAAAATAATCTTTTGAAAGACCTTCTACTGATCACCCCGCCTTTCACCCAGCTTAATACGCCATACCCGGCGACAGCTTACATCAAAGGTTTTCTGAATACGAAAAACCTATCAAGCTATCAAATGGATTTGGGAATCGAAGTGATATTGGAACTTTTTTCTAGAGAAGGTATCCAAAAGGTTTTCAATACGGATATCGATTTCCATCATACTTCTGAAAATTCTCAGCGAATCTTTGCTTTACGTGAAGAATACATCAAAACCATAGATCAGGTCATTCTCTTTTTACAGAATCAGAACCCTACATTAGCAAGACAGATTTGTTCTATGAATTTTCTTCCGGAAGCTTCCCGATTCAATCAATTAGATGACATGGAGTTTGCCTTTGGAAATATGGGATTGCAGGATAAGGCAAAACATTTGGCAACATTATATCTGGAAGATCTTTCCGATTATATTGTAGAAAATATCGATTCTGATTTTGGCTTCAGCAGATATGCGGAGCGATTGGGAAAAAGTGCCAATTCTTTTGATGAATTATATTCTAAAATTAATGCAGATCCAACTTTCATCGATGATTTTACATTAAAGATTCTTAAAGAAAATCTGGAACTGGTTCAGCCAAAGCTGGTTTGTTTTTCGGTGCCGTTTCCTGGGAATTTATATTCCGCTTTCCGATGTGCAAAGTTCATCAAAGAAAATTATCCGAACATCAAAACTGCAATGGGCGGTGGTTTCCCGAATACAGAACTCAGAGAAGTTAAGGATGTGCGCGTATTTGAATTCTTTGATTTTATCACTCTAGACGACGGCGAATTACCATTGGAATTGGTTTATGAAAATATTTGTCATTCTGAACATTGTGAAGAATCTCAATATAAAAGAACTTTCCTACTAAAAAGCGGAGAAGTAACTTATAAAAACAATTCCAACAGACACGATTATAAACAATCCGAAATCGGAACGCCTGATTATTCGGATCTTCAACTGAACCGATACATTTCTGTCATCGAGGTGGCTAATCCAATGCACAGCTTGTGGAGCGATGGGCGCTGGAATAAGCTGACAATGGCGCACGGCTGCTATTGGGGCAAGTGTACCTTCTGTGATATTTCATTAGATTATATCAAGATTTATGAACCGATCTCTGCCAAAATCCTGGTGGACAGAATGGAGCAATTGATTCATCAAACTGGTGAAACAGGTTTTCATTTTGTAGATGAAGCTGCTCCTCCAGCTTTGATGAGAGAAGTAGCCTTGGAAATTCTGCGGAGAAATCTCGTCGTGACTTGGTGGACGAATATCAGATTCGAAAAAAGCTTTACTCAGGATTTATGTTTTCTCTTGAAAATATCCGGCTGCATTGCTGTTTCCGGAGGATTGGAAGTTGCCAGTGACCGATTACTGAAATTGATTGATAAAGGTGTTTCTGTGGAGCAGGTTGCCAAAGTTACCCGCAATTTTACCGAAGCTGGTATTATGGTTCACGCTTATCTGATGTATGGCTACCCGACTCAGACCGTTCAGGAAACAGTCGATTCTTTGGAAATGGTTCGTCAGTTATTCGAGATGGGAATTCTGCAAAGTGGTTTTTGGCATCAGTTTGCAATGACAGCACACTCTCCTGTCGGCATTAATCCAGAAGAATTTGGAGTGACACCAATTAAGCAGGAAATTAAATTTGCTAATAATGACATTGATTTTACGGATAAAACAGGAATCGATCACAGCCAATTTAGTTTTGGTCTGAAGAAATCTCTGTTCAATTATATGCACGGCATCAATTTCGAAATCCCTCTGCAGGATTGGTTTGATTTCAAAATCCCGAAAACGACTATTCATCCGGATTATATCCATGATTGTTTGTTGGAAGATGAGAATTTCATTTTCAAAGGCAATTCTAAACTGATTTTCCTGGATAAAAATGTCATAGCAAAAGACATTATCAAAACAAAAAAAGGCAACTCCTGGGAATTGAAACAGATTACTTTTCATCTCAAAACCAATATCGTAAAGATAGAGCTGGACAAAGACAAAGCTGATTGGCTGATTAAGATCCTGGAAGAGAATTCAATAGAAAATCCAAAAAAAATCACTCTGCAACAATTGAAGAATCAGTTTGAAGAACTGTTTGAAGATTTTGAATTGTTCTGGTTTTCAAAACCAATTCAGCAACTCAAAGAAAACGGAATCATCCTAAGTTTATAACATAAAAAAATCCCGAAAATTAGTTTCCGGGATTTATATTTACTTGATGCCTAAAAGTTCCACTTCAAAGATCAAAGTGCTGTTAGGTCCTATCTCTTTGCTGATCTGCTCTTCGCCATAGGCAAGATTTGGTGGCAGGGTCAGTCTCCATTTGCTGCCAACCGGCATCAGTTGCAAACCTTCTGTCCAACCAGAGATTACACGGTTCAATGGAAAAGACGCCGGCTTTCCACGTTTTACTGAGCTGTCAAAAACCGCTCCTGTAATTGTGGTGCCGTGGTAATGAACCGTTACCGTATCCTTCGCTTTTGGTTTAGCGCCCTCGCCTTCTGTGATGATCTCGTATTGCAATCCGCTTGGCAGGGTTACCACACCTTCCTTCGCAGCGTTCGCTTCCATATAAGCTTTGCCGTCATTAAGATTTTTTTCAGCTAAAGCTTTTTTCTTTTTTAGTAATAAATCTGCAACTCCCATAATATCTATTTAAGAACACAAAAATAAGGTTTTAAAAATAAAAGTGGTCACACAAGAGCCACTAAGTGATTACTGAGGAGGATTGTTATCTTGAGAATTATTCGGGAGATCCGAATTCTTTGCCGCTTTTACCAACTCATTGACATCGGCGTAGAAAAGTTTCCAATCGGTGACATCTTTCATTGCGGTGATGAGGTTGAGGAAAGATTTCAAAGACCTTTCCAGATCTTTGCGGATTCCTGATGCTGTTTTCTGATTCCGAAGATCGGCATTGGCAGAGGCTTGTTCTGCAAAGAGTGTTTCAAAAGCTTCCTGTTTATTTTTCATATCTGTGAAAGCATCTTCCAGAGACAATGCTTTTAACTTTTGGCTGTTATCAGATTTCTCCAGTTCCTCGATCAGTTTTTTCATTTGAGCGGTTTGGGAGGAATAGCTTAGCTTGTACAGCTCCAGACCAAACAATTTGAAAATCTGATACAGGTCTTCTGCATATTGATAGTTAGCAACCGAGGATAACTTTCTGTACCCATTTAAGAATCCTTTCAGATCAGAGAATGCGTTATCTCTTTCTTTATCCGCTTGAGCAACCGAATCTCCTTTCCCACTGTAGATTTGTTTAGCATACACGGCATCATAATCCGCATATTTCAATTTGAGTTCTGCCAATAGTGGATGAGCTGTGATGACAGCATAAGTTCCGGACTCTGAAACATTGATGGTCCTTTGGGCAAGTGTAGCCAAATCTTTGGTACTTAACTTTGATAGTGTAATTTTCATACATTTAGTGTTTTTGTTGTTAATTATTTAGTTTTTTACACATTTTAAATGTATAAAAATATTCTTTAGTCACAAAACTATAGTTGGGAAACAAAAGTAAAAGTCATTTTATTACAAAACGAAGGTTTTCTGACTTACGCCAAAGTTGTTTGCTTACAAAACCCTCGTTTGGAAACCAAAGTAAAAGTTGTTTTGTTATAAAACTAGGGTTTTGTGACTTCCGGAGGAGTTGGGTAGGTTGGAAAACGAAGGTTTTTAATTTTGGAAGTTTTTATTAATTGCAGTAGAAATACGGAAGGATGGGAATTTGGATTGGTTTATTTTTGAGATTACGGAAAACCGTAAGGTTAAAGCCTCCTTAATTTGTATATTTGAAGTTATTCTTTAATAGAACAAGATTTATTAAGGTAATTATATATTTATATAAAATCGAACATATGAAACTAATTAATTTTAAGGGTAACAGAATAAATGAGTACATTGATATTGACATTGAATTTAATGAAGATCTATCTATTTTAGTTGGAACAAATGGATCTGGTAAAACAACTACTATTGATCTTATTCAAGCTTTATTATTACCAAACTTATTAGACTTAGTTAGAATTCCTTTCGATTATATAGAACTTGAACTTGAAATACGAGGCGAATTATATAAAATTACGGCACTAAAAAAATCTGGCGAATTAACTATAAGTATTAAAAAAGGACAATTATTTGAAAAAGGACAGTTGTTTGAATTAGATTTATATGAACCATTAATTATAAATCGAAAAATTCTAGACGAATTTGAATATATAAAAATTGAAAAGCATACAAAAGCAAATACAATTATATTAAAGAGATATATTGAAAATCCTGTAATTATTTTCATCAATGATATTCAAAAACCAATATTTATAGGATTAGAAAGAACAAATAACGATGTGAGGGAAGATTATAAAAACTATCTGTACGAAAGAAATGTAATAAGCCGAAAATATTCTAAATATGAAGATACAGGTAATTTCTCTTCACTCACAAAAGATAATTTGGGGGTGTCAATATTGGAAACCGAATTATTGATTCAAAACGTATATAAATCATTAAAAATTATTCAAGAGAAATATTTTAAAAAAATACAGCGTGAACTAATTGCTACATCTTTTGATTTTATAGAATTTGATATTGACGACTTACCAAATGAAGTTAATATTAAAGAAAAATATTTAATTATTGAGCGAAGAAAAGAGATTGAGGACTCTTTAAAAAATATTGGTTTTTTAGATAAAGTTGTTTCACATAAATTAAATACATTTTTTGATAAAATAAATCAATTATTTGAGCCTAGTCCTGAGTTGAAAAATAAAGGAGTTACTATTGAATGGCTTTTAAATAAAGCTCAAGTCGACAAACTTATTAGAATTGTTGGAATTATTGATGAATATAATACTACCTATTCGGACACTTTCAAACCGGTAAATAAATTTCTAAACATCATTAATACTTTTTTTAAAGACACTGGAAAAAAATTGATTGTCGATGAAGTAGGTAGATTATTTATAAATAAACCATACGGTAGAGCATTAACTGTTGATGAATTGTCGTCGGGAGAACGACAGCTTATTATTTTATTTGCTAACGTTATTTTTAACAAATTAAAAGAGTCTAATAAGAATAATACAACAGAAATATTGGTGATTGACGAGCCTGAAATCTCATTACACATTAGGTGGCAAGAGCTATTTATAAATTCTCTTTTTGAAGCTTCAGATAAAACTCAATTCATCATTGCTACACATTCACCTGACATAATTGGAGATCATAAGTTTAAAACAAAAAAAATAAATAAAAAATAAAATGGCAGAAAGAAGTACTAGTTCAAAATCTGCTAGATCAGTATTACTTGAAGATTTTAATGAAATAGATGTTTACGTTGAGGACACCTCTGTAGAAACAAAAAAACTTTATACAATTATTTTAAATAAAGCTACAAATTCAAAATATTCAATTGAATCAGTATTACCATTAGGCAACTCAAAATCAGTAATAGATGAGTGGAAAAAACATAAAGGTATAAATGATGGGAGAAAGAAAGTTTTTATAATTGATGGAGATTTTTATCTAATAAATGAAGATATTAATGAGGTTATTAATGATGATAAAATATCAGATTTGACAGGTTTATATATTTTACCAAAATATTGTATTGAAAATTTTTTAATAGATGAATCTGCATTAATTTCTCTTATACACGATGATGATCCTATTCAAAATCATAGTCAGATTAGTGAAAATTTAAATTTTCAAGAATGGGTAGTAGAAAATGAAGAACAACTATATAATTTATTTATTCTCTACTCTATTATCATAAAATTTAAATTAGGAATTCAAAATGTCCAATTCGGAGTAGGTAAATTATGTACTGACTCAAGTGGGGTGGTTTGCAAAACAAAAATTCAAAATAGAATTGATGATTTAAAATCTGAAATAACTGCAAAAATATCTATTAATTTAGAGCAAGAAATTAAAATAAGGAAAGAAAAACTACATCTTGCGGAAAATAAATTATTAAAATTCGTATCAGGCAAAGATTATTTATTTCCTTTATTGAAAAGTCGAATTAAATCGAAACATAAATTCAATCCAGACCAAGCATCATTTAAAATTAGACTGGCTAAAAATTGTTCTTTTAATGAAATTCAAAATGTATTCGACAATATAATTTCCTAAAGTAAAAAAAACCTGCTTCACAGCAGGTTTTCATATTTATAAAGCAAAAATCTTAATGTCCAGACTTAGCATCCGCATCCTGCTTCACGTGGCTAAGATACTTAGTACAATAAGCTCCAAAAACAAAAATCACAAGATAACAGAACACAGGAATAATAAAAGAATGTTGTACCCCAAAAGTATCTGCCAAATAACCTTGGAAAATCGGAACAATCGCACCTCCTAAGATAGCCATTACAACTAAAGAAGAACCTTGACTCGTATATTTTCCTAAGCCGGAAATCGCCAATGTATAGATATTGGAGAACATAATCGAGTTGAAAATCCCGATTCCTAAGATGCTATACATTGCCAATGCACCGTGATTCAACATCGCTGAAATTAATAAAACAACGTTCACTGCAGCGAAAATGGATAATGTTCTTGCCGGAGCAGATTTCCCGATAAAAAATGCTACGAAATTCAAAGCAATAAAGACAAGGAAAAAGCTAATCTGTGCAAACGTCAAGTCAACAATACTAAAAATCACCAGGAAAACAGCGGCTGCCGTACCTAACATATACAAAGCTTTCTTCCCTTGACCGATAGAATGATTCAATGAAATCGCTCCAAGAAAACGTCCAATCATCGCACCACCCCAATACAGAGATAGGTAGTTTTTACTTACGACTTCGGAAAGATTCATGACTTGTGGCTGTTCCAAAAAGCTGATAATAAAACTTCCAACCGCCACTTCTCCGCCAACATAGCAGAACATCGCCAAAACTCCGAACTTCAAATGATTATGCTGCAAAGCACCAAAGCCTTTTACCAATTCTTCGCCTTTTACCTGGAAGTCAGGAAGCTTAACCCGCGAGATCAATAAAGCAACCAACAAAAGGATCGCTGCAAAGATCAGATAAGGAATTTTAGTTGCTGCTGCAGAGAAAGATCCATCCGGAGCAGAAAACAATTCGAAGATCAGATGTCCGCCCAAAACCGGCGCAATCGTTGTTCCGAAAGCATTGAAAGCCTGGGTCATATTCAGTCGGCTGGATGCGGAATCTTCCGGTCCCAAAAGAGAAACGTAAGCATTTGCGGTAATTTGTAATACCGTAAATCCTAATCCTAAAATAAATAATGCTCCTAAAAATAATGGATAAGAAGCGAAACTTGCCGCCGGATAAAACAGGACACAGCCTAAAGCCGCCAGGAAAATCCCGAAAAGGATTCCTTTTTTGTAACCTACCTTATCAATCGGGTCACCATTGGTTGTTGAGATTAAAAAGTAAATCAGCGAGCCGATAAAATAAGCTCCGAAGAAACAAAACTGCACCAGCATCGATTCAAAGAACGACAGGCTGAAAAGCTGTTTCAGGTAAGGAATGAGGATATCATTCATACACGTGATGAATCCCCACATAAAAAACAAAAGGGTAATGGTAATCAGAGGAACTGTGTAATTCCTCTTAGATTGTACTTCATTCGTCATAATCATTCATTTAAAAAGTGCCTAAAGATAGTCTGTTTTGTTGATAAAAGCTTATTTTGAGACATTATATTTCTTAAATAAATGCTATCGTTTACAATGTGATTCTCCTTTGGTTGGTTAGATTTTATTAATATATTTGTAATATTGAGTTTTTGTAATAAATATGATAGATTCTAAACAACAGTTTTTAAATCAGTCCAAAGAGGCTAAAGAATTTTTTTTACCCCATCTATCCGCAGACACCGTTGTTTTCGGATTTGATCAAAATGAATTGAAAGTTCTTCTTTTAAAAATGAACTACAGAAAGCAGTGGTTGTTACCCGGTGGATATATTGCAAAAGATGAAGATCTGGATGAAGCTGTTGTAAGGATATTAAAGGACAGAGCTGGTGTAACCGGTGTTTATCTTGAAGAATTTGGTGTTTTTGGGAAAAAGAACAGAAGTGAATTCTATTTTGAAGATTTTGATGAGACCTTATTTCAAAAACAAAGATTCATAACCATTGGATTTTATGCATTATACAGTGCTTCGGAATTGCACCCAATACCAGATCAATTCAGTGAAACTTGCGAATGGGTCTATCTGAGTCAGCTCCCTGAGATTGAACTGGCCATGGATCATCGGGAAATTATAGACAAAGCACTACTGACTTTAAGAGAGCGCATTTCTATTAAACCAATCGGATACAATCTGCTTCCTGAAAAGTTTACATTATCAGAATTGCAAAAGCTTTATGAGACAATTCTGGGTAAAGAACTTAACAGAGGAAATTTTTACCGTAAAATCAAGAATCTGGGTATTCTAAAAAGGCTTGATGAACAAAGACGTGGTGGTGCTCACAAAGCTCCAGATCTCTATTCTTTTGACAAAGAAAATTATAAAAAAGCTCTTCAAAATGGTTTGAGCAACTGGTAATTTTTATCATTCTATAAAACAAAAAAGAATCATTAAATAATTAATGATTCTTTTTTATTATGTGATTTTAAGGATTTTTATTCGCAAAGAATAATTCCTTTATCATTATTAAATTCTAAAACACCACTCTTAATTTCATAAGAAAAAACAGATTTAGCATCATTTTCTTTTGTAAGGTATTTTTGATAAGCAGAACCTACTTTATCTGTGTAGATCTTAACTTTACCACTTACCAAAGCAGAAACGATTGCCGCGTGGTTTTTGAATATCTGGAATTGCCCGCTTTTCCCAGGAAGAAGAATTGAATCTACCTCACCATCAAAAACAACATATTCCGGAGTTAAAATTTTTATATTCATTTTGTTAGATTAAAGAGTAAAGAGAAAAGAAAAAAGAGAACTATCTTGACTCTTTTTTCTTTATTCTATTTTCTAATTAAGCGTTCTCAGCTAACATTTTTTGTCCGGCTGCAATAGCTTCTTCGATAGTTCCTTTCAAGTTGAAAGCAGCTTCCGGATATTGATCCAATTCTCCATCGATGATCATATTGAATCCTTTGATGGTATCTTTGATATCAACCAATGATCCTGGGATACCAGTAAACTGTTCAGCAACATGGAAAGGCTGAGATAAGAATCTCTGAACTTTTCTAGCTCTGTAAACTACCAATTTATCTTCTTCTGAAAGTTCTTCCATACCAAGGATCGCAATGATATCCTGAAGAGCTTTATATCTCTGAAGAATTTCTTTTACTCTCTGAGCACAGTTGTAATGTTCTTCGCCAATGATTTCCGGCGCTAAGATTCTTGACGTAGAAGCCAAAGGATCTACTGCTGGATAAATACCTAACGAAGCGATTTTTCTATCTAGTACTGTTGTTGCGTCCAAGTGAGCAAATGTAGTTGCAGGAGCCGGGTCAGTTAAGTCATCCGCAGGTACGTAAACCGCTTGTACAGACGTAATTGAACCATTTTTAGTTGAAGTAATTCTTTCCTGCATCGCACCCATTTCAGATGCCAAAGTTGGTTGGTAACCTACCGCTGATGGCATACGACCCAAAAGTGCAGATACCTCGGAACCAGCCTGTGTGAAGCGGAAGATGTTATCTACGAAGAATAGTACATCTCTACCCTGACCAGTTTCTCCACCATCTCTATAATATTCAGCTAAAGTCAAACCAGACAACGCTACTCTAGCTCTTGCTCCTGGCGGCTCATTCATCTGTCCGAAAACGAAAGCAGCTTTAGAATCTTTCATAGCTTCTAGATCTACTTTAGAAAGATCCCAACCTCCATTTTCCATAGAGTGCATGAACTCGTCACCATATTTAATAATCCCCGATTCCAACATCTCTCTCAAAAGGTCGTTCCCTTCTCTTGTTCTTTCACCTACTCCTGCGAATACGGAAAGACCACCGTGTCCTTTTGCGATGTTGTTGATCAATTCCTGAATCAATACTGTTTTTCCTACACCAGCTCCACCGAACAACCCAATTTTACCTCCTTTTGCATAAGGCTCAACAAGGTCGATTACTTTGATCCCTGTGAAAAGAACTTCAGCAGAAGTTGATAACTGATCGAATTTTGGTGCTTCTCTGTGGATTGGCAAACCTCCTTCTTTTGACAAATTCTGGATCCCATCAATAGCATCTCCTACAACGTTGAAAAGACGACCGTTAACTTCATCACCAACCGGCATTGTAATTTGTTTACCTGTACCAGTTACTTCCTGACCTCTCTGAAGACCATCTGTAGCATCCATTGCGATACATCTTACCGTATCTTCACCAATGTGCTGCTCAACCTCTAAAACAACTTTTTCTCCATTGCTTTTAGTGATTTCTAAAGCGTCATATATTTTTGGTAATTCTTCAACTTCATTAAAAACCACGTCGATAACCGGTCCGATAATTTGTGAAATTTTTCCTTTAATTTGGTTTGCCATTACTAAATTTTTACTTGTGCGCAAAGATAATAAAAGTTTGTTAACGAGCATTGTCAGAAAAAAAGATTTTTATCATATTTGTATGACAATTTATAGCACACTATTTAGGTGTATTTTTACACAGGCAGATTTGATTACTTTTTGCCATAAAATTCAGAATTTGAAAATCATCAGAGATCTTACAGACTACCAATCTAGGATACCATTAGCATTATCTTTGGGTATGTTTGACGGTGTCCATCTGGGACATTTATCCATTATTAATAAACTAAATGAAATTGCAGAAAAAGAACATCTGGAATCTGCCATTCTAAGTTTTTGGCCACATCCAAGAAAATTTCTCAATCCGGATGATGATGTAAAAATGCTCAACACGCTGGAAGAGAAATTAGAACTTCTTGAAAAAAGCGGCATTAAGAATATCTTCTTAAAAACTTTTGATGAAGAATTCAGAAATCTGACAGGAACAGAATTTTGTGAAAAAATTTTGGTTAACAAGCTCAATGTCAAGCACATCATAATAGGTTACGATCATACATTCGGGAAAAATAAAAGCGGGAATTTTGAATTGTTGAAATCTCTTTCCAATGAATTAGGTTTTCAAGTCAATCAATTGGAAGCTATACAAAAGAATGACCTTAATATCAGTTCTACAAAAATCAGGATAGCACTTTCGGAAGGCAGAATCAATGATGCTAACCAAATGCTGGGCTACAATTATCCTTTGACTGGAAAAGTTATTCACGGTAAAAAACTCGGTAGAACTATTGGTTACCCAACCGCAAATATTGAAGTTCCAATCAACAAGCTACTTCCTAAAAAAGGTGCTTATATTGTTGAAGTGTGGATTGACAATCAATTCTACAAAGGAATGCTGAGTATTGGAACCAATCCTACGATTGACGACAAAAATCAATCTTTACATACCGAAGTTTATATTCTGGATTTTGACCAGGATATTTATGATAAAGAAATCACTATCAAATTCCGGGATTATCTACACGATGAAATTAAGTTTGAAGGTTTGGAGAAGCTGATTGAAAGATTGGATGAAGACAAAAGATTGACTGCAGAATTTCAGTTTTAAGAAATAGGAAAGGATAGCAATTGCTATCCTTTAATTTTATATTTCCAATAAAACTTATTTCAATGTAAACTTGATTTTAGTTCTGATATCAGAAGATGAACTTCCTACCAGCGCTTCGAAATCTCCCGGTTCTGCAACCCAATCGTGTTTCACCGGATCAAAGAAACTCAATGCAGATTTATCAACTGTGATAGAAACATCTTTGGATTCACCGGCTTTCAAATAAACTTTATCAAAGCCTTTCAGTTCTTTCAAAGGTCTTGGCAAAGATGATTTCAGATCGCTGATGTACAACTGTACCACTTCTGCTCCATCCACTTTACCTGTATTTTTCACATTAACTGTGAAGGTTATTTTATCATTCGTTGTCAGTTCAGATTTATCTGCTTTGACTTTTCCATATTCAAAAGTCGTGTAACTCAAACCGTGTCCAAAACTGAATAACGGTTTGATATTTTTGGTATCGTGCCAACGGTAACCAACGAAGATTCCTTCATTGTAAGTAATATTAATCGGATTTTTCAGTTCTTTTCCTTTTCCGGCAGCCAGCTCTTCTTTGTTTCCAGGATATTCTCCCAAAGCATGCGCCGAATTATCTTCTAACTTAACCGGAAAAGTGAAAGGCAATTTTCCGGAAGGATTGATATCACCAGCAAGAATTGCTGCAATGGCATGACCAGATTCTGAGCCGAGATACCAAGATTGTAATACGGACGGAACTTCTTTGATCCAGGGCATTGCAACAGCATTACCGGAAACCAGTACAACGGCAAGATTTTTATTCGCTTTTGCCAAAGCTGAAATTACTGCATCCTGATTGTATGGCAAACCATAACTTTCTCTGTCCATACCTTCTGCATCCTGATGGTCACTTTTATTAAGACCTCCGACAAAAACCACGAAATCAGATTCTTTCGCCAATTTTACGGCTTCAGCAATTAATTCAGCAGAAGAACGCGTCTCTTTAAGATTTTGTCCGGATTTTACACCATTATATTCGCCACCTACATCGCCAACATAACCTCTGGCATAAGCTACTTCTGCTTGTTTTCCGAAACGTTCTTTGATTCCGTCAAGTGGCAATGTTTCATATTTCACTTTAAGAGAAGAACTTCCACCGCCAACGGTCATCATTTTGATAGCATTCTCACCTATCACGGCAATTTTTTTAGTCTTGGCTAAATTGATTGGTAATATCGCTTTTTGATTCTGAAGCAAAACAATTCCTTCAGAAGCGATCTGTTTTGCTGCAGCAATATGAGCTTCTGAAGCAATAGATCCAAAAGGCTTGTTCTTGTTCATAGATGTTTTATAAGCTAAACCGAGAACTCTTCTCACTTTGTCGTCTAACTCTTTAGTTCCGATTTTTCCGGATTTGATCAGATCCAAATAAGGTTTAGCCAGATAATAATTGTCATAAGCATTGCTTGTTCCTTTTGACAAACCATTGGTCCATGTTCCGAATTCCAAATCCAAACCATTATGAATAGCCTGATTGGTATCTAAAACTGCGCCCCAATCCGAAACTACAACACCCTTATAATCCCATTCACCTTTCAGGATATCATTCAATAAGTATTGATTGTGGCTGGCATGCTGTCCTTTATATAAATCATAAGCACCCATTATTGTCCAGGAATCACCTTCCTGAACCGCTGCTTTGAACGGTGGTAAATAAATCTCGTACAAAGCTCTATCATCAACAATCACATTACTCGAGTGTCTGAAAGTTTCCTGATTGTTCAATGCAAAATGTTTTACACTTGTAGCAACACCATTGGACTGAACACCTTTGATATAAGGAACAACCATTTGAGAGCTTAAAAACGGATCCTCTCCCATATACTCGAAGTTACGGCCATTGAGCGGAGTTCTGTAAATATTGACCCCAGGTCCCAGAATAACATCCTTTTTTCTGTATCTTGCTTCTTCACCAAGAGATTTACCGTAGATGGAAGACATATTCCTGTTCCACGTTGCCGCCAGGGCTGTCAGCGCAGGATAAGCTATAATTGAATCATTGGTCCAGCCAGCCTGATCCCATTCGTCCCAAAGCACTTCTGAACGTACACCATGAGGTCCGTCTGCAGTCCATAATTCCGGAATTCCCAATCTCGGAACTCCGTGCGAACTGAATTTGGACTGAGCATGGATAAGATTAATTTTCTCCTCCAAAGTCATGCTTGACAAAGCATCTTCAATACGTTGTTCAACAGGTTTGGAATCGTCTAAGTAAATTGGGGTTGTTTTCTGAGCGAAGCTAAAATGTGATATACAGCTAAGTACAGAAAGTAATATTATTTTTTTTATCATAAAATTCACTCTTTTCAAATAGAAATTTTCGAATGCCTAATATACAAATTATTTTATTATCTCAAAATGAGAAAATAAAAAACATAAAGGTATTAACAAGCTTAAATGTAAGACATCTCTCTTTGTTGTACATCTAATTCATTTGAATTTAAAACCAGAAAATTAACTATTCAGAATTTCTTCTCTTGATTTTTTAGTTAACGAATTAAAAACCAAATCGTAAGAATGATCAATTAATTTAAGAATCAAATCTTTTTTGAGACCTTCACAGAGAACTGAGTTCCAATGAGTTTTGTTCATATGATAAGCGCCGGAAATCTGAGGATGATTTTCACGGAGTTCTTCGCTCCATTCCGGATCAGCTTTTGCAGAGAATGTTGCAGGTTGCTTTTCTAAAGAAATTAAAAGAAACATTTTACCGCCAACCTTGAAAACCAAAGTCTCATTATCAAAAGGAAAGCCTTCTGTTACAGCTTTTTTGGATAAACAATATTCGCGGATTTCTTCAGTTTCCATTTTGACCAAATCAGAATTTAAAAGTATTTTTCGGTAATTCTTTGTTGATTTCGATTTTATTGATCATCATTACATAATCGCTGTCTTTTTTAGGTGAAGACGATTCGATTCTGTATGGCATTAGTAAGTTTCCAACCTTTCTGTAATCTGAATAAGTCAGGATTTCATCTTTCTTGATTTCACGGAACAACATATAGTTTTTGACATCAAAAAAGTAAATAGTTTTATTCACATTTTTCGTCAGTTCCACTTTGAAATACAATTGTTCCCCGATTTTTTCCTTGCCTAACAATTCAGCTTCAAAACCCTTGTTTTCCCAATCGATAAAGTCATTATCAAAATTTTCAGGAATGTAATCTGTGTATTGCTGGAGCTTGTTCTGAGCATAATTCATTGCATAACCATTCTTTCCGTCAAAACCTTCAACAGGTGTTTCTTTTCCACCCATTACAATTGCTGTTTTTGTCAGATTCGGACGTTGCTGATAGATTTTAATCGGGTAAGAATCATTAACTCCCAAGGTCACTCTCCCCTGTATCTGAACCGTATTCAGAAGTTTCCAATTGGTAAGACCTCCAGAGTTTTCTATGTTTTTATCGATGATATCCTTTGCCGATTGAGCAGACAAAACGATAGAAAATATAACAGAAAATATGAGGATTAATTGTTTCATTCAGAATTTTTAAGGTTGCTAAGATAAAATTTTCATTTGGCTTCTTGTCTTAAAGAACGTTAATTTTAACATTAATAACGGCTAAATTAAATCAGTTTTTTTGCCTTATCCAAATCTTCCGGCGTATCGATTCCAATGCCAATGAAATCTGTTTCGACCAATTTAATTTTCATCCCATTTTCCAAATAGCGCAGCTGTTCCAATTTTTCAGAAATTTCCAAAGGTGTCATTTCCAGAGAAGAGAATTTAATCAAAGCTTCTTTCCTGAAAGCATAAACGCCAATATGTTTGTAATATTTGACATTGTAAGCCAATTCGCGGTGAAAAGGAATTACTGAACGACTGAAATATAAAGCAAATCCATTATTATCTGTGATAACCTTGACGTTATTCGGATTTTGAATTTCTTCAGATTCTTTTAATTGAATTTTTAAAGAGGCTAAAGAAATTTCTTTTTTATCATCATTAGAAAAAACATCAATCAATTGCTTCAGTGGTTCTTTTTTGAGAAAAGGTTCATCGCCCTGAACATTAATAATGATATCACAATTGATATTCTGAACAGCTTCCGCAATTCTGTCGCTCCCGGTTTCGTGTTCTCCTGTCATAACAGCTTTTCCACCATTTTTTGAAATCTCATCAAAAATCAATTCAGAATCCGTAGCGACAAAAACGTCATCAAACAAACCAGTATCGACAACATTCTGATAGGTAGTATTAATCACGGTTCTGTCCCCTAAGATCTCCATTAGTTTTCCGGGAAACCTGGTTGAATTATAACGAGCAGGAATAACTGCGATAACTTTCATATTAGTGAATATATTTTATTAAAAAAATGACTCCATAAATCCATGATATATATAATACAGAATAAAAAAGTCCAAATCCTAAACTTTTAACGAGATTATCTTTACATCTTTTTGAATTTTTGAATATTAGTCTCAAAGCTCTAAAATATATCCAGTAAAGAATTGCTAATAAAAGTAATAAAACTGACCAAAAGAAAACACCTACAAAGTATAGAGCGAATAATACTGCTACAGTAAATGCAATCCAAGCAAGTACCGATAAAATAACACCTCCAATTCCATCCGCACCAATGCTTGGAACATCAATATTTGGAGTAAAATCAGAGGTGGATCTCATTCGTTTATTAAAATTTTCTTTCGTTAAAATCTTGCCAAGATTATCTCTTAATCCAACTCCTCTATACAAACTAATACTCACAAAAAGAAAAAATGCAATCGCAAGAATAGAAGTTGAAAGAATCGAATTTTGAAATAATGTTTGATGAGAATTTTTTCCAGAAATCCAAACACTTAAAATCACTAATAGCATAATTACTATTGATGAATAAAAAGTAAACTTGGTTTCAAGAAATATTCTGCTTCTCAATTTATTTTAAATTTTCTAAGGCTTTTTGCAACTTCGGAAGACAATCCTTAATATCATCCAACGAACAGCCTCCAACAGAAGCTCTGAACCAAGGCACTGACTTATCATTTCCAAATGCTGAGAACGGAACCAAAGCCATTCCTGCATTATTAATCAGATAGAAAACCAAATCTGTAGAATTCTCGATCATTTTTCCCTCTGGAGTGGTTTTGCCCAAATAATCCAATTTAATGGTTAAATAAAGCGCACCCATTGGCGAGATACTTTCCACAGCCAATCCTTTCGATTTTAAATCTTGGATTCCTGCGTGAAGTTCTTTCAAACTTGTATTCAGTTTTTGTTTGTAATCATCAAGAAATTTATCCACTGCAGAATCATCAGTTAAAAATTCAGCAACCGCTTCCTGTTCTGGTTTTGGCGCCCAAGCTCCAACGTGTGTCAAAAGAGCTTTCATTTTATCAATTACCAAACTAGGTCCGAAGCCCCAACCTACTCTAACACCTGTTGCAGCAAAACATTTAGATGTTCCGTCAACATAAATCGTGTAATCTTTCATTTCAGGGAAAAGACTTACCGGATTGTAATGGTCAGCACCAAAAGTCAACATTGCGTAGATTTGGTCATACATCAGGTAAAGCGGTTTTTCGTCTGGTCCTCTTCTTTTATTTTCTTCCAGAACCAATTCGCAAATCTCAGACAATTGCTCTTTTGTGAACATTGTTCCTGTTGGATTCAGAGGAGAACAAAGACAGAGCAAAACAGCGCCATCAACATAAGGACGAAGGTCGTCCGCTGTCGGTAAGAAATTATTTGATTCCTGTGTCTGAACTTCAACTGCATTAGCTGTCGTTAAGTAAGCGTAATGGTTGTTGTTCCAGGAAGGAATCGGGTAAATTACCTTGTCTCCTTCGTCAACAATTGTTTTGAAAACCGCATAAATTAAAGGTCTTGAACCAGCCGTAATCAAAATATCATTGGCTGAATAATCCAGATTCCAACGTTTTTTAAGGTCATTGCTTACGGAAGATCTTAGAGATTGTAAACCGTTTGCCGGTGGATAATTGGTCAGATTATTTTTATAAGCTTTCTCAATTCCCTGTTTCAATTCGGATGGAATTGGATAGATGTTAGAATTAAGGTCGCCAATTGTAAGATTTGAGATTTGTGCACCTTTGGCTTTCAGATCATTGACTTCATTTCCGATTTTAATGATTTCTGAACCAATCAGGTTAGATGCGAGTTTTGATACTTTCACTGAGATATTTTTTGATGTTGTTCCGGAGTGCATCCGGATTTTTACTTTTTATGATTTGCAAATTTGTTAAATGTAACAGATTAATTCAAGTTACACAACAAAAAAAGTTCTCAAAACTAAATCGCTTCAGTAATTGAGAACTTTAGGTTAAAAATATTTTAGATTATATTTCTATTCTGATAAAATTTCAATTACAGATTAAGGTCCTGTTTTACCTTCGCAATTTTCGCTTCCAACACAGGAAGTTTTGCAACAAAATCTTCTTTGGAGGTGATGCTGTCTTTTACAGAAACATAGAATTTTATTTTTGGTTCGGTTCCGGAAGGACGAACACAAACTTTAGTTCCGTCTTGAGTATAGAAAATCAATACATTAGACTTCGGAATATCGTCCATTACTCTTTTTTCGTTTTTAGAAACAACAAAACAAGTCTGTTCCTTGAAATCCTTCACTTCTTCTACAGGAGAACCGGCAATTTCTTTTGGCGGATTACTTCTGAAATCGCTCATCATTTGTGTAATTTCTTCAGCTCCTGTTCTACCCTTTCTTACAACATTAATCAAGCCTTCGTAATAGAAACCAACTTCTTTGTAGATTTCAATCATATATTCGTAAACCGTTGTTCCATTAGCTTTACACCAAGCAGCGATTTCACAGGCTGTCAGGATTGAACCACAAGAATCTTTGTCACGAACAAAATCTCCAGTCATAAAACCGAAACTTTCCTCGCCGCCGCAAATAAACTTTTCCTGACCTTCAAAATCACGAATCATCTTGCCGATCCATTTGAAACCTGTCAAACCAACCTTGCAATCCACTCCGAATTTCTCTGCAACATCAAAGAACACGTCAGAAGTTACAATGGTAGAACCAATGAACTCTTTTCCGGTGATTTTTCCTGCTTTTTTCCACTGGTCAAGAATATAATATGTTAAGATTGTATTGGTTTGATTTCCGTTCAGAAGCTGCATTTCGCCTTCAAGATTTCTAACTGCAATTCCTAGCCTGTCGCCGTCCGGGTCTGTTCCGATAACTATATCAGCATTGGTAATTCTTGCCAAATCCATTGCCATAGACAATGCTGCTGGTTCTTCCGGATTCGGGGAAGCTACGGTTGGGAAATTTCCGCTTGGAATCATCTGTTCCTTAACCAAATCCAATTTTGTAAATCCGGCTTTCTTCAATGCTTTTGGAACGGTCGTATAAGTTGTTCCGTGGATGGATGTGAAAACAATGTTTAAGTTATCTCTTCCAACATTTTGATAAAGAGAATTTTCCATACAAGCATCGATGTAAACATCATCCTGGTCTTCGCCAACCCATTCGATTAAATCATCATTTCCGTTGAATTTGATGTCCTCAAACTTAGTTGCATAAACTTCTCTGATGATATTTTCATCATCCGGCGGAACAATTTGCGCACCGTCATTCCAATATACTTTATAACCGTTGTATTCCGGTGGATTGTGAGAAGCCGTCAAAACGATTCCTGCATTACATTTTTTATCTCTAACTGTGAAAGACAATTCCGGAGTTGGGCGATGTTCTTTGAACAACAGAACTTTGATTCCGTTTGCTGTTAAAACATCTGCAACAATTTTCCCGAATTCTTTGGAGTTATTACGAACGTCATAAGCAATCGCTACTTTAATTTCTTCATTTGGAAAAGATTGATGAAGATAGTTCGCAAGTCCCTGAGTAGCCTGACCTAACGTGTATTTATTTAAACGATTGGTTCCAACTCCCATTACACCACGCATTCCTCCTGTTCCGAATTCTAATTCTCTGTAAAAAGAATCTTCCAAATCAGGTGAATTGGAATCGATTAAAGTTTGTACTGCATTTCTGGTTTCTTCATCAAATGCTTCTGCAAGCCAAAGTTTTGCTTTATCTAATGTTGATAATTCTGACATTATTTATAGTTTTTTGTTTAATTTAATTTCCTGTTCTCTAAAGTCGCTTTATCAGTTACTTTCAGTTTTTTCGAAGGATTTCCGTAATAAATCAATTTTGATGTATTACCGATTTTCCCTTTGATTTCTTCATCGACATTCAGTTCTGCATAATTCCCGTTCTGAGACTCTATTTCCAAATCTTTGATATACCAATACGGCGAAATAATACTCGCGGTATCTTTGATATTAAGCTTGGCTAAAGTTGTTTTTCCCAGCAGATTAGCCCGGCTTTTGTTTGCCATTTCTATCTCAGCCTTTTCCGAAATCACTGAACCGATAAATTTAGCATTATCTTTTAAATGAAGTGCAAAATTTTCAACTTTCATTTGGCTTGAGATGTTAAGCTCTACAGAATCAGCTATTTTAATCACATCAAACGGAGTTTTTCCGTAAATCGTAATATTATAAAAATCAACTTTATCCGTTTCGTTTTTCTCAGAAATTGACAGATTTTTATCTTTAACTTCAATATTAAGATTATCAAAGAAGCTAGGATAAGTTTCCACGTTCACGAAATTGTGCGGACTCTGAACATAAAAAACACGGAATTTTCCTTTTAAATCCAATTTATTAAACTCGGCCAATTCTACATCTTTGGATTGGATTTCGCCTTTTGGTTTTACTTTTCCGCAGGAAATGGCTGTGAAAATTAGAAATAAGTATAAATAATATTTCATTTTTAAATTATATCAATTCCTCAATATGATAATTCTTATGCTCACGATTAGTCCTAATAATCAATTCGCCTAAAAATCCAGCTACAAACAATAAACTTCCCAGAATCATCATCGTCAAAGCAATGAAAAACCAAGGATTATTAGCAATCAGATTACCGTAAATTTTGAAGATATAAACATCAATCAGTTTTGAAACGCCTAGCCAAACTGCCGATAAAAATCCGATAATGAACATCAATGTTCCGGCAGCGCCGAAGAAATGCATCGGTCTCCCACCAAATCTGCTGACAAACCAAAGTGTCACCAAATCCAAAAATCCACGAACAAAACGCTCAGTCCCAAATTTTGAGGTTCCGTAAGGTCTTGCCTGATGCTGAACCGGTTTTTCGGTAATATTTCTGAAACCTGCATTAGCCGCCAAAACCGGAATATAACGATGCATATCGCCGTAAACATCAATGGATTTTACGACTTGCTTTCTGTAAGCTTTCAAACCACAATTGAAATCGTGAAGTGAAACGCCGGAAACTTTTCTGGCCGCCGCATTGAACAGTTTTGATGGAATATTTTTGGTCATTACATTATCGAAACGTTTCTTTTTCCAGCCGGAAACAATATCATAATTGCCCAGAGTTACCATTTCGTACAATTCAGGAATCTCTTCCGGAAAATCTTGTAAATCTGCGTCCATTGTAATAATCACATCGCCATTGACTTTTTCGAAAGCTGCGTGAAGCGCCTGAGATTTTCCGTAGTTTTTAGAAAATTTAATCCCATGAATCTGTGGATGTTGGATTTTCAAATTTTCAATAATGGACCAGGACAAATCCGTACTTCCGTCATCGATGAACCAGACTTCGTAAGATAATTTGTTATCTCGGCAAACGTTGTCGATTCGGGTGAACAACTCTTCCAGAGAGTCTTGCTCGTTAAGTAATGGGACAATTATAGAAAGATTCATTTTTTTATAAAAGATGTTAGATGTTAGATTTTAGATATTAGATTTTATAATCTTAGGGATAAATAATTAATTTAATAATTTAAAAAGAGCCCCATAATTATTTATTATCCAACATCTTACTCGTATCGTTTTTTATTTTTCAAAAAGCCAGCAATGATAATAGACAAAAGTAAATAAAATAGTAAAAATCCACCAAAAACAGCAGACAAAAATTGGAAAGAAAAATAATTGCGGTTCTCTTTCTGAGCCGCTACTCTAGCTTCTTTGGCATTTTTATAATCTGTTTCCAGCTCTTTGATTTTAGTCTGGTCCTTCAGATTCGCTGCTTCCAATTTTTTCTGTTCATAAGCTACGTCTAGGTTATCCAATTCGGTTTGGATGTATTGATGACTCAGCATATCTCTAGCATCGGTATCAACATAATTCAGAAATACAAAAATAGACAACATTGAAAGAAATCCACCAACGAACAGTGTCACAAAAGATTGTTTAAAAGCCTGCGGATAAGTGATTTTATCTTTTCCACGAAGCCAAAGCACAGAAATAAATCCACCAAACACGTAAAGAAATGTCATTCCAAAAGCATTGACTCTCATCGTCGTGTTCCAATAATTGGCGTCTGCAAAAAAGTAATAAACAACGAAGAACACTAACATTGTCGCTAAAAATAAACCAAAGCCAACGGTTACAGGATTTTTTGTCATAATTTTATTTTTCTAAAAAAATTGAAAATTTTTAATTCTGAGAATCAGTTTTTTAAAATCATAATTATATAATTAGTCTTAATATCCTGTATTTCTCATTTTTTAATTCAATATTAAATTTTTATCTTTGCACCGGCAAGTCCTAAACAACCAGCTCCTGAGAATCCTCCAGGGTGGGAACGCAGCAAAGGTAATCGGTTGTAGCGGTGTGATTTAGGTAGCTTGCCATTTTTTGTATCTATACATCAAGAAATTCTGAGATTAAGTGATTTAGAAATTATTTAATCTCAGAATTTTTTTAATTAAAATTCGAACTCCTCGCCTAGTTTTGGTAAAGTAAACTCGATGTTTTTATCTGAGAAATGCTTTTTCGCATCTTCGTGATTGATTTCAATCGCAGGAAAAGTATCAAAATGACAACCAATAACTTTAGGGGTTTTCAATAACTCTGATGCTGCAAAAGCGGCTTTTCTAGGACACATCGTATAATGTTTCCCAACCGGAAGGATGGATAAGTCCAAAGTTCCGAAAACCTGCGGAAACAAGCTCATTTCTGAAGTTACACTTGTATCTCCGGCCAGATATAAATTTCTTTTATCCTCAAATCTGAAAATATATCCTGCAGCCAAACCGCCGTAACTTCCGTCTGGGAAAGAACTTGTGTGTAAAGCAGGAACCATAGAAATCTTCAAACCTTCCAATTTTGCAGAACCTCCAAAATTGATATCAATATTATTGGAATGTCCAAAATAACCACAAATCTCAGGTTGTCCGATAACCGTTGCGTCAGGATGATTTTCAAGAACTTCTTTTACGTCTGCAATGTGGTCGCCGTGTGCGTGCGTAATCAAAACGTAATCAATTTTCTGAGCTTTGATATCAAAACCGGATTGCTCTTTCTGGTAGTTGTAAAAAGGATCGGAAAGAATCGTTTTCCCGTTATATGTGAACAAAAAACAGTTTTGTCCTAAGAATTTTATTTTCATTTTTATTCGATTTATTAATTAACAAAATTAAGTCCGACAGCCGTTAAGACAGCCATCATAAGAGTTAAGATTCCTACCTGTTTTAAGAAGGGATCAAGCAATTTTGGTTCTTTGATTTGCATAATGGTTCTTCTTAATTTCATAAAAGGAAATATCAGAATCATCACAATGAATGGGTAGTAATTTCTCTGATCCTGAGCAAAATTGATCATCAGGAACATCAGCATCAAAAGGATTGGTAACTGTAACAAAATAATCTCATAAATCATGGCTTTTTTATAGCCTAATCTCAGCGCAAAAGTTTTTTTTCCGGACAATTCATCATTTACTATATCTCTCATATTATTGAGATTAAGAACGGCCATACTCAGCATCCCGATTGCAGAAGCCGGAATCAGAATATCATAATCAAAGGTTTTTGTGAACAGGAAATAACTGCCGCAAACTGAAACCAAGCCGAAAAATACGAACACAAAAATATCACCTAATCCCAAATATCCGTAAGGTTTTTTACCTACCGTGTAACCAATTGCAGCTAAAATGCAGGCAACTCCTAACCCTATAAAAATCCAGAATTCTTTGGTATAATCAGGATAAAAAGCTACATACAATAGAGTAACAGTTGCAGCAAAAGACAGAACCGATAATAAAATTACAGCATTTTTCATTTGATTTGCTGTGATTTTTCCGGAGGCTACCGCTCTTTGCTCAGCTTCTCCTATTCTGTTTTTATCTGTTCCTTTCACCCCATCACCATAATCATTAGCGAAGTTGGAAAGGATTTGATATAATAATGTTACGAGAAGTGCCAGAGCAAAAATTTTCCAATCCCAAGTTCCTCCATTCTCAGAAAGTCTCCATTTTGCAATGAAACTCCCCATAATAATTCCACTCAAAGAAAGTGGTAATGTCCGCAGCCGGGCTGCCTTTATCCAATCAGTCATTTTTTATTTTTAATCTGTAATTATAGATTCGCCATTCAAATTCGTTGTAAGTACCTCACTCATATAATCAAAAAAGGGGCGCATCGCAAGAAAAGTAGAAATAATTTCTTCCTTAAAATCATCAGAAAAGACCTCCTTATCAGAAAATTTTCTCTTCACGACATATTGTTTCTTTTTGATTAAATCAATAGCTGGGTGATTTTTATCAAATCCTTTAGGCGCGGTTTTCACAGCATCTTCTCCTTCCAGTTTTCCGAAATAGTTAACAAAAGTTTTGTCCGAAGTAATTCTATTGATTTCTGTTGTATTGCTTTCAAATTCCTTTCGGATTCGGATCAGATCTTCAGAATTTGGTCCCCAAAACCCTCCGCCAACAAAACTGTTATCGGGTTCTAAATGAATATAATATCCACCTCTCAAAAACGGTTTTCTACGGGATAATCCTGCACCGAAATTGGTTTTATAAGGCACTTTGTCTTTAGAAAAACGTACATCATTATAAATTCTGAAAACATGGAGATTTGCTAAATTATCATATTCCTGAAAGTCCGAGAATATCTTATCAAAGAAAATTTTATTAGCTTTCGCAATCGCATCGTATTGCAGTTTATGTTCAGAAAACCACTCACGATTGTTGTTTCTGCAGAGTTGTTTCAGAAATTCAAATCCTTTCTTCAAACCGATACAATTTTACTGATTTTTATGATATCCACTGATTATCTCCGAAATCAGGTTTACGTTTTTCCAGGAAGGCATTTCTGCCTTCTTTCGCTTCTTCTGTCATATAAGCTAAACGCGTTGCCTCTCCTGCAAAAATCTGCTGACCAACCATTCCATCGTCTGTTAAATTCATGGCAAATTTCAGCATTCTGATGGAGGTTGGAGATTTTGCAAGGATTTCCTGAGCCCATTCGTAAGCTGTGTCTTCTAATTCAGCGTGAGGAATTACCGCATTGACCATTCCCATATCCGCCGCTTCCTGGGCAGAATAATTTCTGCCTAAGAAGAAAATCTCCCTTGCTTTTTTCTGACCAACCATTTTCGCTAAATAAGCAGAACCATAACCTCCGTCAAAACTCGTAACATCAGCATCGGTTTGTTTAAAAATCGCATGTTCTTCGCTCGCCAAAGTCAAATCGCAAACCACGTGAAGCGAATGTCCACCTCCAACAGCCCAACCATTTACAACAGCGATCACAGCTTTTGGCATAAAACGAATCAAACGCTGAACTTCCAAAATATTAAGACGATGTCTTCCATCTTCGCCAACATAACCTTGGTGTCCACGTGCTTTTTGGTCGCCACCGCTACAGAACGCGTGACCGCCGTCTTTTGGACTCGGACCTTCGCCTGTCAGCAACACGACCCCGATTGACGAATCTTCATAAGCATCATAAAAAGCATCGTAAAGTTCTGAGGTTGTTTTTGGTCGGAAAGCGTTTCTGACTTCTGGTCTATTGATAGCGATCCTTGCGACGCCATTTGATTTTTTATAGGTAATATCTTCGTATTCTTTGACGGTTTTCCAGTCTGCCATTTTTTAAAAATTTAGAGTGTAAATATACGGAGATTAAAGTCCTCCTACAAAGTATTAGACTATTAAAATAAATGCTCAAACAAAAACCATAAATGATTATATTTGACAAAACTTTCAACCATTATGGCAAGAAAATTATACTCTTTTATTTTATTTTACTTTTTTACATTTTCTTTTTCTCAGAATGTAACTATTCCAGACCAAATTTTTAAAGCTTATTTGCTTAATATTAATCCAACAAAATATCAAGCTAAAGATTTACAGGGAAATTTCACCAGTATTGATTTAAACAATGATGGAGAAATTCAAGTAATTGAAGCGGAAAACATCAGTTATCTTGCAACAACTTATCAAAACAATATCATTGATATTACTGGTATCGAAGCTTTTAAAAATCTAACAGAATTAAATATTGAACATAATACTAATCTTAAAACTTTATCATTATCAAATAATACTAAATTAAAAAAGATCAAAGGCTTATATAATAAAGCTTTAGAAAGCATAAATATTGAAAATTCTATACTATTAGAAGAACTTGATTTATTTGATACTATAATAAATTCAGTGAATGTTACCAATAATACAAAACTTAAAAAACTCGTGATTACTGGACAGTATAATTCTTTGGATTTGAGTAAAAATATAAATCTTGAAGAAATAAGGATTGGGTCTAACTATTTAAAATCATTAAATCTTGACAATTGTAATTTGCTCACTAAAATAAGAATTGATGACGACGATTTAGTGACATTCAATTTTTCTCCTTTACAAGGATTACAAGATATTACTTTTGCAAATACAAATATGGTATCCATAGATTTCAGTAATTCGAACGTTATGTATGTAAACTTTGGGTATAACTCTCCTAATTTGAATTCGCTTTTGCTACCACTGCAAAATTCAAATCTACGAGGAGTAAATATTCCTGAGAATATAAATTCTATTGATTTAACAAAGAGCTTGAATTTGGAATATTTTTCAATAAGTAATAATAAAATTTCTAGTCTCGATTTCAGCAAAAATCTGAAATTAAAAAAAATTCTTATTAGTGATTCAAACTTAATATCCTCTATAAACGTCTCACAAAATATAAACTTAGAAACTTTAAATGTTTTTAGACTACCAAATCTTTCAAGTATTTATATTAAAAATGGGAAAAAGCAAAATTTTGATGAAGGCTTTTTAGAATGTCCGAAACTCAATTATGTTTGTTGTGATGAGAATGAAAAAGATTTTTTCATTAATAAAGGAATTCCAAATGTAACAACTGATTGCTTGCTTGCTTCTCAAGAAGTTAATTCTTTAAATGATTTTAAAATTTACCCTAACCCTTCTTCAGATTATTTGAACTTTAATCATAAAATTGAATATGTAAAAATATTTGACATTCAAGGAAAATTAGTTTTAAATAGAAAAATCAATTCTAATAATCTAAATGTTTCTGAACTAAAAAACGGAGTATATATTGTAGAAGTCTTCTCTGAAAATAAAAAAAGCAGTCAAAAATTTATAAAAAAATAAAGCTGATTCTTTAATCAGCTTTATCTTAAATTTATCTTAATCAATTTACTCTACAACCTTGATGGCGCTTGCCAAAAATCTTGTTTCAGTCTTTGGTTCTGTAATCGCATCGATTTCAACCTGAGGTTTTTTAGCATCTTCCGCGTAATGTTGCAATTCTTTTACAGAAGTCGTTTTGCTTTCTGCGCTACCTTCCAACACTACAGTTTTGCCTTCCAAAGCAGTCGGAACGAAGAATGCATAATCTTTCATTTTAACAAAAAAAGTTTCGCCGGAATCTGTAGCCAGACTTACCCAACATCCTTTTTTAGGACACACGCCAGTAACTTTTCCTTTCACGGATGTTTTAGAAATTTTCGGTGTTAATTTTAATTCTTTATTCAGTTCGTCTGTAGAAATTGCTTTCTTAATAGCTTTTGCGGAAACATCCTGACCATAGAACTCTCCTGCTTTGGCATCACCAGCCGGCGGACCGGATTGTGCGAATGCTGAAACAGAAAGGCCTATCAATACGAAAGCAAACAATATGTTTTTCATAATCAATAATTTATTTTTAATGCTGTAAATTTAGAAAATTAATTAAAATGAAAATTTTTATTTTTTGAATGTAACGAAAAAGACTTTTCAATTGTCATATTAATAACAAATCAAAAACTATAAAAAATTATACTTATGAAAATAAAACTTTTATCCCTAATTCTTTTGGCTTCTGTTACCAATTTTTCCTGCATACAGAAAAATGGTTCCAATGACGTGATGTTTTCTCACCTATTATCTGACTCCGGAAAAGGCGAAGTGATCGAGAAATCTTATTCGATGGATTTTGATGAGTTACAAATCTCAACTTCTCTTAGCGCAGAAGTTTTTAAATCCAGCGAAGAAAAAATTGTGGTGTATGCTCCTTCTGACCTGATGAAATATGTAGTCGTAAAACAGGAAGGCAGAAAAGTCCAGGTGAAAATCCAATCGGAAGGTAAATTGAACATCTCAACCGACAGAATCAAAATTAAAGTTTATGCTAAGGATTTTGACGGATTGGTAGCTAACTCAAGCGGAAGCATTGTTTTGAAAGATGATTTCAAATTTTCTGACCTTGATGTGAAAGTTTCAAGCTCCGGAAACATCAAAGGAAATATCAACGGAAGCAACATTAATATCCAAGCTTCCAGCAGTGGTGATTTTTATGGAGAAATCAATGCAAGGAATCTAAATCTGCAGTCTTCTTCATCCGGAGGAATCAATATCAAAGGAAAAGCAGATACTGTAAGTGCTCAGGCATCTTCAAGCGGCGATATCAAAGCTGAAAATTTAACGGCAGACAGCGCGGTTCTTACCACTTCTTCTTCGGCTGACATTACGATTGGTGTTCGTAATAGCTTAACAGCAAGCGCTTCTTCCAGCGGAGATATCAACGTTGTGAAAAGAGGTGACCTGAACAAAGTGACCAAAAACGAAAGCAGCTCCGGTTCTGTTAATATCCGGTAATTTTATATTAATTTTCTCTCAAACGAAAAGAGACCTGAATTTCAGGTCTCTTTTGTCTTATATTTTAAAAAAATCTTAGTTGAATTTGATAATATCTAACATTTTAGCAGTTTCTTCGTTCACCAGCTCATCATCTACCAAGATTTTTCCAGAATGCTCATCGATAATAATTTTCTTTCTTTGAGCTATTTCCATTTGTTTTTGTGGCGGGATTGTGAAGAAAGAACCTTTTGGCGCTCCTCTTTCCAAACCTACAACGGCAAGACCTGTAGATGAACCTTGACGGATTCTTTGGTAAGAAGCCAACAATCTGTCATCGATTTTCTCAGCAAATTCTTTAGATTTTTCCAATAGATAATCTTCTTCTTTCTGTGTTTCAGAAATCAAATTATCCAATTCGTTTTTCTTGTGCGAAAGGTGGTTTTTCAATTCGTCAATCTTAGCATTAAGATCAGACAAAGTTTCTTTCTTATGATCGATTCTGGATCCGAATTCTTTAATTCTTTTTTCAGCTAATTGGATCTCTAACTCCTGGTATTCTACCTCTTTTGCTAACGCTTCGAATTCTTTGTTATTTCTAACGTTATCTTGTTGAGCTTTGTATTTATCAATAAGGTTTTGAGCTTGCTTTGCCAACTCTTTTTTGTTATTGATCTCAGCATTTTGTTCAGCAATTTCAGCCTCAAATTTTTGTGCTCTTTTTTCAAGACCTTCAATTTCTATCTCAAGATCTTCTACTTCAATTGGCAATTCGCCTCTTGTATTGCGAATCTCATCCAAACGGGAATCGATAATTTGCAAATCGTAAAGAGCTCTTAATTTTTCTTCAACAGAAATTTCGTTTACTTTAGCCATATCTATATAAAATAATTAACAGGATTTGTTTTTTTTGTCGTTTTAGCGATTGCAAATGTAGTGAATTTTTCGGACAAAATTTCAAATAATTGTTGAGTTACAAATTGTTCTGATTCGAAATGTCCAATATCGCAAATCAGCATTTTATCTTCCCCGGAAAAAAAGTCGTGGTATTTCACATCGCCAGTCAAATATGCATCACATTTTGCGGATAATGCAGACTTGATTCCGCTTGCTCCGCTTCCACCCAAAACACCTACTCTTTTAATTTTTTTCTGAATTAAATTATTGTGTCTGATAACATTAAGATTGAATTTTTCCTTTACGAATTTCAGAAAATTAATTTCATCCATTTCTATTTCCAAATCCCCAAATCTTCCCAAACCAGTATATTGATTTTCGTTTTCGAGAGAAATTAATTGATAAGCGACTTCTTCGTAAGGATGATTTTGTTTCATAACAAACAGAATCTGATGCTTTTTATAGTCTTCAAATATTACAGAAAGTAAAACTTCATTAGCATTTTCTCTTTCATTATGACTTCCTGTTACCGGATTTGAACCTTCCAAAGGTCGAAAAGTTCCGTTGCCATTGATTGAAAAACTGCATTGATCATAAAAACCAATATTTCCAGCTCCAGCTTCAAATAGAGCATTTTTCAACTTCTCAGCAGAATCAACAGGAACATAAACTTCCAATTTTTTTAATTGATTATGCTTTGGCACCAGAACATTTTGATTCTTCAAACCAAGAACTTCGCAGATTTTATAATTTACGCCAAAATAATCATTATCAAAAGCCGTATGAATCGCATAGATTGCAATTTTATTTTCCAAAGCTTTCAGAACAGCTCTTTCTACATAATTCTTTCCAGTAATTGACTTCAGCCCGGAAAAAATAATGGGATGAAAACAAAGAATCAGATTATAATTCTTTCCAACCGATTCATCAACAACGGATTCCAAAGCATCGTGCGCAATCAAAATACCGGAAATATCTCTGTCAGGACTTCCACAAAGCAAGCCAACATTATCGAAATCTTCTGCCTGTCTTATTGGAATGATTTGTTCAAATTCCTTTATAAATTCTTTGATCTTCATTTAATTCTATTTTTATCTGATGAATAGTCTGTCATCAAAAGTAAACTTTTCTATTTTCTTGATTTTAACATCAGAAAAATCAATATGTTTTGGATTAATAATATAATTGAATTCTCCTTGTACAGCCGCAGAATGAACCTTCATAAACAGGAATTTGTTTTCTTTGAGAAATCGATCTCCAATTTTCTGCGTGCTGTCGGGATGAGGAAAAGTATTCCAGTCTTTTGGTAATCTTTTGGGTTCAAAAAAATCAGTATCCGGAATTTCTATATGAATCAAACGGTAATCTTTTGGTAAAATCCCCAAAGGAATATGAACAGCTATTTCCGTTACGCATAGCGCAATGGATTGTGCCGTGTATAAAGCAGCACTGCCTTTGCTGTTCCATCGCCCGCCGGCTATTTCCGCTCCTTTTCCGGAAAGGTCGTTTGCATAAACTTCCTTCGAAAGCCTGTAAACTATCATGGCTTACGCTAAAATACCGTGCTCTATACGAGTTAACTCATCCATAAGAAGTGATATCCCAAAACTACTTCCTAACAAATCTTGCGGCTTTGTTTTTCCCAAAGCCACATTCTCTGTTTGCAACCAAATCAAGAAATGCTCTGCAGAACCAAACACCTTCTCTCCTCTTGTGTATAACATCTCTATCTGAAGAATCTTTTCTGACTGTAGTGTATCAAAGGTTTTTTCTTCTTTCTGATAGCGAGACAGTGTTTTACCTGAGATATGTAAAAACTCCGCCCACTCCTGAAAAGTGAACGGAAACTTCTTCACCAGATTATCAAAAAACTTGAAAGAAATACCCTTTTGTGCTATATCTATTATTTTAAACACACCAGCATCATCAAAGTTCTGATAACCATACAATGCGATAGGCTCATTAACAACATTGGAATCGTCTATTGTCTTATACTTTTTCATTTCTTTGTTTTTATATTTACAAATATAAGACTTTTGTCCAAATAAAAAAGACTTTTGTCTATAATTTATCAATCTATTTACATTTTTTTTTATTAACTTCATATTTTATTTTAAATCAATGAAAATAAAACCAGAATTTGATCTTATTCCGGAAGAAGGCTGGAGAAAAAAAATCTACGAAATCGTTTATTTATCCAACACAAAAGCCGGAAAAATTTTTGATATAAGCTTATTGACATTAATCCTAATTTCTACCATTCTATTAATGGTAGAAACTATTCCTATCATAAGACTACAATATTATCGAGAATTTTATTACGCCGAGTTTTTCATCACATTGATATTTACGATAGAATATATCCTGAGAATTATTTGTATAAAAGACAGGAAAGAATACATTTTCAGTCCATTAGGAATCATTGATTTTTTATCAATTATACCATTTTATATCAGTTTATTTTTTCCTGTATGGCATTTTGTCGCAGTTATAAGAATACTCAGAATACTCAGGATTTTCAGGATCTTTAATCTTGCCGACTATATGCACGATGGGAGATTCATTGTTTCTGCATTACGACACAGCTCCAGAAAGATTTATATTTTCCTTTTATTTATGATTATTTTTATCATAATTATTGGCTCACTGATGTATATTGTTGAAGGAGGAAAAAATGGATTCAGTAGTATTCCTCAAAGTGTTTATTGGGCTGTTGTCACCATTACAACCGTAGGGTACGGCGATATCTCTCCGGGAACCCCTGTAGGAAAAATCCTTTCCATCATTGTGATGCTATGCGGTTACAGCATTATTGCCGTCCCAACCGGCATTGTAACATCCGAGTTCAGAAAACAAAATAGGAACAATTTCCAATGCAAAAGATGTGGTAACCAAGACAATGATGATAATGCTCGTTACTGCAAAATTTGTGGTGAAAAAATAATTTGAATCTCATCTTATAAAAATCTGCTCAAATTCTTCTTCATTTTCGGAAAAAGTTCGTTTTGCTTCTTCGTAACCGATTTGAAAAATCTCTTCTAATCTTTGTGGTTTTCTTTCAAAGGTACCATATTTTGAAAGTTTTTTGGAAGTAATAAACCAATCACAAAATGCAAATTTGTAAATTTCCGTCCTGTGTGATAATAACTCATAGGCGCGCGTAGTTACCGAACGAATACTTCTCAGGTCATTAGCTTCTACATCTTGTGGTGGCGTCACATAAACACCTATCATTGTATCACACTCATTATGAATGACATCCGCAGGAAAATTATTGAGAACACCTCCGTCACTATACATTTCTGTTCCTATAAAATAAGGTGTGGAAATCCCTGGAATACAAGACGAAGCAATAATTGCATCAACCACTTTATAATTTTTCTCGAAAACTTTCTGTTGTCCCGTAATCAGTTCCGTTGCAACGATCCTGACATCTTTTTTCAAATCACCTAAAGTCGAATCTTCAAAAATCGGATTAAGATAAGTTGAGAAAATTGCTGATGAAACCAAGCCCGGTTGGTTGAATGTAAAATGTTTCCAGTTGAAAAAATATACAGACTGGAAAAAATCCAAAATTTCTTCTGGTGATTTCCCAAATGCATAAAGAGAACCAACGATTGAACCAGCACTACAGCAGGAGATAATATCCGGCTCTATATTTTTTTCATTTAGAAATTTCAATACTCCTGCATGGGCCAAACCACGCGTTCCTCCACCTGACAAAACCAATCCCAACTTTGAATCTTCCATAAAGTAAAATTAAAAAAACCACAGAACAATCTGTGGTTTTATAATATGAATATTATGTTAATCTCATTAAATATGAATCACCTCTCCATAAGCAGCAGCAGCAGCTTCCATAATAGACTCAGACAACGTTGGGTGTGGGTGGATAGATTTGATGATCTCGTGACCAGTTGTTTCCAATTTTCTTGCAACAACAGCTTCAGCAATCATATCAGTTACACCGTCACCAACCATATGACATCCTAACCATTCACCATATTTTGCATCAAAAATCACTTTGATAAATCCGTCTGTATCACCGTTTGCAGTCGCTTTTCCTGATGCTGACAATGGGAATTTGCCCACTTTAAGCTCGTAACCTTTTTCCTTAGCTTGTTTCTCAGTCAAACCAACGGAAGCAATTTCCGGATGGCAGTAGGTACAACCAGGAATATTGCCATAATCGATTTTTTCAACATGAAGACCTTTGATTTTTTCAACACAAGTGATTCCTTCAGCAGAAGCGACGTGAGCCAAAGCCTGAGTCGGGATAATATCGCCGATCGCGTAATAGCCAGGTACAGAAGTCTCATACCATTCATTAACCAAAACTCTTCCTTTATCGGTTTTGATTCCAACTTCTTCCAAGCCTATTCCTTCTAAGTTAGCAGCAATCCCGACAGCAGAAAGAAGAATATCAGCTTCCAATGTAATTTCTCCATTGGCAGTTTTTACTTTTGCCTTTACGCCATTCCCGGAAGTATCCACAGATTCCACAGAAGAATTGGTCATGATCTCGATACCTGATTTTTTCAGAGATTTCTCAACGTGTTTTGAAACTTCTTCATCTTCCAAAGGAACAATGTTTGGTAAAAATTCCACCACGGTAACTTTAGTTCCCATAGAATTATAGAAATCAGCAAACTCAATTCCAATGGCGCCAGAACCTACAACAATCATAGATTTTGGCTGCTCAGGAAGAGAAAGTGCCTGTCTGTATCCGATTACTTTTTTACCATCCTGAGGAAGATTTGGTAATTCTCTGGAACGTGCTCCGGTTGCAATAATAATATGTGTTCCTGTATATTCCGTAGTTTTTCCTTCAGCATCTACAACAGAAACTTTTTTACCAGCTTTTACCTTGGCAGTCCCCATGATCACATCGATTTTATTTTTCTTCATCAGGAACTGGATTCCACTGCTCATCTTAGAAGCAACCCCTCTACTTCTCTGGATTACTTTGGTGAAGTCAAATCCTGGGTTCTCCACTTTATTAAGACCATAATCCTCGGCATGTTTCAAATAATTGAAAACGTGAGCCGATTTCAGAAGTGCTTTTGTTGGGATACAACCCCAGTTAAGACAAATACCTCCAAGATTTTCTTTTTCGACAATGGCTGTTTTGAAACCCAATTGAGCAGCTCTGATTGCAGTCACATAACCGCCAGGTCCACTTCCTATAACTATGATATCGTAGTTCATGTGATTAAAAAATTTTATGCGAATTTACGGATTTTTTTTGAGCTTTATGTTAATACCATTAATGCTTGATGAAAATCATTAAACTGAAACTTAAATCCATTTTCCAACAAAATCTCAGGATAGACATTCCTGCTTTTTAACATAAGTTCTGTTTCTGTTTTGATGAAGACTGAAGCTAATTCCAATAACCAAACTGGACTTGGAATCCCAAATGAGACTTTAATCTTTTTCCGAATTTGACCCATCATATTTTCGTTAGATAAAGATTTTGGAGCTGTAATGTTAATTGCACCTTCAAGGTTTTCGTTTTCAATAATAAAATTAACGGCTTCACAAAAATCATTAATATGAATCCAGCTCATCAACTGATTGCCTCTACCCTGCTTTCCGCCTAATCCTAATTTTGAAATTTGTTTAAATTTTGGAAAAGCACCTCCATTTTTTCCAAGAACGATAGAAGTTCTGAGCGCCACTTTTCTGATATTTTGATTTCCTTTTTTGAAAAATTCTTTCTCCCAGGATTTACAGATATTCATTGAGAAATCGTCACCGATGATTCCGTTTTTTTCTGTATTGAGATGCGTCTCTGAGTGAACATAAATAGTTGCAGAACTTGCATTAAGCCAGATTCTAGGTAGATTTTGACATTTATCGATTGCTTTTTGCAAAACTCTTGTTGAATCTATTCTGGAATTGTAAATTTCTTTCCTGTTCTTATCATTATAACGACAGTCTACTGACTTCCCGGCAAGATTGATGAGAACATCTGCATGTTCCAGCTCGTCTTTCCAAATCCCGATTGTTTTTGCGTCCCAAAAAATTTCGTTTTTACGCTTTGGGTTTCTTGTCAGTATTTTGACCTCGTAATTTTTATCAAGAAAATAGTTTTCGAGATTTCTTCCAAGGAAACCGGTTCCAGCTGCAATGATTATTTTCATTTTGATAAATTTTAAGTTGTTAATTTCTTTTTACTGCCTAATGTTATTTTGTGAAACTCGCGTAGGCTTGAGCGGACTCTTCTAGAACTTCAGAATGATAAGCGGAAAAGAGGAAGGATATTAGGCATTTATGAATTCGAAACAATGTATAAGAGAATAGCTCCGAAAGTGATTCTGAACAACATCCAGGAAATGGTTGGTATCATCCCAAATTTCAGAATTGTGCATCGTCTGAGATGTTCCAAAAACATTAAGAATACTACAGTTCCGAAATAAATGAAGTAGAATATTTGACTAAAGTTGAAGAATAATGCCGGAATTAAAAGCAATGTTCCAAGCAAGGAAACCGTCATCATATTTCCCAGATAATCCCAAATTCTTCCTTTGAGATAAATTCCCATAAATGTTCCTTGCCAAACGATTTGCATACAGCAGATGAAAAATTCGAGACCAAAATTATTTTTGAAATTCGGAAACAATCTTTGATTATAAAATCCTAAAACATAAGCGGAAAATATTAAAACAAATCCAAGATAAAGAAGTCTATATTTTAGATTAAAATCCGGAACGCAATTGTCTTCTGTCAAATCTTTTTCTGAAGGAATAATTTGTTTTCTATTGTAAGAAACGAATTTGTAAAGTCTCTGAAAAAACCAATGAAAAGGTTTTATTCTTGCAAATTTTTCCAAAATCGGAAAAGAATTACCGATGATTGTGAGTAGGCTTTCTAATCCGTAGATTACTCTATTATTTTTTGTATCAATCAATGCGATTTCATTTTTTGACCGATGAACATCAATCTTATTTTTGGTTTCGGATGTGATTTCTGAAAAAGCTTCTCTGCCGTTTTTATCCAACATCCCGGATTTGACAAACCCTTTTGAATAGATATTGCACAATGGACAATCATTGTCATAAATGAGAATGTGATTTTGTAATGTTTTCATTTTGCTTGATTTTATAGTTTGAGGAAATCGCCTTTTGTTCTTTTGCTATTTCTGAAAAGAATTGTCATAAAAATCCTAAATAACAGGTTTCTCATAATTTTAAACATTTTATATTTTCAGTAATTTTTGAAAATTAATCCGAAATAAAAAAGGATTGATCCTTTTCTATTTTAACAAGCTGGTAATTTTCCCTACCAGCCAGTGATCATCACTTTTTATCGCTAAGTCCATTATATTGTTGATTTTGTTAGTCACGTTTCCAAAATCATCCATTAGTTTAACAAATTGTTTTGCTTCTTCGGAATCTTCATCTACATTCTTCAGCTCTTCCAAAAATGAAACAACAGGTTCTATTTCTCGCTTTCTACGTTCTTTTGTAATCTGTTTGAAAAGAAACCAAACATCTTTCTCGGCAACAAAATATTCTTTTCTGTCACCTTTTACCAGTTCTTTTTTTACAATTCCCCAGTCCATCAGATTCCGAAGATTCATATTGGCATTACCTCTTGAGATTTCCAGTTTATCCATCACTTCATCCGTGGATAAAGGTTTGCCTTCTGCTAAAAGCAAAGCATGAACCTGCGCCATTGTTCTGTTGATACCCCAATTGGTTGCAAATGTTCCCCAGGTTTGTATGTATTTCTCTTTAGCTTCGTCGAGTTTCATTTTTTATTGGTTTGAATTCTTGTACAAATATAATTAAAATTTCTAAACTTTCAAAAATAATTGAAAATAAAATAATCTAGGTTTAATTAAGAAATTTAATATTCAAATAATATTTTGTTTATAAAATGTATACATAAAAATTAATTTTTAATTAATAAAAAAAATAAATTGATTTCGTTACATTTGCTGAAAACTTTACATCTAATGAAGTATACTTTGTTAAAAAGAAACAAAAGCTTCCGGACAGATTCTCATACAAATTTTATCAGATGGATGAGAAAGATGGATCTGCAGCAATGGAATGATAACAAAGACTTTATGGAAGGTTATGCTTACCGAAAATCAACTTTCGAAAATATTGAAATCCGTTTTCATAATGAAGAATCTTTCATAGAAGATCTGCAAAAAAATAACCTTTTGAAAATAGAATCTTCAAAAGGTTTATTTGGCTTATTTTAAAATTTCAATTTAGTAAATCGCTGGATATTTCTCCGGATTCAATTCATTGAACAATTGATATACTTTTTCCACAATATCATCTGCGGAAGGCTTACTGAAATAATCTCCGTCACTTGCATAAGCTGGCCTGTGATTCTCAGCAGAAATTGTCAACGGATCCGAATCCAAATATCTGAAGGCTTTTTGTTTTTCCAAAATCTGCTGAAGAATAAACGCCGAAGTTCCTCCTTCAACATCTTCATCTATTATTACCAATCGGTTTGTTTTTTTCACACTCTCAGCAATCTCGTGAGATAGATCAAATGGAATCAGGGACTGAACATCAATAACTTCTGCAGAAATCCCTAGCTTTTCTAATTCATTTGCAGCTTCAGTCACAATTCTCCAGGTAGAACCATAAGTTACTAAAGTTACATCTGTACCTTCTTTTGTTACTTCTATTTTTCCAACTGGAACTGTGAATTCTCCTAAGTTGTCCGGCTGTTTTTCTTTCAGTCTGTAACCGTTCAGACATTCTACAATCACGGCTGGTTCGTCACTTTGGAGCATCGTATTGTAAAATCCTGCGGCTTTTGTCAAATTTCTTGGAACCAAAATATTGATCCCTTTGGAAAGATTAAGAATTCCTGCCATTGGCGAACCGGAATGCCATACGCCTTCCAACCTGTGACCTCTCGTCCTGATAATGACGGGCGCTTTTTGCCCACCTTTGGTCCTGTATTGAACCGTTGCCAAATCGTCGCTCATCCCTTGAAGACAGTACAAAATATAATCAAGATATTGGATTTCGGCAATTGGTTTCAAACCTCTCATTGCCATTCCAATTCCTTGTCCAAGAATTGTAGCTTCACGGATTCCTGTATCAGCGATTCTTACATCACCATATTTTTCCTGTAGTCCTTCCAAACCTTGGTTGACGTCTCCGATATTTCCCGTATCTTCGCCAAAAACCAAAGATTGAGGATATTTTTCAAAGATTTTATCAAAGTTATTTCTTACAACTACTCTACCATCTACTTCTTCGGAAGAATCAGAAAATATCGGCTTGATCTCTTTAACATTAGTCGCTTTCCATTCCGATTCAGAATACAGATGAGAAGAATAATTATCTTTTTCGATTTTTAAGATTTCTTCGTATTTCGATTTCAATATATTTCTTTCAGCTGAATCTTGGTTCCTTGTCAACAATAATGTCTTTCTTATCAATTGGAAAACATCCTTTTTGCTCACAGAAATGATTTTATTGAAAGTCTCGATCAAATTTCCAATTTCGAAGTTTTGGTTTTTAATGGATTCTACTAAAGGTAAAACGTCAGACTTAAGATCAGAAATTGTTTTTTGGTAAGCTTCCCAAGCTTTTTTTTGTCCTTCTTTTACTAATTTTTTAGCCTCCGAATCAATTGAATCTAACTCCTCAGCGGTTGCCAAAACTTCTTCCTGGCCTTCGATTTCGATGCTGTAATCCAAAATCCATTCTCTGAATTTAATTAATCCATCAAATTCAGATTCCCAGCTTAATCTGTCTTCAGATTTATAACGCTCATGCGAACCAGATGTTGAATGGCCTTGCGGCTGTGTTACTTCCGTTACATGTATTACAACAGGAACACTTTCATATCTGGCAAAATGTTCGGCTTTCGCATAAGCTTCCATCAGCGCCGGATAATCCCAGGCTTTTACCTGGATAATTTCACAGCCTTGATTTTCACCTTCATTTCTCTGAAAACCTGAAAGCATTTCGGATATATCCGCTTTTGCTCTTTGATTCTGAGTAGGAACCGAAATTCCGTAACCATCGTCCCAAATCGAAACGATCATTGGAACCTGTAATGCACAAGCCGCATTCAGAGTTTCCCAGAAATGGCCTTCTGCTGTAGAAGCGTCACCAATTGTTCCAAAAGCAACTTCGTTTCCGTCTTTCGAAAATTTCTCAGAACCTTCAAATTTTACAGATTTATAAATTTTAGAAGCCTGAGCCAGTCCTAACAACCTCGGCATTTGTCCCGCCGTTGGAGAGATATCAGATGAGATATTTTTCTGAGCTGTCAAATCTTTCCAACTTCCATCAGCATTTAGGCTTCTTGTAGCGTAATGCCCGTTCATTTGACGACCTGCTGAAGCTGGTTCTCTTTCTACACTTGTATCAGCATATAACTGTGCAAAAAAACTTTCTACAGAAACCGCATCAATTGCCAAAGCAAAAGTCTGATCCCTGTAATAGCCAGAGCGGAAATCTCCATTTCTGAAAACTTTTGCCATTGCCAGTTGCGGCAATTCTTTACCATCTCCAAAAATTCCGAATTTTGCTTTACCAGTAAGTACTTCCCGTCTTCCTAAGTATGACATCTCGCGGGAAATTCTTCCTAATCGATAATCATCCAGAATACTGTTTTTGAAGTCCTGAAAAGAGATCTGTTGAGTTTCTATATAAGTTGATTGCATATCAAAGAGTTTTGACAAATATAAAATTTTTTAGCTAATTTTTGTGAAAATGACATTTTGACTTTTTAAAGAATTTTTAATTAATCATAAACTATCATAAAGATCGGTAAGACTATACGATATTTTGATATTTTTAAACAAAATAAATTAAATGAGAAAAACTGCACCACATATACTTAATGCATCAACAAATCTATTAGGGTTTTGTCTTGTGATCCTGACATCCTTGAAAATTGCAAAATTTCAGCATCATTCTTACCTAAACGAGTTTGCAGTTTGTGCTATTTTATGTTTGGTAATGAGCTGTACACTTTCATTTCTTGCTATTAAAACTGACAAAGAAAAGGTTTCCGGAAAGCTCGAAAATTTTGCTGATGTGCTTTTTTTTGCAGCATTGCTATGTATCACATTAGCAATATGTATAGTAAGTATCGATGTTGTCTAACCAATTTTTATCGTTTCCAAAGCTTTCGGCAGAAAAGAGTTAGGAAAAATCTGTCTTGCCTCATCCGTCATAACACTTAAGTCACTGTAACGATTGGAAAAATGTCCTAAAATCAGCTTTCCGACTTGTGCTTTTTTGGCTATAGTTGCAGCTTCCAAAGCAGTGGAATGCCCCGTATAATCTGCCATTTCTTTCAGATTATGAAGGAAAGTGGATTCGTGGTAGAGAATATCTACATTTTCTATGATCTGGATAATGTCTTCTTTATATTTGGTATCACTGCAGAATGCATAAGAAACCGATGGTTTTGGATCTGTCGTCAGTAATGCATTATTGATGACGGTTCCATCTTCCGTTACAAAGTCTTTTCCTAAACGTAGATTCTGGAAATCACAGATTTCGATTTCTTTATATTTGGAAATCTCCTTCATGTTTAGATGACGCTCTTTTGGTTTTTCCCTGAAAAGGTAACCATTGCAATAGATCCTGTGATTAAGTGGAATAGTGAAAACCTCTACCCTTTTGTCTTCATAGATTTTTACAGATTCTTTACCCTCTAGCTCGTGATAAATGACTTCAAAACCTTTGTATGTTTCTGTAATTTCAAAAATAGTATCCATCATTTTCTTGATACCTTTTGGGCCGTAGATATTCAGCGGGGTTTTTCTTCCTAATAATCGGAAAGACGCTACCAATCCCGGCAAACCAAAACAATGATCACCATGAAGATGTGAAATGAAAATATGATTAATCTTAGAAAAACGGACTTTAGCCTTACGCATCTGCACCTGAGTTCCTTCGCCACAATCTATAAGGAAATGACGTTCTTCCATTTCCAGAAACTGAGAAGTCGGAGAAGAGTTAATAGTCGGAATTGCTGAATTGAATCCTAAAATTGTAAGATATGTACTCAATTTTTCTTAGATGTATTGAAATTACGAGGTAAATATACAAAAACATTATAAAAATCACACAACACCCCCTCTGGAATTAAGAAAGTCTAAGAATTTTTTCAAAGCTTCACTTCTGTGACTGATTTTATTTTTTTCTTCGGGCTGCATTTCAGCAAAAGTCAAATTGTAATCGTCCGGAACAAAAATCGGGTCATAACCAAACCCTTCTTCTCCGAAAACTTCTTTTGTCAAGTTACCATAAACCCGGCCTTCGAAATAATGCTCGCCGCCCTCATCTTTGTAACACAAAACAGTTATGAAGTAGGCTCTTCTATTTGGTTGATCCTTCATTTCTTCCAAAACTTTTTCGATATTTTTTTTGAAATTGTGATTGCCAGCATATCGCGCAGAAAAAATGCCCGGCCGCCCACCTAATGCTTCTACAACCAGTCCACTGTCATCACCAACACTTGGTTTGCCTGTCTTCTCGAAACAGTATTTAGCTTTGATAAGGGCATTGGCCTGGAAAGTATCACCGTCCTCGATGATTTCTTCATTCAAATCGTAGTCCGATAAACTGGTCACAACATAATCGGTTCCTAATATCTGCTGTATCTCTTCTTTTTTATGTAAATTATGTGTTGCTACTAAAATCTCCATTTATATATAATTGATGGTTGATAAATTATCATTGATTATGTTTGAAATGTTCTATTTTCTTGACATTTGTTTTTATGACCAAATTGCAGCCCGGCTTGAGCGGAAATCCTTTTTTGCTTGTACTCAATTTCTATTTAATCTGAAAAATCTCTGCAAAAAAGATTGGGAGCGGAAGACGGATTAAGCTGCCCTAAATTTAATCTTTATAAATAATATTCTTCTGGATTGCGAAAAAATAAAACGGTATTATAAAAATCGCTAATCCTGCTGCTAATAGTAGTTCAGGTTTAATTTTTAACAAATCAGAAAACGTTTCTGAATCTGAGTATAACATCATCATCGCCGACAACAAATTGTTGAATGCATGAAGCAAAATTGGCATCAGCAGCGATTTGGTTTTGTAATACACCAAACCTAATACCAAACCGAGCAGCAATGCGCCCGCAAATTGCCACGGATTGAAATGGACAACGCCGAAAATGAATGCCGAAACAATAATTGCCGTAACTGGTTTGACTTTGTTATTCAGCATTCCTTTCATAATGATGCCTCTAAAAAGGATTTCTTCCAGAATTGGCGCCAGAATGACTGTCATTATCAGTAACGAAATGGGTTCTTTAGCGAGTTTTGCAAACTGTTCTGAGTACATTTTGTAAATCTCGCCAAGTAAATCGCCTGTAGTCGGAATGAGTTGTGTGGTGTAATCTGCAACCAGCATCATCCCGAACATCATTGGAAATATCAATAGATAAACCCGAAATGGTTTGGTTGAGAAATCGAAATTGAGTTTGTTTCCGTCTTTTCTTACAATAAAAAAATCGAAAAAGAGAATGGGAACTACCATTGTTGCCGTATACATCAAAATATTAAAAATCCCAGTATCACTAATATCCTGTCCAAATAACGCAGACAATCCTAAACCAATTGCATACATCAACGACTGACCGATAAACAGCCCGACAACCAATAAAATCCCAACAAAAAAATCGACTTTATAATTCTGTTCTTTCATTATTTGAGCGCTTTCATATAAATTAAAGGTTCTGATTTGAAAGTTACATCTTCCGGATGAAATATCTTGAAATAATCTCTCAAAACCAAATCGCATCTTACAACACCCGATTCGAAATAGTCATTGGCATTGTCTTTTTCGCGATTGTTTATCATATATAAGTTCCCAGAATTGAAGACTTTCATTTTGCTGTAATTTGGATTGAGAGTCAATAATTCTTTTTTGTTCCTATGCGGACTGATATTGATCCAATAATTGACATTCTCTGATTTCACAAAAACTTCCTCAAAACTCAAAGGCACAGAAGATGATTCTTTGTTGTCTTTCAGAATATAATGCCCCCCAGCATCATTGATTAATCTTGCGACAAAGGAATTCCCGCCTGGTAAAAACCATTGACTTCCATACATTTCATTGCAAAGAATATTTGGTTTGTTGAAGGTTTTAGACGCTAAGGTTTGAATTTTTTTATAATTGTTCTCAATATTTTTAAACGTTTCCTCCGCTTGTTTTTCTGCTCCAAATAGTTTTCCAAATAACAGAAGATATTTTGATTTTTCTAATGGATTTTGCTCTAGAAATTCGTCCAGGAAAATCAATGTGATTCCGTTTTTCTTTAAGATGTCATAAGTATTGGCAAAATTGGGAACGTAATTGGTAAAAATAACGTCCGGTTTGTTGGAAAGGATTTTTTCTATGTCGTATTTCTGTTCGTTACCGATATTTTGGATTTTATTTTCTTTGATTAATTGATGGATTTTTTCAGAAAAAATATACTCGGGACTTGAAACGCCTGTTATTTTATTTTCTAAATTAAGTTCAGAAAAATAGCCAATCAGGCTTGAATTAAGCAACATTGCTTTCTGAAATGGTAATTTTTTTTTTGGAATGACATTTTTAAATTTTCCTGAGTTAATAACCAGATTTTTTGACTCATCCGAATAATTAACTCTTTCCGAGATAGTTATATTTCCAAAATCTGATTTTGAAATTTCTTTTTTACAAGAAAATGCAAAAAGAAAGAAAATTAAAAGTAAAAAAATGCGTTTCATCTTCCAAAGAAAGCAAAAAAGTGCTATATTTGCAAACCTTTAAACAGGGCCTCGTGGCGCAACTGAATAGCGCATCTGATTACGGCTCAGAAGGTTACAGGTTTGAATCCTGTCGAGGTCACACATAATCAAAATAAAATAGCGTCATTAAAAGTGACGCTATTTTTTATTAGAATCCTGTTGACTTGAATTATAATTTCAAATAATCTCTGATAATACTTACTACACCGAAGTCATCATTTGTGAGAGCAGAATAAGTTGCATTTTCTTTTACAAACGGATGTGCATTTTGCATTGCATAGGAAAATTTGGAGTTTTTCAGCATTTCAATATCATTCATATAATCGCCAAAAGCCATTGTTTCAGAAGGAAGGATATTTAATTTTTTCTGAATAATTTCCAGAGCTTTTCCCTTATTGATGTTTCGGTTCATAATATCAACCCAGTATTTTCCTGAGACTACAACCTCAAGATTCTCATTTTCAAAATGTTTAAGATATGGATAGATATTTTTCTCTGAACCTTCCGGATGGTAAATAGCAATCTTAAAAGCATCATCATCCACCTCCAAAGTCAAATCATCAACTTTCTGATTTTCCGTATAATATCTGGTAAAATAATTCACAAATGCTTCATCCTCGCTTTCATAGTACGCTTTTTTCTTTGCAGAAAGAACAGCTCTCGCACCAGGTATTTCACGGATGGTTTTTATAATTTCGACTATGAATTGATGATCCAGTTTATCTGCAAACAATTCCTCATTTTTATAGATAACATAACCACCGTTCTCAGCAATAAAACCGATTTCATTTTCAATTTCTGTAAAATACTGCGTAATTCCCGGCATTTGTCTTCCGCTTGCAGGCACGAAAAGGATATTTCTCTTCTTCAATTCCTGATAAATCTGAGGGAAATCCGGACTGACTTCGTATTGAGAATTTAGAAAAGTACCATCCATATCGGTGACAATCAGTTTAATGTCTTTCATAAATTTAATGTAATAGAAAAATCGATTGATTTTCTCTGATTAATAAAAGTGTTGCAAAGATAAAACTATCTTTTTATCCGCATTTATAATGTGTGTTAGAAAGACTTTTCAATATCTCCGCACTCTGCTCCGGTGTAACGTCACGCTGCGCTTCAGCAAGCATTTCATAGCCGACCATGAATTTTTTCACTTCCGCACTTCTCAGCAATGGCGGATAAAAATGCATGTGGAAATGCCATTCAGGATGAGGTTTTCCATCAGTTGGCGATTGATGAATCCCGGCTGAATACGGAAAAGAAATCTCAAAAAGATTGTCGTATTTCGTAGTTAAATCTTTTATTATTGATGCTAAAGATAATTTTTCGTTTTCGGAAAACTCAATCAGATTTTCAATCTTTCTTTTGCTGACAATCATGGTTTCGTAAGGCCAGACCGCCCAGAAAGGAACTAATGCGACAAAATCCTCATTTTCAAGAATAATTCTTTCATTAATTTCCAGCTCTTTTTTCACATAATCTTCCAAAAGAGAAGTTCCGTTTTTATCAAAATACTTTTTAAGGTTTTCCTGTGTCTTTGCCACAATAGAAGGAACTGAAGACTGCGCCCAGATCTGCCCGTGCGGATGCGGATTGCTACAGCCCATCACCTGACCTTTATTCTCAAAAATCTGAACGTGGCTGATATAATCTAGTCCTCCCAATTCTTTATATTGCTGTTGCCAAACATCAACGACTTTTTTGATGTCATCAACTTCCATTTCAGGTAGTGTTAGACTGTGATTTTTCGAAAAGCAAATGACACGATTGATCCCTCTTTCAGGTTTTAATGAAAAAAAATCAGAACTTTCCTCAGAAAATTCCACATCATCTTTCATCAGAGAACCGAAATCGTTATCAAAAACGTAAACACCTTTATAATCAGGGTTTTTCTCGCCGTTTACACGAACATTTCCTGAACACAAATAACAATTCGGATCATGAGCCGGAAGCTGTTCTTCTGATGTTTTTTCTGTTTGTCCCTGCCAAGGTCGCTTTGCACGTTGCGGAGAAACAAGAATCCACTCGTCCAAAAGCGGATTATATCTTCTGTGAGGATGGTCTTTTTGATTAAATGACGATTTCATTTCTGTAGTATTCATTAATTCCGTCCGATATTTTTACTTGATAGACTTTCATGTCGATGTTGTAAGCCTGTTTATATTGAGCACTGATATTTTCAATGACCTGACTTACATTTTCATCTTTAATAAGGTTAATGCTGCAACCGCCAAAACCGCCGCCCATAATTCTCGCGCCAAGAACGCCATTTTCCTGTAAGGTCTTTTCAACCATAAAATCCAGTTCGTTACAGCTTACTTCAAACTCGGTCGAAAGTCCGGAATGCGTTTCGTTCAAAAGTTGACCAAGATATTCTACATCACCTTCTGACAAAGCTTTTGCAGCTTTTTCCACCCTTTTGATTTCTTTGAGAAGATAAAAGCATCTTTTATAGGAAATCTCACCCATTTCTGTTCTTGCCTCATCCAGCATTTCAAAAGTAAAATCTCGATATTTCTTTATTTCAGGAAATTTTTGCCACAATATTTTTTTGCCGTTATCTACATCATTTCTACGGTCATTGTAGCCGGAAGTGAGGTGTGTATGCTTCACACAACTGTCAAACAAAACCAGACTGTAACCTTCAAGATTGGCCTCAAAATACTGATGGTCCAAAGAGTTACAATCAAGCATTATCACCTGATGTTCTTTCCCGAAAACAGAAGAAAACTGGTCCATAATGCCACATTTTACACCTACAAAGGTATGCTCGGATTTTTGTCCAATCAAAGCGAGTTCTTTTTTATTTAAATGTAAATCGAAAAGTTCATTGAGAATATAAGCAAATCCACATTCCAAAGCTGCCGAAGACGACAAACCTGAACCCATCGGAATTGTACTGCTGAAAGCAATCTGCAAACCTCCTACTTCTTTTCCTGCTTCCTGAACGACATTGAAAACGCCCAACAAATAATTAACCCAGGTCTGCGAAACCGGAAACTGTTTTTCATTAACATCAAAATTGAAAGAATCGTTAAAATCTTTGGCAAAAAAAGAGATTGTAGAATCATCCGTTTTTTTTACGGCAAAGCAAATGTGTTTATCAATGGCAGCCGGAAGCACAAATCCGTCGCTGTAATCTACGTGTTCTCCAATGATGTTGATTCTTCCAGGAGCGAGAAAAATTCGTTCCGGCTCCGATTCAAAAGCCGACCGAAAGGCCTCTTTTGTGTAATTGATTAAATTCTCCTGCATAAAATCTGCAAATTATATTGAATGGAAAGTTTAAGTTTAAATTTAAATTAATGACTAAAGTTACGGTTTTCTGTTTAGGTGACTGTCCTGCTCAATCGGAGAAGACAGTTGGTGACGTGACAGGATTCATATTGATAACCGAGACCTTTCTATTTTTCTGTTTCGATGACCTTCTTTTTAACCACTAAGAGCACAAAGAGATTCACAAGGAGCACAAAACTTGTGACCTTTCTGCGAATTTCGTGTTCCTTGCGGTAATAAACGCATTTTCTAACAATGCAATATTACAGACTTTCTGCTCATCACTTTTTTAACCACTAAGAGCACAAAGAAATTTACAAGGAACACAAAACTTGCGAACTTTGTGAAAAACCTAGTGTACTTTGTGGTTAAATAACCGCATTTCTAACAATGCAATATTACAGGCTTTCTGACTTTCTGCTCATCACTTTTTTCACTGCTTCAACAATATCATTCGCTGTTAATCCGTATTTTTCCATAAGCTGATCAGGCGTTCCGCTTTCCCCGAAACTGTCATTGACGGCAACATATTCCTGAGGCGCAAGATATTCTGTAATCAGAAGCTGTGCAACGCTGTCGCCTAGTCCGCCTAGTCTGTTGTGTTCTTCCGCAGTTACTACACAACCCGTTTTTTTAACGGAATTAAGAATGGCTTCCGAATCCAAAGGTTTAATAGTATGAATATTAATAATTTCTGCATCGATGCCCTGCTCTTCAAGAATTTCTCCGGCTTTAATGGCTTCCCAAACCAAATGTCCTGTTGCTACAATCGTTACATCTTTTCCTTCATTCACCATCCAGGCTTTCCCGATTTCAAATTTCTGATTTTCATCGGTAAAAACAGGAATTACCGGTCTTCCGAATCTTAGATAAACCGGACCTTCGTAATCTGCAATCGCAATGGTTGCCGCCTTGGTCTGGTTGTAATCGCAGGTATTGATGACCGTCATTCCGGGAAGCATTTTCATCAATCCGATATCTTCGAGAATTTGATGCGTTGCGCCGTCTTCACCTAAAGTTAAGCCAGCGTGGGAAGCACAAATTTTCACATTTTTTCCGGAGTAAGCAACTGACTGACGAATTTGGTCGTACACTCTTCCCGTAGAAAAGTTAGCGAAAGTTCCGGTAAACGGAATTTTGCCTTCCGTTGCCAAACCTGCTGCCATTCCAATCATATTAGCTTCCGCAATTCCGATTTGGAAGAATCTTTCCGGTGCTTTTTCGATGAATTTTTCAAATTTTAAAGAACCGATAAGGTCTGCGCAAAGTCCGACAACATCGGGATTTTTATACGCCAATTCTGCCATTCCCGCTCCGAAGCCGCTTCGGGTGTCTTTTTTTTCTGTGTAGGTATATTTTTTCATTTGATTAATCTGTTGATTTTGTTTTAAACGCAAAGAGCGCAAAGATTTTTTTTATCTTATTGAGGATATTTTCCGTTCGCAAAGGCGCTTCGCTCAGCTAAGAAAGTGGATTCCTCAAGTAAGTTTTATCCGATGTTTTTACAAAATATTTTTTTTGTGAATACTAAAAGCTTTACAGGTCACTTCTACGAGGTTTTGTGATGCCGAATTATTTTTGATCTATTATCAGTTCGCTCCTACGGAGCATTTATTATTCTAAAACGTATTTAGATTGAGCCACAGCGTGGCGAGCTGTTAATAGAAAAATTAATTCTAGAGAATCCAGCTCCGTAGGAGCGACCTGTAATTTAACATCACAATAAATTCCATTGTTCTTCCCGAAAACTTTTTCTCTTGAATGTTTTGTTCGTTGATTGATTTGGAACGGCGAATCTATCTCCACTTTATTATTTTTTATTTTGAATCGATGAATCTCGTTCCTCGATTTCTCGCAGCCCGGCTTGAGTGGAGCTCTTTTTGCAAATTTGGTATGGGAAAAAGCGTTGGCAAATTTGCAAAAAAGCGGGAACGGAAGACGGATTAAGCTGCCCAAATAATTCTCAAATTAATAATCACCTAAAGTTTCCTCGAGTTGATCTAAAGCTTTTTGTAATTGCTCGTCATTCGGTGCTTTCCCGTGCCACGAGTGAGTTCCCATCATATAATCGACACCGTAACCCATTTCTGTTTTCAGAAGAATACAAATCGGCTGACCTTTCCCTGTCAAAGATTTGGCTTCGTCCAGAACTTTCAGAATTTCTTCCATATCGTTTCCGTTTTCTACCTCAAGAACTTTCCAGTCAAAAGCTTCGAATTTGGTTTTAAGATTTCCGAGAGATAGTACTTTGGATGTTGGCCCGTCAATCTGCTGACCGTTGTAATCGACCGTTGCGATAAGATTGTCAACTCTGTTGTGAGAAGCGTACATAATCGCTTCCCAGTTCTGCCCTTCCTGTAATTCGCCATCGCCGTGAAGACTGAACACCAAATTCGGATCTTTATCTAATTTTTTTCCGACCGCGTGACCAACTGCCACAGACATTCCCTGTCCAAGCGAACCGGAAGCAATGCGAACTCCGGGAAGATGCTCGTGCGTCGTCGGATGTCCCTGCAATCTGGAATTCAGCTTTCTGAAAGTTGCCAGCTCAGATTTGTCAAAATAGCCTGCGTGCGCCAAAACACTGTAAAAAACTGGGGAAATATGGCCGTTGGAAAGATAAAAAACATCTTCACCTTTTCCCGTCATATCAAATTCCTCTTTTCTTTTCATCGCATCAAAGTAAAGAGCTACGAGAAAATCTGTACATCCTAATGAACCTCCCGGATGTCCCGACTGGCATGCGTGAACCATTCTTACAATATCTCTGCGAACCTGCGAAGCAATACTTTTTAATTTTTGAATATCGTGCATATATTTTATTGCATTTTTTGTGAATCTTTGATGAACTGCTCCAAGCCGGAATCCGTTAAAGGATGCTTCAGCAATGACAAAATCGGTGGCAAAGGACAAGTTACGACATCGGCGCCAATTTTTGCACAGTTGATGATATGCATAGAATGGCGAACAGATGCTGCCAAAATCTCAGTTTCATATCCATAATTATCGAAAATGGTTCTGATTTCCTGGATTAAATGAAGACCGTCTGTGGAAACATCATCCAGCCTTCCTAAGAATGGAGAGACATAAGTTGCTCCTGCTTTTGCTGCTAAAAGTGCTTGTCCGGCTGAGAAAATCAGAGTACAGTTGGTACGGATTCCTTTTTGGGAAAAATATTTGATGGCTTTGATTCCATCTTTGATGATGGGAACTTTTACCACGATATTTGGATGAATGGCTGCCAATTCTTCGCCTTCTTTGATCATTTCTCCATAAGTTGTGGAAAGGACTTCTGCCGAAATATCGCCGTCTACAATTTCGCAAATGTCTTTGTAATGTTGCAAAATAGCTTCTTTCCCGCTGATTCCTTCTTTTGCCATCAGGGACGGATTGGTTGTAACGCCATCAAGAATTCCCAGATCCTGAGCTTCTCTTATCTGCTCCAGGTTGGTAGTATCGATAAAAAATTTCATAGATTATATTGTTAATTTTATTTAAGTGTTGAAATTACACTTAATTTACAAAACAAACAACTTCCTGTCTCAAAAAGATTCAGAAAGTTATTTGTTTAAGTTTAAATAGATTTATTAATTGTGATGTCCCATATTGAGCTTGATTTTCTTTAAATCGTCAAGCTGGTGAACAGGTTTTTCAATATCAGACGGAATTAGTCTTTTGGAGAATGTCTGAAAATATAACAGGCACGCATCTTTCCACCAAACGGCATCTTCAGCCTGAATCTTCAATTTATTCTGAACTTCTGAAAACCTTTGCTGATCAATATAAGGTTGCATTTTGTCCCAGGTTTTCTGATAATCTCTCACTTGGTGAACTCCAGAATCATATTTGTAACACAACTCATCCCAAAGTGTTTTTCCGTCTTTCATTTTATAATCCCAAGGAACGTGATGGAACCATAAAATCAGATTTTCAGGAGTTGTCTTGATGTTGCCGTAAATTTCATTCAATGGCGGAAAATATTGCGAAACGGCATTGCTTCCCGTTTTTGTTCTGTCAAATCCGATTCCTTCTGCATTGGCCTGATGATAATACACCGGTGACCAATCGGGTCTTCCGCCTTTGTAATCGCCCCACGGTTCCGGACCGTAATGGTGTCCACCGGCAAAAATGTGGTGAAGACCAAGCGGCATCATATAATCTACGGCAGTTTCACGTGAAGTAAGCATTATTTCTTTGACCGGATTTACAAAGTTTTTGTTATCCGTGAAAGTCATTTTAATCCATTCATCTGCAATCTGTTCTGAGGTTAAATCGTGATTCCAGGCCAGACGTCCGAAAGCGTACCAATTAGCTTGTGCAAAGTGATGCCCCGTCCAGTTTTTATCTTCCCCTATATTGGCAACTGCTGAAATGGCCGTCAGTTTTGCAGGTCTTAAAGTTCCGTCTGTAATTTTAGCAATCGTAGAACCTTTCCCATCCGAAAAAGTATCACTGTCCAGAGTTTCTTTGAATAACGGCGCCAAAAAAACCAGATGATTGGCCTGTCCCAAATATTCCTGGGTAATTTGAAATTCGACCATTTCCGAAGTTTTTCTCAACGCTCCAAAAAGCGGATTGAATGCTTCTCTAGGTTGAAAATCTATGGGTCCGTTTTTAATCTGAATAATGACATTATCTCTAAATTTTCCGTCTAACGGAACAAATTCCAGATGCGCCTGTTTCGCACGGTCTTCTTTGCTCGGACTGTAAACAAATGCCCTCCACATAACGATTCCGCCATAAGGTTTCAAAACATCTGCCATCATATTGGCTCCGTCTGCGTGCGTTCTTCCGTAATCCTGCGGTCCGGGCTGTCCTTCGGAATTGGCTTTTACCAAAAATCCTCCGAAATCAGGAATTAATTTATAAATTTCTGCCGCTTTATCTTTCCACCATTTCTGAACATCCTGATTCAATGGGTCTGAATTCTGTAATCCACCCAAAACTTTTGGTGAAGAAAAATTGACAGACAGATAAACTTTGATTCCGTAAGGTCTGAAAATATCGGCTAAAACTTTGACTTTTTTAAGATAATCTTCACGAAGCATATTTGGTGAAGCATTCACATTATTCAATACTGTTGCGTTGATTCCGATGGATGCGTTGGCTCTTGCATATTCTTCGTATCTCGGCGAAATTTTATTAGGTAAATCTTCCCACTTCCAAAGCGAATGGCCGGCATAACCACGTTCAATGGTTCCGTCGAGATTGTCCCAATGGTTAAGAATTCTTACATCATAGGAAGGTTTTTCTTCAAGTTTCAGATTAGAAAAATCGGCTTTCTGCTGCTGTAAATTCAACAGATGATAGCTTCCGTACAACAATCCTAAGTCTGTTTTTGCCAAAATGCTGATTTTTTTCGGAGTAGAAACGATCTTATATCCGTCTTTAAAATTTTCCGGAAATCTATCAATTTTTAAATCAACGGCTTGTCCTACCCAATGTTGGTTCAGTTCCTTTTTGGCGATTTCAATGGTAGGACTTTTACTGTTTGAATTTACAATATTTCTTGGCTTCGGATTGACCGGATATCTCAGCCATAACTGACTTCCGTCTTCAGCAAAAGCCATTAACGGAAGAATTAGAAACAGTAATATGTAATGTCGGAAATGTTGCATTCTTAAATTTTTAAAATTATTTAAGTTTTGGCTAAAGCCAAATGGTATGTCACTTTTTTAAACGGGCTAAAGCCCGTTCCTATTGATGGCCTTCCAGTCCTTCAATCGTCTTGATTTTACCGTCGTTATCGTATTCAATTTCTACGACCTTCATACTTCTCAACCATGTTCTTCCACCGCTTGGGACGGAATCGTGGAAAAACAGATACCACTTTCCTTTGAATTCTACAATACTGTGATGTGTAGTCCAACCTACAACAGGCGTCAAAATTTCACCCTGGAAAGTAAACGGACCGTAAGGATTATCACCAACGGCATAACAAATCAAATGGGTATCTCCTGTGGAATATGAAAAGTAATATTTTCCGTCGTATTTATGCATCCAGGACGCTTCAAAAAAACGATGCTTATCGCCGTGAAGTAGAGGATTTCCGTTTTCGTCCAAAATCACAACATCTTTCGGTTCTTCGCCAAATTCCAGCATATCATCGTTTAACAACACTACTTTTGATGAAATGGCAGGCTCATTATCGGCAGGAAGAATGGCAGATTCCAATGCTTTGTTATTTCTGTAACGTTGCAATTGCCCGCCCCAGATTCCGCCAAAATACATATAATACTTTCCGTTATCCTCAAAAAGACAAGGGTCGATACTGTAACTTCCCATCATCGGATGCTTTTCAGGAATGAATGGTCCATAAGGTTTATCGCTAACCGCAACCCCGATTCTGAAAATATCATTTTTGTCCTTCAGTGGAAAATACATATAATATTTGCCATTTTTGAAAGCCACATCGCAATCCCACAGCTGTCTTCCCGACCAAGGAATATCCTTTACCGAAAGGACTACGCCGTGGTCCGTAACTTCGCCATTTTCCACGTCATCAAGGGAGAAAACGTGGTAATCGTTCATATCGAAATGATCGCCGTTGTCGTTTTCTTCAATACCACTTTCACGGTCGTGTGATGGATAAATATAAAGTTTTCCTTCAAAAACGTGTACGGAAGGGTCTGCCATATAATCTTTCGGGAAAAGGTATTTTGCTTTGTTCATTTTTATAGTTTAGATATTTAGATAATAGATTTTATTTTTTAACCACAAAAGACACAAAAGAAATGATTGAAAATTTTAGCTAATCAAAAGTTCAAAAAAGGAAGCCGCAGTAGACGTTTTGCTTTTTTGTTCTTTTGATGCTCTTAACTGTAAAGTAAGTCTTTTGTTACTTTTGTGGTTTAATAATTATTTTTCTTTCGTTAATTGAATTAATTTCTCTACAACTGGTTTTGCCTGATAATTTCTGTCGAATGGAAGCGGATAATCGGTTCTGCCTTTTACAGGGAAATCGTTTTTCCAGGATTGATTGTCGGTAACGCCCCACAATGTCACTCGTCTGATTTTATCCTGATGTTTCAGGAATAGTCTGAAGAAATCCAGATAGCGGTTTTCCCACTCTTTCGTCACATTTTCAGGTAATCCTTTGGTGTAAGGATTCATTTTTGCTTCGTATTCTACTTTGTCGGAAACGTTGGCTGAAGTTCCCCACGGTGAAGGCAGTGCGCTGATTTCCATTTCGGTAACGTTGATTTTTACTCCTGCCGCTGCGTAATTGGTGATTGCTTTTTCGTATTCTTCCAGTTTTGGATTGTCCAATCCAACGTGGGTTTGCATTCCAATTCCATCGATACGGATTCCTCTTGATTTCAAATCTTTAACAATTTTGGTAACGGTTTTTACTTTTTCCGGAAACCATTCGTTGTAATCGTTGTAATAGAGTTCGGCATTCGGGTCAGCTTCCTGCGCATATTGGAAAGCGAGCGGAATAAATTCTTCGCCCAGAATTTCGTAAAATTTGCTTTTGCGGTACGTTCCGTCTTCCATAATCGCTTCGTTTACGACATCCCAACCTTTTACACGGCCTTTGTATCTGCCAACCAAAGTTGAAATATGGCTCTTCATTCTCTGTTTCAGAACTTCGGGTGAAACATCTTTTCCGTCATTGTCCACGAAAAACCATCTTGGTAACTGAGAATGCCAAATCAAGGTATGACCGATGATAAACATTTTGTTTTTCTCCCCGAATTCTACGAATTTATCCGCGTCACCAAAGAAAAACTTCCCTTCATGAGGCTGGATAAACATCGATTTCATACAGTTTTCCGCAACAATGGAGCTGAATTGCTTCTTGATGATGTCATCCGATTTCACATCGGTACCGTCAATTTGCGGAAGGCTCATTGCGGTTCCGATGTAGAATTTATTTTTGTAGGCATCTTTCAGGGAATCTTTTGAGGATGCCGAACTTGCTGTTTTGCAGGAAACGGTCAAGGCTAAAATTCCTAATAATGCGGCTATTTTTTTCATTGTTAATTTTTTAAATTTTAAACGCAAAGAGCGCAAAGATTTTTTTGACTACTATACTTTTTTAAGGTTCGCAAAGGCGTAAACTCAGCTAAGAAATACAGAACTTAATTTTTTAATTATCATTAAATTAAAAAATCGAATCTCTCGCAGCCCGGCTTGAACGGAGCTCTTTTTGTGGAGCAAAGCGGAACAAAAAAGCGGGAGTGGAAGACGGATTAAGCTGCCTAAATAATCAAACCAATATTAATCTTCTTTTTTCCTTCTTTCTTTGAGTTCCTGTTCGATTTGGGTTTCCATTTTTTTGTTGATTTCGTAGAACATTAACAATCCACACGCCGCAAAAAACGGAATGGCCGGAAAAATACTGACCAGCATCTGAGCACCGTTTGCAACGGATTCCGGTTGGATAACATTTTCGGTTCCTTCGGATGAAATATAGCCGTAATGACCAATGATGGAAGAAACCAACGAACTTCCGATGCTCAACCCAACTTTTAATCCCACCATCATTGCGGAAAAAATAATTGCTGTGGCGCGTCTGTTGTTTTTCCACTCGGAATAGTCGGCTACATCGGCAATCATTGCCCAAAGCAACGGTGTACTGATTCCGTAGAAAAAGCCGTGTAAAATCTGGGAAAGGAACATTAATCCTACCGATTTTGGCGGATAAAAGATGAATGCAACAATAAATAAAGTTGAAATAAACAGGGAAGCGATGAACGCATCTCTTTTCCCGTATTTGTCGGCAAATCTTTTTGAGAAGGTAATCCCAACAATCATCATAATGATTCCGCCAGCATTGAAGAGCCCGAAACCTGCTGAACGAGGGTCTTCACCGAAGAAATTCATTCCGATGGAACTGAAAAATGCGGTAATCGGCGAAATGAAATTTTTCAAAGAAGTTTCATCCACATAATTGTTGAAATAATAAACGTATGAACCGCCTTTCATTGCCAAAGTAATGAAAATCAAGGCTGTAACTACCAACATTATTATCCAAGGCTTGTTTTTCTTTAAGTCTTTTAAATCGGCTCCTAAAGAGGACTCCTGCTCCGGTTTTGGAATGACTCTTTCTTTGGTGGTGAAAAATGTAATAAGCAACATAATCGTTCCGATAATCGCCAACCAGGTCATTACAATTTCGATTCCGGCTGCTTTGTCGCCTTTCCCTGCCGATAAAATTATTGGCAACATAAATACCTGAACGAAAAACTGTGCAAACATCACCGCTACAAAACGGTAAGATGAAATACTATTTCGCTCGCCCATATCGCCTGTAATCACGCCGCTCAGTGCTGCGTACGGTAAATTATTAGCTGCGTACAGGAGTAATAAAATTGTGTAGGTTGCTGCTGCATAAACCATTTTTCCCTGATACGAAAAATTGGGTGTGCTGAATGCAAAAAGTGCTGCTGCACCGAGCGGAACGGCAGAAAATAAAATCCACGGACGGAATTTTCCCCATTTGGTTCGTGTTCTGTCTGCCAAAGCGCCGACCAGCGGATTGAACCCGAAACCGGCAATAAGTCCGACGATCAGAGTGATAATGGAGGCGTCTTCCGGCTTTAATCCGTAGATATCGGTGTAAAAATAAGCTAAGTAAGTCACCAAAGTCTGGAACACCAGATTGGCCGCTAAATCTCCCAAACTGTAGCCGATTTTTTCAACGACAGATATTTTCTGAGATGGATTGTTCATATAGTTTATGGTTGTTTTTTATTGAGATAAATAGATAATAGACTGATAGATGAAAGATTTTTAAACATTAAGAATTTAAGAGACTTAATTTTTCTTAAATAAAATTGACTTGTTAATTTCTTAAAATTTTTACTTATTATTAAATTTCTTAAATCCTTAATGTTTAAATAAATTAGAAATAAACAAGTTTATTTAAATTAAGGAATTTAAGCTTTAAGTTATTCCGTTGTGAAAGGCGATGCGGGAAGTCCCGTTTTATTTTTCAGGTTTCCATCGGGATTGTCTGCCCAGTCGTAACGGACTGCAACTGGAGTTGTTACCGAATCATCCCAAACCACAATTGTTTTTCCTTCGATTTTTGCTTTTGCCCAAGCCCATTTTCCATCGGCATTTTTGATGGCAAAACCTTTCAATTCTGAAACTGGCGCAAAATCATCGGTTTCTTTTTTGAAAGTAAGAACGATTTTATTTCCGTTTGATTTCATTGACTGATAAACCGGTCCGTCTGCAACGATGTTTTTCCCGTAAGCCAATTTCATCGCCTGCAAAGCCAACCTGTCTCCTACTGTTTTTTTATCGAGTGGATGAATGTCATTCCATTCTCCGACATCGATTATTACGGCAAGTCCGGCATTTGGAATCTGTAATGAAACTTTACGCTGCTGGTCTCTGAGTTCCGCCCAGTTACTTTCTATCGGCTGTGATTTTGACTCCATAAAATTAGCCAATTGAACGGTGATGAATGGCATTTCTTTGTTATTGAATTTATTTCTCCAGTCTGTAATCATCGTGGTTAACAAATCGCCATATTCTTTTGGTTTTCCGGTGTTGCTTTCGCCTTGATACCAGATTGCTCCCGTGATATTATAATTAATTAAAGGATTGATCATCGCATTGTACAATCCTGTCGGCTTCCAACGGATAAAGGTCGTTCCGGGCGCCATTTTTTCCATTTTTGTCCCGATTTTATATTTCCATTCGGATTTTAAATCGATTTTCTGTCCGTAGATTTCAAGGTAATACGGTTTGTCTGCAATGAACTGTCCTTTTCCGCTTCCGTTAGAAACTCTCACAGCAATGACGTTTTTACCTTCTTTTAAAACTCCTGCTGGAACTTCGTACCAACGCGGAGGATATTCGTAAGTTACGTTTCCGACTTTTGTCCCGTTGATATAAGTTACATCAGCATCTTTGATTCTTCCAAGATTTAAAAATGCTGCTTTTCCCGCCTGATTTTTAGTTAAAGTAATTTCTTTTCTGAACCAAACCGAACCTTCAAAAGAACCTTCTTTGTCTTCCCAAGCCCCGGGAATCTGCATCGCTTTCCAGTCGGAATCATTTAAATCAAATTTTTCCCAGTGTTGATTGAATCCAATATCGCTTTGGTCTAATTCCGCATACCAAGCCTTACTAAGCGCCTGTTCTGAAGATTCTGTAGATTTTATTAAATCATCGTTCTGCCATTTTTTGGCTTCGTCCAGATATTCAGGATATTTTTTCAAAGAATTTTCGTCCATCCAAGCCTGGATTGGCGAACCACCCAAACTGGAATGAATAATTCCTACCGGAACTTTATTTTTTTCACTAATATCTTTAGCAAAAAAATAAGCAACACCAGAGAAATTCAGAATGGTTTGAGGATTTGTAGCTTCCCATTTCCCACCGTCCAGTTCGGTCTGTGGCGATTTGAAATTATATTTCTGAGGAACTGTGAAAAAACGGATATTCTGATTGTTTGCATTTTTGATTTCGTTTGAATAAAGCGGCGTCAGTCTGCGCATAGGCAATTCCATATTCGACTGTCCAGAAGCCAGCCAAACATCGCCAATAAGAATATCTTTCAAAGTAATTTCGTTGATGGTCATTGTGTACGGACCGCCCGCTTTCTGCTCCGGAAGCACGATTTTCCAGTTACCGTTTTGGTCTGCAGTGGTTTTGTAACTTTTATTGAGGAATTTCACTTCCACTTTTTCATTGGCATCGGCTTTTCCCCAAATGTTTAATTTCTGATTTCGTTGTAAAACCATACCATCTGAAACCAATGCAGGAAGTTTAATTTTAGCCTCAACACAAAGACTGAAAATCAACAGGAACAATCCTAGAATTCTAGTAAAAATATTATTTGACATATTAGTTTTATTTTGGTAATTCGTTCAGTAATCTCACTTCAATAATTTTTGGAGTAAGAGATCTTTCGCCCGAAATAAATTTTATGGAGAGTGTTTCTTTTTTCTTTTCCGATTCAGGAACCGGGATTAATAATGATTGTGGTGAACTTCCCATTTTTCCTTCAAAATCTTTTGAAAATACTTTGATTCCGTTGATTTCGGCATTCAATGTACGATTGTTATTCGCATCAAAGTACAAAAGGTAAAGGTATTTTGCATTTTTGTCCTTATTTTTCATCTGATAGCTGAACCAACCTTTAGCGTCGCGGAAATGACGGTCTTCCATATAACCATCGTAAGCATCTTTGCTGTCGAAAAAATGGTCGGATTCCGGTTGTTGCTCGCCCAACTGAATTTTGTCTATGGTGATGTTATCCAGTTTTCGAACAGCTTCTTCTTCCTGAGATTTTTTCTGCTGTATGGTTTCGATTTTATCCTGAGTTGCCTGAGGAAAATAAATGATGTAACGCTCTTCCTGAACCTGATAAAACGGAACAAGCTCCAACCCGTTGCTGAATTTATTCTGAGGATAAAGACCATTAATTTTAAATGTCAAATCTTTTTCATTAACAGGTTTTAAATGATCCAAAACCGTTGAAGAAGTTCCTAAAATCGTTGGAATATCATTCAGCGGAATCTGTAGTCCGTGCGCAATGTGTCCGCCACGGCTGTCATCGGCAAACAATCCCTGCTGATTTTCTTTGCCATATTTTGCTGCCAAAACGATGGGGCCATATCTGAACGCATAATAATCTGAATTGTCAGGAAGCTGTTCCGCAGAAAGATGCATCGGCATTTTCATCTCGATGACATCGCCTTTTTTCCATTTTCTGCTGATATTGATATAACCTTCGGAATCGACAGGAATATTGATATTTTTTGAATTAATGAAAACACTTATCTGTGAAGCATTCGCCCATTCCGGAGCTCTCAGTTTGAGGTTGATTTCGGATTTTGGGGCAAGGTCAAAAATTAATTTTGTGGAAGGTGTCTGTGGGAAATTATTTTCCTGTCTCAAAATCAATTTCTTCTCCGACCATTTTAAAACAGACGGAATAAACAAATTGACATACAAATCGTTATCCGAATGTGCATAAATCATTTCGCCATATTTCGCGTGGTTTTCCATTCCCGAACCGACGCAACACCAGAAGCTGGTTTCCGGCTGGGAATAGACTCTGTAATGACCGGGACGCATCGGTGTGAAATACACAAAACCACCCTTTTCAGGGTTTTGCGTGGAAAGAATATGATTGTACAAAGCTCTTTCGTAATAATCCAGATAAGACGACTTTGGATTGGTGACGAAAAGCTCTTTGGTCAGTTTCAGCATATTGTAGGTATTGCAGGTTTCGGGGCCTTCAATACTTTTAATCATTCCACTGAAATCGGTCGTTGGATTGAAATGTTCACTCACACTGTTTCCACCGATAATCGCTGAACGTTTTTGCGTGACATTAGCCCAGAAAAAATCTGCCGCACTGCTCCACTCTTTATTATGTTCCAAATCGGCAATCCTTTTGAATCCAATCACTTTCGGGATCTGGGTATTGGCGTGAATTCCTGTCAGCTTATCTTCGTGGATCAGCAAAGGATTTAAAATTGCCAAATGTGAAAACCGATGCGCCAACTTGAGATATTTTTCATTTTTTGTAATGTCGTAAACATCAGCAAAAACCTCATTCAGTCCGCCGTGTTCGCTTCTCAACATCTCCTGAATCTGCTCATCGGAAAGTCCGGAAACTTCATCCGCCATCCAATCAGTTAGCTTGATGAGCATTTTCTTTGCCTTTTCGCTGTCTGCATACCAATAGGCATCTCGCAAACCCGAATATATTTTGTGAATATTATATAATGGAACCCAACGGTCATTCAATCCGAAAGCCGATGCGCGGATATTGCCATCCGAGATTTCTTTCCAGATTTTTTTGCCATTCGGAACGCCGGAAAGATAGCCGTTTCCTGAAAGATCCTGGCAACGTTCCAGCTCATCGATCATATAATCGAGTCGCTGCTTTACTTTGGCATCGCCTGTAGAAGCGTACATCAAGGCCAATGCTGAAATATAATGACCGCCGATGTGACCATCCAATCCTGTGTTTTCCCAGTTGGGATAATTTGTTTTTTTAGGATTAAGTCCTGCTTCTTTCAGATAGGGCGCCAGTAAACGGTCGGCATCCATCGACATAATGTAGTTCTTATCCGTCTGCATCGCCCTGCTGAAAACACTTTCCGACAAAGCAACCTTATTCAGCGGAAAATAACTGACCGTTTTGCTCACCTGCCCAAAAGCAAGCGTGCCTAAACCTAAAAATACTATCAGCGATTTTTTATTCATTAATAAATGTCTATTCAACATTTCTAAAAATAAAAGAAAGAATCAATATGACAAAGAATTTTGCAGAATAAGCCGATGGAATCAAAAAAAAGTATATTTTAAAGTTCTGAAAAAAAGCTGAAAATGATCAGGACTTATCATAAAAATTAAGATTATTAAAAATCACGATAATCAGAACCATACGGCTAAATCGCTTGTATAAAAATGAATACGGAATACCGGGTGAAGGCGTCAGTAATTTATATAAATAGCTTATCGTATTTTTAAGACTAAGCCTTGGCAATTGTTTTCAAGTAAATTTAAAATGAAAGGAAACTTAATTTTAACATATTTTTAACATTAAGTTCATCTGTTTTTAATGTTTTTGATGAATAAAATTTAAGTTTCAGAGCTATTAATTGCTCCCAAAATATTAAGGCAAATGATGAAATTTGGATTTTTTAAAAATAAAAAGTAAAATAAAGTGTATAAAATACATTTATGTTGTTTCAGCTGTAAAAACAAAGCTTAAAAGCATTAACTTTGCATAAAAATATAATCGATGACACAAGACTATTCTCATTTTCCGCGACATTTGGTAGCTGTTGACTGCATTATTTTCGGTTTCGATGGCGAAAATCTTAAAATCCTCTTAGTGCAAAGGAATTTTGAGCCAAAAATGGGAGAATGGTCATTGATGGGCGGTTTTATCGGGAACGAAGAAACTTCTGATGAAGCGGCGCAGCGTGTCTTGAATACACTTACCGGACTGGAAAATATTTATCTTGAACAGCTCAATTCCTACACTCAAATCGACCGCGAACCGACGGCGAGAATTATGTCTATTTCGTATTATGCATTGATCAATATTGAAAAAAACATTCAGATCAATGAAAAATATAGTGCGAAATGGTTTGATCTTCAGAATTTTCCAAGCCTGATTTTTGACCATAACGAAATGGTGAAAGATGCAGTTTTGAGACTGAGAAGAAGAGCTTCCACACGACCTATCGGCTTCGAGCTTCTGCCGGAGAAATTTACAATGAAAGATTTGCAGAGTTTATATGAAGCGATTTTCAATGAACAGTACGACAAACGGAACTTCATCAGTAAAATCAATGCTTTGGATATTCTTGTGAAAACGGAGGAAAAGGATATGACCTCGTCTAAAAAAGGCTCTTTTCTGTACCGATTTGATGAGGATAAATATAAGAAAAAGCTTGCGGAAGGGTTTATGTTTAAGATTTAAATTCAATGAGATAGAGATTTCTGCTTGTGTTTAAAACGATATTTTTCTACACAGATATTTCTCCTACGGAGAAGCCAAGCTTACTTGTGAATTTACACAAAAAAACAGGACTCCAAACGGAATCCTGCATTTATTTTATTACAATTAAATTTTACCAGAACCTTACATAAAGTGCAGTCAGTAAAAGTAACGTCACAACAATTAAAACCAATGTTCTGTTGTCTACTTTGAACATTGTGGCATCGATAACAAAAGCTTTCGGATTCACTTTTGGTCCTGCAAGACTGATGAGGATCATTGCTATAATTGTGATCACGAATGACCATCCCATATTAATTAAAAACGGAATTTCAGTAATAGTGTGAACTAAGCCATTTTCCAGTTTTTCATACGTGAAAGCTGTGTATAACCAAGTTTCTTTCCCGAAAATATCAACTGCAAAACTGTTGAAGAAAATTGCAAGAACAAATCCTAAAATTACGCCCACCAAAGCTGCAGTTCCTGTCGTTCTTTTCCAGAACATTCCCAAAAGGAACATCGCAAAAACACCCGGACTGATGAATCCTGTATATTTCTGGATGAAAGTAAATCCACCTTCACCACCGATTCCCAAAACATCCGTCCAAGTAAATGCCAATGCCAGAAACATCGCAATGATAATCGCCCATCTTCCGGTTCTCACCATCTGGATTTCCGTTGCATCAGCCTTCAAATATTTTTTGTAAATGTCTAACGTGAAAATCGTTGAAATACTGTTCACTTTTCCTGCCAAAGAAGCAACGATTGCCGCCGTCAAAGCTGCTACAGCAAGACCTTTTAGACCAACCGGCAAAAATCCTAAAATCGCAGAGTAAGCACCATCTTTCACACCATTAAAACCTGCCAAATGTCCTTTAGAGTACAAAACATAAGCTGCAATTCCCGGAAGCATTACAATAATCGGCATAAATAATTTAAGGAACCCTGCGAATAAAATCCCGGTTCTCGCTGTTTTCAAATCAGCTCCCAAAGCTCTTTGCGTGATGTATTGATTACAACCCCAATAATTTAAATTAACAATCCATTGTCCTGCAAAATACATCGCTAAACCCGGTAAAACCACATATTTTTGAACATCCAGGTTTTCAGGCATAGCTAAAGTTGTCGTTGTCTTAACCGGCTTCTCAAGCATCAATTTGAAATGCTGCGGAGCTTCGTTCATCAAGGTCTGAAAACCCGTCAAAGCATTTCCTACAGCCGCTCCGTTGATTCTCTGATCAACAATCTGAAGCGCCATATAAACCGTCGCAAAACCTCCGATAATTAAAACCGCCACCTGAATTACATCGGTGTAACCGATTACTTTCATACCGCCAAGACCTATTAATAAAGCCATTAAAAGCAATCCAATCATAATGATGTGAAGATTGTCGCCTCCAAGTAATGTATCAATCGCCAAAGCACCTAAATAAAGAATAGAAGTCAGATTGACAATCACATATAAAAACAGCCAGAACACCGCCATAATCAGGGAAACCGATTTGTTGTAACGGGTTTCCAGGAATTGCGGCATCGTATAAATTTTATTTTTGAGGTAAATCGGGATGAACCAAACTGCAATGATAATCAGTGCAATCGCGGCAATCCACTCGTAAGCTGCAACGGCAATTCCCACAAAAAATCCTTCACCGGACATTCCGATGAACTGTTCCGCAGAAATATTGGAAGCAATTAAACTCGCTCCGATTGCCCACCAAGTGAGTGAACCTTCTGCCAGGAAATAATCTTTACTGCCTGTTGCCGCAGATTTTTTCTTTTTGTAAATCCAGATTCCGTAGCCTGCAACCACCACAAAATAAACCAGAAATATGATGATATCAAGAGTTGCTAAATTTCCCATACTTTATTTTTTAACTGAGAATTTATAAATTGTTTTCGACTGGTATTTCTGTCCCGGCTTCAGTTCTGTAGAAGGGAAAGATGCCTGGTTTGGAGAATCCGGAAAATGCTGGGTTTCTAAACAAAAACCTGTTCTGAATTCATTTTTTCCACCGGTTTTGGTATCGAATTTTCCATCAAGGAAATTCCCGGAATAGAACTGAACGCCCGGTTCATCGGTCAAAACTTCCATTACTCTCCCCGACTCAGGATGATAAACTTTGGCAATGCTTCTCAATCCGCTTCCGTTTAAAATCCAGTTGTGGTCGTAGCCTTTTCCTTTTTTCAGTTGGTCGTCATCAGCATTGATATCTTTTCCAATCGCTTTTGAAGCTGTGAAATCGAATGCACTTCCTTTCACGGCTTTTTGTTCACCAGTAGGAATCAAAGTTTCATTCACCGGTAAGAATTTATCAGCGTTGATTTGTAATTCGTGGTCAAGAATTGTTTTTGAGAAATTCCCTGAAAGATTAAAATACGAATGTTGAGTTAAATTCACCACAGTCGGTTTATCGGTTTCCGCTTCGTAAGAAATTTCAAGAGCATTATCATCTGTCAAAGTATAAAAAACGGTTGTCGTTAATTTTCCAGGATAACCTTCTTCACCGTCTGCGCTTGTGTAAATCAGTTTCAAAGTTGGGAATCTGGCATCTTTTACAGGTTCAATATTCCAGAATTTGGTATGGAATCCTTCTTTTCCTCCGTGAAGACTGTTTGGACCGTCATTTTTGTCGATGTCATACGATTTGCCTTCCAAAGTGAATTTGGCATTGGCAATTCTGTTTCCGTAACGACCAATCAATGCTCCAAAGTAATATGGATTTCCATTAAAATAATCTTCAGGCTTCGTGAAACCTAAAACCACATCTTCATATTTTCCGTTTTTATCGGGAGCGGTAAGTGAGGTGATAATTCCGCCGAAGTTAATGACTTCCAGCTTCATCCCGTTCTTGTTGGTTAAAGTATATTTTTTGATGGAATCGCCTTTTGACGTGACTCCGTAATCTGAAACCTGTATGTTTTCCATTGTTTCCGGTTGAGTTTTTGATTGATTTTCTTTTTTATTGCACCCGAAAATACATAAAACGGCAAAAAGAATTATCAGGTTGATACTTGTTTTTCTCATTTTTTAGAAGTTTTGCAAGTTTAACGATAATATATTTCATTCCAGCGAAGTGTGTTCTTAAAATCACGGATTTTTGTATCTTCATCAATAACAAGCGATTCGATACCTGCAATTTCCGCAAAATCTTCCAATTGTTCCACGCTGATATTCTCACTGTAACACGTGTGATGCGCACCACCTGCCAAAATCCAGGCTTCAGCTGCAGTGTACAGGTCAGGAAGCGGTTTCCAAAGAACTCTCGCAACAGGAAGTTTTGGTAATTCTTCGGTGATTTCCAATGCTCTTGTTTTGTTGATTAACAGTCTGAAATGATTTCCGAAATCCATCAAAGCGGCATTTAAAGAATCGATATTTCCTCTCGAATTAAACACCAGACGAACCGGGTCAGCTTTTCCGCCAATTCCTAACGGATGAATTTCACAAGAAGGCTTGTCAACCGCTAAAACAGGATCAACTTCCAACATATGTGAACCTAAAATCGAAGGATTGGAAGGATTTAAATGATACGTATAATCTTCCATAAAGGCGTTTCCGCCATCCAAACCTTGTCCCATCGTTTTCATTGCACGAACCAAAGCGGCAGTTTTCCAATCGCCTTCTCCGGCAAATCCGTAACCCTTTTCCATTAATCTTTGAACGGCAATTCCAGGCAATTGTTCCAATCCGTGAAGATCTTCGAAAGTATCAGAGAAACCTTTGAAATTTCCGTCTTTCAGGAATTTTTCCAAACCTAATTCAATTCTTGCGGCAACTTCCAGAGATTTTCTGTTTGAACCTCCGGCAAGAAGGGATTCTGCCATTTTGTATGAAGCTTCATATTCTTCAATTAATGTTTTGATTTCACCATCGCCAATAGAATTGACAACACTCACCAAATCCCCAATTCCCCAAGTGTTTACCGAAAAACCAAATTTAGTTTCCGCTTCCACTTTATCTCCATCCGTAACGGCTACAAATCTCATATTATCACCAAAACGTGCGAACTTCGCACCTTGCCAATCATCCCAACCTGCGGCAACTCTACTCCATTCTCCAATCTGTTTCTGAACTCTTTCTTCAGCCCAATGTCCTACGACCACTTTTCTGTTTTTTCGCAGACGGCTCACCATAAATCCGAATTCCCTGTCGCCGTGTGCAGCCTGATTCAGGTTCATAAAGTCCATATCCATCGTAGACCACGGAATATCCTGATTGAACTGCGTGTGAAGATGTAACATCGGTTTTTGCAAAGCGGTCAGTCCACGAATCCACATTTTTGCAGGTGAAAACGTGTGCATCCAGGTCACAATTCCGATACAATCTTTTGCAAAGTTGGCAGCCGTAAGGGTTTCAAAGATTTCTTCCGTCGTTTTTACGGTTGGCTTCAAAACCACTTTTACAGGAATCTGTGATGAAGCATTGAACGCTTCTACGATTTTCGCTGAATGTTCCGCAACCTGTGCTAATGTTTCAGGGCCGTATAAATGCTGGCTTCCGGTGATGAACCAGATTTCTTTCGTATTGAGAGGTGTTAACATATTTTATAAATGATGATTTATAATTGATAATTGATTTTTCGTTTTTCCATAGGTTTCACCTACGGCTATTGATATTGAATCCTTCGGATTCTGATATTTTTTATCAAACCTCATAGGTTTTAAAAACCTATGAGGTTTATAATATTAAAAAGCAGCATCAGGCTTAAGCTAATTACTGACCGTAATAGGCGTTTTTGCCGTGTTTCCGTTCGTAATGTTTTTTGATTAATGAATCTTTCAAACGTGGTGCGTTCGGATTAATTTGCCTTGTGAGATAAGCCATTTCAGCGATGGTTTCGAGGACTTTGCTGTTGTAAACCGCTTTGTCTGCATTTTTTCCCCAAGTGAACGGTCCGTGATTTCCGATGAGTACCATTTCCACTTCTTCGTAAGACAAGTTTTTTTCCTTAAAACAGTCGAGAATCTGGATTCCGGTGTTGTATTCATAATTGCCCTCGATTAAATCATCGTGCATCGGCGGTGCGCAAGGAATATCTGTTGTCAGATGGTCTGCGTGGGTCGTTCCAAAAATTGGAATATCTAATTGCGCCTGTGCCCAAGCTACGGAATAGATGGCGTGTGTATGTGAGATTCCCCCGATTTTTTCCCAGTTTTTGTAGAGATAAGCGTGGGTTTTGGTATCGGAAGACGGTCTTAAATTTCCTTCCACCACATTGGCATCGTAATCTAAAATTACAATGTCTTCAGGCTTTAAAATCTCGTAAGGAACGCCGCTTGGTTTGATGGCAAAGATTCCTTTGTCGCGCTCAACGGCGCTTACGTTTCCGAATGTGTAAACGACCAGCTTCAACGCATCGAGCTGCATATTGGCTTCGTAACATTCTCGTTTTAATTCTTTATAGATGCTCATTTTTTTGTTTTTAAACTTTCGCTTGTCATTCCATAGGAATCTCTACAAAGCTTGCTTAGATGACAAACGTCCGGGTTATTATCTTCTCCTATTTGACGCTGAATCTGCAGCCCGGCTTGAGCGGAGCTCTTTTTGTGTAGCATAGCGGAACAAAAAAGCGGGAGCCCTTCGACAAGCTCAGGATAAACTACAGACGGATAAAGCTGCCATAATTATTTTGGTTGTTAGTTTTTGGTTGATGGTTGGTGGTTTTTCACTTAATGTAAATATTTAACAGGCCGCCTCTACGAGGCTCTTTTTGTGATGATAATATTTACATATTTGCTATTAACAGGGCGCTCCTACGGAGCTTTTCTGCTTTAACTTCTATCAATTATAAACTGTCAACCGTCAACTTTTTTTTTGATTTGATGTTATTTTCTGTGAAATCTGCGAGAACCTGATACTGTTTCATAAATTCTGCATATTTTTCTACCTTTTCAGCCTGTGGGAAATATTCTGCTTCGAAATCGGAGCCCATTTTTTGGCTGGCTTCCTGAACAGTCGAGTAAATTCCTGCTGCAACGGCCGCATAAATGGCTGCTCCCAAAGCCGGAGCCTGGTCTGAAGCTGCAACAACAATCGGCATATTAAGAACGTTGGCCAAAGTCTGCATTATGAAAGGTGATTTTCTGGCAACGCCACCAATTCCGATTACTTTTTCGATTTTTACGCCTTCTTCTTCAAAACGGCCAACGATTTTTTTGGCTCCAAAGCAAATCGCATTCATCAAAGCTTTGAAAATATGCGGTGCTTTTGTCCCCAAGGAAAGGTTGCTGATCGCCATTTTCAGTTCCTGATTGGCATCGGGAGTTCTTCGTCCGTTAATCCAATCCAAGGCAACGGGAACTACCTCTGAAAGTGGAATCTTTTCTGCTTCCTGCGTTAAATTGCGAATAAGATTGTTCTCTATCTCTTCTTTCAGCAACTGCTTTTGATTTTCATCAATGACATTGGAATTCATCAGAATATTGTTTGTCGGCCAAGTCAGAATATCTTTGTACCACGCCAAAACATCACCAAATGCAGATTGCCCCGCTTCTAATCCCATCAATCCCGGAATCACGGAACCATCGACCTGTCCGCAGATTCCTTTAACCGTTTTGTCGCCGATGATTTCGTTGGGAGCCACCATAATATCGCAGGTTGACGTTCCCATAATTCTAATTAGTGTATTCTCCTCTACTTTTGCTCCCACCGCTCCGGAATGAGCGTCGAAAGTTCCGACAGCAATTACCGTATTCGTTGTCAAACCTAATTTTGTTGCCCATTCTTTATTCAGATTTCCGGCAACTTCATCTGACGTGTAGGTTTTATCGTACAGCCTGTCACGAAGTTCTGCCAGTGAAGAATCCAGCTGACCGAGAAACTCTTTGGAAGGAAGTCCGTCCCACGATTCGTGCCACATTGCTTTATGACCCGCTGCACAACGGCTTCTTTTAAAAGACGCTAAATCCGCGTTGTCGGAAAGCAAAAATGTAAGGTAATCACAATGCTCCATCCAGCTGTACGCCGCATTTTTCACCGCTTCATCTTCTCTGTTGATATGGAGAATTTTTGCCCAAAACCATTCGGAAGAATAGATTCCGCCTTCAAATTTTGTATAATCTTCACCACCCCAGTTTCTCGCTAGTTGATTGATTTCTTCAGCTTCGTTGATGGAAGTATGGTCTTTCCACAACACCATCATTGCATTAGGATTTTCTGAAAATTCAGGCAAAAGTGATAAGGCAATTCCATCCTTATTCACAGGAAGCGGTGACGAACCTGTCGTATCAATACAAATGCTGACGATATTTTCGGGTGCAACGCCACTTTCCTTGACAACGGTTGAAATTGTTTTTTCCAAACCTTCAATATGGTCGAGCGGATGCTGACGAAATTGGTTTTCTTCCGGCTTGCAGAACTTTCCTTCTTTCCATCTTTGGTAATAGCTTACGGAAGTTGCCAGTTCTGCCCCATTTTCCGTATCAATCAAAACGGCCCGAACAGAGTCTGTTCCGTAGTCTAAGCCGATAACGTACTTTTTCATTAACGAAAGTGATTTATTTTGATTATTGTTTTTAGCTCTTTTTAAAATAACTGATGCAATGGATTACATTCTACAAAGATTTTTCATTAAGTTTTCATTTACCTTAAAGAATTCTCCGGTTTTCTGTTTAAGAGCTAAAAACAAATATAAGATTCTATTTTAAATAAATGTAATATTTACACTTAATTTTAATTTTTCCTTTATTTATGGTATTTTGAAGCTATTTTATTTTCAAAATAACTAAAGAATTTGCCGGAATTTCAACAGAAATCTTTCCTTTTTTAATGGCCTGTGTTTCCTCTTTTGGTGTAATGGTTTCTGATTGGAAATTATTTTCATCGGAAAGTCCTGCGGAAGTCAGTACAATTTTGGTCATTTGACTACCAATTTTACTATTTTTCGGGTTGATTTCAACTAAGGTTTCCTGAGGATTAGCATTAACAATTTTAATAATGATTTCTTCTTTTTTAAGGTCACGAACTGCCGATGCATAAAGATTATTCTCGCCTTTCAATGGTTTTCCGTTTTCGGAGATTTTAATTAAATCTGTTCCTTTGTTGTTGGAGAATAATTTCTGAACATAATAATTTGGAGTAGCGTAAGATTTTAAATTATTGAACCAAATTAAATCCGGCGTCCATTGCCAGCCTTCTGCGTGGGCGAAAAGCGGTGCGTAGGAAGTCATTGTCACAACATCTGCGTTGCGCTCCAATCCGGTCATAAAAGCAGCTTCTGAAAGTGCGGTCAACCAGTTATTTTTATTGTCAGGTTTTACAACGCCAACCGATTGCGCGGCATATTCTCCGGCGAAAACTTTTGGTCCTCTTCGATCGTATTTATCGTATCGATCTGCATTTTTTAAAAACCATTCCGGGGAATTGTAATAATGTTCGTCAACAAGCTGTGCATTCAGTTTTTTAAGCTCTTTCCAGCCATAATCGAAAAATTCGCCATCGGGAGACGGGCCGCTTCCGGAAATGATTTTGATATCGGGATATTTGGCGTGAATCGCTTTTTCAAAAACTTTGTAACGTTCGATATAATCCGCTCCCCATTGTTCATTTCCAACGCCGATGAATTTCATATTAAAGGTTTTCGGATGTCCCATTTCTGTACGAATTTTTCCCCATTTCGTGTTGGAATCGCCGTTTGCAAATTCAATCAAATCCAAAGCATCCTGAACGTAAGGATCCAAATCCTCCATTTTTACAAGTTCGGCTGTATTGAACTGGCAAGCCATTCCGCAGCTGAGAATCGGAAGTGGTTCTGCGCCTAAATCTTCCGCCAATTGGAAATATTCAAAAAAGCCAAGTCCGAAAGACTGCCAATAATCGGGAGTAAGACGGTGGGCAAATCCATTGTTCCATTTATTAATCAAATTTTCGCGGTCTTCTACTTTACCAATTGTTTTTTTCCATTGATAACGTTCTGCCAAAGTTCTTCCTTCGACAATACAGCCGCCCGGAAAACGTAAAAATCCCGGCTGTAAATCATATAATTTTTGAACCAAATCTTTTCTCAAGCCTCCTTTTCTGCCTTTCCAAGTATCTTGAGGAAACAGTGAAATCATATCCATATTCACAACACCTTTTCCAGTAAAAGTGATTTGAAGCTTTGCTTTTTCAACAGTTTTGGAAGATGAGAAAACAGCATTGTATTTTTGCCAGCCTCCTCCTTTGATGATTGTAGAAACTGAAGAAATCACTGTTCCGTTTTCATCAATCAGGCTTGTATTGATGGCAGAAATATTGCCTGAAATGTTTTCTAAATTGAAATTTAAGTCATATTTCTCCCCTTGATGCAAACCAATTCCTCTGAAACCTTCGTTCTCAAGAATATAATTTTTATCATTCCAGACCGTGATTCTTGCGTAGTTTTTATTGGTTTTAGATTTGTCAGTTATAATTGTTAAAAAACCGGAATCTAAATTGGGAGACAATGTTTTTGTATTGGGTTGTTTCCAGCCTGTCAAAGGTTCGTCGAACTCGAAGCTGCGGTTTTTAATGAGTTCCGCATACAATCCTCCATCTGCCGCAAAGTTGATGTCTTCGAAGAATATTCCATACATCGTCGGCTGAATTTTGATGTTGGTAGAAGTTCCGTCCAAATCGAGGAAATGGGTTTTAATAGTTTTATTTTGGGCTGAAAAAAATGCAACACTTAGCGAAATAGCGGCTGTGAATATTTTGGTTTTTGTTTTCATTGATTGGTTTTTATCGCAGAGACACTTCGACTCCGCTCAGTGTGACATCTCTAATACTATATTTTTAAACTGACTTTATATATAAATTTTAATTGTAAGAGTTTAATTTACTTTCAATTCAAGACTTTTCAATCCGGATTCATCGGAAGTTCCGCCGTATAAAATGGTGTAATCTCCTGCTTTCGGAGCCAAATCATCTACTTTTTCATCATAAAATTTAAATGAATCTTTAGAAACAGTTAATTGAACATATTTTGTTTCCTTAGATTTAATCAAAACTCTTTCGAAAGCTCTCAAAGTCTTTACAGGGGCTGAAGCATCATTATTTCTTTTCACATAAACCTGGATCACTTCTTCTCCATCTCTTTCAGAATTATTGGTAACTGGAACTATAATCGTCAGATTTTCATTAGCATTGATGGTGTTTTTGTTCAGTTTAGCATTTCCGTAAACAAATTTTGAATAGCTTAACCCGTGTCCGAAAGCGTACAACGGTTTTTCAGTCATATAACGGTAGGTTCTTCCGACCATATCGTAGTTTTCAAAACCTTGGTGTTTGCTGGTTTTAGACAAATTATTATCAAGTTGTTCCAGGTTTTTGTAAAATGTAATCGGCAATCTTCCGGACGGATTATAATCTCCCGCCAAAACATCTGCAACCGCAGTTCCGCCAGATTGTCCGCCATACCAAGCGTTAATCAACGCATCATAATTTTTTTCATCCTGTTCCAAACCTAATGAACTTCCTGTACAAAGGACAAAAACCACAGGTTTTCCTGTTTTCCTTAGTTCAGCCAGCAATTCGCGTTGAACTCTTGGTAGATCGATAGACGTTTTATCGCCGCCTTTGAAACCTTCTGCATTCACCATCATTTCTTCGCCTTCCAGACTTGGAGAAAGTCCGCCCGCAAAAACAATCACGTCCGCATCTTTCACTTTTTCCCTAACCGCAGTGAAATTGACAGGATCTTTTCTGTACACGTCAAATGTGATGCTTACATATTTTCCTTTTTGGGTGTGACGTAATTCTATCAGATATTCTTTTCCTTTTTCCATTTTCACAGGAAATTCTGAAGGATGTCTGGCATCGGGGCCTTTTCTCGTGGCAATTTCTTTTCCATCAACAAAAAGTGTGTAAACATCGGATGTTGAAGGCGAAAGAATAACATCACCGGTGTAAGGACTTTTGAAAATGCCGGAAATAATCGCCGAAGTATTTTCCCTTCCAACGTTCGGGGCAAGCTGGGTTCCGCCAAAGCTGTTGTAGTTAATTCCTGCCTTATTAACTGAAATATTAGCCGGATTTCCTTTAAATTCATTATTGTTGAAAAACGCTACTTTCATTCCTTTTTCACCGTTTTTCTGGCTTAAAAAGTTTTGGTAAAGCGAAGTTCTGGATGATGGATCGGCAACTTCACTTCCCTTTTCATAAATAATTTCTGCGTTTGGAAATTTGGTTTTGATTCCGTCCAAAATCGTTACGATGGAAGAAGGTGTTCCGTTATAATTTCCCAGCTGCATCAGTCCGTCATCCGCATTTGGACCGACAACAGCGATTTTTTTAATATTTTTATTTAAAGGCAAAATATTCTTCTCGTTTTTCATCAGAACAATAGATTTCTGAGCCATTTTTAAAGCCTGCTTTTTATGCTCTTCAGAATCCACAACAGAATATGGAATTGAGTTCCAGTGAACGGAAGACTTCGGATCCAGCATTCCCAACTCAAACCAGCCCTTCAGAATTCTTCGCATCGAAATATCGAGGTCTTTTTCGGTAATTAATCCGCTTGCGAGAGATTTGTTTAAGTTATTATAAGTATCGCCACACTCTAAATCTGTCGAATGTTTCAGAGCATCTGCGGCGGTACTTTTTTCGTCAGGATGCGTTCCGTGATATTGTTTCTGGTAGAAATCTGCCAAAGCCCAGCAATCGGAAACTACCATCCCATCATAGTTCCATTTTCCGCGAAGAATTTCAGTTAATAAAGTATTGTTAGCACAACAAGGCTGGCCGTCGAACGCATTGTAAGCGCACATCACTTCCCTTACATTTCCTTCCAGAACCAATGCTTTGAAAGCCGGAAGATAGGTTTCGTACAAATCTCGTTTTGAAACTTCGGCGTTGTAAGAATGACGGTTCCATTCCGGGCCGCTGTGAACGGCGAAGTGTTTGGCGCAAGCATGCGTTTTAAAATATTTCGGATCGTTTCCCTGCAAACCTTTTACCGCAGCAACACCTAAAACAGAAGTCAGATACGGGTCTTCACCATAGGTTTCCTGACCTCTTCCCCATCTGGGATCGCGGAAAATATTGATATTTGGTGTCCAGAATGTTAAGCCTTCGTAACGTCCGGTTTTTTGAGATTCATCAAAAGATCTATTATATTTTGCTCTGGCTTCATCGGAAATCATTTCAAACGTTTTGAGATGTTCCGGAACGTCCCAGGTTGCCGCCATTCCGATAGCTTGAGGAAAAACCGTTGCTGTTCCTGCTCTTGCAACACCGTGAAGCGCCTCGTTCCACCAACCGTAACCGGGAATATCCAACCTCGGAACTGCTTTGGAATTGTCCATCATCATTCCGATTTTTTCATCAACTGTTAATAATCCGAGAAGATTTTCAATTCTCTGCTCGACTGGAAGTTTGGGGTTCTGGAACGGATATTTGAAATTCTGTGCGGATGAGATTGCGCAAATGAAAATGGATAAGGAAAACAGGATTCTTTTCATTATAATTGATTTAAAATATCAGATTGATTTCAAAGACTGACATTCGATATTGATTATTAACAAATATAAGATTCTATTTCTAATAAATGTATAAATAACACTTAATTTAAGATAATAATAATTACAGCTTGGCTACTGATCTATATTTTTATTCGAAAAAATAGGTTTTTAGCTTATATTAATTAAAAAAAGTCACCATAATAAAAGGGTGACTTTTAATAAAATTTGATTTGAAAATATGATAATTATTGTTTAATAAATTTCGTTCTGATGCTTTTCCCTGCTTCGTATATTTCAATAAAATATACTCCGGAAGTAAATTTAGAAATATCAATTCTATTTTTACCACCGACAAGTTTCGATTGATGTGAGATCAGGCTTCCTTTAGCATCAAAAATCGAATAAGCTGCATCGGACGATTTCCAATTAACAAAAATCTCGTTTTTAGCAGGATTTGGATAAAGCTGCAATTTGGAATCAGATATATCCTGAGCCGCAAGTGTTTCAAACTCCAATGGCAGAAGTGAAGCAGAATAAGCATTTTCTTCAGAAATATATGCGCTAAACGCCGCAACAGTTTCGCTTCCATTGCTTATTTTATAGAATCCTGTAACTCCCCCAACTGTTTTGAGAACATATCCTCCTGTGTAAGCTTTTACCGTGCTATAGTCTGCATTGAACTGATTAGAAACAATCGCTTTTGGTGTAGAAACAGATCCTGATCCTGTGAAAGTAAACGTTCCGTTTCCATTAATCAGCACTGGTTTATTAGCAGGAATTTTTCCATTCGGAACACTGGTGCATAAAACTTTTGATGACGAAGGCAGCATATTGTAAGCCTGTACACCAACCGGAACATTAGCTTCAAATGGCAATACAATCACGGCATATCCATTCAATGTTTTTGTATACGATGCGGCTGTTGCAGTGAAAGCGAAAGGTGCATTAAAGTCACCGCCCTGATCGGATAATTCCAATGATGCAGCAACAGTTCCTGAAACTACATTTGAGTTGGCAGCTTTGGAATTTATAAAGCCTGAACCTGAATTAACATAAAAAATACTGTTACTATTCGCCATTTTACTTTTCCAGTTAGCTGAAGTATTGATTGCTGTTACACTGGTAAAATCCAATGACGTGTAATATGTATTTTCATAAACATCCATCAGGTTGCTATCTCCATCTGAATAAACACCGGCAAACTTCATTGCCTTTTCATTCGAAATTGCAAAATAGACATCACCAAAATTGAATGTCAATACAGAACTGAAATTACCATTTCTAAGTCCAATAATTCCTTTGCAGCCGGTTGTAAGAACTGCTCTGGAGATATCGAATGTCAAATCGAAATTGGACGAACCGGACGATGGCAAGTTAACTGTTCCATAATTATAAGATTTCACAACACCTGCATTGTCAACATAATATAAAGTCGTGTTGGATGATGTTGGCAGATTGCTTGTTGTATAACTATTCACGTGGAAAACCAATTTATTATATCTGTCGTCCAGGCTGACATAGCCGTTCGCATCATTCATATTGGAACTGATCAAAGGTGTAGAATTATACAAAGTCGCTGTTTTGCCACTCAATTGATAAGCTGTACCAAAAGCAGGATTTGTAACCGTTTGACTTTCAATTTTAGTATAATTAATATCCTGGCCCGTCATATTGGAAACTTCTCTGATATTACTTTTATTAAAAACAAAAGTTATGAAACTGGAAGGATTGACCTGTATGGTCGGCCGAAATGTCTCAGTGAAATTAAGGTTGGAAGAAACCATATTGGTTGTTTCATTGGTAAGAATTTTCTGTGCGGAAGTGGTGTAAAACGGCAAATCTACTTTTAGGTTATAAGTATTAGCTGAAGAATTGAAAACCATCAGCGTAACTTTATCACCCGAGTCATTGATGTAAGCTGAACCCTGCATAGAGCCTTGATCACTCCATATCGCATCGAGTCTTCTGGAACCTGTGGTGTATTTTGCAAAATGAGAAAGTATATATCCTCTTTTCGTCATTTCTCCAGCTACTGTTCCGAATTGACCGTCTCCCATCATTCCATAATATCTTTTTGTAGCATAATGAATCCAGGCATTTCCTCCGCCTACCATAACATCATTGACACTTTTTGCAAAGTCAAACGCATCAGTACTCCAGGAAAAGTTTCTGGAACCGCCATTGGAATTCCAGTTGATCAGAAATTCGGTCATCCAGATTTCCTTATCCGTATTCAAAAATCCTTTGTATGTAGAACCAATCCCACCGTACTGATGTCCTGCGTAGATTTCAAATTTTGGTAATACGTCCGTCGCAAGAAGAGCATTAGCATAATTATTTGACATTCCTACAGTTTCGGGAGCAATAATTCTGCAGGTGATGACATCCGAATAATTCTTTAAGAAGTTTGTTATCTGGGCAGGTGTATAGGAACACCCGGCATAGGTGACCACATAATCCGGCTCATTCTGTAGAGATATAGCATACAGTTCCACCCCATTATTCCTTAGGTAAACCACAAATTCATTAAGGTAATTAGCAAAATCGGCATAATTTTCTTCTTTCAAAAAACCTTCAACACCATTATAGGTTCCTGCGTCATTTCCATTAGTTTTCCATTCGGCGGGTGGCGACCACGGACTTGCAAAGATAATCAGGCCTAGAGACTGTGCTTTTTGTGCAGTGGCTAAAGCGGCGCTCCAATTTGCTTTTGTAGTAGGAATATACAGTCGCATAATATTGTATCCAGCTTCACTATTTGTTCCCCACATTTTTTCTATTTCGGCAGGGCTCATATGGTCGTAGGCGAACTGCGGACTGCAAACGAAACCACCGAAACCTGTGATTTTCTGTCTGGGTGTAGTGTTGTCGATACGGACTTTTGGTGTTTGCGCTTCTACCAAAAAACTTAGAAATGCCATTGCAATAAAGGCAAATTGGCCAAGTGATTTTAAAATAGTTTTTTTCATAGCTTAAAGATTTTTACAATAGTTTTTGAATTTTTATTTTTTCAGATAAGGCATAAGAATGACCGGATGCTGTTTTGGAAAGCATCTTTGTAGAGAGAATGAAAAATTGTTGTAAAAGGAGTTAAAAATAAGTTTCGAACTGATTTTTATTTTTGTTTAATCCTGCCTCGGATTATCGGAAAGAGTAAATCTTTGCTTTCATATTAACTAAATTATTAAGTGTTATTTTAACACTAATATAATAAATAACACAATCAAACAATACTAAAACCACTAAAATTCTCAATATTTTTAGAAATTATTATCTAACAGAATAATTTAAATTTGAATTAATTATGATTATGTTATCATTATGTTAATGATTATGCAATATTGAAATATCGATTTAAAAGCGTATTCTAAAAATGAAAATTTAAAAGTGTATTTACTGTGCAATCATAGATTATGATAAGTATTTATACAAATACATCAAAAAAACCAATATTTATTCTAAAAAATCTAAAAATATCATCATTTTTTATTGATTTAAGTGCAAATTTAATCTGAAAATCTACTTCAGATTCCCCGAAATAGTCTTCAAAAATTAAAAAAAGAAATTATAACGGATACAAAATAAAAAAACCACTCAAAGAATTGTCTTTGAGTGGTTATTAATTTTAAATTTTAAAAATGAAGAATAATTATTTTCCTGAAATTTCACTTTCCGGTGCACCCAGATAAGAAGGCTGTAAACCTCCCGTATTGATCAATATTTTTTCCAGTACGATTCCCGGCTCAAGCACTCTGAATCGTAACGTATGTTTTCCAGGTTGGGAAATCTGGTGTTTCGTTATAGATTTAATAATATGTTCGGACTGCCATCTTCCTAACTCTCCTCTGTAATGACCATTGAAATTGACAATCTGCGGAGTTTCACCATCAAAAGAAATCTCATAACGCAATCCTTTATTATGATTGAAATTCAAAGTCGGGGCTAATAACAACTGGACTTCAAATTCACCTTTTGATTCAAAATTTATATCATATTCCAGATAGAGATTTTCATCAGATTTTGGATAGACATTTTGTGGAAAGGTCGTCACGCCGGATTTAGTTTTCCCGAAATCTGGAATCACTTCCCAATGGATTCGGTCCGAATTTTTCATTCTTGCAAAATTTTCCGCTTCTATGGAAACATAACCGTCTTTCTCCTGAAATACTTTTTCTTTCAGAACTTCAGACTCAGAAACACGGGTAACTTCAGGCATTATATTTTCTTTTCCGTCAAACCAGGCTTTGTAACCTATCTTCATCTGGTCCATCATATGCTGCCATTTTCCGCCTGCAATGACGTTGTTATACTGATTATCGAGATAAGCATTTCTGTCAAAACATTCTTTGACTTTATCGGCATAGACATTAGCTTCAATATCTTTTTTAGCTGCCAATTCTTTGTTTTTTGCCACCGCATAATACATTTCGTACAAATTGCTACACAGTGTTTCAGGCGTTACACGACGGTTGTATTTCGAATAAAGGTTGATCATTCTTGCTATTTCCTTAGCATATTTTTCACCAAATTGCTGTGCTGACCATTTTTCAGTGTATTTCAAAAGATTTTTCGAATTGAATTGTTTCGGATTCCAAGCCATTTCCAGGAAAAAGCTGATTGGGAATTCCATCGGTTTCAAATCTCCTACATTGACGACCCAAACCTTATCCACTTTATGTTCATAAGAAAGATTCATCTGCTCCCAAACTCTCTGAATCGGACTGATATTGATCCATTTTGAATTTCTCGGTCCGCCTACATAATCGAAATGGTAATACATACCGTAACCGCCTTTGTGTAAAGGTTTTGAAAGGTCCGGAAGTTTTCGCACGTTGCCCCAGTTGTCATCACAAAACAATAAAATCACATCGTCCGGAACCCGCATTCCTTTGTCATAATAATATTGAACTTCTTTGTACAAAGCCCAAACCTGAGGCGTTTTCTCTGCTTTTTTGCCTGTTACATCAGTAATAATTTTCCGCTGGTCTTTCACAATTTTTTCAAGTAAAGAAATATTAGTTCCCTCTCCCATGGCTTCGTCGCCGTCGCCGCGCATTCCGACTGTGACTAGTTTTTCCCAGTTTTTGCTTCTTTCCAGCCCCAATTTCCAGAATTCCTGTAAAACTTTCTCATTTTTAGAATAATCCCAAACATTCGGCAGATTATTTTTCTTGATGTATCTATGCCAATCGGTTTGAGCCTGAGCCATCGGTTCGTGGTGTGAGGTTCCCATAATGATTCCCATTTCGTTGGCTAAAGGTCCGTTCAAAACATCATCGTCATAAAACGCTTTTCCCCACATTGCAGGCCAGATATAATTGCCTTTCATTCGTAAAATCAATTCAAAAACTTTTTCGTAAAATTTAGAATTAATTCCTCCAAACGTTGCTCTTGCCCAACTTCCCAGCGAAGGTTCTTCATCATTCAGGAAAATTCCGCGATATTCCACCGCAGGTTCTCCATCAGTGTAAATTCCTTTTTTAAAATATAGATTTTCTTTTTTCTCAACCGGAACATCTGCCCAATAATACCAAGGTGAAACGCCAATCTGCTGCGACATTTCATAAATTCCGTAAATCGTTCCGCGTTTGTCGCTTCCTGCAATCACAATCGCTTCGGAAACGCCGGGAAACGGATTGCTGATATTTTGAATGATATATTTTTCATTTTTTCCTTTGATTGAATTTCCATCAATTTTTTTAGCTTTGATTAAAGCATCAATGGTTTTGCTTTTCCCGGCTTCACCAATAATGATGAGCATTCCGCTCGCTCCGGAACTTTGGGAAATAAGAGTAGGCTGAACCCCCGTTACTTTCTGAAAATCAGATTGAAGATTCGTAACCGCACGCAGAATTCCTTTATCCGAATCGCTATCCGAAAACAGCATCAAACCTGAATTACGCTCTTTCAATACCACCGAGTTTTCCGTTTTAGTAAAAGAAATAAAAGGGTCGGCTGCTTTTACAAAAAATATAGACAACAACGTAAGGAACAACGAAATGTTTTTTGTAAAATTCATAGTATATCTTTTTTGATTTTAATTTTTAAATAAGTTCAGATCGACAAATTCTCCCATTCTCCTGTAGCCTGCTTCATTGGGATGAAGGAAATCATGATCGTGCATATTGTTTAAGATGACCTCCGGATTTTCACCTTGCATATGTTTTGCAAAATCGATGACAGCATCATATTTTCCACTGTTCCTGATCCAGTCGTTTACTTTTTTCCAGGCCTCGATACGGAAAGGTTTATCATAAAACGACTTTGCGAAAGGTAGAATTGTTGCTCCGTACACTTTGATTCCGTTAGCATGTGCTTTGTCGATCATCATTTGATAAGCCGCAATCAGTTCATCTGCTCTTTTGGAAGCATCTTCAGCATCTCTTGTTCCTCCCAGGTCATTCACGCCCTCCAGAATGATAAGCCATTTTACGCCCTGCTGATTGAGGATGTTATAATCGAAACGATTGAGTGCTGTTGGCCCTAAACCACCGCGTACGACACAATTCCCGCCGATCCCGAAATTAAGGACACTTACATTGCGAGTGTATGGATTAGCCAATAACCGCTGCGAAAGAATATCCGGCCAACGGTTTTGTCTATTGGTTCCCGATCCTCTGCCGTCTGTAATGGAATTTCCCATAATGGCAACCGCATACGAGGGTTTCGCAGTCTTAACATCAATATTAAAAAGCGAATACCAATGATCCGTTTTTACAGGATTTTTAAATGCGGCAACATTGCTTTGCTCACCTTTAACAATAAAAGATGTTGTTCTTGAGCCGGGATGCCCGGTGATGGATTGAGTTACTTTTGCGTAAGAAATCGTAATAGCCAAAAGGGAATTAGATTTCAGATCAAAGTTTAGTTCATCGGAATAAATATCAGCTCCGGGAGCAATTTTAAAATCGTTTTTCTTATCAAATGTTAATAATTTTATGGTGGATGCATTCACATTGCAGCTATCGGAAGACACGGCAATAGAAACGGATTTTACTGCAAGACTATCTGTAGAGTAACGATTGGAAAAGCGCAATCGTACTTTTTCCCCGCCCACAGATACACGGACAATCTGACGAAGAGTATTCCCTGAAAGTCCCGGTTCCGGAGGAAGATTATTAGGTTCCACCAATTGAGGAGCAGTTGCCCACGTGGTGAGCCAACGGTCTTTGGATGATTGCTTTTCCAGACTGCGTGAAGGAGAACAGGAAACCAAAAATCCCGAAATGATGAAGATATACAAGCTTTTGAAATGCATTTTTTTATATTTTTTATCTCAAAGGTTTAAAGACCATTAATTTCTTAAAACAAATCCTCCGTTCGGCTGAATTTCAATATTAAAATCACCCTTCGCATTGAGTTTCACTTCTTTTTCTGACGAATTTCCCTGTACATCGTCGCTGATTAATTTTAACGTTTTTCCAGTGAACATCGGAAGATTGATTTTCAGTTTTTTAACCGTTTTTTCTGCATTAATTCCTGCAACATACCATTGATTCTGATGTCTTCTGGCAATCACAGAATATTTCCCGGGGTATCCGTCGATGAACACCGTTTCGTCCCAAAGCGTCGGGATTTCTTTCATAAAATCGAGCTGGAATTTCGGTGCGTCGCTCAGGTTATTCGGCATTACTCCAAACATCTGAACCGGATTTTGAAACAGAACGGCCGTTGCCAACTGGAAACCATCGGTGGTATATCTTTTATTTTTATCCTTATTGGATTTTGTTAAATATTTATTCAGGAAAGTTCCGCCAAACTCCATACTTCCGACCGTATTTCTGATGAATGGATGTAATGTTGCGAAAAAAGCTTCCTGTTTGCGGACGTCTTCTGAAAAATAAAGCATTTCCGAAGCTAAAACAGCTTCGCTTCCTGCATAATTCGGGTACATTACTTCCCAGCCTCTCGGTAAAGTTGCCCCGTGGAAAATAATTTTTAATCCAAAATCATTAGCATCGGAAAGAATATCTTCATAAAGACGCATCGTTTCCTGCTTGTCACCACCAAAGAAATCGACTTTTAGACCTCTTACACCGATATCTTTCAGCCATTTCATTTCCTTTTTTCGTTCGATGGATGAGCTCATTTTATTTCTCGGTCCCATCGGCGCGTCGTTCGCAGCACCGTTGGAATTATACCAAAGCAATACCTCAACATTTTTGGATTTGGCATACTGAATGAGGTCTTTCATTCGCTCTTTTCCGATATTTTTGTCCCAAAGTGCATCAATCAAAATGTATTCATAACCGAGTTTTGATGCTAAATCGATAAAGAGACTCTGGTCTTCATAATTCATACTGTTGTCCTGCCACAAAATCCAGCTCCAGGTCGATTTTCCGAAAGTGTATTTTTGTGAAGGTTCATACATTGGTTCTACGACATCAAAAGGAATCGTCGTTTCAACAATCGGTTTCAGAGAATCTCCAATGGTGATAGTTCTCCAAGGTGTTTTTCCGGGAAGTGAAATGGCAGCTCCGGTACTTCCGAAACCGTTATTTTCAGCCATATTCGGATAAGCAACCTGATAAAGATTTTTTTCTGAAGTCGTATCCAAATGAGAAGCGCAGTACAAACTGTTTACTCCTGTTTCGGACAATAAAATCCAGCCGTCATTTCCAATATGAAATAGTCCAGGGAAAACGTAACCATAATCGGCTTTTGTTCCTAATTCCGCATCAGCTTTGTAACCGCTTTCGTAGCTTGGAGCGGTTCTGGCAAAACCTGTCATCGGCTTCATCATCGGAGAAAGGAAAGTTGTAGTTTGAGACGGAAATCTGTAACCCGTAATTTCCGATTGTACAACTGCGCTCAAACGGTCTTTCATCGGCTGAATCTCATATCTGAATGCGACATTATTATCGCTCACCCGAAATTCAATCCCGATATCGAAGTTATCTGCATTGGTAAAATTGACTGTCAGAGTATTAGCCGTATAAGTAACCTGTGATTTTTTGATTTTTTCGTTGGTGTAATTTTTGGAAATTTTATCTTTTTTGCTGTCAATGAATTTTAAATTTTTAGAGAAATCAGATTCATTGGTGACTAAGCCCAATGGAGATTTATCAAGCATAGCTTTCCCTTGAAAAGTAACATTATAGAGTGCTTTTCCATTCTCTGAAAAGACATTCAATTTCAATTTTCCGTCAGGACTGGAGATTTCTGCAACCTGTGCAAAAACAGTATTCATAATGAGAATACTAAAGGCGAGTGATAGTTTAAAAAAAAATTTAATCATAATTAATTATTTTCAAGAAAAGTCCAATAATCGAAAAACATAATATCCTTTGCTGCTTTTCCATTACATACAAAATACACATCGTGAACGCCGGAAATTTTTTCCTTTACTTCAGTTTTCACGGTTTCCCAACGGTCGTCTCCGCCGGTCAACGGAACTTTTACCGTGGCAATAATAGGTCCGCTAATACTGTCCAAATGGACATCCATCGTCACATCGCTGTTGTGTGTCGTTCCAACTCTGGCCGAAAATGCTGATGCTCCTTTTTTACCAAAATCCACATTTTTCACACTGGTGTAAGCGCCACTTTTTTTAGCTTTGATAAAGACGCCTGCTTCTTTGTTCTGATAAGATTTTACATTTTCCGACCACGCAATCATTTCCGCCTGATTAAAAGCATAAGGATTAATGGTTGCAATGGCTTTGGTAATTCCATTCGTCATTTTGATAGGAGAAATAGAACCGTCTTTATTAAAATTAAGTTCTTCCACACTCACCGACCTTGTGAACCCGCTTCCTCCTGGCAAAGCGCCATTGTGATAAAAGAAATAGGTTTTCCCTCTGAAATCAACAATTCCGGGATGGTTGGTAAAAGATTTTTCTTCGGTTGGCATTACGATTCCGCCGTATTTCCACGGTCCCTGTGCACTTTTGCTGGTGGAATATCCGATGAATTCAGGGAGCGGACCGCCCGGCCAGAACAGATAATACAGATTTTTTCTTTTGTACAGCCAAGGTCCTTCTTCGTATTTTGTAGGTCTTTCAGGGTTTTCTTTTCCGTCCCTTTTTCCGAAAGATTCTGCGGTCATTGGCACTTCCACAATATCGCCGGAATAGGAAATCATATCCTGATTGAGCTTAACCATTTTAAGTTTCGGATTTCCCCAATACATATAGGCTTGACCGTCGTCATCAATAAAAACCGTCGGGTCAATATCACCCCATTCACTCTGGACCAATGGTTTTCCAAGCGGGTCGTGGAATGGTCCAAACGGACTGTCACCCACCGCAACACCGATCGCTCCTTTGTTGTTGGTTTTGGACCACATCGGAACATACATAAAAAATTTACCATTCCTTTCCACGCATTGCGCAGCCCAGGCATCTCGTTTTGCCCAATCGAAATCTTTATAGCTCAGAATACTTCCGTGGTCGGTCCAATTCACCATATCGTTGGTGGAATAGACCTTCCAGTCGTTCATTACAAACCAGGTGGAATCGTCCTCATCGTGAGTGGTGTAGACGTAAAGCCTGTCGTTATACACCATCGGAGCCGGGTCTGCCGTATAATTGGTCTGAATAATGGGATTCTGAGAGAATAATATTCCCGAATATGCTATTAAACAGAGATTGAGTATTGTTTTTTTCATATTTAACTTTTTGATTTTGAACACTAAGTGCGCAAAGTTTTTTTATAAATATTTCTTTAGTTTCACAAAGCCGCTAACGCTTGTATAAGCTGTATTATTTTTATCACGTAATTCTAATAAACCACCCCGTCAAAAAATCTACGATTTTTCGCCACCCCTCCAAAGGAGGGGAATTTTTATCTTATTTCTTTTTTAAAACTCCAGTGGTCGAAATTGAAAAGCACTCTTCCAGCTGTAATGTTTTTACCTTTAAAGACAAAATATACATCGTGAACGCCGGAAACCGATTCTGAAATTTTTGATGTCAGGGTTTTAAATTCTTCCCAACCTCCGGTTCTCGGAACTTCAATCTCTGCAATTTTATTTCCGTCTACTTTATCTAATCTCACTTCTAAAATCCCTCCGTCAACACCTGCGGCAATTGAAGCTGAAAATTCAGAGGCGCCTTTTTCAAAATCCACCGAACGAACTTTGATATAACCTCCCACTCTGGTGTCGGAAACATAAACTCCCGTCTTTTTGTTTTCGGAAGTGCTGCATTTTTCTGACCAGGCTATTGTTTCCGCTTCGTTTCTTTTATAGGGATTGAGTGTTGCAAACGGATTTACGCCCTCTTTAGTCATTGCAATTTTCGGGATGCTTCCATCCTGATTGTATTTGAATTCTTCAATAGATGTCGACCTTCCGTAACTTCCTGCGCCGGGCAATAATCCTGTGTGATAGAACAGGTAGGATTTACCTTTGAAATCAATAATTCCGCCGTGGTTAGTAAAACTGTTGGTCGGTTGGCCGGTCATTATTTTTCCCTGATATTTCCACGGTCCGGTTGGCGAATCGCTTATGGAATAAGACAGACATTCTGTTCGGTCGGTCATTCCGGCATACATCATATAATATTGCTTGTTGCGTTTGTAGAACCAAGGACCTTCCACAAAAACATCTTTAAACTGTTCCTGTTTCTGCAAAACCTCATCACTTCTTCCGGGACGTCTCAATCCGCCAAAAGCTTCCACCGATTGCGGAATTTCGGTGATTTTTCCACCATAGGAAACCATATCTTTGTTGAGTTTCACGTAAAATAATTTACTGTTTCCCCAATACAGATAGGCTTGTCCGTCATCATCAATAAAAACCGTCGGGTCGATATTATCCCAGGTTCCTGTTGTCACCAGTGGTTTTCCGAGTGCATCTTTAAAAGGACCTGTCGGACTGTCGGATACAGCAACGCCAATCGCCATATTGTTATCAACGGTCTGAACGCAGATGTACCAATAGAATTTGCCGTTACGTTCAATACATTGTGCTGCCCAGGCTCTGTCACGGGCCCAGCTGAAAGATTCCAGTGACAGTGGAGAACCGTGGTCGGTCCAGTTGACCATATCATTAGAAGAATATACTCTCCATTTCGTCATATAATAAAAATCATAGCCGGGAATATCATCTCCGGTGTAGACATACATCTTGTTTTTGTACACCATCGGTGCAGGATCTGGTGTAAAATGAGTTTGAATAATAGGATTCTGGGCGGAAATAAAAGTACTCGCCAACAGGAATGATAATGCAATATATTTTGATTTTAATTGAATCATATTTAATTATTTGATGAAATAAATTTATAATAAACCACACCGTGCGCAGGAATATCCAGTGATAATGCCTGATTTGATGTATTGATTTTTGCAATGTCCTTCTGTCTCCAGATATCTCTTACGGTTTGGCGACCGGAAATCCCGAGCTGCCGGAAATCTTTGTAAGACATATCCACTTTTTCCCTTCCGAAATTGGCAAAAGCCACCGCTTTTCCGCCGTCTTCAAGGTCTTTTACGTAAATTTTCAATTCGCCAATGGTCTGTAGGCAAACGCCCTGTTTTCCCAGAGTATCCTGATTTACGGCAATGACCTCATCATTCGTTAAAAGATTTAAAGTAAAATCATCCAGTTTCTCTAGGTCGCAGCCAATCAGTAATGGTGCAGAAAAAATGCTCCAAAGACTGATATGTAAATATTGTTCGTCCGGTTTCAATCGGCTCTGATGTGGATTTCCCCAACCTACGACGCCTACTACCAACATATCCGGGTCGTTCCAGTTGCCGGGTTTTGCATAAGGAGCGGCTTTATCCTGAGCCAAAGCAATATTTTTAACACTTGCCCAGGTATCGGTGATGTCATTGGTTGTTCGCCAGGATTGCGCATCGGCATCATTTCCCCATTTCCAGACATCGCCCATCCCGTATTGGCAAAGATTATACACAATATCACGAGGCTGGGTTTTTAATAAATCTCCCATTAATTTAAATGGCTTTACGCCTTTATCCAAATCTCCTCCACCCTGAAAATTGAGGGAAGAAACTTTATTCGGGTCGTTATCGGGCAAACCGTCAATCACGCCACCGTAGCTGCACCAGTCGTATTTCAGATAATCAATTCCCCATTTGGCGTAGCTTTCGGCATCCTGTTTTTCGTAGCCGTAGCTTCCTGCGCAACCGCCACAAGTCCAGGGTCCGGGAGAGGAATAGATTCCTGCTTTTAAACCTTTTGAATGAAAGTAATCGGTTAATTCCTTCATATCCGGAAATTTGGAATTGGTCAGAATATAACCGTTTTCATCACGCATTTTCCCTTTGAAAGACGGGTCTTTTCCGTCTCTGTTAAATTGCCAGGAATCATCAATGTTAATATAATTCCAGCCGTGATTTACCAATCCTGTTTTAATCAAAGCATCGGCGGCACGTTTCACTTTGTCGGCAGAAACTTCGTGTCCGAAACAATTCCAGCTATTCCATCCCATTGTGGGTGTTAAAGCTATTTTGTCTCCGCTTTCGATTCTTAATTTCTTTGAAACTGAACCTTTAGCATTTTTAGCGGATAAAAGAACTTCATAAATTCCTTTCGTATCTATTTTTCCGGTGATGATTCCGGTCTGTGAGTCTATTGTTAAACCTTTCGGAAGATTTTTTGCCGTAAAAGTCATCGGTCTGTCACCCGTTGCCGCAACCCTAAACAAAAAAGGTGAGCCGGGACGAACGCCATAAACACCTGCTGAATTAATTTTTGGCGTTGCCGCAGGTTTTGGTGTCAAAATATATGGTACTGATGAAATCGGATTAAATGTTATCAGTTTTGTACCGTCTGCTGTTTCAAATTTGGCATCTGCCCAATCGGCGTGGTCATAATAAGGTCCGTTTCCCCCGTCTGTTACGACTAATTCTACTTGTTGTACACCTTCAAGCGAAACGGAAACAGGCTTTGCTTTATCACCTAATTTCATTATTCCGCTTGACCAAAGCTTTTTGTTGTCGCCGTAAATTTCAAATTCGGTAGCGGGATTTTGCCCTTTCATTTCGTCATCCAATCCTACCAAAGCTGAAAAGTTTTTTGCTTTGCCATTTAATTTAATCAACAAAGAACTTTCAGCATGCGTTCCAAAACCTCTTTTGAAAACATCGCCGGCAATGGTTATAGGTTTTCCGTCCACCGAAGTATTGATGCCCGGTTTTCCGTGTCCCTGTGTTGCTACGTTTAAATCCAACTGGTCCAGCCAAACGGTTGACTGCGCCTTGGAAATATTTCCCGACAGCAAAAATGTTACAGCAATTAAAAGTAGTTTAGTCTTCAACATGATTTAAAAATTTGGGTTTAATTAAATTTCCACCAATCGAAATAGAAAAGGTCTTTTTCACCTTTAAAAACAAAATATAAATCGTGGATTCCTTTTACACTTTTCAGAGGTGTATTAATGGTTTTATATAAGTCGCCCTCACCTTTTCCTGTGACGTTAACAACTCCCAGCAATGGCCCATTAAGAGCATCTGAACGCACTTCTATTTTTCCTCCATAGAGAGAAGCAACATTTACATCCAAAGATTTTACGCCTTTGGAAAAATCTACCCCCTGGATTTTAATATAATCACCATTGTTAATTGAGGTAACAATGACACGGTCTGTGATTTTTTTGCCTCTGTTATAGGGTTGATTGCGTTCCCATTCTGTGACCATTTCTGTTTTCAGACCTTCGCTGTAAGCCATCGTTTCTGCTTCCACTTTTTTATAAGGGTCCAGAGTACCTACTCTTTTTGCACCATCCGTAGTCCAGAAAGGAAGCTTCTGAATGGTTCCATCTGCATTGTAGGTAATTTCTGTGACACTAACAGACCTACGTTCGTAATGTTTGCTCATCGTCTGCATTCTAAGCATATGGTTGAATCCGAAAACATAAGATTTGCCTTTGAAATCTATGATACCGGGATGATTTCCGCTGGATCTCTGGTCGCCATCCATTATTACACCTCCATAATTCCAAGGACCTGTAGGCGATTTTGCCATTGCATAACCAATCCCTTCCGGACAACATTTAGAAGCATAAGCCATATAGTAGATTCCGTTTCGTTTCCACGCCCAAGGTCCCTCCTGATATTTGAAAGGATCTGGCTGGTCTTTGACCTTCGCAAACGAAGGGTCTTTGGTAATTGGTCCGGCAAGAGATATCATATCTTCGTTGAGTTTAGCATACCAAAGATTCGGATTTCCCCAGTACAGGTAAGCCTGCCCATCGTCATCAATTAAAACTGTGGGATCGATGTCATCCAGAGAATTTTTGATCAAAGGCTTGCCGATAGGATCGGTGAAAGGACCATACGGACTGTCCGCCACCAAAACACCAATACCCATATTGTTGGGCATTGGACAATACATATAGAATTTCCCTTTTCTTTCAACAACCTGTGGCGCCCAGGCACCGTTGTCGGTATTTACCCATTTAAAATCCTTGAGCGAAGCCACTACACCGTGGTCTGTCCAATTGACCATATCTGTGGAAGTGTATAGTAACCAGTCTTTCATTTTAAATCCGAAAGCATCGTCTTCATCGTGGCTTGTGTAAAGATAAACCGTATCCTTATAAACCATCGGTGCAGGATCTGCAGTGTACTTGGTTTGGATAATCGGATTTTGAGCGAAGGAAATCTGAAAAAATCCTAAAATCGTCATTAAACTTAAACATCTCATAATCAATATTTTAATTTTACTTTAAATTTATATTTATCTTTTTCCCGGAATAATTAACCGATTTCTGCTGTCCATCAGGAAGCATTACATTGAAATTCCGTTTTTCAATCATACCTTTAAAATTTCCTTTTCGGGAATCTATCGTTAAGGTTTTTGATTTTTCGTTCCAGTGGAAAGGGATTTCAGTATAATCTCCTTTTTCGTAATTGTAATTATCGAATTCGTCTTCGTATAAGATAAAATCTGCGTCAGTTCCCGGATAGATTTTCACTGTAAGATTATCCCATTTTTTCTCCGTAGCATATTGTACATCTGGGCCGAACGGAATGATGCTTCCCGCTTTCACATACAGCGGAATACTTTGAAGATTTACCGTTTTCTGAATTTCCTGACCGCCTTTGTATTTTTCATTCGTCCAGAAATCGAACCAGTCTGCACCTACAGGAAGGTAAACTTTAACGGTTTTATTTTGTGTAAAATCTATATTGGAAAGAGAATTTTCTTTTTTGGTAGCATCGGTTTTATTCCAGCCTTCATTTTCATCGGTTTTAATGAATTTTTCAGGTGTGTATTGAGGATTGAGAATTGGTGCTACTAAGAATGATTTACCGAAAAGGTATTCATTATTAATGTCCCAGGTTTTTTGGTCTGATGAAAAATCCATCAAAAGTGCTCTCAAAAAACTCGAATTATTTTTAGAAACATCCCGCGAGGTCGAATAAATGTACGGCAACATACTGTAACGCAATCTGATGAATTTCTCGATAATATCATAAACCACATCACCTTTTTTCCCGAATTGATAAATTTCCCTGGGAACATCGGTTCCGTGCGAACGCATCATTGGCGTGAAAGTGCCGTATTGCAACCAACGAACGTACAATTCCTGAAACATCGGATTGTTGGCGCCTCCGTTTCTTTTATAAACACCGGCAAAGAAACCACCGATATCAGAGTTGAAATTCGGATTTCCAGTCAGGCTGAAATTTAAACCTGCCGGAACCTGATTGCGCAACATCTCCCACGAAGAGTTGACATCGCCCGACCAAGTGTTTACTGCGTATCTTTGCTGTCCTGCAAAAGCTGACCTGGTTAAAATAAAAACCCTTTTATCACTTGTAGTTTCACGCTGATGGTCATACACTCCACCAACGGTCATCAGCGGATACGCATTTCTCACTTTTCGGAATGACCCAAGATAAGTTTTGGTGTCCAAATCTTCCGGTTTTTGGCTGAGATGATCCGGTTCCGTAGAATCCATCCACCAAGAATCTACACCAAGACTGAAAACGCCTTTGTTGAGATATTTCCAGTAAATATTTCTGGCTTCGGGATTGAAGGCATCGTAAACACGGACTCCGGAAGGATAATTCATATCAGGCGGCCAGACTTCTCTGCCAGATTCCGGCCAAGTTTTGAAATTGAACAGCATTCCTTTTTTATCCATTTCACGGTACTGATTGGTCATCGGTCCGAAAGACGACCAGATGGAAACCGAAAGATGCGCATTCATATCGTGAATATCCTGAATCATTTTTTTGGCATCAGGAAAATCAGGGCTGATGAAATCCATCGCATTCCACTGGTAATTGTTGCCCCAATACTGCCAATCCTGGATAATTCCGTCTAAAGGAACTTTCAAATCACGGTATTTTTTAACAACCTCCAAAAGTTCATCCTGACTTTTGTAACGCTCTTTGCTTTGCCAATAACCATAAGTCCAAAGCGGAATCATCGGCACTTTTCCCGTAAGATTTCGCATTCCTGCGACTACGCCATCCGCATTTTTTCCGTAGATAAAATAATAATCAACAACTTCCCCAACTTCCGATGAGAATGATGTTTTGTCTGGTTTATCGGTAAATTGAGTCGGAGAATAGTTATCCCAAAAGATTCCGTAGCCTTTCACAGATTGAAAAAACGGCACAAAATCCCAGGTGTTATTCTGAATCATTTTTACATCCGTATTTCGCTGTGACATTTTCCCGTTCTGTAAAATTCCTAAACCATAGATGGGTTCTTCTTTTTCCAGTTGAAATGATTGAGACACAGAATAGGTTTGATTTCCGGCATCATTAAAAGGTTTGAAATCACTTCCGATTTCCTTTAAAAGTTCTTTTCCTGAGGATGAATTGTAAGTGATTTTTCCATTTTTAGCATCAATGAAAATATTCAAATCATTTGCTTTTAATGAAATAATATGATTGTTTTCTGAAACTGAAAATTTAGTTTTCTGTTCTTTTTTGATTACTGACAGACTGTTTTTGACAAATGATTTTCCGGCAGGATATTTAATAATTCTAATCGTATTTTCTCCATAAAATTTTACTTCAACATTCATATTATCATTAGAAAACTTCAAGCCCGAATCTGTCTTCTGATAAGATTGCGCACTGACATGCAGCATTCCGGAAACCATTACGATAGTAATGATGGAAGATCTTATGTTAATTTTTGTAAAGCTCATTTCATTTTAGATTTGAATTATTTTACTCCATTCTAATGGCTTTGAAACATTATTTAAAAAGTTCCTGCGCAAACTGGTACAGACTGTCTCTCCAAACCGGCCAGCTGTGACCGCCAGGATAATCTCTGTAAGAATATTTAATTCCGATTTTATCCAGCTCTTTCAGCATTTTTTGACCGTTTTCATATGCGATATCGTCTTTTCCGCCCATTGAAATCCAGAAATTTTTGACATTGGATGAAAAGGCAGATTTATTTTCATTTAAAAATTTGTACTGTTTATCGGCAATGTCCTGAAGCATTGGCAACATATATCCTGAACTGAAAACACCCAGATTGGAAAACATATCAGAATTCTGAATTCCTGTATACAGAGTATAGATTCCGCCCATTGAAAGTCCGGCCAATGCACGATTTTCTTTGCCTTTTTTTATTCTATAATTGGATTCGGCAAACGGAATAATAGATTCTTTCAGCTCTTTTTCAAACATCTGGAGATTGCGCTCGCCAAAATTTCGGAGTCCGCCCTGACCGATGTTAGCATCAGGCATAATAATTACCATTTTTTTGGCTTTTCCTTCCGCAATCAGATTATCCAAAATCAGATTGGTTTTACCCTGATTGGCCCACCCGCTTTCATCTTCGCCTCCGCCGTGGAGAATGTATAAAGCTGGAAATGATTCGGAAGCATTTTGGTCGTAACCTGGCGGCGTGTAAATGAAAACTCTTCGCCAAGAATTGGTCACTTTGGAATAGAAATTTTTGACTCGGATATCGCCGTGCGGAACGTCTTTTAATGCATAGAAATCATCGCCATCAAAAGGGATATCGATTCCACTAGCGTATCTTCCCATTCCGTAGAATGTTTCGCTGGACGGGTCTGCAACCGCAACACCATCAATCAGCAAAGAATAATAATGAAAACTTCCACTTTGTGCATCCGTCGTTCCTGTCCAAAAACCATCTGCGTCTTTTTTGAGGTCGTATTTTTTTCCTAAATCGATCTGAACTTTTTGTGCTTCCGGCGCTTTCACTTTGAACATCACTTTTCCGTCGGGAAGGATTTGAGGATACTGCGCATTCCTGATATTGGTTGCTGCAGGCGTTCCCAAAACGGTAAATCCGTCAAATTTAGTTTTATCAACAGGCTTAAATAAGAGCTGTGAAAAGATGTATAAATCATTTTTCCAGACCTTGAAATCGTGACCGCCCGGTTCGATGTAAAAAATATGCGGGATTTTATTTTTTTTCAGATAATCGCTGGTTCTTTTGCTGAAAGGCATCAATCCGTCCGCATCGCCGCAGGAAATAAATATAAGTTTCATTTTCAATGCTTCCTGTGGATTCGGCAAAAGCTGATTCGGTTCTTTTGTGTTGGGTGCTGAAGAAAATGCACCCAGCCACGCAAATTTATCGATATTTCCGAAAGCAAAATTCTGTGTTTGTCCACCTCCCATCGACAAACCGGCTAAAGCACGGTTTTCACGGTCTTTTTTAACAGGATATTTTTTCTCTACAAACGGAATCAGGTCATTCAGCAAATCTTTTTCAAAAGTTGCGAAAGCTTCTACTTTGTCCGGAGCCATTATATTTCCTGTTGCTCTGTCATCTTTCATCGCTCGACCATTCGGCAAAACAACAATCATCGGCTGCAGTTTTCCCTGTGCATAGAGATTATCCAGAATAACATTCGGCTTCCCTTGGTTGAACCATTCTTTTTCATCGCCGCCGATGCCGTGAAGAAGATAGAGAACAGGATATTTTTCCCCTTTTTTGAACCCCGGCGGTATGTAAACCAAAGCTTTTCTTGTAGTTCCGACGGTTTTTGAAGCATATTGAATGGTATCAATTTTTCCGTGGGAAACGGTTGGGTTTTCAATATCAAAACCTTGCGGGGCCTGTTTATCAAGTGTTTGTGCTGAAACAAACATTCCGGATAACATAAAGCCTACTGCTAATATGATGGATTTGTTCATGATTTTTATTTGTAATTTTTACACTTATTAATTTAGACAAAAAAATAAGACCGGCAAGGGTTTTATCTTTTTTACATTTTTAATGTTAATTATCATTGCTGTAATTAACAGGTCGCCTCTACGAGGCTTTGATTTGATGGTACAATGTTTTGCTACTAACAGTTTGCTTCTACGAAGCAATAATTTTCATTTTTTTCAGACAGTGAATCTCTCGCAGCCCGACCTGAGTGGACTCTTCGAGAGCCTCAGAGTGACAGATTGCGAGTCCTTCAACCAGCTCAGGATAAACTACAGGCGGATAAAGCTGCCCAAATTATTCAACTCTAATTATTCCGAACTTATATTTACTCTGAAAAAATCAACATCTACAAAACCTCCCAGATTTTTGGTTGCATAATTGAAAATCGCAAACTTTGAACCCATAAAAAATCTCCGGTAATCGAAAATCATTTTGTAATCTTTTGCCATTTCGGTCCAGTTCTTTTGGTCGGTGCTGTAATAAAAATCGGCCAAATCTTTTCCGAGATTAAAATCGGCATCAATTTTAAAATAGACTTTGTCCGAGTTTAATGGGATTCTCTTTTTTTCTTCTTTTTTAACACCTGTAACCGTCTTCGTTTTATTATCTAAACTGACTTCATTGGTTGAAAAGACAATAAACTTTTTACCATTTTCCATTACCACAGACAAAATCCCTGAATCGCCGTTGAAAGCACTGAAACCAGCAACATCGCCGTCTTTCATTCCTTTCACATCCAAAGCAACGATGCCACTGGATTTCGGGCCTTCCATTCTTTGGGTCAACGTATTCGGAGCGAGGTACAGATTATCAACGACTCTATTGGTTTTTAACCTTAAAAAGCCTTTCCTGTCGGATAAAGACCAAGCTGTGTTGACAGGATTATGATTCCATTGCCACTGGATTTTCATTTTTTTGTCGGAGAATTCGTCGCTTTCCACCAGATGATTTTTTGGTTTAAATGGCGAAAGCGGGACTTCACCTGTCAGAGGCACTTTTCCGTTGTCGCCCAAAACCGGCCAGTCGTTTTCCCATTTTACCGGAAGCAAAATCGGGACACGGCCTACACCATTTCTATCCTGGAAAATCAGCGAATACCAATTACCATTTTTATCATCGATTAAAGCACCTTGTCCGGCGTATGAAAATCCAAGAAAATTGTCTTCAAGAATGACTTTTTTCTCATAAGGTCCGGTTACTTTATCAGCTCTGTAGACTTCCTGACGGCGTTTTCCTCCTCTTGGCCAGGAAATCATCATCATATAATATTTTCCGTCTTTCTTAATGATTTGATTACCTTCCAAAAGTCCGGTTTCCGAAGCATCTTTCTGAAAAACTTCCGTTCCGTCCTGATTCCCGATAATGGTTTTAAAATCCGGGCTTAGCTCAAAAACTTTGTTGGAAGTGAAAACGTAAACTCTGTCATCATCATCAAAAAGTAAAGACGCGTCGTGAAAATGCCTGGTTCTCGTGATAAGCTTCCAATTACCTTTTTCAGGGTTATCGGTGACATAAAAATAGGATTTAAAAGGCTCATCATTTGGGGAAAACAGAACGTAATATTTTCCTTTGTGATAACGGATGGACGATGCCCATTGTCCGCGCCCGTAAACGCTTCCGTCAATCAAATCGTATTTTGAATTATCATTTAGTGTATCAAAAACATAGCTCGACATTTCCCAATGGACCAAATCTTTGGAATGCATTACCGGAGCGCCTGGCATAAGATGCATTGTAGTGCTTATCAGATAAAAATCGTCGCCGTTTCTGGTGATTGATAAATCCGGGGCATCTGCCCAAATGATTGGGTTGGTAAATCGGGTTGTCGCCTTTTCAGAGTGATTTACCTGGGCTGAAAGGTTATTCAGCCAGATAAATCCCAAAAAAGAAACTATATAAAATGATTTATTAATTTTCACGGTTTTGATATTTTGGTTTGGTTGATTTTAAGCAATCTTAAAAAACACTTCGACAAGCTCAGTGTGACATTACTAATACTTGCTGTTTATTTCAAATTGGCTTATCAAATCAAGCTTATATTATTGTAAATTGGGCTAAAGCCGATTGATTGTTTCCTTTGAAAACGGGCTAAAGCCCGTTCCTATTGATTTTATATTGATACACTTTACAAAACCTTCAAGGTTTTTGAAACCTTGAAGGTTTAAAATAGTTAAATTAATTCGGCACAATATCATTGGATGAAGTGCTGTACAAGCCAATTAAACTTCCTGTGAAACCGCCTGCAACATCCGTTGAAAGGATATCTCCTGAAACCGGACCACCAAGATTTTTGAAATTTTTGCCGTCCAAAGAATAATTGAAGCTAATGTTATCTTTCTCACCAACTGCCTGGAATTTAATGGTCTTACCTAATGAAATTTTCTCACTTGCAATCAGTTTTGAACTTCCTTTTTCAGTTCTTTCTAAAACGATGTAGAAGTCTTTGTCTTTCTTCGTAACTCCGAAAACATAATTGAACGTTTCGCTTTGGTAGAGCGTGATTCCGGCCAATTCTTTTTCAGATTTAGGTTTAAAATCAAGGGTTACAGATGTCTCAAAATCTTCGTGCTGTAATCTGTGGAACAAAGATGAAATCGGAGCCAACGCTTTGATATTTGTTTCCATAGGATTCACTTTAACACCATTTTTTGTAGCAGTGATAAAATTTTCACGAGGTCCGCGCATTGCAATCCAACGGAAATCAAGGTTTTTATCGGTTAATTTATCGTTATAGGTAAAATTTCCGTTCGGGAAGAATCCGGTTTGTCCGGTTTGATTCTGAACACCTTGTGGCATTTTCAATTTCGGTTTCATCGGAACCAGGCCATTTTGGAAAACAGGATATGTTCCGCTCCAGTCAACCGGAAGAATGAAGGTTTCACGACCTTTGTTGACACGATTATTGACATTCGGGCGAATGGCTAAAAATACGCCGTACCATTGTCCGTTAGGACCCTCCACCAAATCGGCGTGACCTGCCCAATCTACTTTTTCTTTTCTGTCTCTAGGAAAATATCTTTGCGTAAGAATCGGATTGTTTTTAGCGGGAACAAATGGTCCTTTCGGAGAATCTGCCATAAAAATTACTTCGCTGTGGTTGCCTCCGGTTCCGCCTTCCGCACACATCAGGTAATATTTTCCTTTGTATTTGTACAAATGCGGACCTTCAATCCAAATCGGTTTTTGAGAAAGGTCGACTCCACCGTTTACGATAATTCTGTCTGAACCCGCCACAACCTGGTCTTTTTCCAGATCGTAATCCCACATTTTGATAACGCGGTGACCTTGATATTGCTCGGTTCCTTTTGGTGGAGCGTCGTTGTGAACGATGTAAGCTTTTCCGTCATCATCAAAGAAAATGGCAGGATCAATACCGTCAAAATTCAATTTCTGGACTTCACTCCAGCCTTTTGATGGATCTTTGGTTTTCACGACCATATTACCGACTCCACCCGCGATTTGGGTTGTAATCATATAAAATGTGTCGTTGTACTTGTTGTATTTGATATCCGGTGCATAAATTCCCTGAGAAACGCCACCTTTTTCTACTTTCAGTTGTGAAGGTCTGTCGAGAATGTGCCCAACCTGCTTCCAATTCACCAAATCTTTAGAGGTAAAAATCGGAACACCCGGAAACATTGAGAAAGAAGAGTTTACCAGATAATAATCATCTCCTTTTTTGGTGATGCTTGGATCAGGATAACAGCCCTGAAGAATCGGGGAATAGAATTCGTCCGGCTTCAGAGGGTTATCGTTATATATTTTGTCGTTTCCACGGTAATTGAAATCTGAAAAAGTCTGGGCAGAAATATTGCTTACAGAAAGTAGAGCTGCTGCTGCAATAATGCCGGTTTTGTTTTTTAGGAAATTGGGATTCATTGTTATCTTTTTCATATATAATTTTTTATTTTTTTATTGAACATTTTTAGGATTCGTGGTTGTGTTGTTATTAATCTTTTGAATCTCTCGCAGCCCGGCTTGAGCGGAAATCCTTTTTTGCTTGTACTCAAGTTCTTTTTAATCTAAAATCTTCTGCAAAAAAGATTGGGAGCCCTTCGACAGGCTCAGGATAAACTACAGACGGATTAAGCTGCCCAAATAATTATTTATTTCATTTTTAAAATATAAGTTTTTCCTGCTTCAGTCGGGAAATCGTACATCATTGATTCTTTTATTTCTACAGGGTTTAATTTAGCTTCGCTAAAAATCATTGGTTCCTTAGTTTCAGGTGTTTCAAAAAAAGGATTCGGGTTTTTGCCTTCTGCTTTTTTGAGTTTTGTTTTTGCTTTTAATTCCATTTCGTTCGGAATTCTTATTCTGCAGTTTCCGCCTAAATTTGATTTTATAGTGATTTCCTTCGCTTTATTATTTTCCCAAACAATGCTGACTTCAAAACCGCCGTAGGTTTTCAGGCCTGCAATTTTTCCGTTTTTCCACTCGTCTGGAAGTGCGGGAAGAATGTCGATGAAACCATTTTGAGTTTGCAAAAGCATTTCGGTAATTCCTGAAGTGCAACCAAAATTTCCATCTATCTGGAACGGCGGATGTGCGTCGAAAAGATTCGGATAAGTTCCGCCTTTGCTGCCCCAGCCGTCTTTTTCTACCAGCGTTAATTGGTCTTTGATTAATTTATTGGCGTGATTTCCGTCTAATAATTTCGCCCAGAGATTGACTTTCCAACCCATACTCCAGCCTGTGGAAACGTCGCCACGATGAAGTAAAACGGTTTTGGAGGCATCCAACAATTCAGGCGTCGTAAAAGGATTGATTTGGTTGGACGGAAACAATCCGTAGAGATGCGAAACGTGCCTGTGATTATCTTTCGGGTTGTCCCAGTCTTCTACCCATTCCTGCAATTGACCATATCTTCCGATTTTCATCGGTGGTAATTTTGAAATAATATTGTTCCAAACCGGGATTTTATCTGAGTCTATATTAAGAATTTCTGCCGCTTTTTTTGTCTTCGTAAAAAGGTCAAACATCAGCTGATTATCCATCGTATTTCCTGCTGCCAAAGCACTTCCCTGATGTCCGTCCGGAATATTCTCGGGAGACATTGAAGGACTCACAACCAGCCAATGGTGCGTCGGTTCTTCTATCAGAAAATCTTCATAGAATTGAGCGGCAGATTTTAGAATTGGATAAATGGATTGAAGATAATTTTTATCGCCATTGTACAAATATTTTTCCCAAAGATGCTGGGAAAGCCAGGCTCCGCCCATCGGCCACATTCCTGCGTTGGCAAAATCTACAACGCCTGTGATTCTCCAGATATCCGTATTGTGATGTGCGACCCAACCGCGGCTTTTGTACATCGTTTTTGCCGTTTCTTTTCCGGATTCGCTTAAGTCTTTTACCATCTGAATCAGCGGTTCGTGCATCTCGGAAAGATTGGTCTTTTCCGCCGGCCAGTAATTCATTTCCGTATTGATGTTGATGGTGTATTTGCTGTCCCAGGCGGGTTTGTTGGAATTGTTCCAGATGCCCTGGAGATTGGCTGGCTGACCGCCCGGCTGTGAGGACGAAATCAGGAGGTAGCGACCAAACTGATAATATAACGAAATCAATTCCGGGTCGTAATGGGTTGCGAAATTTTTAATCCGAATGTCGGTTGGTTGTTTTGCTGCTTCGGAAGTTCCTAAGTCGAAATCCACTCTTTTGAAATATTCTTGATACGAAGCCAGATGATTTTTCAGTAACGTATTGAAACTTTTGTGTTCTGATGCTTCGATGTATTTTCTGCTTTTTGAAACTTCGTCTGTGTTTAGAGTTTTGTAATCTGTAAAGTTAGTTGCAATGGAAATCAGAATTGTAACTTCATCGGCATTGCTTACCGAAATCCCGTTTTCTGAAACTTCTGTTTTGCCACCTTTGTTGATAATTTTTGCGATGGCATTAAATTTAACCTGACCCTGAACGCCGTCTAAAGTTGAAGACAATCCGTCCATTTGCAAAGTTTTTGAATCATTGGCTTTGCTGTTCTTTTTGAGTTCGCTGTTGAATTGAGCGAAGAAACTCAGTGCATTTTTCTTGTCCGAACTTAATTTAATTACAATAACATTATCAGGAATTGAAGCGAACACTTCCCTTTTGAAATTAATTCCACTGGAAGTAAATGTCGTGGTTGTGATTGCTTTTTCGATGTCTAATTCCCTGTAATAATTTTTAACATCATTAATATTACTAAAATCAAGCGTAAAATCACCAATATTCTGATAGGCAGAACCGTGAAGGCTTTTCGCTGTCAATCCTTTATCCGCAAGAATCTGAGCTCTTTTGTAATTTCCGTTAAATAAATAATACCGGATAGAATCCAACACTTTCGAGCCATCCGGATTATCATTCCGGGAAGGTCCGCCCGACCAAAAAGTACCTTCGTTCAGCTGAAGTTTTTCCCGGGAAGGGTCACCAAAAACGATTGCAGCCAATCTTCCGTTTCCAACTGGTAATGCTTCCACCCACTGTTTGGCGGGTTTGTCGTACCAAAGCTTGTTCTTTCCTCCTTTTTGAGCAAAGGAAAATCCGCTTAGGAAAAGACAGAAGGTTAATATGGAAAACTTGAAGTTCATTTTTTTAAATTTTCTTTTCTGAGACAGAATTGACGGTCGTATTTCTATTAATCAACCAAATAATTCCCCAAGCTGCAATGTAAGAAACACCAGCTATGAAAAATATGATATTGTAACCACCATTGATATTTCCCGCTTTTTTGAATGTATCCAAAACAATTCCGATGAAAAGTGGAAAAAGAATTCCGGCAGCTGACCCCAGCATTCCGCCAAAACCAATGACCGAACTCACATAATTATTAGGTAATTTATCGCCAACTGTTGTCATCAGATTCGCGCCCCAACCCTGATGCGCAGCTGTTGCCAACGCAATGATAATGGTAATCATCCACATATTGTCTACATATTTTGAAAACATTACAGGAACGACCATCAAGGCAAAAAGCAACATTGTAAAACTCCTCGCTCTTCCAATCGTCCAGCCTTTTTTAATTAATAATGAAGACAGATAACCGCCACCAATACTTCCAATCGTAGTTCCGCTGTAAATGATAATCAACGGGATGGAAGGTTTGGTTAAATCCATTTTAAAAACGTCTGCGAAATAAGCCGGAAGCCAGAACATAAAGAAATACCAAATTGGGTCGGTAAGGATTTTTCCGATGGTAAAAGCCCAGGTTACTTTATATTTTAATAATTCCGAAAGCGGAACTTTGGACTGTTCTTCCGTTTGTCCAGCCTGGTCACTTTTGATGTATTGAAGTTCTTCCTTACTTAGTTTTTTAGTTTTTTCCGGAATATTGTAAAATCTCCACCACAAAACAATCCATAATAAACCCAATGCGCCAATCCAGACAAAAGTTTCTCTCCAGCCATAATGCCCTAAAATAAAAGGAACAAGAAGCGGTGCTAAAATGGCTCCAACTGTTGCACCCGAATTGAAAATTCCGGTTGCTAAGGCTCTTTCTTTTTTCGGAAACCATTCGGCGACAGATTTTATGGCTGCCGGAAAATTTCCCGCTTCACTAATTCCCAAAGTACTTCTCGCAATTAAAAATCCGACCGTACTTTTCACAAAACCGTGTCCGATAGATGCTAAACTCCAGACTATCAAAGAAACTGCATAACCAATTTTAGTTCCTACTCTATCTATGAATCTTCCCATTGCGAGATAACCGACAGCATAAGTCGTCGTAAAAGCCATCACAATGTAGCTGTAATCCTTCTCGTCCCAGCTGAATTCCTTTTCCAGAACAGGTTTTAGCAAGCCCATTACCTGACGGTCGAGATAATTGATCGTCGTTGCGAGAAAGACCAAAGACAGCATAAACCATCTGATATTTCGGTTTTTAGGAGCCTGCATTAGTTTTGATTAAGTTGTTGTAATAAATTTTTCACTTTTTCGGTAAGTTTCTCTTTGTTTAAATCTGATTTTATCAAGGAACTGCCCAATCCAACAGCAATTGCTCCACCTTTGAGCCATTCATTGATATCCTCAACATCGGCATTTACTCCACCGGTTGGCATAAAATTCATTCCCGGAAAAACAGGTTGGATGGATCTGATATAATTTTTACCTAACGCATCAGCCGGAAATATTTTAACTAAATTAAGTTCGCTCTGAAAAGCTAAATTAACATCAGACGGCGTAAAACAACCCGGAATCAGCAGCACATCTTTCTTTATCGAATGTTTGATGATTTTCCTGCTAATAACCGGTGTAATGATGAAATCAGCTTTTGCATTGGCATAATCGTCCATTTCTTCGGTATTTTTAACAGTTCCGATTCCTAATAAAAGTCCGGGAAATTCTGTAGAAGAAATTTCTTTAAGCCTGGTAAAATTTTCCAATGCCTGATCGCCACGGTTAGTATATTCTATGATACGGATTCCACCGTCATAAAGCGCTTTTATGGTACTTTTTGAAACCTCAAAAGATTCGTTGTAGAACAACGGAACAATTTTCTGGTCCTTTATTTTTTGTATGATCGGATTCATAATTTTTCGATATTAATTGTTTCATTGATGGTGTCACCTTCTACAAAAAGTTTTCTGAAAGCCACTTTTACAGCATCATCCAGGATTTTTTGGATTGAATTTCCTTTTATGCTTCCGTGAATCAAAGCTGCCATAAATGAATCGCCGCTGCCGACTCTTTCCAAAATCTTATCCGAATAATATTGCTCTGAAATGAATAATTTCCCTTCAGAATATAAGGTGGCAAAATAATTGACCTCATCGCCTTTTGTAAACCTGAAAGTATTGGCAATCTGTTCCACGTTCGGGAATTTTTTCTGAATTTCTGTAGCTGATTTTTCAGCTTGTTTCAAAAGGTTCTCATCATTAAAATTTCCATTCAATTCATATTCGATTGGGATATTTAAGAATTCCTGAATCGACCAGATATTTCCCATTAAAACCTTAACAAATGGCATTAATTGAGAGATTTTATCGTAAGGATTCTGATGTTGCCAAAGTGATGCACGGTAATTCAAATCCAGAGAAACTTTGATATTTCGGGCATTGGCTTTCTTCATCAAATCAAGACATTTCCGGAAAGCGTTCTCGCTCAAAGCAGGCGTAATTGTACTGATATGAAGCCAGGTTACATCCTTAAAAACTTCGTCATCAGAAAAACCTGAAAAATCCGATTCTGTGAAAACTGACGGGAAACGGTCGTAAATGACTTTCGCATTCTGCATATCGCCATCAAAAGGAAGGTAAAAAGCTCCCATCCTGCCATTTGACTTCTCTGCAAGAACTTTTATTTTTTCATCATTTAATTTTAATTCCAACTGATTGCCGAGATAATTTTCCGGCAATGCAGAATATAAAGAAACCTGATTTCCCCATCTCGAAAGTGCAGAAGCAACATTATACTCAGCTCCGCCAACGTAAATTTTGAGAGCTTGATTTTTCAGCCAAGTTCCTTCAGAATCCGGAGCGAAATGCAAAAGCAATTCGCCGAAACATAAAATTTTATTTGAAGTTTCCTGAGCCATTCTTAAAAATTGAAATAGTTTTTCGCATTATAATAGGAGATATCCTGAATGATTTTTCCAACCCATTTTTCGTCATCGGGAATAAGACCTTTTTCCATCTCGTTTCCGAACATATTACAAAGCAATCGTCTGAAATATTCGTGTCTCGAGAATGACAAAAAACTTCTGGAATCGGTCAGCATTCCGACAAATGTGCTTATAAGTCCAATGTTGGAAAGCGTGTTCATCTGTTTTTGCATCCCATCCAGCTGGTCCAGAAACCACCAGGCTGCGCCGAACTGTACTTTCGACTTGATTCCGGATTCGTTGAAATTGCCTGCAAGAGATGCCAGAACTTCATTATAAACCGGATTCAGATTGTAAATAATTGTTTTTGCAAGCTTACCTTCGGAATTGAGCTCGTCAAAAAGAATGCTCATTCTTTGTGCAAAATATTGTTCTCCAATTGCATCAAAACCTGTATTTGCTCCGATATTTTTCAGCATAAGGGAATTGTTATTTCTGGTTGCGCCAACGTGAAACTGCTGAACCCAGCCTTTATCAGAATACATTTTACAGAGCTCTTTCAAAAGAAATCCGCAAAGCACATCCGGATTGGAAAATGTAAGTTGGTTACCTTTTAGAAATTCTGAAAATTCTTTTTCTAAATCCGAATTCCACCGGGTCGTGTCCGGAAAATATTCGAAGCCATGGTCTGAAACTTTGGCTCCAATCTCATCAAAGTAATTGATTCGAGATTCAAGCGCGTTTAGTAAATCTGAAACTGAATTAATATTGATTCCTGAAGCTTTTTCAAGTTTTTTAATATTGAGAATATAAGATTCGGAATCAATAATGTTGATGTACACATCCGGACGAAAGCTTGGTAAAACCGTTGTAGTAAAGTTACTTGCTTTTAATTCTTTATGATAATCCAGATTGTCAGCCGGGTCATCTGTTGTACAAAGAGCTTCGACTTTATAATTTTTGAGCAGATTCTGTGGCGTAAATCCGGGTTGCTGTAAAGCATCCTGCATCGAGCTGTAAATTTCGGCCGCATTTTTGCCAGACAAATATTCCATAATTCCGAAAGAATTTTTTAGCTCCAGATGTGTCCAGTGAAACAAGGGATTCCGAAGCGTGTAAGGAACTGTTTCTGCCCATTTTTGGAATTTTTCTGAGTCTGAGGCGTTTCCGGAAATGAATTGCTCATCAATCCCGAAATTCCGCATCGCGCGCCATTTGTAATGGTCGCCATCCAGCCAAATCGCAGTAGGAGAACGGAAATTCTGATTATTTGAAATGACCTCAGGCTCCAGATGATTGTGATAATCGATAATCGGCATCTCTTCCGCATAGCCAAAATAGAGATTCTCCGCCTTTGCCGATTCCAGCAAAAATGATTCTCCGAAAACTTCTATCTTGCTTGTGAAATAATTCATTTTTAAATTTAAATTGATTTTGACTTTTGTGAAAAATCTTTAAAACAAGACCTTAACTATGAGAAAATCATTAAGGCCTTGCTCACTATATAAAGAAAATAATATTCAATTTTAAACGCCACTGAAGGCACTGAAACCACCGTCAACAGGTATTAAAGCTCCGGTAATGAAGCTTGCGGCATCTGAACAGAGAAACTGTACAGTCCCGTTTAATTCTTCCACCTCTCCGAATCTCTGCATTGGTGTTTTGGCAATCACTTTTTTGCTTCTGTCTGTTAAAGATCCATCAGGATTCAGTAAAATAGCACGGTTCTGATCTCCAATGAAAAACCCGGGAGCCACTGCGTTTACACGAATTTTATCCCCGAACTTTAAAGCCAAATCGGAAGCCAGCCATTGTGTAAAATTGGTAATTGCTGATTTCGCCGCCGAATATCCAGCTACTCTCGTAATCGCCGAATAAGCTGCCATTGAAGAAATATTGATGATACTTCCTTTTTTTTGTTCTGCCATTACTTTTCCGAAAACATAGCTTGGATAAACGGTTCCGTTGATGTTAAGGTCGGTTACCTCATCCCATCCGCTGATGTTCATATCGAAAAATGATTGTTCAGGAGATAATGTTGCTGAAGGAATATTTCCTCCGGCAATGTTCAGCAAAATATCAATTTTACCGTACTTTTCTATGATTTTCTTTGATGCATTCTCGAGGCTTTCGATGTTCATTACGTTGGCTTCAACGGCAAATGCATCACCACCCGAATCTGTAAGTTCCTTTACACGGGAATCCAGCGTTTCCTGATTTCTTCCCAAAGCCACTACTTTTGCCCCCGCTTTGATAAAACTTTTGGCAAGACTTCCTCCCAAAACGCCGGAAGCTCCTGTAATAACCGCTACTTTATCTTTTATACTGAATATTTCGTTCATTATGATATTGATAATAATTGATGGTTGATAAATGATATTGAACCCTTCTGGTTCGTTGAAAATTGTCTTCCACTTTTTCCATAGGTTTTACCTACGGCTATTTATAATAAACCCTTCGGTTTTTTTAAAGTTTTTTGGACATTTCGTTTTGTACGGTTGCCATTACCCCTTCAATCTGTCCTAAAGCCAACATTCTTCCTAAGAAAGAATAGCCGGGATTATAACCTTTATCAATATCTTCCGATAGCAGTCTTCCGTGGTCGATCCTCATTGGCAAATCCGGATTTTCTTTCTCAAATACCCTGATTACGTCGATTAATTTTCCTCTTCCCCCTAAATGATGCGCTTCAATGAAGTCTCCGTTTTCAAAAACATTGGTGCTTCTCAAATGAACAAACTTTGTTCTGTGGGCAAATTTCTGAGCCAGCTTCGGAACGTCATTCTGAAGATTGGCACTCAAAGAACCTGCGCAGAAAGTCAATCCGTTGTGAGGATTATCCACAGCATTCAGGAACCAATCGATATCTTCTTCGTTGGTTACAATTCTCGGTAAACCTAATAAAGCAAAAGGTGGATCGTCGGGATGAACACACATTTGAATATTCCATTCTTCACAGACAGGCATTATTTTTTCAAGGAAATATTTTAAATTTTCCCGAAGCTGGTTTTTATCAATTCCATCATATAAAGCCAATAAATTATTGAACTTTTCTACAGGATTTAGATCCCCTTCTTTAATATTTCCGTTAACGAATCCCTGTGTTTTTACAATGACAGAATCTATCAGATCATTGTTATCCTTTTCTGTGAGCGTGTTTTTTAATTCTTCCACTTTTTGCAGAATTTCAGGACTATAATCATTTTCTGCACCCTCTCTTTTCAGAATATGAATTTCAAAATAAGCAAATCTTGCTTTATCAAAATACAACGACGACGAACCGTCTTCCCATTCGTGGAAAAGATCTGTTCTTGCCCAATCTAAAACCGGCATAAAATTATAACAAACCGTAGTTACGCCTGCTTTTCCTAAGTTTTCGAGACTTTTGATATAATTTTCTATCAAAAAATCACGGTCTTCACCTCCGTATTTGATTGCTTCGCTTACCGGAAGACTCTCCACAACAGACCAGCGAAGACCGTGACTTTCTATATAATTTTTGTAATCGTTAATAGCCTCTAAGCTCCAGATTTCTCCGTTAGGAATATCGTGCAACGCTGAAACAATCCCTTCAACACCGATTTGCCGAAGTGTTTGTAATTTAATTTTATCGTTCTTCCCAAACCAACGCCATGTTTTTTCCATAATACTTGTAAATTTATTTCATTAAACAAAGCAGGTGCAGTATTACACCTACTTTGCTAATGATTGATATGAACTTAAAATTTATTAATTGTAACCAGGATTCTGGTATTTTGCTTTTTCTTCAGCAGACATTTCATTCATTGCATCCAACTGTGACTGAGGAATTGGTCTCAGATAATGGTATGGTTGAATATTTCTGGTAAACGTCTGAGGAGTATGATTACCATAATTAACTCCCCCAATTTGATAAGTCGCAGCATATTCTGCCCACTTTTGAGTTCTTACCAAATCAAACCATCTGTAAAACTCTCCATAATATTCCCTTGATCTTTCTGCTAAAATATAATCTATAGTAATAGTAGCAGGCGTTGCCGCAATCATAGCTGCACTATTGTCGGCAATATATGCGGCATTATTTTTGTTATTAAATTTCCATTTTCCCGCTCGTGCACGAATTACATTAATTAAATCTCTCGCACTCATACTTCCAGAAGCTCCTTTAACAGCAGCCTCTGCCGCTATAAAGTAAAATTCTGAAAATTTAGCTACTGGAAAAGGTCTAGTTAGAGCAGCATTAGGATAACCTAACCCTGTTGGATCATTTGTTTGGTAAGTACCAATTTTCCATAAACCGGGGTATACAATTCGGCTGATTCCATTTGGTGAGATTACATAATCGGCACGTCCTGGCAATGTACCCGCACCAATATTATTTTGCCCACTACCAGAAGGGTAAACAATATTTGAAAGTTGAGAATCGTCATCCAAAAAGCTTAAAATTGCTCCTCCAACTGCAACCGGAAGATTATTAGCATTGTACATTGTTGTCAAAGATTCCAGATTAGTACCTTTCTTTTGCCAATTTCCTCTATAAGTTGTTACGAAAGTACCATCATAACGAGAATCATTAGTTTTATCTGCAAAAGTATTTTTTATCACTCCTATTGGTGGAGCCATACGTACCCAAGGTCTTCCCAGAGGTTGTGCGGCTTCTCTGGTTATTGGGCTTACGGGATCCCATGATGTGGCAGACTTACTACTCTTAATATTCGTATAGTTCCATGTTTGCATCCATGCTGCAAAATTATCAGGAGCCCATCCAGAACCATATCCAACCGGATCGCCTTCATTATAAAAAATACTTGAAGCTGTGTGATCTGCATATAGCATTTGCTCGGAATTACGATCTTTAGCACCATCATTTACATCATAATAAGTTGGTTGTAATGCATATGGCCCTGGATTATTAATACCTTCTAATGCCAAATCATAAGCCTTTTGGAAATACCATTGTACATTATGACCATCTGGATCCGTTCTTGGTGTATCAGGATATGTTGGGATATTATTTGGATTTTGCAACCACCATCCATAAGTTAGATATGCTTTTGCCAAAAAAAGTCTTGCAACATTTTTTGTTACACCTCCAGTTACTCTAGGCCCAGTAGGTAAATTATCTATAGCTTTTAATAAATCAGGAAAGATACCTCTTGTATAAACTTCAGGAACTGTATTCCTTTTAGACAAAGTTGTAGGAGAAATATTTAAAGCTAATTCTCCTGATCCTAAATCTAAAGGTACACCGCCATAAGTCTGCACTAATTGAAAGTAATAAAATGATCTAAAAAAACGAGCTTCTGAAACAAGGTTCTCGGATATATTAAATTTAGGAGCTCTTTCTATAATACCATTAGCTGTATTAATGTAAGGGAACAATGATCCCCAAACCATACTAGTAGGAAATGTATTTGAGTTGATTGCACCTGTAGCGCCGGTCATATCAAGATCTCTAAAATTACCATCCGCACTTTGAGCCCAAGTAGCTTCATCCGTACCATTTTGTGTTGCGCTCATATAATAACCATTACCATAAAGCAGACGTAGACTTCTATATAAAGCAGTTATTCCTGATGTTACGCCATCTGCAGAATTGAAATAATCAACTGTATATCCTGATCTAGGTTGTTCGTCCAAAACTTCATTACAGCTGGACAAGCATAATGAGCTAACTAAAACTCCCAAAACTATTTTTTTATTAATTTTTATCATGATGATGTGATTTAAAAAGATAAATTAATTCCCATTATAAAATTTCTGGTCGCAGGATTATTGGTACCAATAATCAACTGGCGATTTTTATAACTACTTACAGCTTGATTTTGATCTCCTGTAGAGTTAGGTTCCGGATCCATACCGGATTGTTTGTGGTAAGGAGAAAACAATACTAGGGGGTTAGTAACTGTAAAATAAATTCTTAAACTATTTAGTTTTAAATCATTAAGAAAATCTTTGTTTACATTATACCCCAAAGTTATAGTTCTTAACTTTAAGTATGACCCGTCAAAAAGAGCCAAAGTTGAAAGATATTTTGGATTGTCACCACTTAACAAGCCTCCTGGTTTTGGATATCTTGCATTAGGATTATCATCTGTATAATAATCTACATCTACATTGTTTCCTCTTCCGGTTAATCGATTAAGATATCCTGCAGACCCATAAATAGAGCTAATCAAGACCCCCCCTTTCTGGAATGCTCCAACTGTACTCAACTCAAAACCTTTATAAGCAAAACGCATATTGAAACCACCTTGCCAATCCGGATTAGTATTAATAACTTGCATATCATTCGGACCAATTGCTCTTTCAGGAGTACCATCTGCTTTATAGCCTCCAGTATAAAGCACTTTAATCATTCCAACTGCAGACCCATCCTGTGGTTCTAAAATTTTTAAGTACGGATCCCCATTTTGCCATAATCCAATATATTGATAATCATATAGAGCATTAATATTATAACCTACAAACCAAAGATTATTTATGTCTCTATCTGCACCAGATGCAAGAGAAAGGATTTTATTTCTATTTGCATACCAGTTGATTCCTGCATCCCAACTGAACCCATCTGGATTATCAATGATATTTGCATTAAGTGATGCTTCCCATCCTTTATTTTCTACATCTCCAACATTTTGTAATACCCCACCCGGTATTCCCGCAGTAGGTGGTAAACTTTTGTTTTGCAAGATACCGAATGTATGTGTTCTGTAATATTCTACCGTACCAGTAATTCTATTATTTAAAAGACCAAAATCCAGTCCTGCATTATGAGTCTTGGAATATTCCCATCCTAAAGAAGGATTAGGCGCTGTATTAATAGATACACCAGTAGAGTATGCCGTTCCGAAGTTATACGGATTAACTGATAAACTACCTAAAGTTGTATATGGGTTAATTGCTTGGTTAGAGGTCTGCCCCCATCCATATCTTAATTTGAATAGATTAATGACTTTTAAATTCTGCATAAAGTTCTCATTTGCCACATTCCAACCTAGTGAAATTGCAGGATATGTATGCCATTTGTGACCTTCCGCAAGTACAGATGCACCATCACCGCGTAACGTAGCAGTAATCATATATTTGTTATCATAAGTATACATTGCTCGGCCCATATAAGACATTAAACCAGTTCTAGCATAATACTGATCGTTAGGACTTACAGTGATATCCGCTTGTGGTGATTGTCCCAGATTATAATATTGGAAAAAATCCGCTGGTACATTTTTGGCACTCATATAGTTACTTATATATGTGTTTTGCTCTGATGAATATAGTCCAACAGCATTTATTTTATGCTTTCCAAAAGTTTTATCATATGTCAACAAATTTTCTATAGTCCAGTGATAAGTTTGATTATTCCCTCTACCAGCAGAAGAAATAGCTGCAGGATTAATATTAAAAACACCTACGCCTGTATAATTACCACTATTAGAAGTTCTAAAATCCAAGCCAACATTTAGACGATATTTTAATCCGTCTAATGGAAGTTTTATTTCGCCATAAATATTGTTGTATGATGAAAAAGCTTTTGTTTCATCCACATACTTATCTCCTAATGCATTAATACTCTGCCTAATATACACCCAGGCTTGATCCATATTTGATGAAGTTGTAATTGTTCTTCTTAAGTTTCCAAATTCATCATATGGACTTGCTAAGGGAGAGTATCCTAAGGTTGGAGCAGAAGCAATACCATTACCTTCTGTCTGTACGTAATTAGAGTTTGTAGTAAATCCGAATTTAAAATTTTTCCCAACCTGCTGATCCAAACCTATTCTTATAGCCATACGCTCATAATTCTGTAATGGAACAATTGCATCCTGTTTCAAGTATGACAACCCAACATTATAATTTCCGCTTTCTGTACCACCTGAAACTCCTACGTCATGACTTGTCATTATTGCCGGCTTATAATATAACTTTTGCCAGTCTGTATCAATGCCGTACTTTTCATTATCCCCATTCTTTATAAGATCATTTGCATCGTGTCTTAACTTAGTCAGTTGATCAGCATTCATCATAGGATACTTTGAAAATAAAGTTTGAAAGCCTGTGAAAGAATTGTAAGTAAATCTTGGTTTCTGACCTTTTACTCCTCTGTTCGTTGTTACCATAATAACACCATTTGCACCTCTGGATCCATAAATTGCTGTTGCAGAAGCATCCTTTAGAATATCAATACTCTTGATGTCACTTGAACTGATATCACCTAGAGATCCTGTAAAAGGAATGCCGTCCAAAACAATAAGTGGATCATTTGCTGTTTCAGTTAAAGATCTTGTTCCTCTGATCCTTATTTTCATTGTTGCGCCAGGTTTGCTTGATGTTTGATTAATCTCTACCCCTGCGCTTCTACTTTGTAAAGCCTGTGAAATATTAACCGTTGGTACTTCTCTTAATGTTTCTCCCTTTACTGTAACAACAGATCCTGTAACAGCTTCCTTTTTCTGAGTTCCATATCCAATAACAACAACCTCCTCAATCTGCTTCTCCTTTTGTACAGTGTCCCGTTTGCTTTGCGCATAGACAAGACCTGTTGGTAATAGAGTCATTGCGAAAAACAATGCTGCTCTATTGGTTTTACTTAAATGAAATAGATTCATAATTATTATTTTTAAAGTTAGTTTGATAAGAAAGTTGTCGGTTCCCGGTATTGAGATTGGCGTAACTCTCTTATTTATTTTTTAGATATACATATTCACAATAGCTTCGAAAAGTTCCTGTTTACCACTTTTCGGCATTGGTTCTCCTGACTCGTGTGCAATCTTCTGAAGGTCTTCTAATGTTAGTTTCCCTTCTTCAAATGCTTTCCCATTACCATTGTCAAATGATGAATATCTCTCGTTTCTCAGTTTATTGTAATCAGAATTTTCAAGAATATCCGCAGCTACCAATAATCCTTTTGCAAAAGCGTCCATCCCCGAAACGTGTGCGATGAAAAGGTCTTCCGCATCCGTAGAGTTACGACGGATCTTCGCATCGAAGTTAACACCTCCTGTTCCCAAACCGCCAGCCGGAAGAAGTACCAGCCAAGCCTGGATCATCTCATAGTAGTCCACCGGAAACTGATCTGTATCCCAACCATTCTGATAATCGCCTCTGTTGGCATCAATACTTCCCAACATTCCTGCATCTACAGCTGCCTGAAGTTCGTGCTCGAAAGTATGTCCGGCCAAAGTAGCGTGATTGACTTCAAGATTCAGTTTGAAATCTTTGTCAAGACCGTAATGTCTCAAAAATCCAATTACCGTTTCAGCATCATAGTCATACTGATGTTTTGTCGGTTCCATTGGTTTCGGCTCAATCAGGAACGTTCCTGTGAATCCTTGTTTTCTTGCATAGTCTCTGGACATCGTAAGAAATTGTGCAAGATGGTCTTTTTCACGTTTCATATCGGTATTCAGAAGACTCATATAGCCTTCTCTTCCACCCCAGAAAACATAATTTTCTCCACCAAGCGCAATTGTTGCATCGATAGAATTCTTAACCTGAGTACCTGCGCAAGCTACCACATCAAAGTTTGGATTAGTTGATGCACCATTCATGTATCTCTCGTGAGTGAAAACGTTAGCAGTTCCCCAAAGTAATTTGATTCCGGTTTCCTGCTGTTTTTGTTTGGCATAATCTACAACGGTCTGAAGATTTTTTTCATAATCTCTCCAGTTGTCAGCAGGATCTACTAGATCAATGTCGTGGAAGCAATAAAAATTGAAACCCATTTTCTGCATGAATTCGAAACCTGCATCCATCTTGTGCATTGCCCTGCTCACAGCATCAGTTCCCATATCCCAAGGATGATGGATCGTTGGTCCCCCGAATGGATCGCTACCATTTGCACATAGCGTATGCCACCAAGCCATTGCAAAACGTGTCCAGTCTTTCATAGGTTTTCCCATCACTACTCTGTCTGCATCATAATAGCGGAATGCCAATGGATTTCTGCTTTCTTTTCCTTCGAATTTGATTTTGTCGATACCTGTAAAAAACTCTTTTGTACCTGTTAAAGTGTTCATTCTTTTTATATTTATTTTTTAATTATTCTCGATTTTGACATAAAATCTCCCTTCCTCATTGATTTTTTAACATCAATAAGTTAATTGATAAATTTTCTTTTTTGTGGGAATTAAATTATTTCGTTAAGATGATTCTTCCATCTTGTATAGGATTCTAAATATTGTTCTCGCTTCTCGTGTTCCGGTTCTATGACAGCAATTTTTTCCAGTGAAGAAAAAGCCTCGGAAGAATCCGAGTAAAATCCAATCCCCATGCCTGCGGCTCTTGCGGCTCCTACAGCACCGTCCGTATCATAAAGTTCAATCATTGCATTGCTCACGCTGGAAAGTGTCTGGCGGAAAATCGAGCTTAGGAACATATTGGCATTTCCTGCGCGGATTACATTGATATCCATCCCGATATTCCTCATAATATCCATTCCATATTCATAGGAAAATACGATTCCTTCCTGTGCTGCGCGCAAAATATCACCTTTCGAATGGATGTTAAAGTTGATACCGTGGATAGAGCAACTTGTGTCCTTATTCTCCAAAACCCGCTCTGCGCCATTTCCGAAAGGAATAATGCTCAGCCCTTTTGACCCAATCGGTGAGAGCGATGCCATATCATTCATATCACCATAAGACGCGAGCGATGTTGCAAAGTTGTGCTTTAGCCAAGAGTTCAGAATTCCCGTTCCATTGATGCATAGCAAGACTCCTAATCTTGTCAATTCTTCGGTATAGTTCACATGGGCAAAAGTATTGACTCTGGAAAATTTATCATAATCCAGCTTATCCAAAACTCCATAAACCACTCCCGAAGTTCCTGCTGTGGAAGCAATCTCTCCCGGATTAAAAACATTCAGAGACAAGGCATTATTTGGCTGGTCACCTGCTTTGTATGATATTGGTGTCCCTTCTTTCAGTCCCAGTTCCTGTGCTGCAGCTGCAGAAACTGTTGCCTGAATCCCGAACGTCGGTACAATTTCAGGGAAAAAGCTTTTCGGAATTCCATAATAATTGATTACATCATCGGAGATGCAATTATTTTTAAAGTCCCAGAAAATCCCTTCGGATAAACCTTCAATCGTCATCCCGATTTCTCCGGAAAGTCTCATCGCAATGTAATCTCCGGGAAGCATTATTTTATCTATTTTAGCAAATAATTCAGGTTCATTGTCTTTTACCCAAGCCAATTTTGAAGCGGTAAAATTACCTGGTGAATTAAGCAGATGCGACAGACATCTTTCTTCTCCTATTTCTTTGAAAGCCTTTTCACCATAAGGCACTGCACGGCTATCGCACCATATTATGGACGGTCTAAGGAGATTTTGATCCTTGTCAACCATTATTAATCCGTGCATCTGCCAGGTAATACCAATTCCCTTGATGTCTTCTGCATGTACTCCGGATTCGTGCATTACGGCTTCATGTGCCAATTTCAGGTTTGTCCACCAATCGACAGGATTCTGTTCTGCCCAGCCAGGATGGATTGCTGTGATTTTCATCTCTTTCTTCGGAGAAAATTCTGATGCCACAACTTTTCCGCTGGATGCCTCTATGAGACAAACTTTTACAGAAGAACTGCCTATATCATAACCTAATAAGTACATAATTTCTTTAAACGTTTTTATTTTATGAGCTTGGTATTATTTTTCTTATAAACCTTGGCATCAAACTTATAATACCTTGCTGCACGATGTGAGACATTGGTCTCTATCTCATCCAGCGGAATAATGTAGTTGAATGAAGAAATTCTTTTATGAAAATTCTTGATGTCAATCTTTTTTTCACTAAGTGCACTATATAGCTGATATAATTGTCTGATTGTAAATTTTTTTGGCAACAATTCGAATATAATGGAGAAATCCATTTCAATCCATCTTCTTACCTCTACCAAAGACTCATTGATGATTTTATTATGGTCAAAAGGCAGAGCCGGAATTTCATCAAAAGGAAACCAGTCTACAGTATCATATTTTGAGCTGTTGATCTTGTGATCAATCTTGCATAATGAGAGATAGGCTACGGTAATGATCCTGTCAATATCCTGCTTATACTCCTTTCCCATCCATTTGATATCATTCATGTTATTGGCTCTTTCCGGGTCTGCAAAACATTTGAACTGTTTCAGAACCATTTTTTTGATTCCTGTCAATTCATGAAGTACACGTTCCGCAGCATCATCCACATCTTCATCGCTAAATATCAAACTTCCTGGTAACTTCCTTTGTCGCTCCACAGGAATATCATCTACATGACGCTGAACCAATAAAATGTTCAATCGGTTCTCATAATCGAAGCCGAAAACAACACAATCTACAGATACATAAGTATGGATAAAATTTGGACTCATTGTTTTGTTAACATTTATGTAACATTACAAATATAAAAATTCAACTGAATAAAAAAAATAAATTACACATTATCTACTGCTTATCAATACTTTACATATCTATTTTTTATGATATCATATGTATAATTTTTATGATAAGCTTATCATAAAAAAAACACTTAGTTAATTTGTAAAATGTGAATTAACAAACAATTAGTAAAATTTTCCAACGAAATTTTATTGATGATTTTTTAAGAAAATTTTATGATAAGAATCATTAAAAAAAGCCTGAAAAAAAATAAATAAAAAGTGTAAAAAACACACTTTTGAATAAAAAAAACACTAAAATTTAACATTTTTTTTTCCATTTTTCATATGCAAGCAATCATAAAATTGTCAATATGGGAATTTTATGATCAAAAAAATAAAATATAAAACCAGTAATTGAAGATAGGAATTTATAAACTGGTAAAGAAGAAATTTATGTTTATTATCTGAAACATTATGCCCTACTCCAATCCAAATCAATTACAATATTAAGTCTGTAACTATTTAATTTTCGATAAGTCAATACCTAGTTTGGTAAATTCTTTTTCCCCAACTTCAGTGATATAAAAATGCTTATCCCCAGAGTTTTCCTTAGCAAGCCATCCTTTTTCAATAAATTGTTCAAGCAAGAGACTGCCAAGTTTTCCGCCAATGTGTTCGTAACATAACTTAGCAGTTTTTTTTTCAAATAATTTGTTCTTCATTATCTTTTAGATAAATACAATTGATGTTGGTATAAAGCTGTATCATACAAATATACTAATCTTCTTTGACGCGCTTCTGTCTGAACAATAGCGTTTCATTATAAAAATAATTTAAACAGTAATAATTGAGTAAAAAAATATTACTCAATTGTATAGTTAAGCAATTAAAAATCTCTTTCGTCTTTTATATAAAAAAGCAGAAAAAGGACATATTTTTAAATATATCGATATAATGATTGATTTTTAAAAGTATTGATTTGATTTTTAAAAACAATACGATTCGCAGCCGCCTAACTTTGCAATAAGAAATTTAACTACTGATCAGGGTTAAGCATTAATAAACAATAACACACAAAAATCAAAATTATGAATACTAAAGAAAAAATCAGAAATGCAGCACAGCAAACTTTTAAAAACCATTTGGAATTTTTGTCTTCCGGAAGAATAGAAGAATGGGTTGACCTGTTTAAAGAAGACGGAATACTAGAGTTTCCGTATGGACCTAAAGATTTCCCTACTTCAGTAAGCGGTAAAAAGGAATTATATGAATATATGAAGAATTTTCCTAATCATTTCAAAGTTAAATTTGATAATTTACATTTTCATTCAACAGAAGACCCTACGCTGGTTATTGCTGAGTTTACAAGTGATGGCCATGCTGTTTCCACCGGGAAACCCTACATTCAGAAATACATTTCCGTTGTCACTACGGATGAAGAAGGGAAAATTATACGATATGTAGACTTCTGGAACCCTATGGTTGCTCTGGAAGCTATTGATGCTCCTTTAAGCAGTTTTGTTAAGGAATAATCTGACCATTAACACATCAATTCTAACAGCCGTAATCTAAACCTATGATTTCAGCTGTTAGAATTCACCTTCAAATACATTGGAATGAATATATTACGTAAATTTGCGCAGATACATTTTCTCTTAAACCGATATTTTAGACTTCATAGAATGATGAAACCCGAAACCGTAGAGGAATATTATGCGCAGCGTCCCTTTATAAAAACTTCTGATTTAAATGGAGAAGAAGGGCATTTTAATGTATTTAAAATTGAAACCCTCAGTCAGGACGATCCGGAAACCATTGCTTATGGGCGTAAAGACTATTTTAAGATATGTGTAGTATCCGGCAAAAGCAATATCCATTATGCGGATAAAAGTTTCGAAATTAAAGAGCACGGATTCCTTTTTGCTCATCCGTTAATTCCTTACAATTGGGAGCCTCTGGATAAAAGACAAAAGGGCTACAGCAGCATTTTCACGGAATCTTTTTTTGAAGGTCAGGGTAATTTAAAAAAATACCCCTTTTTTCAACCTGGCGGATATCCGGTTTATGAACTCAACGAAGCCGAATATCTTACTCTTACCGATATATTCAGGCAAATCGAAAAAGAAAAGAAGTCTGATTTCGAATATAAAAATGATGTCATCTGCAATTTAATTTTTCAATTGATACACAGCGCTTTGAAAATGAGACCTACAACAAATGTGATCACAGAAAAAAACAATGCTCCGGGAAGAATTACTGCTTTATTTATGGATCTTCTGGAAAGCCAGTTTCCGATAAAAAATACAATTGACGGATTAACTCTTCGAAGTGCTTCCGAATTTGCTTCGCAAATGGCAGTTCATGTGAATCACCTTAACAAATCCGTGAAAGAGATTACGCAGAAAACTACTTCTGAGCTTATCGCCGAGCGACTATTAAAAGAGGCCAAAATAATGCTTAAACACAGTTCCTGGGCTATTTCCGAAATTGCATATACACTGGGTTTCGAGGGTCCTGCACATTTTAGCACTTTTTTTAGAAAACAGCTTAATTTATCTCCTTCACAATACAGAAACAGTATAGGCGGATAAATAAATTCCTCTGTAACTTTTCTTAAACGAATTTAATACTGTTTAATACATCATATTAAAATAGCTAACTATGCTTATCACCGAAAATGTACGTTTAAACCGTATCCTTAGCGGAACATGGAAAAATTTTGTATTTTCTATCGCAGCATGTTCCGTCGCTTATATCATCAATGAGCTTTTTGTAAAGAGTTTATTTTCATTTCCTGTTTTTATTCCTACCGTATTAGGCACTGCGCTGGCATTTTTTATTGGATTTAACAATAATCAGGCATATGACAGATGGTGGGAAGCCCGTAAGATTTGGGGCTCTCTTATCAACAACTCCAGAACTTTTGCCCGGGAATTGATCAGCTATACCACAAATAATAAAGATGGTGAAGAAAAGGAAAACTCATCAATTATAACGGAAAAATTAATAACAAGGCACATTGCTTTTTTATATATACTTAAAAATAATCTTAGAAATACCGCTCATGAAAATCACCTTAGCTATCTTTCAGCAAAAGAAACAGAGATTATAGCTAAGCATTCTAATCAGCCCAATGCGTTACTATTGCTACAATCCTATGATCTTAACGCATTATACAGGAATAAAATTTTAGATGGTTTCAGGTTTCTCGAGATCAATCATGCACTTACTGCATTTGGTGAGGATATGGGAAAGGCTGAAAGAATCAGGAACACCGTTTTCCCGACAACCTATTATTTTTATGCAAAAAACTTCATCTGGATCTTTATCTATTGCGTAACGATGGCAATGGGCAATTCTATCGGAATGTGGTCTATCTTATTTGGAAGCCTGCTCGGATATGTATTTTTTACCATTCAGGCTATAGGACAGAAGCTTGTGAACCCATTTGAAAAAGACAATGTCATGGGGGCTCCATTGGATCAGATGACCAGAACTGTCGAAATTACCCTTCTTGAAATGCTTGATAAAAAAGAAATCCCGGATCCCATAGTAAGTGCAAATGCCGATTATGTAATGTAAGATTAATTTGACTTTAAATTGCCAATAAATTTTTATTAGTATTCTCATCGTGAACAATCATCGAAAAGTCTTCTGGGAAAATTTAATGCAAAAAATACTGTTATTTGATTAGCAAAAAATTATTACTAATTAAATTATTTATTAAATACGTTAAAATTCGATCAATGTCAGCAAGAAGTAAGTTTAGGATAATTCTGTCAATTTCACAAATAGCAAATGACACCAACTGTCTTTAGTTGGTGTCATTTTTATTTCATTTTGAATTCTTTAAAAATTCTCTCAAACCCTTTCCTTTATAAACTCTTCAATCTCTTCATTTCGAAGTTTCGGATTGGCTCCCGAATAACTCGCTACCAAAGCACCAACCGCACTCGCAAAATCCAGTGCCGTTTCAGGATTTTTATCTGATAACAATCGGGCAATCAAACTCGCCAGAAACGAATCCCCAGCTCCAACCGTATCGGCCACTTTCACAGGATAGCCGCCGTGTTTGTAAAATTTATCGTTCCAAAGTAAAATCGAACCGTGTTTTCCCAAAGTAACACAGACAGAACCTGTATTTGTCTTTTCTGAAATGAAACGGATGTTTTCTTCCAGATCATCCGATTTAAAACCTAACTCAGCAGCAATTTCCAGGATTTCTTCATCATTAAATTTAATGAAATCGGCTTTATTCATCAATTCTTCCAGAAGCCCAATGTGGTAGAAAGGTTTTCTCAGATTAACATCAAAAACCTTGAACATTCCAGGGTTTGAATCCAGTAAATTAAAAAGTGTATTTCTTGAAGCATCATTCCTGCAGACAAGGCTTCCGTAAAAAAAAACATCGGCATTTTTAACGATATTCAAAGTATCATTATTGGTTTCAATAAAATCCCAGGCAGACGGAAATTTGATTTCATAAGTTGCAGAACCACGCTCGTTCAATGTTACCTGAACAATACCCGTATCATAATCTTCTGTCGTAATAATTCCGCTGGTATCAAGCTGGTTTTCTCTGACATAGTCACAAATTATTTTTCCATCCTCATCATTTCCAACAGCACTTATCATCGCTACCGGAAATCCGAAAGACGCCGTTCTGAGTGCCAGATTGAGCGGAGCACCGCCAATTTTCTTTTCTTCTCCAAAGACATCGAAGAGCACTTCTCCAAAACTGACTGCATTTATTTTTTTATTAAGGAACATTAATTAAGGATTTTTGACATTAATATTACTGAATGAACTGTCTGCAGTACCAAAAATACTCCATTTTTTGTTAACAACATCATACACACGATTGCTGAACGCCAGTTTATCATTCACATAGACCACACAAACATCATTGCTGATGAAAACCGTTACATTATAGTTGGTTCCCGAGATTCCGGACAAAGGATAAGTATTGGCAAAATCCTCACTTCCGCCGTTCATTACATAACTCGCCATTCTGTTGGAAGAAGGTTCGAATGAAATTTTAAAACCATTCTTTCCGTCATTATCCTGCGCCAGAATCAATCCTGATTTTCCGTTAGGTGGAGCATTCAGTGTAAAGCTGATTTGATTGGCCTTCTGGAGTTTCCCGAACATTACCTGGGAATTCGCAGAAAGGTTAAAGCTATTCCCGCTCTGAGATACATTACCTGTAATCTTATCTACGGAAAGCGGAGCATTTTGTCCATATACAGATTGCAAGGTAGAAACAGGTTTCACCGCCAACGTTCCATCCGGATTCTGAACTAATTGATGTGCTACGAGATTTCCCGCCCAGTCTTTTCCACCGGTGTTGCTTTCAGGGACTTTTCTGGCAGTCCAGCCTACCAGATAACGATTGGCATTGTCCGAAACGGTTTTTGCAGCGTAGAGATAAGAGCCGTCCAACCGGTCATTCGTAGGTGTAGCCCAAGGTCCGTTTGGCGAAGTTCCGATTCTGTAATGCGTTCCACTGTTGTTACTCCAGTTTTCAGAGAAAACAAGATACCAGTAATTGCCCATTTTGAAAAGGTCGGGACATTCCAGCATAATGTAATTTTCTGACGAAGTTGTCGTGTAAATCGGGTTTTCAACCGTCCAGTTTCCGTTTGCTGGATTGGTTGTAGTAAATTTAAGAACAACTGCTTTTTTAGCTGAAGTCTGTGCAGAAACCAACATCCAGTATTTTCCATCCTCAGCATTGAAGAAAACGTGCGGATCGCGGAATTCATAATCATAATAGCCAGCCGGAGCAGTGATTTTAAAATTTTTCACTTTCGTCCAATTTTTCATATCGGTACTTGTTGCCAAAAGCACACTTTCCCTCGGATTTCCCGCTAAAAACGAAGCAATTGCATTGTGCCCGGTGTAATAGTAATAATACGTATTTCCGACTTTCACCAGACTTCCTGTTCCAACACCAAAATCCGGTTCAGAAGCTGTTCCGTAAGGAATTTGTCTCCCTTGATAAGTAAAATCTTTAAAATTGGTCGTCTCAAAGCTGTGAATATCGTGAAATCCTTCGCCTGCAGGTTTGGTTTTAGCATCGTGCAGAAAGAAAAGATGGAATTTTCCGTTTTCGTAATATGGCATTACATCGCCAACATAACCGGCAGTATAATACGGATTAGTGTTTCCCATCCATTGATTGGGCGGTTGTGGAAAGATGTTCGTCTGTCTGAAAATATCATCCGGATTCACATCGGCCACCGAATCATGATTCTGGCAAGAATAAGTTGCCAAAGCCATCACAGCGGCTAAATATATTGTTTTGATTGTCATTGATTCTGATATTAATGCGTTACAAGATAATTAAGGCTGTTCTCCGTGATTTTTTTGATGTTATCCAAAAATCCGTTCGGCTGGCTTGGCGTTCCGTTCGAGGTTTCGTTATACCAGTCATAAGCGCCCATTGAGATAGTGATGCACTTTTTATTGGCAGTTCCGCCAGGAAATTCGGCCACGGCAACACGTCCGTCCAAAGTATTGTCCCAAGCTTCACTGGCAAGGTTATTTCCTCCTGTTTGCGTTCTCCATCCGGCTCCGTTCACATAGCCTCCCCAATCCGGCAAGAACCACCACGCGGTGTGATTCAATCTGAATGTTCCTTTCTGAAGAAAATTGGCTTTCCCGGATTCGTAGGTCTGAAGCCCGTCAAAAACAGGATGCGCTTCGTTACCTTTGAAGGAAATTCCCCAATCGCTGTTCGCATCTACAAACCCGTTCGGTAAGAAATCCCCGAAAACATTATTCGGACCTTTTCCCGAAGGCACAATTCCCAAAGCATCCACATATTGAGCAGCAAATCCCGTTAAAAGAATATTTCCGCCCGCATTCAGATAGGTTTTGATTTTGGAAGTTACATTTGCATTCAATGCATCGCCCGGTAAAGCGGTAGCCGAGTCAAAATGCCACCAAATCACATTGATACCTGTTAGGTTGGCTGCACCGCTCGCCACATCTGCCATTGAAACGTAGACCGCTCCGGAAAATTTACCGAAAAGCCAGTCAGAAGCTGCAATTTCATCAGGATTGGTAAGACCTGTCCTGGTTGCCGCCGTTCCGAGGAAAGCCACTGTTGGTCCTGAAACCGGAGTGGTTACTTTTGCCGTGTAGATTTCAGTCAGATTCGCATTGGAAACGGTAAATTGTACAGGGCTGCTGAAATTAATCGTGGTTCCTGATGCAGGATTGATGCTTACTACGCTCGCCATTTCTATTACAGGCTGCAATGCAGTAAGATTAGTTCCTTCCGGCATTGTGAGTGAAATCGTCTTGCTGGAATGGTTGATGGTTGCCGATAATCCGTTGATTTTAAAACTGATAATCGGAACCTGAGCCTGAACCGTCACCTGATAATCTTTATAAATATTACCATTCTTCACTCTGAATTTAACAGGCTCCGAAAAATCAATTACAGCTCCCGAAGCCGGGGAAATCAATGCACCTTGCGGAATTTCTATTATTGGCGATAAAGCCTTCACACTCGTTCCGTAAGGCAACGTTACCGTGATTTTATCATTTTTATTATCAATGTCTCCAGAAACGCCGTTTACTTTAAAGGAAGAAACATTCACCGAAACATCTGTTACCAGACCGTCTTCCATATTGTTGTCGCAAGACCAGATCAACATTGTCGAAATCAACAGCAGAAAAAATATTGGGAGTTTATTAAATATTGTTTTCATAAATCTTTCGTTTTTAATAACCGTTATTTTGCTTATACAATCCCTGGCTGAAATTGATCTGAGCCAATGGAATCGGGCAGTATTCTTCAATTCCGTGGTCGAATCCTGCTTGGGAATAGTAAGATCTTTTCGTTTTTTCTCCGGAATAATAGGTATTCATCGTACCTGCCGCAGTTCCCCATCTCACCAGGTCGAAGAAACGGCTGCCTTCCATTGCAAATTCCATTCTGCGCTCCCATCTCAGGGCTTTTCTTGCAAAATCCTGATTCCATGTACAGTTCACGCCCGGTTCATATTTGCTGATCAGATTGTTTGAAGTGTAACTTCCGGTCAAAACGGTACTGTTTGCTGCACGTTGTCTCACCTGATTAATCAATGGCAACGCTTCGTTGATCTGTCCAAGCTCTATCAGCGCCTCAGCTTTCATCAGCAACACATCGGAATAACGGATGATGATCCTGTTTTTAGAATTGGCATAAAACGGGTCTACATTCACGGTACAGCCACAGCCAACCGGTACATTTTCCTTTAACGAAGCATAATAGCCATACGTTCCTGGGCTCCTGTTCCAGCTTTCCTGATAGATTTTGTTTTCCTCATATTTCCAGGGCAATCCCGGCAAAGCAACTGTGTGGTAAAGTCTTGGGTCTACTTTGTAATTATTGAGCTGATTGTAATTCAAATCCGTGTCATTATACGTATCAAACATTGGCAGACCTTGAGGCGTTGTCTTGAAAGCATTCACCAGATTCTGGCTTGGCTTGTGGAAATCACAACAGCCCAAACCTTGTGGGAGAGAAAGCACATCACCATAATTCAGTCTTCCGAAAAGCGTTCCGTCATTGTCCGAATATTGAATTGAGAAAACCGATTCCGGACCGTTTTCGTGCGTTCCCGGAAGAAAATTATACCCGAAATCTGATTCCAGAGTATAATTTCCTATTACCTGATTAGCCGCATCAATAGATTTTTGAAGGGTTACCGGATTAATTTGGGTTACCGTATAATTGTCGTCCTGCTCATAAGCCTGATACAATCTCACTTTTGCCAAATATGCATAAGCCGCACTTTTCTTTGGTCTTCCGACTTCGGATTGCGTTGACGGCAAATCGGCGGCGGCATCTTCAAAATTGGAAGCAATGGCATCCCACAATTGCTGGTCGGTCTTCGCACGGTTGGAGATTTTCGGATAATCATCAATCGGCGTATTTTCATCTACATAAGGTACATATTTGAAAAGGATTTTCAACATAAAATAAAAATGCCCTCTCACGAATTTCATCTCGGCAATACGTTTTTTCTTGTTCGGGTATTCCGCTTCAGAAAGCTGATTAAGCGCACCAATTGCTTTGTTGCATCGTCCGATTCCTACATAATGCAAGTACCATAGACGATCCAATTCACCAAAATCCGAACGGATATTATTAGAAATTTCAAAAAAATGGAATGCCTGAATATCACTGGTTCCGCTTCCGCCTTTATAAGCATCGTCCGAACGCACATTACCGTAAGGCCAAAGACTGAAAGGCGTATCATAATGGTCGTTTCCAAGCGCCGCATAAGCGGCAATCACGAAACCGTCAACACTTTGAGGCGTTGCTACATCGGCTTCGGAAAGCGTACCTCTCGGCTCGTTATCCAGAGAATCGTTGCAGGAAGTTGTTCCCAGAAGGAAAGCACAGGCAACTGTCAAAACTATATATTTTTTCATTGTTTTAATATTTAAAAAATTTAAAGGGAAAAATTAACTCCAAAATTGAACGTCAGCGGAAGCGGATAACCGAAAGCAGGTGTTTCCGGATCGATACCCGTGAAGCTTTTGGATTTGATGGTCAGAAGGTTCTGTGCGCTGATATAGATTCTAAAATTGGTAATTTTATACTGCTCCAATAGATTTTTGGGAATGCTGTAACCTAGCTGTAAAACCCTTAGTTTCAGATAACTTCCGTTCTCTACATAATAAGATGAAAATCTACTCTCCCCGTTGCTGTCCACCGTTGTAAGCGCCGGAATATCGGAATTCGGGTTCTGTGGCGACCACGCATCGAGCAATCTTGTTCCTTTGTTGGAACCAATGTCGTCTACGCTCCAGAAATCGGTCTGATATTTTTTGGAATTGATGACATCCACATCGCCGATGCCCTGCCAGAAGGTTGACAAATCGAAATTTTTGTAAGAAAAGTTAAGATTGACGCCATACATAAATCCCGGATTCGGATTTCCAATCCACGTTCTGTCTTCCTCATTAATCATACCGTCTCCATTTAAATCGGCATAGCGAATTCTTCCCAGACCTTTGCCTTGCTGAGCTGCGGAATTATCTACCTCAGCCTGCGTTCTGAAAAGTCCGTCAGCAACATAACCGTACATCGAACCAATTGGTCTTCCCAAGATATTATCCGTAGTTCCGTTTCCACCATAATTGTTGATAACCGATTGCGGCAATTCCGTGATTTTGTTTCGGTTCATCGAGAAATTTCCTGAAATTTCATAACCAAAACCGCCGGAAGTTTTATCTGTATAACCTAAAGCAACCTCAATCCCTTTGTTTTCCATAGATGCACCGTTAACCCATCGGTCTCCGCCTTCGCCAATTACAGCCAGATAAGGTGGCAATACGAGAAGGTCTTTGGTTTCTTTTTTATAAATATCCACACTTCCCGTCAGCTTCTGATTGAAAACTCCAAAATCTAAACCTAAATTGGTTTGCGTGGTAGTTTCCCATTTCAAATCGTCATTTTTAGTTTGTGTGGCGATGAAACCTGAAGGTAATAAACCGCTTCCAACACCGGAAATATCATAAGCTGTTCCGTAAGAAGTCGCCCAAGTAGGATTTCCGCCTGCATAATTAGCCATGTAAAGAGAATATATTGCCGAGTTGCTGATTTCCTGGTTCCCCGTCTGTCCCCAACCTGCTCTTAGCCTCAAATCAGAAAAAAACGGAATCCATTTCTCCGCAAAATCTTCGTTGTTGATTCTCCATCCAGCCGAAAAAGCAGGGAACGTTCCGTAAAGGTTGTTCTTCCCGAATCTTGATGAGCCGTCATAGCGCAGCGTAGCAGAAAAAAGATAACGGTTGTCATAATCATAATTTAACTTTCCGAAGTATGACAGTAAGCTGTAATAGGTAGAACTTCCGCCATTGAAAGCATCACCGGTTCCAGCCTCAGGATACATATAATCCGGCGTCTCTATTAGAAATCCTTCTTTTCTGAGCCAGGTGTTGTTGAATGTTTCTTTATACATTTCCATACCACCTAGCAAATCGAAGTGGTGATTTCCTGCTTTGGCGGTGTATTGAGCTGTGTTGGTCCAGGTCCATTTTTCAGTATCGGACTGGTCGATGTTCACAGCGTTGGTTTTATTCTGAAGATAGCCGGAAACATAACTTCTTTGCAACATTCTTTTATAGTAATTCGAAAAATCTACCCCAAAACTTGATTTCAATGTCAAATTTTTCACAGGCTGTAATTCGGCATAGACATTTCCGAAAAAACGCTGGTAACGGTAGCCGTTGTCTTTGTTGTATTCCAAAAGACGGACAGGATTCTGACGGTCATTCATCCCGCCAACCGGACCGCCCCATCCAATTCCGTCCACGGTATGAACAGGAATTATCGGTAATGCTCTCAAAGCTGGATCTAGAACGCCCGGATCCATCAATTCGTTGGTTTTATTGTACGTAAAATTTTCCCCGATTTTTAATTTACCATCGAAAAAATTATAGGAAGTATTAACACGGGCGGACAATCTTTTGAAATTGGTCAGCTTTACGATACCGTCATTGTCATAATAACCCATTGAGAAGAAGGCAGAACCTTTGTCCGAAGCACTTGAAGCCGAAACATCCAAAGAATTGGCAACACCGGTCTGGGAAACCTCATCATACCAATTGGTATTGGCAGATTTGATGGTTTTTGCCGCATCCAGATATTCCGGAACGTAGCTGTTGTACAAGGTCGGAACACCGTTCTGAACGCCCCAGTCGAAGCTGTAGCTCAGGTTATTATTGTTCGGATTCAGACCGTCATTGATATTAGCCTGCCAGAGCACCTGTCCGAATTGTTTTGCGTTGAGAACAGGTGTTTTTTTTGCATATTGGGAAAAAGCAGTATAATAATTAAGGTCGACTCTCATCTTGCCTTTTTTACCTTTTTTGGTGGTAATAATGATGACACCGTTTGCCGCTCTGGAACCGTAAATACTTGCGGAGGAAGCATCTTTCAGCACCTGCATCGTTTCGATGTCGCCCGGATTCAGCTCGTGCATTCCCGCTTTTGTGGGAACGCCGTCTATCACGAAAAGCGGGTCAGTATTGCCACTTGGCAAGGTACTAATCCCACGAATGAGGATTTTGGTATTGCCTCCGGAAGGCGAACCATCCGTAGAGATGTTTAACCCTGCCACTCTTCCTTGAAGGGATTTGATGGGGTTAGGTTCCCCTTGTTTGTTCAGATCTTTCATATCGACAACAGAAACCGCACCCGTGATGTCGGCTTTTTTCTGTTTAGTATAGCCTGTTACCACCACCTCTTCAATGTTTTTGACTCTATCAGATGCCAAAATGATGTTGAGTACAGTTTTTTCATCCACCACCACTTCTTTTGTGGTATAATCGGGATAGGTAAAAACCAGTGTGTTTCCTTTCTTCAAATCATTGATCTGAAATGTTCCATTGCTATCAGTCGTTGTAGTAGTACCCGTTTCGGAAACAGTCACGGTTACACCACTGAGCGGTTTCTGATTGGAAGACAGCACCTTTCCTTTCACAATTTCCTGCGCAAAAATGTAGGAAAACGGAAGAAGGCAAAAGGCGACTGCAATTTTATATTTCTTCATATCATATAGTTTTAATTTTAATTGATTGTCTACGGAATGTTCTACACAGATATTGTTTATTTAATATCAAGCTGATTTGCATAGATATTTAACGAGCTTCCTTTCGTGTCGGTTGATAAGGTCAATTCTGAAAAATGTTCGTTCGGGAAGAAGATTTCGGTCATTACTTTTTCGCCGTCGTTGAAGAAGATTTCAATCGAAGTCTTGTCGATGACCAGTTTCATTTTGGCTTCGGAATAGATCTGATTCAAAGGTGCTTTGGTAACCGGCGTGGCGTAATGGTTTCCAAAGCCTGTTTTCCCTGATTTAGAGCGGTCTACAAACAATTCTTTTGTTTTATTATCAATTCCAAAAACGACTTCTTCTCCCAAAGAATTTTTCAGAGAAAAGCTATAAGTTCCGGCAGTCATTTTCTTTAAATTTAAATCGAGAACTGCTTTAGTCAGGTCAATTTCTGAAGGACTTACTAATTTATTTTCAGCCTTAAGATCGATTTTTTTCCGGATAGATTTTCCTTGATAATTTTTCAGTCCGGCAACCGGAATATTTTTAAGGAGATAGCCATCCTTTGTTTTTTTGAGTGAAACTTCCCTCGCCATTGTAGTACTGCTTCTCCACGCTTCCGTAGGAACTTCCTGTGCATATTCCCAGTTGCTCATCCAGCCGATAATCACCCGTTTCCCTTGCGAAACATTATCAAATGAAACACTGGCATAATTATCTTTTCCCCAATCCAGCCAGGCAGCTTTTTCTTTCTGAAGCTGTTTTGTGAAAAGTTCATCGATTTTAAACGTTTTTCCGTCAAAATCACCGACAAAATATTGTCCTGCAGAGCCATTATTCGGTCCGCCCGGATTGATATTTACAATCAGAACCCACTTTTCTTCGTTGGAGCCTTCTACTTTTAACGGAAATAGATCTGGACATTCCCAAACGCCGCCGTGACCGCCCAGATCTTTTCCAAATTCGGATTGAAACGTCCATTCTTTCAGGTTTTTTGAGGCGTAAAAGTGCGTTCTGTCCTGAGCCGCCAAAACCATAATCCATTGCTGTCTTTTGCTGTCCCAAAATACTTTAGGGTCACGAAAATCACGGATTCCCGGGTTTTTAAGAACTGGATTTGCACTATATTTTGTCCAAGTCTTGCTATTATCCAAAGAGTAAGCAATTCCCTGGGATTCTACATCTATTTTACCGTCTTTTTCACGGTTGGGATTGTGATAAGTGTACACCGCAACGACAGGATTATTTTTGGAATCTCCAAAACCTGAAGTATTGTTTTTATCGACCACCGCACTTCCTGAGAAAATGTATCCCAAATCATCCGGGTAAAGTGCAATCGGATGCTCTTCCCACTTGACAAGGTCTTTGCTTGTGGCATGTCCCCAGTGCATCGGTCCCCATTTGTTTTCATCGGGATAATGCTGGAAGAACAGGTGATAAACACCGTCTTTGTAATAAAGCCCGTTCGGATCATTCATCCATCCTTTTTTGGGGCTGAAATGGAAATTGGGTCGGTAAAGCTGCTCTTCCTTCTTGGAATCCGACTGAGCGTTGAGATTAGAAAAAAAGACAGAAGCGACAATTAAACTTGATATTATTTTTTTCATTGGATTATTTTTTCTCGAAGATTTTTGAAGAGTTTATTCTTTTGTAAGTGTTTTGCTTAATTTTTCCAGTGATACTCCTTTGGTTTCTGGCATCATAAAAATCACAAATAACAGCTGGAATACCATTGCGATCGTAAATACCAGAAATACCGTTCCGGCGCCAATCGTAGAAAATAATGTCGGGATAAGGGACGGAATGATCGCTGCCAAAACCCAATGCGTAGAACTTCCGAATGCCTGTCCTGATGCACGGAGATGATTCGGAAAAATCTCGGAAATAAAAACCCAGATCACCGTTCCCTGTCCGATGGCGTGAGAAGCGATAAACAGGAATAAAAATACAGGAATCGCCAAACCCGACCAATGGAAATAAAATGCCATAGAAACGAGTCCCAAAGAGATAATATAACCTATGGAACCAATATACATCAAAGTTCTTCTGCCCACTTTGTCGATAAGATTAACACCAACCAACGTGAAAACCATATTGACAACTCCAATTCCGATACTGCTGAGAAGTGCGGTTTTCTCGCCCAATCCAGCCTCACCAAAAATTCTCGGTGCATAATATAAGAATGCATTGATGCCCGACATCTGGTTGAAAAATGCGACAAGGAAAGCGAGCATCAGCGGAAAACGATATTTTTTCATAAAGATATTTTCCTTTGGTGCTTCGGCATGATCGTCTTCCATCTGAGAAATGAGTAGGTCAGAATCCTGATCCGGATTTACGATTTTAACTACATTTTTGGCTTCGTTTATTCTACCTTTGGAAACGAGCCATCTTGGGCTTTCCGGAATTATAAGCACACATAAGGTGTAGATACTTGCCGGAATTGCCTGAACACCAAGCATCCATCTCCAGTCGTTATCTCCGATTCCACTGAGTAGGTAATTGGATAAAAAGGCAACCAAAATCCCCAAAACAATATTGAACTGATACAGGGAAACCAATCTTCCGCGGTCTTTTGCAGGAGCAATTTCAGAAATATAAGCCGGTGCTGCAACGGTAGATGCTCCAACGCCCAAACCTCCCATAAATCTGAAGAAAGCAAAAATATAAGGATCATGGGAAAGTGCTGTTCCGATTGCTGAAAGTGCATATAAGACACCGATTGCCAAAAGTGTTTTTTTCCGCCCGAATGTGTTGGTCGGGATTCCACCAAAGATGGCGCCGATAACGGTTCCCCACAATGCCATTCCCATTACTACCGCACCGTGGAATGCGTCTGAACTCTGCCAAAGCGCCTGTAGTTTTTTATCGGCTCCGGAAATCACCACAACATCAAACCCGAAAAGAAATCCTGCCAAAGCCGCAGTGACAGACCACATCAAAATTTTATTCATATATAGATTTATTAATTTGTTTGTGGCTAATATATCCCGGGGGCAGGAATGCGAAGGTCTAATTATGTAACAAAATATTTCGTCAAGGTTAATTATTTGTTAACTTATTTTAATTAACTGAAAATCAAAATTTTAGAATTAATATAATGTCAAAATACAATAATGATGTTCTAAAAATGTAACATCATTCTATAAAAATGTTACGTAGATTATAAGGATTTTTAGAAGGATGAACGAATGTTAGTGTGGGAAGATTGACCGAAATTTGAGGTCGGGTTTTGGGAAACTACGGCTTTAGTTTTTATAAGATGAATACTTCGAGCAAGCAATTTTTGAAAACTGTGGAGAAATAATTTAATAAATTTCAAAATACACGATAGGAAAGTTTACTCCTAAAATATTGAATTTTCAAGAGTCCATTCTCCCTTATCTCCCTCAATAAAAACAGCTGCATCAAACAAACAAGGTTCTATATGGCATTTTTCGCAAAGATTTTGAATAGCATCCGAAACGAAACAGTAGAAATTCAAATCCTGCAAAGTTGTCACAGAAACTGTAATTGGAAAATTTAATTCATTATTGAGCCATTTTGTAATTCTGCTGTCAATCGGTATTTCGTAAACCGTTAAACCCAACATTTGAAGAAGATTTCGGGATTGTTTCGGGCCAAAACCCATCAGTTTGTCTTGAACTTTCTTTGCACATTCTCTCTCCAATTGAATCTGAGTTTTTACATTTAAGTTTCTATTTTCTAAAGATGTATTAATTTCACTCAAAATTATCCAGTTAGACATTTCCAAATATTCAAAATTCTTTATCAAAAGGTTTGCAATTCTATCGTAAAACCTTATTCCTCCAAAACTTTTCAATTTGTCTGCTATAAATTTCTCCAATTGTTCTGATTCAGATTGACAAATTTCTAAACTTAAAGGAAATGGCTTTAAGCCCGAAAATCTTGCAACCGGGCTTTCTGCGCTTGAATTTTGTTGAGAAGTAAGAAGACAAACAATGATGCTTTTCCAAATTCTTTCTCTATCAGAAATCACTTCTTTTTTATATATATTCTTCTCTAAACGTTGTTTATAGAAAATTTTATTTTTATTTCTATCTATTAAATCATTAACTTTAAGAATATCTTGACTTTCGATAATCCAATCTAGTTTCATATTTATAATTTTAACATCACTTGCAGCATTTTTCAGTTAGAACTATTCATCACCAACGCTCTTCCTAAAAATATTCGGAGAAACCCCAAACTTATTTTTGAAGACCGTGGAGAAATAATTCGGGGAAGAAAAGCCGGTTTTATAAGCAATTTCGGAAATCGTCAGTCCTGGATTTTGCAACATTGATTTTGCCTGTTCCAAACGGATATTGTTGATGTAGTCGCTTACATTTACGTCAAACATTGCCTTTATTTTTCTGTAAAGCTGGATTCTTGAAATATTCAGTAAATCTGCAAGATTTTCCACTGAAAAATCCGGATTGTCGATATTGGTTTTGATGATCTGATTCAATTTGTTCACAAACGTCTGCTCCATACTTCCGAAGGATTTGCTGTCCACAATTCTTCCGATGTTGTTGGTGTAATAATAACGGAGTTTTTCGCGGTTGTAAAGCAATGAACGCAGCGACTGTGTCAGAATCGGATAGCTGAATGGCTTCGTAAGATAAAGATCAACCCCGGATTTCAGTCCCTGAAGATAAGATTCCTTATTGTCCAAAGCTGTGAGAAGAATGACCGGAATATGAGATGTTCTGAGGTCATTTTTCAGAATTTCGCAGATTTCAAATCCGTTTTTTCCAGGAAGATTCACATCGCAGACAATGATGTCGGGAATTTCGCTTAGCGCTTTATCAATCGCATCCGTACCATCGGAAACCATCACATCAAATTCCGTCTGAAGTTTATTGCTGAGGAAAAATGACAAATCCGAATTATCCTCCACCAAAAGCAAAGAATACCGATCACCAGAATTCTCTTGATTTTGCATAAAACTTCCTTCTTCCACCGCGCCAAAAACATCTTCTTTTGCCAACGTTTCCGCATCCATAACACTCGGTTCTTTTATCATCTGATCTTCATTGAAATGCTTGTTTCCTTTGTAAAGACTGATGATAAATTCCGTTCCCTGAAAAGAACTGACCTCGATTTTCCCGAGATGAAGCTCCACAAACTGACGGCTGAGATGAAGCCCGATTCCTGAACTGTTTTTCCGGTTGTTGGAACCTTTAAAATAGGGTTCGAAAACGTTGCTGATCTCTTTTTCCGGGATTCCTATACCGTTGTCTTTGAAGCTGATAACCGCCTGATTTCCTTTTTCCTGAATTGTAATTTCAATTTTTCCATTGTCCGGCGTGAACTTAAAAGCATTTGACAAAAGGTTAAAATATACTTTATCCATCAGATTTCTATCAATATACAGTTCCAGATTTTTGTTTGCGGAATGGATTTCAAACTTAATATTCCTTTTTTTGGCCTCATTTTCAAAATCCCTGAAAATGCCATAAGTGAAATCGTAGATATTGGTTTTGGAAACCCTTAGATTGAAGGTTTTATTTTCTATTTTTCTGAAATCCAAAAGATTATCCACCAACCTAAGCAGACGGTTTGAATTTTTATTAATCAGCTCCAGCTCATAAGACGGCTTTGTACCTTTGCTTTTAAAAGTATCTTTCAATGATTCCAAAGAACTTAAAATGAGGGTTATCGGTGTTTTAAATTCATGGGACAAACCCGTGAAAAAGTTTACTCTTGTTTCATTACTTTCCTTGAGTTCATTGGCAATGGTTTCAATCTGATTCCTTTGAATCGTCACACGTTCGTTGGTGAGGGTAAGCTGTTTATTTTTAATTTTAATCGTATAAATCAGGTAAATAGCATAGGCAATCAGGCAAAACATCAGAATTAGAAGGACAACTGACCAGCGGAACAATTCTCTTTGGGAAGAATAGAGTTCGGTCTGCTTTTTCACGGCATTCACCTGATTTTCAATCACGCCCTGCTGTTCGATGATTTTATCGAACTGGTTGCGCATGATTTCGGCATTAAACCTGTCGATAATGGTTGTACTTAGCTTGATACGTTTCGGTGGAATTTGCCCGTGGTAGATTTTAATGGCGGTTTCAATGGCTTCCGTTCCGCCGGTAGGATAAAGTAAAGTGGCATTCAATTTACCGTCAAGAACCATCTGGATTCCACCATCTTTGGTGTTCAGACCATCCACACCAATAAATTTGATTTGATTTTCCACACCGATATTTCTCGCTACTTGCCACGCTTGTGTAGCTAATTCATCATTAAATGCAAAAACATACAGGCTTTGATTTCCCAATGAATCCAAAGTCTTTTTGAATGCTTCAGCCGGAAGACCTTTGAAGGTTTTTATCAGCCCGGTATTCGGATTGTTTTTGATCATCTGCTGGAATCCTAGACTTCTTTCAGTTGTGGGCGAAGAATTATCATCACCTTTTATTTCAATGATTTTTTTTAAATTTTTAGAATCTGAAATAATGTATTGCGCTGCTTCTTTGCCAATCTCTATATTATCAGCACCGATATAAGTGGCATATTTATCAGAATTGATTTTTCTATCCACCAAAATCACGGGAATTTTTTTTGCAAAGGCTTTTTCCACCACAGGAACCAGCGAATTGGGATCAATAGGTGAAATAATGATGATATCCGCTTTATTATCAATCATCTTCTGAATATCCCCTATCTGTTTCTGAACCGACCCTTCTGCTTTGCTAATGCTTAGCTGCACCTCAGAATGCAAAGACGCCTGAATCTCCATAGAATGATTCATGGCCTGTCTCCAGGGATGATTTCCCAAACCTTGTGAGAAGCCTATATTTATTTTATCCGATTTTGTTGAAGCATCCTTGCAACCATGCAAAATCATCAGCAACAAAAATAAAACGGTACCAACCTTGGGAAAACCAAACGTTCTAAAAGCTTTTTTTGTGGACATATGAACACAATATTAATAAAGATGTTTTACACCTACAATTTTTGGTGAGAGTATTTTATGTTAATTGAATATTAGGTTATTCATCTAACAATATCAAGAAGTTACAATTTTATAAGTTCTGTAACATCATTGTAAAAATCAATTGAAAGAATCATCATCCCAATCACAAAAAACCTCGATAGACAAAGGGACTGTAACGAAATTTAATTCATCAAAACAAAATCAAATCATTTTGTACAAAAAGTGAAATGTACAATTCTGCTTTGCCGATACATTTGAAACAATACGAATAACAATAATTAGAAAATATATATTAACCTTCAGTAAAAAAATTATGAAAAAACTTTATCTAAGCCTGTTCGCAGGAATAATGTTAGCTAATATCAACGCACAAACTAAAAGAATTGCGTTCATTGGTCAAGCCGACGTTTATAGCAGCAACATCCCGACAGCCAGCGACGGATTAACTTATGATGATGACAGAGCGGCAGCGGTCTGGTTTATGGAAACTTTTCTTCCTGCGCATTCCGCTAGTGTTTCCGGGAATTATTTTTCTTTTCAGGATGTTGCAGAAGGTGCTGATATCAGCAACTATGATGTGATCTGGATTCAAAGCGATGGCGCAACTTACACAGAAAGACTGAATGAATGGCCAAGAGGAACTGTTGAAGGAAACGGTGATAAACACTGTGTCCTACGAGAAGCCGGATTCCAGTGGAACGGTCAATGCTCGCAGCTGGAAGATGATTTTATGTGGAAAATCAAGCAATTTTACAAATCCGGTAAAAAACTTCTTCTGGGAAATTTTGCAGGAAAAGGGCTTGAAGTTTTTGGTGTCTTTGATGGGCTTTCCAACCCTTGGGAATACAGACCCAACCAATCTTTCGGTGACACGGCTGCAAATCCTGCAAACACTGCCGGAGCATGGGGAACCAACTGGAGCGGAACTGCAACATCTATCCTTCTCACAGGAATAACAACCAGCTCAGTAAGCTGTACCAATACTTCGCAAAGCATCGAATTCCTTGGGACGGGAACGGAAAAGAAAAACAGAGCGCTTCAATATAATCTGAACTGGGGAAGAATCTTTGATGATGCCGGCGGCTCAAGCTCAACTTTGGCACAAAGAAGACAAAAGTTTCAAACCACACTTAATGCCGAGATCCTTCTTGAAAACTGTGATGGAACGGAAATTCAGGCAGCAAGATTCAACCCGAGAAACACAGGCGATGGAACAATTATATGGTATGGCGCAGGTGTTTACGACTGGTATGCACCGGGAGGAAGTAATCAAAATGTAAAAAAACTGACAGAAAACTCACTGCTCTATCTTGCCGGAGGAGAATCTATGCTTTCATCAACAGATTTGCAGGGAAAACAGAAAGTCGGCATATATCCAAATCCTGTATCAGCAATCCTCAATATCCAAGCAGATGAAAATGTGAGCAGCGAAATCTATGATATGAATGGAAGAAAAATTATATCTTCCGAATCCAAAACCATTTCGGTTGACAAGCTGATTCCGGGAAATTATTCTATAAAGGTAAAGACAGGAGCTATATATAAAACTTTTAAGTTCATCAAGAAATAAAATTGAATCTCAATTAAATCTTATTAATATTTTCTTAATTACCAAAGACAGCTTATCAATCAGGGTAAGCTGTTTAAGTTTTCATTAAATTAGAACTTCAAAAGTTAATATTGTCTTTACAAAATACAGCAACAAAGTTCATCGGTGAAAATCAGTCCTTTTAATTTTTCGGATACTTCTGAAAATGTAATAGAATATTCATTATAATTTCGAGACAAAATAATCTTTTGTAATATTTAGTTTTGAGAAATGTAAAGAATAAAGAATCACTTTCTTTTAATGCTAATCAATAATATTCTGGGTTATTTTCCGGGAAACAGCAATATGTTCTCCCACCATTTCATGAATGGTCTCGTCGATCATGATGCACATGCTGTTCAAGGCTAAATCATTGGCATCAGTTCCAAAGGGTTCCTCAATTTCGTCGGCTATCGCTTCAAATGCCACAAAAGTATAAGCTACAAATACGACAATAAGTGGCATAAACCATCCCAAAGAATCCACCAATCCGAAAGGCAATAAAAAACAATAAATATACACCGTCCGATGTAACAAAACGCGATAACTGTAAGGAATTGGGGTAGAAACCAATCTTTCACAACCTCCCAAAATATCAGAAAGTTTATCAAAATTTTCATCAAAACGTGCCTGTTGAATAGAATCCAGAAAACCTTCATCTTTCGCTTTCTGAACCCATTCCGCAAGTAATCGCATGATAACTGCAGGTTTATATTTTGATTCTGCTACAATTTTCAGCTGGTCTTCATTAAGCCTTGATTTTAAATCTTCATAAGCATCTGTTCCTCGAAGTTGATGTTTCAGCGCAAAAACGAAGGCGCTAAGTAAGTTGACAAAGCTATGGACCGAAATCGTGTCATTCTTTATATTGCTCAAAGTCATTGCCTGTCTCGTCAATGCACGTGCAGTGTTCAACAGAGCGCCCCATAATTTTCGCCCTTCCCAAAACCTGTCATAACTGGCATTATTTCTGAACCCAAGGAATAAAGCCAATACAAAACCAAACAGCGTGAGCGGTGCAGGATTTAACGGAACTTTAAACGAAAGAATGATTCCATGAAAATAGGTCACCAATACAGAAAGAATTAAAAGCAATCCCAAACGGGGAAGCAAAGCAGGCAAAACGGAGCCATGCCACACAAAAAGCATTCTGAACCAGTGTTCCTTTTTTCTTATGATCATTACTGAATAATAATTTGTTTAAGTATTTATATATTTTATGGTTGTTCAAGACTCGTTCCGGCAGCTGCAATTACATGATCGTCAATCTTTTTAAAAATATCCGGATCATGTTTGCGGATTTTGATACGGACATATTTGGACGCCGGCATATTGGCACCGTTTACCACGTTATTGATGGATACCAGAACATTGGTTTCCGGAAAATAGGTCATGGTACTTTTTTGAGGAATAGGATATTTCACAACAATGAAAAGCGGTGCAATCCTTTCAATTCCGTCATCATAATTGAAAAGATCTACATGATCGCCTTCTTTGAGACCAGCCTTTTCAATATCTTTTTCGTTCATCATCACTACCCTTCTTTCATTGAAAATCCCGCGGTAGCGGTCATTCAAGCCATAAACAACCGTATTGAACTGATCGTGTGTTCTGGTGGTTCCCATCAGATATTCGTCTTCTGCAAGCGAATTATCCGGCACGGCAGTTATATTGAAAGCGGCTTTACCGGGATTAAATTCACTGTTGAAATTCCCGTCTCTTGGTCCGTTCGGAAGATAGAAACCTCCTTTCTGAACTACCCTTTTATTATAGTCTTCAAATCCCGGAATGCATTGTTCAATATCATTGCGAACAGCATCATAACTGTTGATAAATTTGTCCCAATCCACTACGGAACGTTCTCCCAGAACCGCTTTTGCCATTCTGCAGGCAACGTGAGTTTCGTTGATCAGATGTTCTGAAATAGGATCGAGAACTCCTCTTGACCATTCCACAACTCCCATTGAATTTTCCGTGCTTACATGCTGAAGCTCACCATTTATCATATCTTTTTCACTTCTGGAAATGACCGGTAAGATCAGGGCTTCTTTCCCATGAATAAGATGACCTCTGTTTAATTTTATAGAAACAATGACGGACATTTCTAATTTCCGCATTGCTTCCGCTGTAAAGGTCGTATCCGGTGCCGCTGAAAGGAAATTGCCTCCCATACAGAACATAAATTTCACCTTTTCTTCGTGCATCGCTTTTAGGGCGTTTACAACATCATAACCGCCTTCTCTAGGAACTTTAAAGCCATAATATTCCTCCAGTCTATCCAATTGTTCCGTTGTAGGATGATGATTAATCAGTAATGTCCTGTTACCCTGCACATTGCTATGTCCACGAACCGGACAGGCTCCTCCACCCTGAATTCCTATGCTTCCTTTCATCAACAGGAGATTCACGATGTTGTAAATCATTTCCACACCGTTGTGCTGTTGCGTGATTCCCATTCCCCAACAAATGATCACACGTTTTTTTGAAGCGATCATCTGTGCAGCCTCTCTTAAGTTTTCAACCGGAATACCGCATTCTTCCGATAGAAAATTGAGATCATAACGTTTTAATTCTTCAACCAATTCATTAAAGCCGGCAGTTTTATTTGTAATAAAATCATGGTCAAGAACTTTTCCCGGATTTTTAGTTTCTTCTTCCAGCACGAGAATTTGAAGTGCCTTTAGAAGTGCCATATCTCCGTTAATTTTTACAGGGAGATATAAATCCGACAATTCATATGGTTTATTGAGCAAAGCACGGACTTCCTGTGGATTTCTGAAACCTTTTAATCCCGCTTCCGGAAGCGGATTGATGGCCATAATTTCGGCTCCGTTTTTCTTTCCTTTCGTTAGTGCAGAAAGCATTCTCGGAGAATTGGTTCCCGGATTCTGACCGATGATCATGATAAGATCCGTATCGTAGAAATCTTCCAACTTTACGGTTCCTTTCCCAATACCTATGCTTCTGGAAAGCGCATAACCGGAAGTTTCGTGACACATATTGGAACAGTCCGGAAAATTATTGGTCCCGAATTCACGGGCAAATAACTGGTAAACCCAGGTCGCTTCATTGCTTGTTCTTCCTGATGTGTAAAATATGGCTTCGTTTGGCGAATCAAGAGCATTTAGTTTTTCGGAAATTTTTGCAAAGGCATCATCCCAGCTTATCGGCTGATAATGTGTTCCCCCTTTCGGTAAATACATGGGTTCTGCAATTCTTCCCAACTGACTGATTTCAAAATCTGTCAGTTTTGCTAAATCATACACCGAATTCTCCCTGAAAAACTCTGCACCGATCTTTTTAGAAGTGGCTTCTTCCGCTAAAGCTTTTGCTCCGTTTTCACAGTATTCGCCCAATTTGGAACGCTCATCATCCGGATCGGGCCATGCACAGCTCGGACAATCGAAACCGTCAAACTGATTCATACTGAAAAGTGCCCTTCCGCCACGAAGAACAGAGGCATTAAGCACCAATTGATCCAATGAATGAATCACCGCAGGAACACCTGCAGCCCATTTTTTTGGCGGTTTCAGCTTAAGATCGAGTAATTTATAAGGCGGTTCGGCAGAAGGTAATCTGCTATCCTCTTCTTTGTTATTGAACACATCTTTGTTTTCCATGATTTCTACATTTAAAAAATAAGTCCGTTTAAACTAATTTTAATTTAACCGCAAAAGAGACAAAAGACTTCATTGACTTCATTTAAAGTATTTCAAAAGTCTGCAAAGGGAAAAAACCTTTGATTTTTTTTTACCTGTGTACTCTTTTTTGTATTTAATAATTAAACTTAAATAGCTAAAGTGTTAATCAAGTTTAATGAAAAATTTAGCATTTCATATTCGGGTTGGGATAATTGTCGCTTTGATCTTCCAATGTATTATCGATACAAACAAAATCTTTTTCCACTAAAATCTTTACCAATCCCGATTGTCCGTCAAAACCCACCCTGTCTGTCGAAATCCATTCCGCAATCATTGCTGCAGGCATTTTCAGAACCATTCTGTTCTCGATGAAAGCGGCTGAAAGCTCTGCGTCTTCCGTTCTTTCAATAGCATATATAAACGGACGGTCTACAAATTCCGTAAAGCTTGAAATGACTCCGTCTTGCCCTAATTTTGCCACTTCGGACTGGGTAAGACGGAATCTTATGGAGTTGTCTTTAATTCTTATTTTCATAATATATTTTCAATGTTAAAATGGCTGCCGGAATGGTAAATATTAAACCGGTTGTCTCTTAGAAAGCCTAATAAAGTAATGTCAAATTCTTTTGCAAGGTCTATTGCCAAACTGGATGGAGCTCCTATTGCCGCGACAATCGTAATTCCCGCCATGGCCGCTTTCTGAATAAGCTCAAAGCTGGCTCTTCCGCTAAGAACCAAAATTTTATCGTCGAGAGGAAGCAAATCCGCTGATAATGCATATCCTATGAGTTTGTCCAGTGCGTTATGCCTTCCTACATCTTCACGCAGCGCCAGAAGATTCCCTTCCAGATCAAAGATGCCGGAAGCGTGAATACCACCTGTAGCACTGAAATTATTCTGGAAAGACTGCAGTTTTTCGGATAGCTGATACAGAGTTTCCAGGGAAACTTCTTTGTTATTTTTTGTATGATTATGAAAAGTGCTCACAGTTCTTATAGATTCAATGGAACCTTTTCCGCATACACCACAGCTGGAAGTGGTATAAAAATTCCGGTCTGCCTTCATAAGTTCAGGAACGAAGCCTTCTGCAAGCTCAACAATGACAATATTTCCGCTGTTCCTGGAACATTCCGCCTCCGGAGAATAGATGTCTTTAATCTGTTCACGGCCGGAAATAATTCCTTCCGTAAATAAAAAACCTGCGGCAAGCTCTGCATCATTTCCGGGAGTCCGCATGGTTACAGAAATATTTTTAGACTCTTTTTTATCTGCTACATGATAAGCAACCCTTATTTCCAAAGGTTCTTCAACAGAAACATCATCCGTATAACGAAAACTGACGTTGTCCTTCACTTTGACGATTTCTATCTGCTTTACCGATTTATCTGATAACAGATGAGCTTTCATAATTCAATAATTGATACATAAAGGTACAAAATTTTACATCTCAAACTATGGGTGTGCAGAAACCCATTCTTCTCCATCCTCAAAAATTTCTTTTTTCCAGATGGGAACAGTCTTTTTTATATTTTCAATGATAAAGCTGCATGCATCGAAAACCGCATTTCTATGTCCGTCACTTACCACGATGATCACTGCAGCATCACCGGGAAATAAAATTCCGGTACGGTGATGAACAACAATATTTTTTACCGAAAATAAGGAAATGGCTTTATCCGCTATTTTCTGTATTTCCTTTACCGCCATAGATTCGTAGCATTCATATTCCAAACGGGTAACAGATTTACCTTTGGTATGATTCCGTACTGTTCCTACAAATGATGCCATTCCTCCACAAGCGGGATCGGAAGCAAGGGTGAAACAATCCGTAAGATCAAGTTTATTTTCTGTTATTTTAATATCAAACATATCTGTTATCCGCCGCTTACCGGAGGTATTATTGCTATTTCGTTAGACACTGTTATGATCTGATCGTCTTCCGCATATTCATCATCAACGGCAATAAAATAGGATTTTAATCTTTTCAGTTCCGGAAAGTCTTTTTCCAGAAGCTCCTTGAGCGCTTTTATGCTCGCTCCTTCATTGATTTCTATTTCTTTTTCAGAAGTCCCGAAAATATCTTTCGTTATTCCAAATACTAATATTTTAAGTATCATTTTAAATGTAGCTTATTACCAATATTTTATTAAAACATTTATTCCGGCAACCAAAACCAGAACAGCTGTCATTCTTTTGATGACCAGAGGATTCCATTTCAGGGACATTCTGGAACCGATCTGCCCACCGATGAATACAGCAAAACACAAACTCAGAATTCTGAAATAATCGATGTCAGCAGATAATTTGGACAACTGCCCGAAAATACCCGAGACTGAATTTACCAAAATAAAAACGCTTGATGTTGCTGCAATTTTTCTTGGAGTATCCCATTTCATCAGATTTAACAATGGTGAAAGAAAAATTCCGCCGCCAATACCTACCAATCCTGATAAAAATCCGATTCCACCGCCTAAAAATCCGTTTCTGAGTAAAGAATTCCCGGCATTTTCTGAAATTTCTCCGTTATTTTTTGTGTCTGTTTTTATCCATAGTAATAGGGCTGCAATGATTAAAGTAATTCCCAAAGTCAGAAAGAAAATTTCCTGGCTGATTTTTAAAACAGCCCCGAGATACGCCATAGGAACGCTTATAAGTGTAAGAGGCAGTATTTTTTTCCACTCGACCTGATTATTTTTGATGTAAATAAATACCCCTCCTATTACTACAATAATATTACAAATAAGTGCCGTTAAGCGTATTTCCTGATAAGGAAAGCTGTACATTGCCAGAACTGCAAGATAACTGGAACCACCGCCAAATCCCACCGAAGAGTAAATAAAAGCGATGATTAAAAAAAATAAAAAAATTTCCCAGTGCCCCATAAATTTTGCAGTATTAATTTTCTTACAATAATACTCATTTTTGATGTGTTAGTAAGGCTTACCAAGTAAAAGTTTCTGCTGTAATTTGTGAAAAGAATATCCTGAATTGTTTATTTTGCAGAAACAAATCATATTATCCCAACGGCATTTATTAAATTTGATAATTAAAAACCGATAGATCCATGTCAATGAATAATACATTTTCTTCTGACTATAATGCACAGAATGTAACAGATTATCCGAATAACAACACGTATTTTTTAGTTTGGAATTTTAAAGACAATATTGATCCTGATAAAATAAAATCGGTTTTCCAGAGAATTTGCGCGTTGGTAATCAATCTGAATAATTCTGCACTCGACCGTTTTCCCGATTCCAAAGCCAGCTGTGTAATGGGAATCGGATATGAAGCCTGGCAACAGCTTGAATTACCTCAACCACTGCCCAAAGAATTCAAAAAATTCCAGGAAATAAAGGGCAGCAAACATACGGCAGTAAGTACGAAAGGGGATTTGCATTTTCATATTCGCGCCGATGAAAAAAGCTTCGCTTATGATATGGCTTCTGTCATTTCAGGATATATGAAAGAAATTGCAGATTGTGAAGTTGAAGTACAGGGATTCCGTTATTGGGACAGCCGGTCTATCTTAGGTTTTGTGGACGGCACTGAAAATCCGCATGGTAAAGACCGTGATCATTTTGCCATTATAGATGATTCTGATCCGCAATATGAAGGTGGAAGCTATCTTTTTGTACAGAAATACATCCATAATCTTGATGCATGGAAATCGCTTTCTGTGGAAGAACAGGAAAAAGTAATCGGCAGATCCAAAGATCAGGATATCGAAATGGACGATGATATAAAACCCAAAAACTCCCATATCGCATTAGCTAATATCGGTGATGATTTTAAGGTTGTACGTGACAATATGCCTTTCGGAAGCGTGGCAACCAATGAAATGGGAACTTATTTCATCTGTTATGCGAGCACATTCAGCACGGTTGAAAAAATGCTGACCAATATGTTCATCGGTAATCCGCCCGGAAATTATGACCGTATTCTTGACTTTAGTACAGCACAGACGGGAACATTGTTTTTTGTCCCTAGTATGGATATGCTGGATGGATTTTCGGGGTAGATTATTGGATTTTTTAATATTGGATAATGATGGATTATTATAAAAAATGACGAAGTTATCTTACATCAAGATTGATTATGTTTCCCCGTCTTACATTTGCTAAACAATAAACAAACAATAACATTAAAAAGTAAATTATGAGCACACTAAAATTAAAAGACGGAACAGAGATTTTTTACAAAGACCAAGGTGAAGGACCAGTATTGATGTTTCATCACGGATGGCCATTATCTTCAGATGATTGGGACGCGCAGGTCATTTTCTTCCTAAAAAGAGGTTATAGAGTCGTTACCCATGACAGAAGAGGTCATGGAAGATCCAGCCAGAATATTTATAATCATACCATAGAGCAATATGCTTCTGACGCAGCAGAACTGGTTGAATTCTTAGGTCTGAAAGATGTAATTCACATCGGACATTCTACAGGTGGTGGCGAAGTGATCCGCTACGTTAACAAATATGCTAACGGAAGAGCTAAAAAAGCGGTTTTAATCAGCGCTGTTCCGCCGATCATGGTAAAAAGCGAAAGTAATCCTGACGGAGTTCCGATGGAAGTTTTTGACAACATCCGAGACCAGACAATGAATAACAGAAATCAATTTTATTTTGATCTTACATTCCCTTTCTATGGCTACAACAGAGAAGGTGCCGATGTAAAAGAAGGAATCCAAAGAAACTGGTGGAGACAAGGATTAATGGGCGGTATTGTAGCTCACTATGACGGAATCAAAGCTTTCTCGGAAACAGATTTCACAGAAGATCTTAAAGCTGTTGATATTCCGGTTTTAGTTCTTCATGGTGAAGATGACCAGATTGTACCCATCGAAAATTCTGCAATAAAATCTGCAAAGCTGCTTAAAAACGGAAAGTTAATTACTTATCCAGGTTTCCCTCACGGAATGCCGACTACAGAGCACGAAACAATTAATAAAGACCTTTTGGAATTTATCCAGTCTTAATTAATTGATAGATATACAATTAAAAAAGGTGAAACGTTTGTTTCACCTTTTGTTTGTATGATAATTTTTTACGGAAACTGAGATTATCCATTCATAGCTTTTTCGTCAGTAAAAAATTGAAATCCTTCTTTTTTATTGATTAATTGCAATGGATATAATTTAGGATTGTATTCGCCATTCAAAACCTGATTCAAAGCATTTTTCTTAGATTCGCCAAAAGCTATTACCAGAATGTTTTCAGCTTTGTTGATAATTGGCTCTGTCAAAGTAATTCTGAACATCTCCTGAGATTCCAAATAATAAGCCGCCACCCATTTTTCTTTTTCATCAAGAACAGCCTGTCCGGGAAATAAAGAAGCTGTATGTCCGTCATCACCCATTCCTAAAAGAATAAAATCAAAGATACCTTCATTTCCCAAAACATTTCGGATTTTTTTCTTATATTCCTTTGCATAATCTCCGGGCTCTAATCCTTCTTTAAACATCGGGAAAACCTGGTTTTTATTTACAGGAACTTTGTCCAGAAGCGTTTCAGATGTCATTTTGAAATTACTTTTTTCATCGTCTAAAGCAACCCAACGTTCATCAACCCAAAAAAAATAAATTTTTCCCCATTCGATCTTTTGGGCATATTCTTCCGTTGCCAACAATTTGAAAACTGCTTTTGGAGAAGAGCCTCCACTTAAAGCAACAACAAACTTATGATGTTCCCTAATTGATTTTTCTGAAAGTTCAACAAAAGTATCCGCTGCTTTTTTGTATAATTTGTCCAGATTGTCAAATACTGTAATATTCATTTTAAGAATTTAATTAAATGTTACAACCAGTTGTGACCTTGTCTTTCAACCAGATCAAAACTTTCTTTCGGACCCCAGCTTCCTGCTTCATAATTTGGAAAAATTGCCTTTTTATTGGCCCAGTCTTCCTGAATTGTCGTCACAACATCCCAAGCTTCCTCCACCTGATCAGAACGCATAAACAATGTAAGATCACCTTCTAATGCATCCTGCAACAATGTTTCATATACTTCGGGCGTATCTTCTTTACACGCAAAATAATCGAAGATCATCTCCACCGGTCTCAGAGCCATTGAAAGTCCTTGCTTTTTTGTCATAAACTGAAGTCTGATGTCCATTAATGGCTGAATATTAATGATAAGACGATTAGCGGACAATGGATTTGTGTCAGAGAATGTAGAATGTGGCAATGGCTTGAACTGAATAGAAATATAGGACTGCTTTTCCTTCATTTTTTTACCTGTGCGAACATAGAAAGGAACATTCTGCCATCTTTCATTATCTATATAGAATTTTGCTGCTACAAAAGTTTCTGTATTAGAATCCGGATCAACCCCATCTTCTTCACGATAGGCTTTTGTCTCCACCCCATTTATTATTCCTTTTCCATATTGACCTCTCACAGCATAATGGTCAACTTTATCTGCCGGGATTCTGCGGATGGATTTAAGCACATCAACTTTACGATCTCTGATTTCATCAGACTCTAAAGAGGCTGGCGCTTCCATAGCAACCATACATAAGATCTGCAGCAAATGATTCTGAACCATATCTCTCAAAGCGCCGGTCTGCTCATAGAAACTGCCTCTGGTTTCTACACCAACTTCTTCTGCAACTGTAATTTGAACAGATTCGATATGTCTGTGATTCCACAAAGGCTCGAAGATGGAATTTCCAAACCGGAAAGCCAATATATTCTGAACAGTTTCTTTTCCCAAATAATGATCAATACGATAAATCTGTTTCTCTTCAAAAGTCTCGGACAAAAGCTGATTAAGTTCAATAGCCGATTGTTTGTTGTAACCAAAAGGTTTCTCGATAATGATCCTGTCTTTGTCCGGCTCAGAAGCTAATGATGCATTCTTGATATGATTGGAAATGGTAGAAATAAAATTAGGTCCGATTGATAGATAAAACAATCTGTTTCCTCTTACACCAAAACCGGAATCAAATTCCAGCAATTTCCGATTTAGATTTTTGTAAGAATTCTCTTCGTCCAACTGATGCTGAAAATAGGTGATATGGGATTGAAAAGCTTCCCAGTGCTCAGGTGTAACATTTTTTCTGGAGAAAGCTTCAAGGTTGACTTTAATATAATTCCTAAAATATTCATCATTGTGATCCGACCTTCCTAAAGCGATAATATTAAAATTCTCCGGCATTCTTCCATCAATGAAAAGATTATAAAACGCAGGGAAAAGTTTTCTTTTTGCCAAGTCTCCGGTAGCGCCAAAAATTACAATATTAGTGGCCGATAATACATTAATATCTGTCATGGTTTAATTTTAATTGTTTGTGCTTTTCCAAGATGTGTGGAAAACGCCTTCTCTGTCGATTCTCTGATAAGTGTGAGCTCCAAAATAATCACGTTGAGCCTGAATCAGATTCACCGGTAAAGATTCTGTCGTGTAAGCATCAAAATAACCTAAAGTCGTTTGAATTCCTAAACTCGATATGCCATTATGGACAGCATAAGCAGCAGTGCTTCTTAATGATTTGAGTTTTGATTTGACGATTTCGGAAATGTCTTTGTCTAGTAAAATATTAGACAGATCAGGATTTTGAGTATAAGCTGAATAAAATTTTTCTAACAACACGGAACGGATGATACATCCGCCTCGCCAGATCTTAACAACATCTTTCAGCGGAATATCAAAAGCATATTCTTCTGAAGCCTTAACCAATAGTGACAGACCTTGCGCATAGCTGATCAAAGTCGCCAGATATAATGCGTCACCAATTTCTTTGATAAAGGATTCGATATTTTCCGGCGCGGTGATTTGTTTTTCAGAATATAATTGAGAGGCTTTCATCCGTTCATCTTTGTAAGCTGACAAGATTCTTGAGGTTACAGCAATATCAATCGTTGGGATAGAAACTCCAATTTCCATAGCCTGTTCTGAGGTCCACTTGCCAGTTCCTTTTGCGCCAGCTTTATCTAAAATCTGATCAACAAGATAACCATTGGTCAATGAATCTTTTTGTTGGAAAATATCTCTTGTAATCTCTATCAGGAAAGAATTCATTTCACCGTTATTCCATTCTTTAAAAACCTCGTAAAGCTGATCATTATTAAGGTTTGCACCTTTTCTCAAAAGATCATAGGCTTCGCTGATAAGCTGCATTATGGCATACTCGATTCCGTTATGAACCATTTTCACATAGTTTCCGGCTGAGCTTTTTCCCATATAAGCGGTACAGGCTTCTCCATCAACTTTTGCAGCAATCGATTCCAGCATAGGTTTCAGAAGATTGAAGGCTTCCAAATCTCCACCAGGCATAATGCTTGGACCGGTTCTGGCCCCTTTCTCACCTCCGGAAACACCCATTCCCATAAAATGCAATCCTTTTGACGCGAGGTCAGCAATACGCCGTTCGGTATCCTTGAAATAAGAATTACCAGCATCAACAACAATATCACCTTTGTTCAGAAGCGGCGTGATATTTTCCAAAACAGCATCTACAGGCTTACCCGCAGGAACCATTAGAATAATTTTTCTTGGTGTTTCCAATGCAGATACAAAATCCTCCAAAGAAGCTGTTCCCTTGACAACCGTATTCTGTGTAGCACCCTGTTCTAGTTCTCTGGCTTTTTCTGCATCAAGGTCAAATCCTGCAACAGAGAAACCGTTGTCTGCAATATTGTAAAGGAGATTTCTTCCCATTACTCCGAGGCCGATAACCCCGTAATTATACTTTTCCATTCTTTTTTATTAGAAATATTGATTAATTACAAACAATAAATTTACGCAAATATGAATGAATCAAAAAATGAAACCATAAAAATTGATAATTGATAGTATGAATAAAGTGTCGAAAATTTTCTTGACCCATTGTGTAAAAATTGACTGTCATTACATAAATAAAAAACCTCGTTAAAAACGAGGTTTTGGATTTTTACTTTTTTGATTCTTCAACAGAAACTTTACGGAAATCTTTGAAAAGTTTGCTAAGTTCCAAAGCTGATTTTCTGGCTCTGGTTCCAGCTGCTTTGTTCCCTTTTTCAGATTGTTGTTCTGCTTCTTTGCTGAAAGCTTCAAATTCAGCATTAATCTTTTCGATTAGTTCTTTCATAGCTTATAATTATAATAAATTGGAATGCAAATATAGTAGTTTACATCACTCTGCAAATAGATTTTACAAATAATTAAAACAAAAATTATTTTTACAAGAGTTTTAATTTTTCGTTTCTGGCAATCTTGACCGATAAACAACTCTTTTATTATAATTATTATTTCTTTCCAGCGGCTTGCATCGGATTTACTTTTCCATTAGATGCACCTCTGGCTGCATCTTTTTGCTTTTGCTTGAAAACCTGAAACTTGCTTGGTGTTTCTGATGAACTTGAAGCGGTCCAGAAGTTGTTAGACGTATCAATATCGGCCGTTTCTCTCATTGGATCTAACTGAACAGACTTCAGTTTCTTATCAAAATAATAAGTTTTAGAAGCCTTTTGCTCATTATGTCTCCAGATTTGAACACTGATTTTATCCGTTGCTTTCGAACCATCTTCAAAGGTGAATTCTAAAATAATTGGCATTACAAGACCTCCTTTATTAGAAAAATCAATTTGATAAGCCGTAACATTATCTTCTTTTTTAATATCTTTTTTATCAACTTTTTCCAGATTGCCTGTTGTAACAGAATATTCTTTTGAAGTATCTACTTTCTCCTGTCCACGGTCATATCTGTAATAGAAATCCTGAACATCTTTGTCGGTATCAGCATAGAATTTGATATTCTTATCTTCTCTGTTTCTGATTTTAGAAACATCTTCAAACTCATTCAATACCGGTTTTTCAACAGTATATTTCACCGTTTCGGATTTTGGAACAGCATCAAAATCAGGCGTTGCAATCGTCACTTTATCCAACGAGATATCTACTGGATCTGTTCCGTAGAACCAACCTCTCCAGAACCAATCTAGGTCTTCCCCACTCGCATCTTCCATTGTTCTGAAAAAATCTGCCGGTTCAGGGTGACGGAAAGCCCATCTTTTGGCGTAAGTCTTGAACGCTTTATCAAACAACTCTCTTCCCATAATCGTCTCACGAAGAATGTTAAGTCCGGTTGCCGGTTTTGAATAAGCATTCGGGCCAAATCTTGCGATGTTTTCGGAATTGGACATAATCGGTTCCAATTCATCTTTCGGAAGCTTCATATAATCCACGATTGTCCAAGCCGGACCACGTTTTGACGGGAATTTGTTATCCCATTTCTCTTCTGTCAGATATTCAACAAAAGTATTAAGACCTTCATCCATCCAGCTCCATTGTCTTTCGTCTGAATTGATAATCATCGGGAAAAAGTTGTGTCCAACTTCGTGAATAATTACGCCCAACATTCCGTTTTTGATTGCTTCGGAATAAGTTCCGTCTTTTTCTGTTCTTCCGTAATTGAAACAGATCATCGGATATTCCATTCCGTTCGCCGCTTCTACAGATTGCGCTACAGGATATGGATAAGGAATCGTGAATTCTGAATAAGTTTTAATCGTATGTGCAACGGCTTTTGTAGAGAATTTCCTATACAATCCGTAAGCTTCTTTTCCGTAGAAACTCATTGCCATTACTTTGTTATTATTTTCAGGAATCGTTACGCGCATCCCGTCCCAGATAAATTTTCTTGAAGAGGTCCATGCAAAATCACGAACGTCATTGGCTTCAAAAATCCAGGTTTTTCTCTGTTTTGAATGATTCTTTTCTGCTTTCTTCGCTTCATCAAGCGTTACGATTTCTACAGGTTCGTTGGCAGATTCTGCTTTTCTATATCTTGCTAATTGCTCAGAAGTTAAAACCTGCTCATAGTTCTTGCATTCTCCAGTTCCACCAACAATATGGTCAGCAGGAACGTTCATTTTTACTTTATAATTTCCGAAAACCAAAGCAAACTCGCCACGTCCTGTGAACTGATGATTCTGCCAACCGTGGAAATCACTATAAACACACATTCTCGGAAACCATTGTGTCATTGTGTAAAGGTCGTTCCCATCCTCAGGAAAACTTTCATAACCACCTCTTCCGCCCATTTCGATACGATTCGGGATATTGTAATTCCAGTTAACTTTGAAAACGAATTTCTCCCCTTTTTTCAATGCTTTTGGAAGGTCAATACGCATCATTGTCTTATTGACAACATATTTCAACAGATTGCCGGAAGCATCAGTTACTTTCTCCAGATTAACACCATAACCATTATTCGAAACCGGAAGTTCTGTTGCTTTTAAATTTTCTAAAACCGTTCTTTTCGGTAAAGTTGAAGAAGAAGGATAATCTGCATTTTTCACAGATGACTGTTGATTTTCGTCCAGCTGTAGCCAAAGATAATCCAGATCGTCCGGAGAATTGTTGTAATAAGTTATGGTTTCTGAACCTTTCAGATTTCTTTTATCCTCGTCCAGATAAGCTTCTATGTCATAATCTGCACGTTGCTGCCAGTAGGCTTGTCCCGGTGAGCCAGAAGCGGTTCTGTAAACATTAGGTGTTGGAAGGATGGTTCCGAGTTGTTCAAATTTGTTTCCGTGGTTGCTTCCCGGATTATTCTGGATATTCTGTGCCGACACTACAGCAGAACAGAATAAAAGTCCTAAAACTTTTAACTTCATTTTTTCAAAACAATTAGATAATAATTCTTTACAAGTAATCAAATTTAGGAAATTGTTACGAATGAAATAAAGATTTGTATTTATTTTCACCAGTAAAGATTAATTCTAAATAGTAGAATATTAAAACACAGAATTGATCGCAGCCCAAGCTGAGTGGAGCTCATTTTTTTGCGAGGACTTTTGGAAGGCAAAAAATAGCGGGAACGGAGCGCGGAATGGCTGCCCAAATCAAAAAAATTGATATTAAAAAGGAAGTCGCTCCAAAGTCATTTTTAAAGCCAATGCGAAAACACCAGAGGAAACGAATAAAATCCAGTCTTTTCTGTTGACCCGGAAAAGCTTAAACAGAATGAAAAGTAAAATCAAAATCGCGATGACCAAAGCAACCTGACCCAATTCCAACCCAATATTGAAGCCTAAAAGTGGAACGAAAATACTTTGTTCTTTTGCCAGCATCATTCTGGCAGTGTTCGCAAATCCCATCCCATGGATGAGCCCGAAAATCATTGCCAAATAATAGTTCATTGTCATTAGCGTTTTCTGATTGTTTTTCATTAAAATATTATCCAACGACGTGATAACAATAGTCAAAGGGATGAGAAATTCTACCCAGTTGCTCGGAACTCTCAAAACGTTAAGCGAACTGAGCGCTAAAGTGACAGAATGCCCAATGGTAAAGGCTGTTACAAGAATCAGGATTTTTTTGAAATCGTTGTAGGAATAAACTGCAATCAAAACCAAAATAAACAACTGATGATCCAGCGCATCCAAAGAAATAATGTGTTCCCAACCCAACTTCAGGTAAAAAATAAAATCCTGCATTCTGTCATTTTAAAAAGAATTACGAAAATAATGATTAATTTCGATTTAAATTTTGGGTCTGATGAAGAACTTTTTTTCTGCGGTTGTTGTTTTGTCTTTGTTTGTCGCACTTTTTTCGTTCAGGGTTCATCCTTATCATGTTGGTTCTATGGAATTTAATTATAACCAAAAGTCAAAAACTTTTGAAATTTCCGGACGGTTTTTTATGGATGATTTGGAAAACGCCATCAATAAAAAATACGGGAAAAGTCTTCATTTCCTCAATCCAAAATCTGAAAAAGAAATGAACGAAGCCTTGAAAAATTATGCTTCCGAATATGTAAAACTGAAAGTAAATAATCAATTCGTAAAAGTTAAATACGTTGGTTATGAAGAAGATAAGGAAAGTGTTGATATTTTTCTGGAATCCGAAGCTGTGAGTAATCCTAAAAAAGTGGAAACGGCCGTCAGCTTTCTCTATAATCTTTTCGATGACCAGATGAATATCATCCACATTGTTATCAACGGTCAACGTAAAAGTGAAAGACTGAATTATCCTGACCGTTATCTGTTTCAGGAGTTTTAACTACTTCAGTTCTTCGAAAGTTTTATCCACAAGCATTTTTAAAGCATTCTTAATTTTCGATCTTCCTTCATTGGTTTTAACATCCAACCCGCAAAAAACACTTCCGTTAACTTCGGAATAGAGGTTAAGGTAATACATCCCCGAAACAAGAATTGCAGCAACTGCGCGAAAATCTTCACTTTTATCCTGAAAGTACGGATCCGTTATGCTTTTGAAAAGCAATTCGCCATTCTTTTCCTGCCCTTCTGTTAATTTCCTCAACGATGTACGCTCTTCTGTCAGTCGCCAGATCAGGATTTTTTGTAAATCTTTGTTTACGGCAACAAAATCAAATTGCTCAATCAGCATTTGTTTGGTAAATTCTTTTCCGCCGTCAGTAATTTCCAACTCCGAATTTTCATTCTTTACATTGCTCCAAAAATCCTGTGTTTTTATATACTCATCCAAAAGCTGATCAACTCCACCAAAGTAATTATAGATCAATTTCTTATCAAGACCAGCTGTTGCTGCAATCTCATTAACTTTAAGATATTTATAACCTTTCGTTTTCAAAATATTTCCAACCGCGTCCAGAAATTGCTGTTTGCTTCTTTCTTTATTTCTTGTTCTGTTTTTTGGGTTTTGTTTTGCCATGATTTCGGAGGTTAAGCAAATTTAACAATTTTTATTGTCACCATTTGGTGACTTTGATTATATTTGTGCAAAATTTTAGGGTTTCTAAATTTAATCTTAAAAACTAACAGACTGATAACCATGAAAGCTTTCTTTACATTTTTAATTTACGGAAGCAATAAAAGCTTTATATAAATAATTTTTTGAAGCTACCAATACAAGTTCATAAATTTGTATGTTGTTATAAAAGCAGCAATCGTAAGTGATTGCTGCTTTTATTTTACGATTAATTAAGTAAATTTATCGTTTGATATAATTTATAAAAAATGAAGCATATTGTAGTTGTAGGACTTGGCGGCGTTGGCGGTTATTTCGGTTTTAAGATTAATCAGTTTAATGAAACGGCAAATCAGTTTACGATTTCTTTTATTGCGAGAGATCAAACTTATAACATTGTAAAAAGTAATGGATTGACATTACTTTCTCCAGAACATCCAAACAGCATTACAAAACCGAATCACCTCTTACAGAGCGTTTCTGAAATCAACGATCCTGATTTGGTTTTGATTTGTGTGAAAGAATATGATCTGGAAAATGTTTGCAAGCAATTGAAGCAAGTCATTACGGACAAAACCATTCTCCTTCCAATGATGAACGGTGCAGATATCTATGATAGAATCAGGAAAATAATTCCTGACAATACAATTTTGCCGGCTTGTGTATACGTCGCTTCCCACATCAGAGAAAAAGGAATCGTTGAACATAAAGGAAAAGCAGGAAAACTGATTTTTGGAAAAGATCCGGCCAATCTTTTCACAGATATCGATTGGATTATCGGGTTGATGAAAAACAGTCAAATTGATTTCGATTTTAAAGAAAATTCTTTTGCCGACATTTGGACCAAATTCTTTTTTGTATCGAGTTTTGGATTGGTTACAGCTAAATATAATTCTTCCATCGGAACAGTTTGCGCAGATGAAATTCAGAAACTGGAAGCAACGGAAATAATGAAAGAAGTCAAATTGATTGCTGACAAAAAAGGAATCAATTTACCCGATGACATTATTGAGAAAACATTTGAAAAAGCCATGACTTTTCCTCCTGCAACCCCAACTTCTTTACAACTGGACATCAATGTAAAAAAGGAAAATAGCGAGTTGGAATTATTTGCAGGAGCAATTATCAATTACGGAAAAGACCTGAATATTAAAACGCCTTTTACAGAGAAAATCTATTCCGAGTTAATGGAAATCGTAGAAAATTATTAAATTAAATTTTTTATTAGAAAATAATTTCCGGAAAAGATTTTCCGATGATTTTTTTTACTAATTTTATTTGATTAAACCCTTTTTGAATGAAAACACTTTTACTGGTTAGACATTCCAAGAGTGACTGGCCGGAAGATATGGATGACTTTGACCGTCCGTTGACCGAGCTTGGAAGAACAAACGCTCCAAAAATGGCTGAATTTCTAAGATTCAACAATATAGATATTGACAGCTTTGTCACAAGTCCCGCTGTTAGAGCCAAACAGACTTGCGAGTTATTTTCTCAGGTTTACGGAAAAGATTACAGCACCAAAGAAAAGTTGTACAGACCGTCTGAGGAAAATTTTCTCTCAGTTATATTTGATACGGATGACAGTGTCAACAGTTTAGCCTTGTTTTCTCACAACAACGGGATCTCCAATTTCGCCAATTCTCTTTCCGATGAGATCGTAAATTTACCAACTTCGGGTGTTGTTGCTTATGAAATTGATTGTGACAAATGGAGTGATTTCGAAATGGCAAAGAAGAAGTTTCTGTATTTCTATTCGCCTAAGAATTTTAATCAATAGTTTTTAAATAAAAAAACGCCCAAATTTGGGCGTTTTCTGTTATTTGATTTAATAATTAAATTTCTAAAGCTTTCTGATAAGCATTCTCGATTCCTTCGATATTTTTTCCGCCGGCTGTAGCAAATCCCGGATTTCCGCCGCCGCCGCCTTGGATTTCTTTGGCTAATTCTTTTACGATATTTCCCGCGTGGTAATTCGCTTCCAGATCCGCAGAAACACCAACTGTTATCATTGGTTTTTCACCCGCATCTGAAATAATAATTGTAACAGAATTCGGAATTTCTTTTTTCAGTTGGAACACGATGTCTTTTACAGAACCTGCATCCAGAGAAGTTTTCTTAACTAATAATTTCTTTCCGTTGTTATCTTCGAAATCATTTTTCCAGTTTTGTATTTCGCCTTTTGCTTTTTCTTTTTTGAAAGATTCGATTTCAGATTTCAGAGCAGAGTTTTCTTCCAACAATTTTTCAATTGATTTTGACAAATCTTTTGATTTTAACAATTGTGAAATTTCTGTAAACTGAGTTTCCAAATTCTTGAAATATTCTTCCGATTTTTCTCCGGAAATTGCCTCGATTCTTCTGATTCCTGCAGCCGCGGAACTTTCAGAAACAATCTTGAAATGACCAATTTCACTTGTAGATTTAACGTGCGTTCCACCACAAAGTTCTTTCGAACTTCCGAACTGAATCATTCTTACATTGTCACCGTATTTTTCGCCAAACAACGCCATTGCTCCCCTATCCAAAGCTTCCTGAATCGGAATAGTTCTGAATTCCTGCAACGGAATGTTTTCTTTGATTTTTGCATTCACTTTTGATTCTACCAAAGCCAACTCTTCTTCAGTCATTTTAGAAAAATGAGAAAAATCAAATCTCAAATAATCCGGACCAACATACGAACCTTTCTGTTCAACATGCGTTCCTAGAACTTCTCTTAAAGCTTCGTGCAACAAATGCGTCACCGAGTGATTAGCCTGGGAGTTCTTCCTGTCGGCAACATTTACTTTTGCATAGAAAACTGCGCCAGCATCCTTTGGAAGCGCATTGATCAAAGAAATGATCAATCCATTTTCTTTTTTAGTTTCAAGAACTTCAAAGCTTTCTGCTGCATTTTCAAGCGTTCCTTTATCACCCACTTGTCCTCCACCTTCCGGATAGAAAGGTGATTCGCTTAAAACAACCTGGTAAAATTCGCCGTCTTTATTTTCTACTTTTCTGTATCTTGTGATGTAAGTTTCCGATTCTAATTGATCATAACCTACAAAGTTTTCTGGTTTTTCTTCTAAAGTTACCCAATCGTAAACTTTCTGAGCCGAATCTGCTTTAGAACGCTGTTTTTGTTGATTTAAAGCCTGTTCAAATCCAGCTTCATCGATGGTTAAGCCTTTTTCCTCAGCAATGATTCTTGTTAGATCATCAGGAAAACCGTAAGTATCATACAATTCAAAAACTTCTTCTGTAGGCAATATTTTTTTACCTTCGGAAATGGTTTGCTGAATTAATTTATCAACTCTAATTAATCCTGTCTCAATGGTTCTTAAAAAAGATTCTTCTTCACTTTTAATTACTTCAGTAACCAAAGTTCCTTGTTTTTCCAATTCCGGGAAGAATTTACCCATTTGTTCCTGAAGAACAGCAACCAATTGGTAAAGGAAAGGTTCTTTTCTATCCAAAAATCTGTAGGAATAAGAAATAGCTCGTCTCAATATTCTTCTGATAACGTAACCTGCACCACCATTGGAAGGTAGCTGTCCGTCCGCAATTGCAAAAGAGACTGCTCTGATGTGATCTACAACCACACGGATTGCGATATCTTTTTCATCCGTTAAAATCCCTGTATATTTTTTACCGGAAAGCTCCTCAACTTTAGCAATTAATGGTGTGAAAACATCAGTATCGTAGTTGGATTCTTTATGTTGCAAGGCCATACAAAGACGCTCAAATCCCATTCCTGTATCAATATGTTTTGCAGGAAGATTTTCCAGAGATCCGTCCGCTTTTCTGTTAAATTGCATGAATACCAGATTCCAGATCTCGACAACTTGCGGATGATCGTTATTAACTAATTCAAGTCCGGAAACTTTGGCTTTTTCTTCAGCACTTCTCAAATCAACATGGATTTCAGAACAAGGTCCGCAAGGTCCGCTTGCTCCCATTTCCCAGAAATTATCTTTCTTGTTTCCATTAATAATTCGGTCTTCGGAAATGAATTGTTTCCACAAATCGTAAGCTTCTGTATCTCTTTCAAGATTCTCTTTTTCGTCACCTTCAAAAATGGTTACGTAAAGGTTTTCTTTCGGAATTTTGTAAACTTCCGTCAACAATTCCCAAGCCCAGGTAATCGCTTCTTTTTTGAAATAATCGCCAAAAGACCAATTCCCCAACATTTCAAACATCGTATGATGGTAAGTATCACGACCAACATCGTCCAAATCATTATGCTTTCCGGAAACTCTAAGACATTTTTGTGTATCGGCAATTCTGGATGATTTCGGTTCTTTGTAACCTAAAAAATAATCTTTGAACTGCGTCATTCCGGAATTGGAAAACATCAGGGTCGGGTCATCTTTCAGGACAATTGGCGCAGAAGGAACGATCAAATGTTCTTTGCTTTTGAAAAAATCTAAAAATTGCTGTCTTATTTCTTGTGAAGTCATAATTTAATTTTGCTTATTTGAAGCTTTTTGTGGTTGGCAAATTTAATGAAATTATGTGATTTTGAGAATGTTTTTCTATGTCTAAAATTGAAATTAATGACAAATCTGCGGATAGTAAGGGCACGAGTGAAACGAGCAGTCTTATCAGAAATTTTTAATTTTTAACAAGATGAAACCCTTGAATAGCCCGAAATGTCCGCCCAAATATTATTTATAATGTCTGAAAATCCCAAAATCCGTTGGTGTCCAAAGCGCCGCTTTTTGTCCGGCAGCTTTTAGGCCGTCATTTGCCCAGGTGTTGCAGGTGTAGGTAAAGTTGTAGCTGCCTTTTGCATCGTAAAAAGCATCATTATTTCCATAAACTGCATCGGTTTTTATCAAGATGTATTTGCCGGCAGAATCTTTGTCAAACTTATCATCTATGAATTTAATCAAATTCTGATATTGTTTTTCCGTCAGCATTATCTTCTTGCAGTCATCGGCTACAGTCATTTTTTTGTAATAAGTACAATGCATCGCAGATTCGCTGAGCCAAAATGCCGCTTTGAAAGCTGTAGAAAATTTGAGATCAGCCCAGGTTGGCGTGTCAAGATAGAAACCTTTATCACCCCAACCAAAAGAGATATAATTGAAATCTGTCTCTTTTCCTTTGGTGTTTTCAAACGGCAGTTTTTCGCTCCAGTCTATATATTTTGTTTTGATGGGAAGCACCAGATCGGTATGGACACCATTGGTCAGGATATAAGCTTCTATTATTTTAGGATCATCTGTCTTCTTGGCTTTTACAGGAATCAATGGCAGCAACAATCCCAAAATGATATACAAAAAAACGACTCCAATAATGAAGCCGATGATTTTTATGATTACTAGTAATTTCTTTTTCATCCGGACGTTTTACGAATCGTATAGAACAATAAAGATAATAAAATTTTTAAAGCAAAACGGTTATGTTAATTTTTTTTAATTTTCCTTGGATTTTTTAAAATTTATTTTGAAATTTAATAACGAAAAATCACTGATATATGCCGAAAAAACGTCAATCCAACAAAAGATTAAAAATCAGAGTAAAAGTTGCACCGAAGAGAGCTCAAAAGAAAAGATAGCTTGACAAACGGGATTTTACTCAGATAAGAAGTCGAGATTCCGTTTTAGGCCTGCAAATTTTGTTCGTTTGATTGCAGATTTTCTGAAAACCGAGGAAAAAATCTCCTGGGTAATGTCTTTCCACTCTTGTTTTGTAAAATTTTTGAGCTGGGAATTCGGATGAAATTTCTCTTCCAGAGTTGGAGCGGAAAAACGGTTCCAGGGACAAACATCCTGGCAGACGTCGCATCCGAACATCCAATCATCCATTTTGTTTTTGAAAAAATCAGGAATCTGATCTTTCAATTCTATGGTTGCGTATGAAATACACTTGCTCCCATCGATAATTTTATCTGAAATGATGGCATGAGTCGGACACGCATCGATACATTTGGTGCAGCTTCCGCAATGGTCTGTCACAGGAGAATCTTCGACCAAATCCAAGTCACAGATAATCTCCGCCAGAAAATAAAAAGAACCATATTTCTTAGTGATTAGGTTTGAGTTTTTTCCAACCCAGCCGATTCCGGATTTCCGGGCCCAGGCTTTTTCCAAAACCGGCGCCGAATCTACAAAAACACGAAAAGAGAATTCCCCAATCTCATCCTGGAGTTCAGCAACCAGAGATCTCAGTTTTTCTTTAATGACCTCATGATAATCTTCACCGTAAGCATATTTTGAAATTTTGAAATTTTCATTCTGCAATTTTTCTTCGGGGAAATAATTATAGCTTAGAGAGATCACAGATTTGGAACCCTCCACAAGCAATCTTGGATCCAGACGCTTATCAAAATGGTTTTCCATATATTTCATCTCACCATGAAATTGATTTTTCAACCAGTTTTCCAGATGTAAGGCTTCTTCTTCCAAAAAATCCGCCTTAGAAATCCCACACGACTGAAAACCAAAAGCCAAAGCCTTGGTTTTAATAAGTTGCGTGTATCTTTCTTTAAGATTCATAAAATATTTTGCGAAATTAAGACATTTAATTAATTCCGACGGGAATCGATTTTTGACACTATCAATTTTATATGGAAATTTGAATTTTATATTGTAGTTTTGTTACTATTTAACTGTAAAATTTAAAATTATGGCAATAGAAGATGTTTTAAGAGCAGGAAACTATCACTTGATTGATGTACGCGAGCCTTTGGAACTGGAAGTAGACGGAAATATCGCTGAAGCGCAGAATATTCCTTTAGGAGATATCGAAGCTCATATTGATGAGATCAGAGCGTTGGAAGGAAATGTGATTTTCTTCTGCAGATCAGGAAACCGTTCCGGAAAAGCTACAGATTTCTACAAATCACAAGGTTTTGAAAATGTTTATAATGGCGGAGGTTATAATGATCTTAGCCAGACTTTGGATAATATTTAAGATTTGGTCTTATAAAAAAGTAAAGCGGGAATTAATCCCGCTTTTTTTAGTTTTTACCCCTTGATAACAACCACATTACTAAGCCGATAACGCCAACTACAAGAATAATTCCCCACCACATTCCGGCTTTGAAAATAGTTTCCACTGCTTCACAACTTGTCAATAACCCTAATATTAGGAATAATGGAATAATATTGATATATCTTTTCATAATTTATTTATTTGTATTAAAAATTCAAAACTTAAGCCAAAATGGTATTTTTTTGATAAAATGGTATTTTGTATTCTAAGTGGTCGGTACTTTCCAAAATAAATAACCACTGAGATTCAGTGGTTATTCTATACTTTTACTGGTACTTTTGTTTTCTTTTTATTGGCTTTCTCTTCTATTTTATTCACAATATAACCAATTATAAAAGGCGCAGCCCAGGTCAGAGCCATTCTTAACAATCTTGTTTTCATATTTTAAATTTTCAATACTATTACAAGAAGTGAGCCATTATTAATTTTCATCAGAAGCATAGTTCTGAACAGCTTCTTTTAAACTTTTATAAATTCTTTGCTTCAATTTCCGAGGTCCTAAAACTTTTATAAATTCACCCATTCCCAGAATCATTCTTTCCAATTCGAAGTTCAGCTGAACACAGATTCTGAAAGTTGTTCCAGATTCTTCTTCTTTGACAATCTCCTGAGAATGATGGAAAGGTTTGGTCTTCACATAAGGTGCGTGTTTTCGTGTAACGAAGAAAATCACATTCTGAGGGCGTTGGGTTTCGGAAACAGTAGCGCCGATTACTTCTCCAAAATATCTGTCTGCATTGAAGTCTTTATCAACATACTCGATTTTATCTTCAAAGGAAATTTCTTCCATTCTGTCCAAAGCCAGATTCATAATCTTGTTTTTGTGCCAACAGATTAGAAACCAACGGTTATTATATTCTTTCAGTAATTGCGGATGAACAATAAAGTGATTGGATTCTCTGGCTTTGAAACTCTTGTAAAGAATCTTCAGGACCTTTTTACTCAGGATACTTTCGTACAAGACATCGATATACTCCAGGCCTTTCAGTTGTTCATTTTTATCAAGATGAATAATCGATTTCTGATTGGTCGACTGGATCGAATCTTCCAATTTCTGAATGACACCATTCATCTCTTTGAACATGGAAAAATCCTTGAATTGTTTCAGAATCTGAACGGCATTATTCATGGCTTTCAAATCACTTTCATTAACCGAAATATTATGAATACTGTAATCAGGATCACTATATCGATAAAAGCGTTTTTCGTAAACCTCGATTGGTGCTTCATAACCGAATTTTTCACTCCGCATATTCTGCAAATCCAACTGAATGGTACGTTTGCTAACAAAAGATTCTTTGCCTTCAAATTCAAACAAAGCTTCGGAACATTCGTCCATCAGATCTTCCAAAGTATATTTTTTATATTTATTTTTCAGGCATTTGTCGAGTGTTTTGTAGCGGATTAAAGCATTTTTGTTGGAAGACATAGAATAATTATAAATGATTAATTATGAATTATGAATGAATTTGAATTGCCGTAAAATTTGACAATTTTCTAAACTCCAGTAAATCCTAATCTTTTTTCCTTAAAGCTTCTCCTTCAAAAGAAATCCCGTCCCATCCAAACTCGATAAAATTTCTGATATTTTGGTGGTCTGTTCCTTCAGGGTTTTTCAAAACATCAGTTTTATAAAAGTCCCCGAACAACGCTAAAGTTTCTTCCTTTGAAAGTTGATTCAATTTTGCAAAACTAAAAACCTTGCAAGAACCATTATTTTGATTGGCTTCGTTAACCGTATTTCCGTTCGTGAATTTCGTTGGTGTGAAATCATAATTCTCATCAATAAAAGCAATTACTTCTTTGAAATCAATTGTTTTCTGAGTGTTTTTCAGTTGTTCTAAAATCAATTTAATAAAATTTTAGTAAAAATATTTAAAATAATTTTCCTGCGCAAAAACATTGCGCACTTGCATAATTACTTTGCATCATCAAAATAAACAAAAATGAAAACAATTACAGGAAACGACTTAATCGCTTTAGGATACACACCAAAAAAATGGTTTGCCGAAGCTTTGCAATATATCAACGAAAATAACCTTGATGAAACTCAAATGAAAGAATATCTGGAGCAGTTCAAATCTCCGGAACCGATTTCATTATTGGACACTCCTGCTGAATTTGTCATCAACATTCGGGCAGAAGATGAAAGCGAAAATGACAACGTAGAAAAAGTCATCAATACAATGAATGTCTTAATGAAAACACCAACCTTAATAACTGGAGCAATTATGCCAGACGCTTGTCCAACAGGACCAGAAGGTCATATTCCGGTGGGTGGTGTTGTAGTGGCTAAAAATTCGATTCATCCCGGATTTCATAGTGCAGATATCTGCTGTTCTGTGATGTTGACAGATTTTGGAAAAGTGAATCCGAAAGATGTTTTGGATGCAGCACATTCTATCACACATTTTGGTTATGGAGGACGACCAAGAGGTGAGCAAATGCTAATGTCTCAGGAATTAATGGATGCTTTCAGAGAAAATCTTTTCCTGAATGACGAAAACCTCATCAGCATCGCACGTTCGCATATGGGAACTCAGGGTGACGGAAACCACTTTCTGTTTGTCGGAATTTCTAAAAATACAGGAAACACAATGCTAGTGACACATCACGGTTCAAGGGCGCCAGGCGCAAAATTATACGACAAAGGGATGAAAGTCGCCAACCGTTTCCGAATGGAACTTTCGCCGGAAACATTGAAGGAAAACGCCTGGATTCCGTTTGAAACTGAGGAAGGACAGCAATATTGGGAAGCTTTGCAATTAATCAGAAAATGGACTAAAGAAAATCACGAATCCATTCATAATGCGACTTTAGACAAATTAAATATTGAAAAACAACACAGATATTGGAACGAACATAATTTTGTATTCAGAGATGGAGATTTATTCTACCACGCGAAAGGAGCAACGCCACTGGACGAAAAATTTTTGCCGGATATTACAGGTCCAAGACTGATTCCTCTGAATATGGCGGAACCTGTACTGATTGTCCAAGGAACAACCAACGACAGAAATTTAGGTTTTGCTCCTCACGGCGCAGGAAGAAACTTCAGCAGAAGCTTTCATAAAAAATCTCTGGCGCACAAAACTATTGATGAAGTTTTTGCTGAGGAAACCCAAGGTCTGGATATCCGTTTTTTCACCAACGAAATTGATATTTCCGAATTGCCAAGTGCCTACAAAAGTGCCAAAAACGTAAGAGCCCAAATCGAAGAATATGGACTTTGCGAAGTTCTGGACGAAGTGATGCCTTACGGTTGTATTATGGCAGGAGACGTTGGGAAGAATGCGCCCTGGAAAAATAAAAAGAAGAAGTATTTTGTGAAAAGGTAATTTTATAAGTATCTGTCTTCTAAGCAGACGATCAAAGGTTCGAAATCGAAGATTCGACGAAGTCAATCTTTTCACGCTCACTTAGAAATTTAAAAACAATGAAAACAAAAATAATAGATAAATTAAAAACTCTTGAGAAAGAGAAAAATATACAGATACTTTTTGCGATAGAATCAGGAAGCCGTTCTTGGGGATTTGCTTCTCCCGACAGCGATTACGATATACGTTTCATATACAAACATCCTATAGATTGGTATCTTTCGCCGTGGGAAAAGCGTGATACAATAGAATTTATGACCGAAGATGATTTGGACGGTTCCGGTTGGGACTTGAAGAAGACTTTTCATTTATTGAACAAATCGAACGTTCCGCTTTTGGAGCATCTGTTTTCACACATATTTTATATAAAAAATGATACATTCCTGGAAAAGATGATACCTTTAGCAAAAGAAGCTTTTTCTCCTGTTTCGGTAGTTTTCCATTATTTATCAATAAGTAAAAAATATTTGGAATCGTGTAACAAAGATAAAGTGAAACTTAAAGATTATTTCTATTGTCTAAGGACAACTTTAGCCTCAAAATGGGTTGTTGAGAAAGGAGCTTTTCCGCCGATAATATTTCACGAAATGTTAGATTTGTTACCCGAAAATATGTTCTATAAAGTTCAATTTTTATTGAATGTAAAATCTGAAAATGGAGAAAAGTATTTCCACGCTCAAGATTGGGAACTTTTCGAATATCTTAAATCAGAAATAGAAAGTCTTTCAGAAAAAGCAAAAACTTTGAGAGCAGGAAATCTTGATAAATCAGAAGCTGAAAGAATATTTGTAGAATTATTGAAATCGTAACAATGATAACTATCGATTTTTTAAAACAAAACAACCTTATCCTTTTCGAAGCCATTTCCGGAAGCAAGTCTTTCGGATTGGCAACGGAAAATTCGGATACTGATATAAAAGGTATTTTCTATTTACCGAAAGCTTTGTTCTTTGGTTTAGAATATATTCCACAAGTTTCAAATGCAACTAATGATATTGTCTATTACGAGATTGGAAGATTCACTGAACTTTTATTAAAGAATAATCCAAATATTCTGGAAATATTAGCAACGCCGGAAGATTGTATTCTTTACAAAAATCCGATAATGGATAAATTTCGTCAGGAAGATTTTCTATCAAAACTTTGTAAAGATACTTTTGGTGGATATGCGTCAACTCAGATTCAGAAAGCAAGAGGACTTAATAAAAAGATTGTGAATCCTGTTGAAAAAGAACGAAAAGGAATTTTGGATTTTTGTGTGATTTTGGAAGATTCAAATTCAATTCCTGCAAAAGATTGGTTGAAGGAAAAAAGCTTTTTACAAGAAAATTGCGGTTTGGTAAAGATGCCCAATTCAAAAGGTGTTTTCGCTTTGTTTTATGATGAAATTGGAGATAAAAAATACAGCGGAATCTATAAAAATGCATATTCTAACGAAGTCAGTTTATCATCTGTCCCAAAAGAAGAAAAGCAAAAAGCTTATCTGTTTTTCAATCAGGATGCCTACTCTATTTATTGCAAAAACTATAAAGAATATTGGGATTGGGTCGAGAAAAGAAATGATGACCGATACAATACCAATCAACAGCACGGCAAAAATTACGACAGTAAAAATATGATGCATACTATTCGTCTTTTGCAATCGGCTGTTAATATTTTCAAAAATAATAAGATTGAAATCCGTATTAAAAACCGTGATGAACTTTTGGATATCAAAGCTGGAAATTGGAATTATGATGATTTGCTTTTGTTAGCAGATAAGCTAATTGAAGAACTGAATTCACTCGCTAATAGATCTTCTTTACCAGATTTACCAGATAAAGAAAAAGCTAAGAGAACATTACTAGAAATCAGAATTCAGCTGTACAAATAACACCATCAGATTTTGATGGTGTTATTTTTTTCACCCACTTTGTAACAAATCAAAAACAATCACAACCAATTAATTGACATATCAATAATTGATAAATCATTTTAAAATTTCAAACTATGGAAAAATTAAATTCAATCATATTTTACAATATCGATAAAGCCATCCGAGCTTACAGAAATTACGCACAAAGACAACTGAAAGCGAATGGCTTCAATATCACAATCGACCAATGGCTCATCATCAAAGCGATTCTCGAAAATCCTAAAATCACTCAAAATGAAATCGGAAATCTGGTGTTCAAAGACAATGCTTCGGTTACGAGGATTATTGATTTATTAGTCAAATCGGGATTCATCATTCGTGAAATTCATCCCAATGACCGAAGAAAAACCAATTTGAAAGTAACCAAATCTGGTAAAGAAATCATCGAAAAAGTCCAGAACCTTGTAGAAAATAACAGAAGTGTGGCTTTAGAAAATGTTTCTAAATCTGAGTTAGAAATAATGAACTCTGCCCTTCTCAAAATAGCAGAAAACTGCATCAATACAAAGAAATAAACAGAGCATATTCATCTGCAAAAAATCAATTAAATCAACGAGAAACAAATAATCAACCTTAATTAAAAAAATAACACAATGACCAGAATATTTTTAGCCATACTCATTTGGATAGTGTCTTTCTGCACCACATTGTTTGCGCAGTCCAGCCAGAATTTTTCTTTGTCGGGAACGATTGATTCCGGCAATACGAATCAGGTAGAAATCAATCTATTCAATTCGGAAAACAAATTGGTAAAAACCGAAGTCACCGATCAAAACGGAAAATTCTCTTTCAATGATTTGATATCAGGAAATTACCTTCTGAAAATCAATAAGAACGGTACCGAAGTTTATCAATCGGAAGTTTCCGTTAATGAAAATGTTATACTTCCTTCGATTGCACTCAACGAGAAATCTATTGAAGCGGTAACCATTACCAAAACAAAACCTTACATCGAAAGACAGGACGGGAAAATGATCCTGAATGTAGAAAACAGCATCGCTTCAACCGGAAATTCTGCCTTTGAAGTGTTGGAAAAAGCGCCCGGCGTCAACATCGACAGCAACGACAATATCAGTATGCGCGGTAAAGCCAATCTGCTTGTTCAGATCGATGGAAAAAACACACCAATGACCGGAACCGACCTTGCGAATTACCTCAGAGGAATTCCGTCTTCAAATGTTGAAAAAATCGAATTCATTACCAATCCTTCGTCAAAATATGATGCGGCGGGAACATCCATCATCAACGTCAAGCTCAAAAAAGATCAGCGAAAAGGTACCAACGGCAGTCTTTCTACGTCTCTCGGAACCGGAAAATATATTAAAAACAACAACAGTTTCAGCATCAACCACAGAAACAAAAAAGTCAATCTTTTTGCCAATTACAGCTTTGCTTACAGGGAGTTTTACAACAAGTTGATTCTCGACAGGAACTTCTATGAGAATGGAACTTTCAAGAATGCTTATGTTCAGGATAATTTTTTGAAAATGAATTTCCGCAATCACATCGCAAAAGTCGGTATGGATTATTACGCCAATGATAAAAATGTTTTAGGATTTTCAGTAGGTTTTGTCAGCAATAGATTTGACCCGACAAGTAATAACGACACGCAGGTTCTGAACCAAAATTACCAGCCCGACGGAACATTTAACACCAAAAGCAACAACCGCGACCATTGGAAAAATGTATCTCTGAACTTCAACCACAAATATAAAATCGACTCGTTAGGTTGGGAACTCACAACCGATCTGGATTACATCAACTATTCCAACACATCGCTTCAGAACTTCAACACAAGGAACTTTGATGTTGCCGGCAATCTTTCGCCATCTACCGACGACAGTCCGAATCCATATATTTTAAAAGGCGATCTGGACGGCAATCTCAATATCTATTCCTTAAAATCTGACCTTACCAAAGTATTCAGAAACAACTGGAAATTGGAAACAGGAGTCAAAACAAGCTTCGTGAAAGCGGACAACGACCTTCAGTTTTTCAATGCAAGCTCGGGCAATTCTGTGATTGACAGATCAAAAACCAACCATTTCATTTACGAGGAAAACATCAACGCAGCTTATGGAAACGTGATCAAAAACTGGGATAAGTTCAAAGTTAATTTTGGTCTTAGGGTAGAAAACACCAACATTACAGGAAATCAAGTCACAACGAACCAAATCAACAAAAAGAATTACACACAGTTATTTCCAAGTGCCGTTTTTTCTTATGATGTGGATGACAAAAGCACGGTAGAACTCAACTTCAGCCGAAGAATCACAAGACCGAATTACCGTCAGCTCAACCCGTTCAAATTCTATCTGGACCCGACAACCTACCAGGCAGGAAATCCCAATCTCGATCCGCAAACTATGATGAATTATGAGTTCACCTACAGTTTGAGCAACAAATATTTTGCAACCTTGAGCTACAGCAAAACCAACAAAAACATCACCGATGTTCTGATGCCCATTATCGAAGACGATAAAACAGTGGTGGTACAGACCAACGAGAATCTGAGTTCCGCATCTTATTACGGACTCAACCTGATTGCACCTGTAAAAATGACCAAATGGTGGGATATGAATAACAACGCCAATTTCTATTATGGAACTTACACAGGGAACATCTCCAATACTTACATAAAAAACGAAGGGAACTTCACCTTCAACATCAACAGCATCAACTCTTTCAAGATTGGGAATGGTTATTCGGCAGAATTATCAGGAAACTACCAGGCAAAGCAAATCTATGCTTATATGCACCTGAAACCGATGTGGTCTGTAAACATCGGTGCTCAGAAGAAATTCAAGAACAACAGTACCCTCAAGTTTTCTTTCAACGACATCTTCTTCAAGAGCAATCCGGAAGCCCGAAACATCTATTCCGGCTATGTAGAAAACTTCATTGTGAGAAGAGACACCAGAGTGGCGACGCTTTCCTACACTTATAACTTCGGTTCAGGAAAATCCGGACAGGCTAGAAAAACTGGTGGTGCGGATGATTTGAAACAGAGAGCTGGGAATGGGTAAAACGAGAAATTCAGCACTGTCATTGCGAGAAACGAAGTGACGAAGCAATCTCTTGCAAACATCCTCTTTGTCATTCCGGAGGAATCTAAACAATACATATGTATTAAATTGCTTATTTCAGATGTCGCTTTATAGCTGTATAAACTATATGCCTACGTTTACGTAACTGTTTTTCAAAATGATTTGACTTAAAAATATCACAACATCTCTTGACATAACCCATATAATTTGAATTTTTAAATTTGGATTTTATTTCACTTTTAACGAAATAAAACTCACCTTTTTCATTTAACTGCAATGTTGATCTAGTTCTAAATTTTTGTTTAAGTTCATTGTTTTCGGCGTCAAGATCACGCAAAGGTCTGTTATAAAGTTTTTTTATTTGATTCAAATAAATAGCTTTAGTTTGAAATGGATCTTTTTGATTCACTTTAAGAGTTCTACGTCCCCTTCTTTTTACAATACTTATTAATCTTCTATAAAACTTAGCAAGATTAGTAGATTTTATGTGAACATTATAACCTCTAAATTCAAAGCCCAAATAGATTAATGGCGAATTAATCGACCTACTTCCGTCTCCATTTATTTTTACTGACGTTAATCTCTTTTGTTTTAATTTATTAAATATAAGATGTTCAAATATGAAAACTTCTGTCTTCGCAGTGCTTATTTCAATTTTACTTTCTTTAATTAAACTTTCAATATATTTCTTAATTTCATCAATCTCACCTGTTTTACAAATAATAACAATGTCGTCCGAATATCGCCTGTAATAAACATTTTTAACATTAACAAGATTTTGAATAATTGTTTTATCAAAGTCAAATAAGTAAATATTTGCTAATACAGCACTAATAGGCAATCCCTGAGGAATTCCAACAATTTGTTTCTGCTTATTTCTAAAAGGATTTTTGTAAATTCTTAATCTACCAGCTTTTATATGCTTTCGAAAATCTTCATTTGAATCAAAAAAACATTTAAATCCTCTTTTCCTTCTAATCTCAGCCAATCTACTTTCATCAAATTGAGATTTTCTTCCTGTTTTTTTATTGAATTTTCGCAGGTCGTCTTTTAAAATATAACTGAAATTGGTACAGGATTTAAAAACATTGTAATGGTCATTCGGGAGTTTTTCTTCATCAATAATGAAAGCCCATTTTTCTTTTAAAATTTTATGATCTAATGAAGAAAAGAAACCTTTAATATCGAAAGTTAAAACCGCTGTCTTTTCATTTTTTTCAGTTCTTAATTTAATTTCATCAAAAACCTCTTTTGCAAAATGTATTGTACTTTTTCCCTTATCCGAATTTTCTTCGGTTTTTATTTTCCTATAAGCAGTAACGCAGTCAGACAATTTCACAGTCGCCAAAAGCTTTTCTTCATATTTTGCATTTAATAAACTTGCATAATAGCCGTAGATTAAAGCATCATAATGACTCGCATAGTGTAGTGGTCTTAGCTTAGATGACTTTTCTGTATGTCCAGTCTTTTCTACAGTATGTTTGTGCGAACGTCCAATTGCTATATGTTTTGTGGAATCGTGCTTTTTAAACTTTCTTTCTTTAATAAATGAATGCATTAAGGGATAAAATGCATATTTCGATACAAATTCTTTATTCTCAATTTGTCTTTTATATACTCGCCAATTTTCACCAATTTTTAAACTTGGTGTAATGTGTAGATAACCTTTTGATTTTAACCAATCCGGAATGTTCTGAGAGTTATTCATATTAAAAACTTGTGCATCAAGTTCTAGCGATAATGATATTCTATTTTACATACATCCCGAAGGAGCGGACCAGTACCCAATAACTGAGTCATCGTGTGTTTCGTAAATGTTTAGAAGCTTTAACTAAATCAGTAACCCAATTTGATATGAGTCCAATTTGTTGTATATTAGCTTCAATTGTGAGTGCCCTGGTAGAGGCAGTCATTAGTAAATCTACATCCTGAATATCTCACATATTCAGTAAAGCTAAAAGCCCTTTAGTCCTAACTAGTTGTAAAAAATCAACTTTCTGCACAAGCATAGCAAATATAACATTATAATTATTATATTTATAAAAACTGAATAATTATAACTTTATGAAAGCTATTAAACTTGGAGATTTGTATTCTTTAAAAAATCATCCATATGAAAGTGATGCAAATAAAATCAAGATATCAGCTCTTGCTTCAATGACTCCGCCAATACTAGTTGTTTCGGAAATTCAAAACTCTCCCAATCAATATGATTCCGATACCGGTATTGCTAAAGCTAAACAAATCAAATGCATTTACTACTCACACAAGAATCATAAATTTGAAGAATCTTGGTTTGATTTAAACTTACTAAAACCTATTAGCAAAATTCAAGTAGAAGATAATAATGATGTTAATCCAGAGAAACAGTCAAAAGATGAAGACAAAAATGAATTTTTGGAAGACAATGGAGAAATTCGAACTGTAAAGATTGTACCATTACAGTATAATAAATCTTTAACTATTGATAGTATAAAGGAAACTTTTTTGCATAAACAGGTTATTTTAAAATCGTGTGATTTAGAACTTGGTAAAATAAAAACAACTTTTAGTGAAAGTAATAATAATCCTTCGCAAAAACTAACCGCACATCTTGACTTTCTGCCCCCCGTTTTAACTGTAATTGATGTAAAAATCAATGAGGAAAAAATTGGTTATAATCCAAAAACAGGTAATTTAAAAAAAATATCTTCAGTCTATCTTCTAAAATGTAAATGGTATAATCCATTTTCCGGTTCATTCTCAGAAGATTTTATTCCTATCGAAACTTTAAAAATTGTAGAACCTCAAGAGAAAATCAGCTTAATAGCTGAGATAGTTGGTGGGAATACTTTTCTTAGAAAAGAATTAAATAATAAAATTATTTTGGAAAACGGAATAACTCTTACACATACATATATAAAACCTTTAGAAATAATTTTCAATCATTACAAATACAAGGTAAAATACTACGACTTCTTCAGAGAAAAATATTCAGAAACAGATTTGTCAAATCTTCATTTAGATGATGACACCGCAAATATAGAGGAATTGATTGTAGAAAAAATTCCATCATATAATTCCTCATCACAAACTTTCACAAGTGTTGAAAATTTTGTTTTTACGAAAGGAAGTTATTATAGAATTACTTATAAAGATTTACAGGATAGGATTACCAAAAGGATTATTTATGTCAAAGAATTTGTCCCTAAAATTGTACTTATAGCTGACTGTTTACTTCGAAATGGTGAGGAGAGACATTTTAGAATAAAAGATGCTATTTTAAAAATAGAAGTTTTGGACTCAAAGTATTTTAATACACAAACTAGTGCAAACGTACCGCCTCCACCACCTCAAATAGTTTAATAAAAGCTTTTAAATCCCGATAGCGCGGATTTGCAATCCGTGCTTCCCCACAACAAAACCCAAAAACCCTAGCCTCCCGCTAGGGTTTCCCATTCCCCAATTTAACATAATATCCTGATAATAAAATATTTAACCTAAAAATAATTTCAATTCAAAATAAATTCTATATTTGAAAAAACAATTTAAAACACAAATATTATGTCTAGTACATCCGAAGTAGGACACGCTAAAAACGTAGCCAACCTGCAAAAACTAATCGAACAAGTTAGCGTTTACACACTTTACAATCCACCGGTAGCAAATCTATCGGTCAACAGTCTCCAAAACCTCTACACCACTGCCGTTGCAAAACTCAGCGAAGTAGAAGAAAAACGAACCGCCAACAAAAATGCCATTGCAGTGCGTCAAACCGCTTACGAAAATCTAAAACCAATCTGCACCCGTATTGTCAGCTTCTTAGACATTTTAGGATTACAGCAGGCAACTATCGACCAAGCCAGAACTTTAAACCACACCATACAAGGCGGACAAAAGAAAAAGACAACCTCCGAAAATCCCGACAACGGACAATCATCAAACAACAACTCAATTTCCACTTCCCGCCAATCCTACACTCAACAGGCAGAGAATTTTGGGATTCTGTTACAGTTGCTGGCAACGATCCCCGCTTACACGCCTAATGAGGACGATTTAAAATTAAACAATCTCACTTCCTATCACGCATCACTGGTGAGCGCTACCCAACCAGTAAACCAGACCGAAGCAGAACTGAATATCAAACTCACAGAAAGAGATCAGGTTTTATACGCAGAAGAAACAGGACTCTACAACATCGCCCAAAACGTCAAAAAATATGTCAAGACGATTTACGGAGCAACCTCCCCGGAATTTGAAACAGTATCTGCAATAAAATTTACAGTAGTAAAAAGCTAAAATCTACAGATATTCACAGATTTAGCATCAAAACATAACACTATACATCCTGACTGAATTTCCAGTCAGGATGTTTTTTATATGCTTTTAACAAGATTAATATTGCCATAACTATTAATCATATTCTTATGACTGCAAACTATATTCTCACTACTGCAGAGCATATTGTCATTACTTAAAATCACATTACCCCTACTGTGAAAGATATTGTCGCTACTGTAAATCATATTCTCATTACTTTAGAGCATATTTTCCCAACTGCAAATCATATTCTTGTCACTGTAAAGTATATTCTCATTACTTGAAATAATATTCTTAAGTCATAAACAATATATAATCTAATAGTAGCGGTGTCATCCTGATGCTCTCAAAGGATCTCCAACAAAAACCCACAAAAAAACCACCGAATTTCGGTGGTTTTCTATATGATTAAGATAATCTTAAGCTTCGTTCAAAGGCTTGTGCTCTCCCGGCTGGTCTTTACCTTCAGGATTTACTTTTCCTTCCGGTCTCGCAGGTCTTTCCGGTCTGTTCTGACCTTCAGGTCTTGGACCTCTCTGCTCACCTTCTTTCTTTTCAGGTCTTGGTGGTCTTGGCAACAAAACTTTTCTTGAAAGTTTCATTTTCTTACGGTCATCATAACCCATAAATTTCACCTCCACTTCATCACCTTCTTTGTAAGGAACTTTATCCAATCTCGCCCATTCGATTTCAGAGATGTGAAGCAATCCTTCAGTTCCTTTAGCAATCGCTACAAAAGCACCGAAATCCATTACTTTTACCACTTTACCTTTGTACACTTCACCTACAACCGGTACGAAGGTGATTTCATTGATCTTGGCAACAGCAGCATTGATTTTCTCTCTGTCTGTACCTGCAATCTCGATACGTCCGATCTCCCCGATTTCTTCAATCGCGATAACCGTATCGGTATCTTTCTGCATCTGTTGGATAATTTTACCTCCAGGTCCAATCACTGCACCAATAAAGTCTTTCGGAATCTCCATTACAACCATTTTCGGAGCGTGTGGCTTCACATCTGCTCTTGGTGATGCAATGGTTTCAGTAATTTTATTAAGGATATGTAACCTCCCTTCTTTAGCTTGTAACAGAGCTTTCTCCATAATATCCATAGAAAGACCCTGGATCTTGATATCCATCTGGCAGGCTGTGATTCCGTCTTCAGTTCCAGTCACTTTGAAGTCCATATCACCAAGGTGATCTTCATCTCCTAAAATGTCGGAAAGAACTGTCCATTTACCCGACTTTTTATCCGTAATTAATCCCATTGCAATTCCTGAAACAGGCTTCGTAATTTGAACACCTGCATCCATTAGCGCCAAAGTTCCGGCACATACAGTCGCCATAGAAGAAGAACCGTTAGATTCAAGAATATCGGAAACGATACGGATTGTGTAAGGATTCTCTTCAGGAATTACTGCTTGTAAAGCTCTTTGGGCAAGATTTCCGTGGCCGACTTCTCTTCTGGATGTTCCTCTTAGAGGTCTTGCTTCACCAGTTGAGAAAGGAGGGAAATTATAATGAAGGAAGAATTTCTCATCATATTGTGCCATTACGCTGTCCACCATATTGGCATCCTTTACGGATCCAAGTGTTACTGCTGTTAATGACTGAGTCTCCCCTCTTGTAAAGATGGCAGAACCGTGTGCGCCCGGCAGATAATCAATTTCGCTCCAGATTGGACGAATGGTTTGTGGATCACGACCATCAAGACGGATTTTGTCATTCAAAATCATCTGGCGCATCGCTTCTTTCTCCACATCATGATAATATACTTTTGCGAAAGGCGTTACTCTTTCCAACTCTTCAACATTATCAACGTATTGAGATAAGAATTCGTCAAGAACAGCTTTGAACTTCTCGCCTCTTTCCTCTTTTCCGGAAGGTGTTCTGGCAACTTCATATACTTTATCATAAGTTTCTTTCCATACTTTTTCACGGATGTCCTCATCATGAACTTCATGAGAGTATTCTCTCTTAGGGAAAGCTTTTCCTACTTTTTGAGCTAATCTTTCCTGAGCTTCGATTTGTTTCTTGATTTCTGCATGCGCAAACTGGATGGCTTCAAGCATTTCTTGTTCAGAGATTTCTTTCATTTCTCCTTCTACCATTACGATAGAATCCTTGGTAGCACCTACCATAATGTCCAGTTCAGAATCTTTCAAAGATTCATAAGTTGGGTTAACCGCCAACTTCCCATCAAATCTTACGACTCTTACTTCTGACATTGGCCCGTCAAAAGGGATATCTGTAATAGCGATAGCGGCTGATGCTGCTAATCCTGCCAAATCATCAGGGATAGAAGTTCCGTCATAAGAGATCAAAGAGATCATCACCTGAACTTCCGCATGGAAATCTTCCGGAAACAATGGTCTCAGAACTCTATCTACAAGACGCATTGTCAGGATCTCCTGATCCGAAGGTCTGGCTTCTCTTCTGAAAAAGTTACCTGGGATTTTTCCACCCGCATAGAATTTTTCTCTGTAATCTACTGTTAAAGGTAAAAAGTCAACACCCGGGTTGGCTTCTTTGTTGGCTACAACAGTCGCTAAAAGCATTGTTCCGCCCATTTTTACGACAACAGATCCGTCAGCCTGTTTTGCCAGCTTCCCTGTTTCTAGTGTGATTTCTCTGCCGTCTGCAAGAGTGATCGTTTCTGTAAACGCTTGAGGTATACTCATAAATTAATTTTGTTTAGACACTCCGTATTGAGTGTGATTGATATAAATTCGTCTAAAATTCGTGTGCAAATTTAAGCTTTTTAAAGTATAAAAATCATACTTTAATATAAGTATGAAAATAATTATTAAAACCTTTTCTTTTTTGGATTAAGGAATGTCGGAAAAACCATTACTTCTTCCCCAAATTCCTGAGCAATTCGCTCTTCGATATTGACCAGTTCGCTTTCCATGAATTGGTTGCGAAGTTCATCATTATCAAACCAAAGAAAAAGATTGGTATTTTTACCTTCATTCAGCATTTCAGAATATACTTCTGACAAGATGTACCTGTCGACATCCATTAGATTTTCAACCATTTGATGTAGCTCATTTTCAAGATAAAGATCCCATTCCTGGATTTTATTTTCTGTTGTATGAAAAGTAATACTAAGGATGCTCATTTTTTTATTTTTTATGATTAATGTTGATAAATTCAGAATGCAAAAATCGTATTTTTTTTGTAAATTAGCCCGTTATAAAAAACAGAAAAACTCAACAGGTCAGAAACTAATACAGCGTTCTGATTTACAATAAATTAAAAATATTTATGCATAAGGAAGGAGAAAGGTTAATACCGATCAACATTGTTGACGAAATGAAAACCTCTTACATCGATTATTCGATGTCGGTAATTGTATCAAGAGCGTTACCGGATGTAAGAGACGGATTAAAACCCGTACACAGACGTGTTCTTTACGGTATGTATGGGCTTAATGTATTTTCAAACAGAAAACATTTGAAATCTGCCAGAATCGTTGGAGACGTTTTAGGTAAATATCACCCACATGGTGACAGCTCGGTTTACGATGCAATGGTAAGAATGGCACAACCTTGGAGCTTGCGTTATGAGCAGGTAGACGGTCAGGGTAACTTCGGTTCCATGGACGGTGACCCACCTGCAGCAATGCGTTATACGGAAGCAAGACTGAAGAAGATCTCTGATGAGATTCTTGCCGATCTTGATAAGGAAACCGTTGATTTTCAAAATAACTTCGACGACTCTTTACAGGAACCTACTGTCCTCCCTACAAAAATCCCAAATCTTTTAGTTAACGGAACTTCCGGTATTGCGGTTGGTATGGCAACCAATATGGCACCGCATAACTTATCGGAAAGTATTGATGCCATCTGCGCTTACATAGACGACAGAGAAATCACGATTGATGACCTAATGAAGCACATCATTGCCCCGGATTTCCCAACAGGTGGTATCATCTACGGTTATGATGGAGTTCGTGACGCTTTCCACACAGGAAGAGGACGTATTGTTCTGAGAGCAAAAGTTAACTTCGAGGAGATTGGAAACAGAAACGCTATTATAGTAACAGAAGTTCCTTACCAGGTTAATAAAGCAGAAATGATTGCCAGAACAGCTGAGTTGGTTAAGGATGAAAAAATCACCGGAATCTACGAAATCCGTGATGAGTCTGACAGAAAAGGACTTCGTATAGTTTATGAATTAAAGAACGATGCAATTCCAAATGTCGTATTAAACCTTTTATATAAATACACCTCTCTACAAACTTCATTTTCAGTTAATAACATCGCCTTAGTTAAAGGAAGACCTGAACAACTGAACTTGAAAAACCTCATTCACCATTTCGTAGAACACCGCCACGAAGTGATTGTAAGAAGAACCGAATATGAATTGAGAAAAGCCAAAGAAAGAGCACATATTCTTGAAGGCTTTATGAAGGTAATCGGAACTCAGGATTCTCTTGACAGAGCTATTGCGATTATCCGTCACAGCGCTAATCCGCAAGCAGCAAAAGAAGGTTTGATTAGTGAATTCGAATTATCAGAAATTCAGGCTCAGGCTATTCTGGATCTTCGTTTGGCTCGTCTTACCGGAATGGAGTTGGACAAAATCCGTGCTGAGTATGAAGAGATAATGGCTTTGATCAAAGATCTGGAAGATATTCTTTCCAATGAGCCAAGACGTTATCAAATCATTAAAGATGAATTGATTGAAATCAAAGAAAAATATGGTGACGAAAGACGTTCAGAGATCGATTATTCTGGTGGAGAAATGTCTATCGAAGATATTATTCCTGACGAAAAAGTGGTTCTGACGATTTCTCACGCTGGTTATATCAAGAGAACGCTTCTTTCCGAATATAAAGTCCAGTCAAGAGGTGGTGTTGGAAACAGAGGTGCTACTACAAGAGACGAGGACTTCCTTGAATATATTGTAACTGCAACCAACCATGAGTATCTCCTGTTCTTCACAGAAAAAGGAAAATGTTTCTGGCTAAGAGTTTTCGAAGTTCCGGAAGGTTCAAAAACTGCAAAAGGCAGAGCTGTTCAGAATTTGATCAACATCGAACCTGATGATAAAATTAAAGCTTACATCAGAACAAAGGATCTTAAAAATCAAGAATACATCAACCAAATGAATGTGGTAATGATTACCAAAAACGGTACGATCAAGAAGACATCTTTGGAAGCTTATTCACGACCGAGAACCAACGGTGTTAACGCCATCGAAATCCGTGATAATGACCAATTGTTAGGTGCAAAATTAACGGACGGCAATTCTGAAATTATGATTGCTACCAAGAATGGTAAATGTATCCGTTTCCCTGAGGAAAAAGCAAGAGCAGTCGGGAGAAGTTCAATAGGTGTGAGAGGGATTTCCCTTGAAGATAATGATGAAGTAATCGGAATGATTGTTGTTAATGATCTGGAGAACGATACCGTTTTGGTGGTGTCTGAAAAAGGTTATGGAAAACGTACAGCTGTTGAAGATTACAGAGTTACCAACAGAGGCGGTAAAGGTGTAATTACACTTAACATTACGGAGAAAACAGGTAATCTGATTGCCATTCAAAGTGTAACAGATGAAGACGGATTAATGATCATCAACAAATCCGGTGTTGCAATCCGTATGAATACTGCCGACCTGAGAGTAATGGGAAGAAATACCCAAGGTGTAAAAGTCATTAATCTGAAAGGAAATGATGAGATTGCAGCGATTGCCAAAGTTGAAATGGATAAGGATGTGGAAGAAGAAAATGAAGAAGGACTTGAAAATGACAGCAACAACCCGGAATTCAAGGACCAACCTCAGATCGGTGACAATCAAATCAATCTTGGAGATAAAGAGGAATTAAGAAAAATTGAAGATGAAGAAGCCAATGATAATGCTGATGAATCTGAAAATAACGATTAAATTATAAAAGTAAATAAATGAAAAAATTAATTTTAAGTTTAGCTATTTTGTCTGCATCATTAGTTTGGGCACAGAAAAAAGAGATCGCTAATGCTGTAAAAGCAGTTGATTCAGGCGACTTGGCAACTGCAAACTCAGAAATATCAAAAGCTGAAGGTATCTTTGGCGATAAAACTTATCTGCTGGAACCTTCTGTTCTTGAACAATATTATTATGCAAAAGGCTTATCTCTTTTAAAAGCCGGAAAAAATATTGAAGGTGCAGAATATCTTGCTAAAATTTCAACGCTTGGAACCGAAGAAATCTACACCGGTAAGGATGCTGAAAAGAATAAGGTATATTTTGTCGGGAAAGCAGCAGCAGATAAGTCAGGAAGCGGACTTTCTCTTAAACAAGAAAAATATTCACCTGCATTGACGGAAAAATTAAGAGAGGCCATCGATCCCCTTTTACGCAAAGCAAATGAGGCTGCAACTACTAGCTATAACAACAAAAAATTTGATGTTGCCGGTGAAAAATTTGCAGAAACATATTATCTTTTCAAAGCTGCAGGTCAGGACAACAAAAATTTACTTTATTACGCAGGTGTAGCCTATGCTCAGACTCCTGATAAAAAAGCTCAGTCGACTGATATTCTCCAATCATTGATCAAATCAAATTATACAGGCGAAGAAACTGTTTACACTGCAAAAAATACAAAGACCGGACAAGTAGAAACTTTGGATAAAGCGGCATTTGATCTTTACAAAAAAGCAAACGCCGGTTACTCAGATTTCAAAATTGAGAAAACACCGAGCAAACAGGAAGAACTTTATGAGGTAACAGCATCTCTGTTATTCGAACAAGGAAAATATGACGAAGCTGGTAAAGTTGCAGAAGAAGGATTAAAAAAATTCCCTAAAAATCAATCTTTAGGACAAGTTCAAAGTAATTCTTATTTCAAATCTGGTAAAACCGATGAGTTTGTAAATAACCTGAAGGCAAAAATAGCTGCTAATCCAAACGATAAAGAAAGTTTGTACAATCTTGGGGTGATGCAGAGTAAAGATCCTTCAAAACAAGCTGAAGCAGAGGCCACTTTCAAAAAATTAGTTGATCTTGATCCCAAATTCCCAAATGCACTTAACAATTTAGTTTTTGCAATTTTAGGAGAAGATGAAGCAGCTATCAACCAATACAGAGAGCTTAAAAAAGCAGGCAAAATTGATGAAGCCAACAAAGTTCTGGAGCAAAGAAGAGCAAGATTCCAAAAAGCTTTACCTTATGCAGAAAAACTTTATGCAAACGATCCTAATAATAAAGAAGTCGTAACACTTCTAAAAGGCATGTACATGACCACTCAGAATACAGCAAAGTATAATGAGTTTAAAGCAAAAGAAGCTGGAATGAAATAAATCAAAAAAGAAGTCTCCGGACTTCTTTTTTGATTTTTTCAGTGCCAACTAAAAATGTATATTTGCGAACAAACATTTAAAAACAAATAAAAAATCTATATATGAAATTTTTCATTGATACAGCTAATCTGGATCAGATCAAAGAAGCACAGGATCTAGGAATTTTAGACGGTGTAACAACTAACCCTTCCTTAATGGCAAAAGAAGGAATCTCGGGCAAAGAAGCAATCAACCAACATTATATCGATATCTGCAATATCTCGGACGGTGATGTTTCTGCAGAGGTTCTTTCAACCACTTATGAGGAAATGATCAAAGAAGGAGAAGAATTAGCAGCACTTCATGAGAGAATTGTTGTAAAAATCCCAATGATCAAAGACGGTGTGAAAGCTCTTAAATATTTTTCTGACAAAGGCATCAAGACCAACTGTACATTGATTTTCTCAGCCGGACAAGCCCTTTTGGCAGCAAAAGCAGGAGCAACTTATGTTTCTCCGTTTTTAGGCAGATTAGATGACATTTCTGTAGACGGTCTTAATTTGATCGAAGAGATCAGAGTTATTTTTGACAACTACGCTTTCGATACAGAAATCCTTGCAGCATCTATCAGGAGTCCAATGCATATTATCAATTGTGCAAAAATCGGGGCAGATGTTATTACTTCTCCTCTGGCATCAATTCTTAATCTATTAAAACATCCTTTAACAGATTCTGGACTGGCCCAATTCGTAGCGGATTCTAAGAAATTAGGGTAAAATTATAAGGGCGCCTTTATCCGTGCTCCACTCCCGCTTTTTTCTTTTTTTACAAAAAAGAAAAAGAGCTCCGTTCAGCCCGGGGGGCGCGCAAAACAGCATTGATTATCAAAAAATCAACATAAAAAACCGAATCCAAGTGATTCGGTTTTTTGATTTATGGAAAAATAGTTTCCTTTAAAAGATAAAGATTCAGGATGATGATAATTGCGCTAATAATCCAAGCCATGATTTTTAACCAAGATTTATTTGCAAACTCTCCCATTTTGGCTTTACTACCTGTAAACATCACCAATGGAACTACAGCAAAACTCAACTGCATTGACAAAATCACCTGACTGAAAACCAACAATTCTGCAGTTCCCTTTTCTCCGTAAAGAATTGAAACAATTAAGGCGGGAATAATGGCAATTAATCTTGTAATCAGTCTTCTGACCCAAGGTTTTAGCCTGATATTCAGAAAACCTTCCATTACGATTTGTCCGGCTAACGTTCCCGTTAATGTAGAATTCTGCCCTGAAGCAAGTAGAGCGATACCAAAGAAAATACTCGCCAAGGTTGTTCCTAAAAGCGGTGTCAAAAGCATATATGCATCATTAATGTCAGCAACGTCCTTATTGCCGGATGTATGGAAAGTCGCAGCAGAAATAATCAGAATTGCAGCATTAATGACAAAAGCCAGCATCAGAGAAAGGCTACTGTCAAGACTTGCAAATTTTAATGCTTCTTTCTTCCCTTCATTGGTTCTTGGATAATTTCGTGTCTGAACAATGCTGCTGTGCAGATAAAGATTGTGAGGCATTACTGTCGCTCCTAAAATCCCAATGGCAATGTAGAGCATTGATGGATTAGTAATAATTTCCTTTTGAGGAATCAAACCTTTCAGCATTGGAAAAACTTCAGGTTTACTTAGAAAAATTTCATAGAAAAAAGCCACAAAAATAATGAAGATTAATCCGCCAACAATACTTTCGATGTATCTGAAACCTCTGGATTGCAGAAACAAAATCAAAAAGACATCAATAATTGTTATCACAACTCCTATACTTAAAGGAATTCCAAATAGAAGATTTAATGCTATTGCTGAGCCTATTACTTCTGCCAGATCACAGGCAGCTATTGCAATCTCACAAAAGATCCAGAGAATAAAATTCACAGCAGGATGAAAATGATCTTTACAAGCCTGGGCCAAATCTCTTTCAGCAACAATTCCCAGCTTAACAGACAAATGCTGCAAAACAATCGCAAAAAGATTCGAAATCAAAATCACAGACAGAAGTGTATATCCGAATTGTGCTCCACCCGCAATATCCGTTGCCCAGTTCCCGGGATCCATATAACCTACAGCAACCAATAATCCGGGCCCAACATAGGCCATAAATTTCTTCCTGAAGCTACCACTCTCAGGAATAGGAATGCTTGAAAAAACCTCATTCAAGGAATTCGCAGTTTTTTCTTTTCGCCAGGCCTTATTTTTTTCTTTCAAAAATCAAAATTGTTAGATTAGACTAACAAAAATAATAATACTTTGCTTAACTCACAAACAGGCAATAAAAAAACTGCCAAATAATTGACAGTTTATATTCAATTGAAATTAGAATTTATTTCAAAAATCTGACTGCGGTTTTTCTGTCAGATTCTCTTTCTTTGTCAGAAGCTTCTGCAGGAACTTTCGCAAACTTAGATCCATAACCTTCTGCTTCTTTGACCTGTGGAGAATTGATTGATGTTTTTACAACATTTGCTCTCTCACCGGATAATTTGAGGTTGGTATTTTCATCTCCTTTTTTATCTGTATAGGCGCCGATTTTAATTTTTGCATCTGGAAATTCAGTTAAAATCATTTTCAGATTCTCCAACTGAACTTTAGATTCTGGTGTTAAAACTGCTTTTCCAAATTCAAAATTAAGATTATCAAAATTGAACCATCTATCTTTCAGTTGTTCATCTGTTGCATTTTTATACTCGTCAGATTTTAGAAAGGTGACAATTTGATCTTCTATTCCACCTTTGTATGCCTGTAAAGTTTTTCCGCTTGGCAATGTTACAACTGTTGTTTCTCTTGTGACGGCAACTGTATCTCCTGCAGCATTTGTCGAGTCTGTAACGACTGTTGTAGAATCAACTGTTGCTGTCGGAACTGTGTCTGCTTTTTTGTTGCACTGCTTCCAGAAAAACCAGCCTAGCAACAGAAGTAGTAACAACGGTAGCAGCCACTTCCAAATACTTCCTCCGGAATCCTGATCAGAAGTAATCTCGTGAGTAGCTCCGCTTCTGTTAACATCAATTTTCGGACTTGCGGCAGCTTCAGCTGTTGGTGTGTTGGGTGGTACATTTACAGTTTCTGTATCATTCCCAAACCAGTTTCCTAATCCTAAAGTACCAAAACTGAATCCAGCTGGTATAAGAGCAGATAAAAATCCTTTTTGACCTGACAATAAGCTTCCAAATGATGACAAATCAAGATTGCTATCGGAGATGTACCTTCCAAGACTGCCTGCAGTTGCGCCTGTAATCAAATTTAATAATGAATTTGTAGAATCATTGCTAATGCCCGCAAAATTTGACACAGAGCTGGTTAACGCAGATAACTTATCGCCATCTCCAAAGATCAGTGATAGAATTCTGGAAATTAAAGAATCATTTTCACCCAGATTACCAAGAAGATTGGATAAAACTCCGGATGAAGCAGCATCTTTCAGTGTACTGAAAAGTTCTGATTGGGCATTGCTGTTTGAAAATCCTCCAATAACCGCTGGTAATAATGCTGAAATTGCTTTTGAAACTCCTGACTCACTTTCTCCAAGTTGAGTTGCAGCCTGAGAAACCGTTTCCGGTCCTAGCTGGCTTTTTACAAGTTCGATTAGATTAATTGACATACTAGTTTATTTTTTGTGTTTGACTTTATAATATTACCAAATATTAATCCACCTTTTTATAGAATTAATAATTTTAATAAAATTTTAACAAGACAAAAACAAAAAATAAATTAATTTTCTAAACAAAAAACCGCCTCTTAGCTGATAACGAGACGGTTTTTTATATTAATATGACTTTGCAAATACAACTCTTTGTTTGGATGGTTTTCCTGATATTAGAGAAATGCCATCTTCCAGTTCATTATTCAAAGGAATACATCTGATAGTCGCTTTTGTCTCTTGTTTGATCTGCTCTTCTTCTTCTTCAGTTCCGTCCCAGTGAGCGAGAATAAATCCCCCTTTTTCCTCCAGAACCTTCTTAAAATCTTCATATGAGTCAACTTTTGTGATATTTTCTTCACGGAAAGTCAATGCTTTGTTATAGATATCCTTTTGGATTGTTTGCAATAATTCTTCGATGTAATTTTCCAAACCTTCAATAGAAACAGATTCTTTGGTTAAATTATCGCGTCTTGCCAACTCAACAGTTTTGTTTTCCAAATCTCTTGGACCCATTGCAATTCTCAGGGGAACACCTTTTAATTCATACTCAGCAAATTTCCAGCCTGGCTTGTTTTGCGTATCATCATCGAATTTAACCGAAATTCCTTTTGCCCTTAGTTTTGCCTGAATTTCCAAAGCTACTTCGCTGATCTGAGCCAATTGTTCTTCACCTTTGAAAATAGGAACAATCACAACCTGAATCGGTGCCAAGGTTGGTGGTAAAACCAGACCAAGATCATCGGAATGCGTCATAATCAAAGCTCCCATTAATCTGGTTGATGTTCCCCAAGATGTTCCCCAAGCGTGTTCAATCTTTCCTTCTCTTGTAGTGAATTTGACATCAAATGCCTTTCCGAAATTTTGACCAAGGAAATGTGAAGTTCCAGCCTGCAAAGCTTTGCCGTCCTGCATCATAGCTTCGATACAATAAGTCTCGTCAGCTCCAGCAAATCTTTCAGAAGGCGATTTGATCCCTCTGATAACCGGAATGGCCATAAAATCTTCTGCAAACTTCGCGTAGACTTCCAGCATTTTTTCAGTCTCTTCAACTGCTTCATCTTTTGTAGCGTGAGCCGTGTGACCTTCCTGCCAAAGAAATTCAGCAGTTCTTAGGAATAATCTGGTTCTCATTTCCCATCTTACAACATTAGCCCACTGATTAATCAGAATCGGCAAATCCCGATAAGATTGAATCCAGTTTTTATACGTATTCCATATAATTGCTTCAGAAGTTGGACGAACAATCAATTCTTCTTCCAGTTTAGCTTCCGGATCAACAATTAGTTTTCCGGGATTATTAGGGTCATTTTTTAATCTGTAATGGGTAACAACAGCACATTCTTTGGCAAAACCTTCTGCATTTTTTTCTTCAGCTTCAAACAGACTTTTGGGAACAAAAAGAGGAAAGTAAGCGTTCTGATGTCCGGTTTCTTTGAATTTTTTGTCCATCTCGTCACGCATTTTTTCCCAAATAGCATAACCATAGGGTTTGATAACCATACATCCTCTAACGCCTGAATTTTCTGCTAAATCTGCTTTAACAACCAATTCATTATACCATTTGCTATAATCTTCTGCTCTTGATGTTAACTTTGCCATAAATTTTTTGATATAGTTTTTTAACTTTTTTTAAACTTTTTAATCTAAATAAAAAGCCTAATTTTACACGTATTTTATTAAATTTAAATGGTATAAAATTTGGTTTCTTTTAAGAAATGCAAATATATGAAACTTAATACTTCTTATAAAATGAAAAATATCAACAATACAAGCCTTTTAAATCTAATCAAATCAAAAGGTTTGATTCTGATTTCCAGCAGCTTTCTTTTAACTTCCTGTGTAATTTATACCGGAGGCTATTCAGAAACTGATGGTGTATATTATGATCCTAACAAGGATTCTTTACCTGCAGGATCATATTCCGGTAATTATGGTAATCAAGTTGATGATTATTACAACTACCAGGACACCTATCCAAGTATCTATGACAACAACCAACAAAACATACAAGATCAGCAGAACAAGTATACAAAACCGCTAGCAAATGATTCTGACTGGGGAACTTTTACCGGAACTGAAACCAATTATACAAGTTTTAACAATTGGGGTTGGGGTGGTTATGGTGGCTGGGGTTATCCTTACTATGGTTGGGGATGGAACAGCGGCTTCAATTCTTTTGGTTGGGGACTAGGATTTGGCTGGGGATGGGGTAACTCATTTTATTCACCTTGGGGTTGGGGAGGATTCTACGATCCTTTCTGGAACTCCGGATGGGAATGGGGAGGTTATTACTATCCATATTATGGGGGTTATCATCATCCAATCTATTATAACAGATCAGGTTATAATGGAAGACTGTCGGGTATGATACCACAAAATAGAACCAATGGCTTCCGGGGTATTAATAGTACTGCAGGCTTGAGAAATTCTATCCGGATGTCTGATAATAGCAATTCCGGTATCAGAAATAACGGTGTGAGAAATGCCGGAAATGGCACCAGAAGTTATCCTTACTACCCTAACAATGGTGGAATTAGACAAAATTATCCTAACAACGGAGGTGTTAGAAATAATGGAGGAATTAGAACTCAACCAAACTTTCCCAATAATGGTGGCATCAGAAATAATGGAGGTATAAGAACTCAGCCAAATGGTGGTTTTAGAAATGATAGTTATAATGCACCAACAAGATCGGGCGGAAATTCTGGAGGATTTAATTCCGGAGGCGGCTTCCGAGGTGGTTCATCCGGTGGTGGTGGCGGAATGCGTTCTGGTGGCGGTGGCAGAAGATAAATTTCATTAACTAATAATAAAAACATTTAACGATAAAATGCTTAAAAAAACTTTATTACTGATTAGTATTCCTGTTTCATTTTTCTATCTAAAAGCTCAGGATGTATCGGTAATTACAAATACAATTGATGTATATTCCGGAAACCAGATTAATGGAACTTCAAAATATAATTCTATGGCAGGATCAATGGGAGCGCTTGGAGGAGATATTTCTTCCGCAAGCGTAAACCCTGCCGGGATCGGAGTTTTTATAACCAGTGATGTTAATCTTACCTTAGGTATTAATAGTAACCAAAATACTTCAACACTTGCAGGGAAACCTGTTAGTTACAAAACCAATAATACGGATCTTAATAACTCAGGAGGTGTTTTGTCTGTAAACCTTGGAGATACTTCAAAATGGAAATTCATCAATCTTGGAATCAATTACAATACCAGATCTATTGACAATTATGTAGAATCTGCGGGTAATCAGAACATACAAATTTCTAGTAATCCAACTGTAGCAACACCTGCCAAATATTCTTATTTGGGACATGTCTATAACAGAACAGGAGACATCTCAAAAACGAGTTTTACTGTTGCGGCTAATTATGATAATCGTTTTTATTTTGGAGCAGGGCTTAATTTTCATAACTCCTATTTGAGTCAGGATGATTTTGCTAATTTTCAAAATAATACAACGAATACGATTTCATCCTTTGATAAGCAATACACCAATTTTACAGAAAGAGCAGACGGATTTTCTGCCAACATTGGAGTCATTGCTAAATTAAATAATCAATTCAGGTTAGGAGCTGCAATAGAAACTCCTACCTGGTGGAATATGGATAGGGTTTTTAATCAATATTATAAGGAAGACAGTTATTATGATGTTTTTACTGAAGACAGAAAATTGTCAACACCTATGAAAGCAACGATTAGTGCTGCCTTTGTTCCAAGTAAAAATTTTGCTTTGAATGTCGATTTTATTCAAGGAATTACAAAACCAAAATATAAAGAATATGGTGGTGCAGAACAGGAATTAAATGATTTCTTCAGTGATTCTTATAAAAACTCCTCAGAAGTAAGAGTTGGAGCAGAATACAGAATTGCCGCTTTCAGATTAAGAGGAGGTTATGCTTACCAAGGAAATAGTTTTGATAATATCTCTATATCCAATTACAATGATAATGGTTCAACATCTAATCAGTCTTATTCTAATCTTTTTATTGGAAAAAGAAATGTAATTGGCGCTGGTATTGGTTATGATTTTCAGGCATTTTATATCGATGCTTCTTATCAAAACATCTCATCAACTTACTCAAGTCCGTTTTTATATGGTGTTGATACCGGAAATAATACAACTTCCGGTTATTATTCTGATCCGGCAGCCATAGAACTTTTAAGCAGTTCTTCCGCAGTTTCCAAAGTCAAAAATAAGAGAGATAATTTCTCTATTACACTTGGCTGGAAATTCTAAAAAGAGAAATATATAAATAAAAGATCCTGCAAAAATTTTTGCAGGATTTTTATTTCTGGTTAATCTCTTCTGCTTCTTCCATCAGTTTCAAATAGGTAATATATCTGGTTTCTTCTATTTCTCCAGTTTCCAAACCATGAATGACTGCGCATTTAGGTTCATTGATGTGGAGGCAATTATGATATTTGCATTCTCTTCCTGTCTGAAAAATCTCCGGAAAATAATGCTGTATTTCTTCTTTCTCAACATCAATCATTGCAAATTCCCGAACGCCCGGTGTATCAATTACCGAGCCTCCAAAATCCCAAAAATGCATCTGGGCAAATGTTGTCGTATGTTTTCCTTTCAGATGCGTGTCAGAAATCTCTCCTGTTCTGAGATCCAAACTCGGTTGTAATGCATTAACCAAAGTAGATTTCCCACAACCTGAATGTCCAAAAAATACTGAAGTCCTATTCTTGATTTTTTCTTCCAGAATATCAAGATTCAGTTTAGAGTAAGAAGAAATTTCTAAAGTTTCATAACCAATGTTTTGATATATTGCTTCGATGTTTCCTACAATTTCTATTTCTTCTTCAGAAAGAACATCCATTTTGTTGAATAAAATCAATGGAGCGATGTTGTAAGCTTCACAACAGGCCAGGAAACGATCCAGAAAACCTAAAGATGTCTCTGGAAACTTCAAAGTATAAATAAAACAAGCAATATCAATATTAGATGCAATAATATGGGCTTCCTTGGAAAGGTTAACTGATTTTCTGATGAGATAATTTTTCCGTGGAAAAATTTTGGTAATCCAGGCAACATCATCTTGCTCAAGGGAAAATTCTACCTCGTCTCCTACCGCTAATGGATTGGTAAGACGCGTTTTGATTAATTTGAATTTGCCGCGGATTCTGGCTTCATAAATTTGTCTTGTTTCCGATTCCAAAACCTGGTACCAGCTTCCGGTTGACTTAATGATGATTCCTTTCAAACAGTAGAATTTTGTATTTAGCAAATTTAGAAATTTAAAATTAGTCTCAATAAAAAAAGAAGCTAATAATTTAGCTTCTTTTAGTTTCTGTAATTAAATGGAAAATCTTATTACCTATCAATCATAATATTATTTTGTACTTCAATACTTTCTTCATGAATTGCTTTGAAAACTTTCTCAATAAACTCTTGTGACATACCTGTTTCGAATGCTTTCTGAGTTGCGTATTCCGTAATTACCTTCCAACGTTCCGGCTGGAAAATAGCAATATTATTTTCTTTTTTCAGTTTTCCGATTTTCTCAGATACTTTCATTCTTTGAGACAGCAATTCTATCAGCTGGAAATCCATATCACTAATTAATGTTCTGTGTTTTCCCATCTCGTCTTCGTATCCTGAGATGTCCGAATTACGAATCTGAAGATTGTTGATCATCTCTGCCAAAACTTCCGGCGTGATTTGCTGAGAAGCATCGCTCCAAGCATTGTCCGGATCACAATGGCTTTCTATAATTGCACCCTGATAACCCACATTGAAAGCCTCCTGCGCAACACCTGCCAAACCGGTTCTGTTTCCACAAATATGAGAAGGATCTATAAACAAAGGAATGTTAGGGAATTGATTTTTAAAATCCAAAGCAATTTGCCAGTTCGGGATATTTCTGTACTTGGTTTTTTGGTAAGTTGAAAACCCTCTGTGGATGGCACCGATATTTTCTACACCCTGACCTAAAAGTCTCTCCAAAGCGCCAATCCAAAGTGCCAGATCGGGATTTACAGGATTTTTAACCAAAACCGGTTTATCTGTCCCTCTCAAAGCCTGTGCAATCTCTTGAACTGTAAATGGATTAACCGTAGAACGCGCACCGATCCAAAGAATATCTACATCGGCTTCCAATGCTGCAAAAACATGATGCGCATTAGCAACTTCTGTTGCTGTTTTGAATCCGAATTCTTCCTTAACTTTTTTGAGCCAGTTAAGACCGATTACCCCTACTCCTTCAAAACCGTTTGGTTTTGTTCTAGGTTTCCAGATTCCTGCCCGGAATGCAGAAATTTCTGCGTTTGTTTCTTTTAATCTTCTTGCTGTTTCCAACATTTGAGCTTCACTTTCTGCGCTGCAAGGTCCTGCAATGATCATTGGGTTTGAAAATTCCTTAACCCAGTCATTTTTCAATTCGTTTAAGTTCATTTATTTTTAATGTTATATATTTAATATTAGTGCAACAGTTTATCTGTTATAAATCCTGATTTATAATTCTTTTTCAAAAAATACCGTTAAAAATTTTTAATTATGTTCGGAATTTGAAATTATTCCGTGAGTTTTTTGAGAAAGAAATTCAGCTAGCTAAACCAATAAAATCGGTAATAGTTTCTGAAATTTCCGTAATAAAATCCAAAAAAGCTAAATAATCCACCCCAAGTGAAGGCGGATTTTGTCGTTTCAAAATATGGAAATTGGTTTAATTCCATTTCATAAATCCTTAGTTAAAGAACTTTAGCTTGTTTTTGATTAATATTTTTTCTTCTTGTGTTGAAGAAATCCTGAACAAATATATAAATTAATATCAAACTAAACTTAATTCTTAGGCAAAAAATAAAAGCAGAATCATCTGCTTTTATAAATTTAATTCAACATTTGAATTCTGAGAATCTTAATTTGTGCTTTTATGTATAAGAAAATAATTTGGTGTCAATTAGAGATTTTATAGATATAAAGACTAACTTTTGCACTATTCAAAAGCGTTATATCAATTGGAAGTAATCCGGAAACATTGACAGCAAATGTAATCGTGTCTCCTGCTGCAAGCTGCACCAATGATGTCAATGAAGTAGAAGTTACAGGCACCGAAGCTAAGGTAACACCCAAAATAGAAACTCTGACACCATCAAAAATTTTTTCATCCCAAATAGTGCTCCCGTTCTTTATAATTCCTAATCTCTTACTGCCTAAGGCTTCCAAGTTCACTCCGGCAGGAAATTGAAATTCATAACTAATAGTATAAATTCCCGCTTGTGGAGCCGTATAGACCCCTGTGTTAAAAAGTGCAGGATTTCCGACTTTGGTGTCACTGGCACCTGTCAAATTAATTTTTGACCAAAAAGTTCCCAATCCAAGATCTAAAAGTGACCAGGAACCAGATTTTGATGCATAATAAGCACTGGCATTAGCAACAACCAATAAGTCTGAACTGATTTCTTTTATTTCAAAATCTCCTGTTGTGGAAGTTTTATCCCTTAACAAAATAGTTTGATTGCTATTGACAGAAGTTACAGAAGTTACATTACGTATTTTTAAATTTCCGTTGATATCAAGAGTCGATTTGGGATCTGATGTATTAATCCCTACTTGTGCTTGTAAAATATTCGTTAATACAAAAAAAACGAATAATAAGAAGTTTTTTTCCATGAATTTCGTATTAAAATATTATTTATTAAAAAGCCAAAAAATGATAAACATCCAAAGCCTCTTATTAATTCCTACTGGAAATGTAATTCTAACACTCCAAGAACTCCTTTCTTCTAGATATCGCTTACATAATTCTTTTGTAGGTTTTCATAGTTATTAGTTTTTATTTTCACCATTGATGTCCGTTTTTTGGTGGTGGATCACCTTCAACCAATTGGTTTTCGGGATTAGAAGTATTTACCTGGATGCTGTCTGTGCTTCTCTTAATAATTGATGGCTCTGTATTTTCAGTTTGATTTGGTATCAAATCTTCGTCTTGCGATCTGCAAGAATTCGTAATAATTAAAATTGATACTGCTAAGATTGTTGAGATAAACTTATTCATTGTTAATAATTTTAAAGGTTATCCCGGCCGGTTTATTTTAGAATTCTTTACCAAATCTATTGACAATCGTTAGCTCCTAAAAACAATAATGGTGCTTATTTGTAAATAAGCACACATCAATAAATATGTTTATTAATCTTTAAACTGTTGATTTATATGTAAATATTATTCGCAAAGAGTTTAATTTATTTTTAATAATTATAAATTAATAATACTTTTAATTTAGCACAAATTTTGGTTAAATTTGAGTATAAAACTTAACCATTATTTTAAGAAGTATGAAAAAAATCTATTTCATAACTGCAATTCTGTTTTTTAATCTCTACTTTTCTCAGCACAAGAAGTATAGTGATTATTATAATATCAAAAAGAATTATGAGAATTATCCTGAAAATGATTCAAGAGCTTTTGTTTTTCTAGATCAGTACATAAAACTGGCAAAACAAAAAAAAGATTACGATAGGCTTGCGCAGGGATATGAAGATGCTGTATTTTATTCCGCTTCTTCTGTGGATAAATTAAAATATGCTGACAGCACTGTTTATGCAGCATTGCTTTCAAAAAACAATGATATTATCAGTGATGCTTATCTTGGAAAAGGAATTATTTATTATTTCAATTACAAAAAATATAAACCTGCTCTTGATGAGTATTTGAAAGCATATGAATATTCTGAAAATTCTACTAATGACTATTTGAAAAATGAAATCCTGTATCATCTTGGAGTAGTAAAATGTTATCTCGGATATTATGATTCTGCTTTGGCTCATTTTCAGAAGGCCAATGATTATTTCTATCAAAAGCTGCAGGAAAAAGCGCATCCCAATATTATTTTTAACAACAAAAAAGGCTATTACAATAGCTTACACAGGATAATTGTTTGTTATAGAAATCTCAAGAGTTACAATGCAGCTGATTCTTTGATTACCAAAGGTCTTGCTCAAACACAAAACAATCCTGACTTCCAGCAGGAATACGGCTATTTTTTGAAAGAAAAAGGAATTGAACAGCTCAGAAAAAATGATGTTAAAAATGCTCTTAACTCACTGCAAAAATCAATAAAACCAATTAATCACATTAATGATTTTGCATGGTCAACAGTTAACTATTTTTATATTGGGAAATCATATTTAGCTTTAGAAAACTCTCATGAGGCCATTCAGTATTTCCAAAAAGTAGATTCTGTTTTTCAGGAACACAATTTCATTTTACCGGAACTGAGAGAAAATTATGAGCAGCTGATACATTATTATAAAGATCAAAAGGATAACTCCAAAGAACTTTATTACACCAAGCAACTATTGAAAGCCGACAGAATAATTTCTAAAGACTTTGCCTACTTATCTTCCACAATCCACAAAGATTACGATACAAGGACTTTGCAGGAGGAAAAAGAAAGGCTGGAAAGAACAACATCCTGGGGAAAATGGATTATCATTGGTCTTATATTTTTAGCTTTACTTTTGGTTGCAATAATTGCAGAAAAACTGAGAAATGAAAAGAACATCAAAATCAATTACAAAATTCTTGAGGACAAAATCCTGAATAATCTTTACACACCTTCCCATGAGAAATTTGATTCAAAGCCAAATGAAGATGAAAAATGCAACTTAAACGAAGAACTTGTTGGACAGATACTGTCAAAATTAAAATCTTTTGAAGACAAATGCGGATTTATAGAAAATGGACTAACAATCAACAAATTAGCTCACAAACTACACACCAACTCCAATTATCTTTCGCAGATTATCAATGAGTATAAAGGTGTCAACTTTAACAGATACCTCAGCGAATTAAGAATCCGTTATATTACAAACAAATTGTATAATGACAAGATCTATCTCACATACAAAATAGAAACTTTGGCAGAAAAATGCGGTATTGCTTCCAGGACAAACTTTTCAAACCTTTTCCGAGAAATTAACGGAATGCGTCCCACGGATTTTATAAAGAAAAGGCAGAAGGATATAAAAACCGGATGTCAAAATTTTCCGGTTTTTGGAACCGTCTAATTGGTTATGTCAAATCAAATTTCATCAGATCATCCAAATCTTTCAAAACGGGATTAATTTCTACAAATCTTTCAAAAATTTTGCGTTTGGTTATTACCTCTTTTTTGATAGTTAAGTCCGTTTGATAATCGATTTCGATTTTGAAATTATTGACTTTGTGTTTAAAATGATTAAAAAATTCAATGCTTAATCTGTCAAATTCAGCTTTTGCTGTTTCCGAAGAATACTTTACAGTAATCTGGTGTTCATCAAATTTTTCTAACTTGAAACTATTGATAGCGTTGTAGACAAATGTATTGGTCTTTGCAAGATTTTTAAGAAATAAATCCCATTCCTTGTCCAGATCTGTTTGCGTAAAATGATTGGAAGGAAGATTTTCATCTTTGACATCGGCAAATTTGTCTGTCTCTACTTCTTCTTTTTTCTCTAAAGCAGCTTTTATACTGAATTTTGAACCCGAATTGATTTTCGCAATTGGTTCAGATGCTTTTTGGATGATTTTTTTCGGTTCTTCAAAAACAGATTTTACAGGCTCAGGTTTGGATTCAATCTGAGTTTTAGCTTCTACAGGAACCCGTCTATTATCGGAAATCAAATTAGCTTCAAGAAGCGGCGCTAATATCAGGAACTTTTTTTTTTAGCTTCCAAACCTGCTGTCAGACTTGACAATTGCATCAGTGCAATCTCAACAGTCAGTCTCGGGTTTTTGGAATTTTTGTAATTGATATCGGCAAAATTGCAGATTTCGATCCCGTCTATCAGTTGTTGAGCTGACCATTTTTGGGATTGTTCAGCAAACTTAGCTTTTGTTTTCTCACCAACTTCAATGATGTTGAGTGTTTTTGGATTTTGCGCCATCATCAGATCACGGAAATGATTGCCTAATCCTGCAACAAAAATATGCGGATCAAAACCTTTTTTAACAATCTCATCAAAAGCTGTCAACACACTCGGGATATCATTCTCTTTTGCCAGGTCAACAATCCTAAGGTATTGATCATAATCCAGGATATTGAGAACTTCTGCAGCTTTCTCAAGCGTAATATTTTTCTGAGAAAATGTACTTAGTCTGTCAAAAATGGACAAAGCATCTCTCAAAGCACCATCCGCTTTCTGAGCGATAAGGTAAAGTGCATCATCTTCATAAGTGATATTTTCTTTTTCCGCAATTTTTCTAAGATGATCCTGGATATCTTCAATTGTGATTCTTTTGAAATCATAGATTTGACATCTTGAAAGAATCGTTGGAATAATCTTGTGTTTCTCAGTCGTTGCAAGAATAAAGATTGCATGTGCAGGCGGTTCTTCCAAAGTTTTCAGAAACGCATTGAAAGCAGCCTGAGACAACATGTGAACCTCATCGATGATATAAACTTTGTATTTTCCAACCTGAGGTGCAAATCTTACCTGGTCAATCAGTTCACGAATGTCGTCAACAGAGTTATTGGAAGCCGCATCTAACTCATAAATATTAAATGCAAATCCTTCATCATCTGCAGCGCCGGATTTTTCATTGATTTTTCTGGCTAAGATTCTGGCACAGGTTGTTTTACCGACGCCTCTTGGTCCACAAAAAAGCAATGCCTGAGCCAACTGACTTTCATCTATGGCGTGTTCTAAAGTATCGGTAACGTGAGATTGTCCAACAACAGTATCAAACTCTTGCGGACGGTACTTGCGTGCGGATACGATAAAATTTTCCATTGCTCAAAAGTAAGGATTAATTGTGAATTTTGGAAATGGTTTTTACTTAATTATTTCTTTTTTGAACGCAAAGATTTTATTAATTATAGAAAATATTTTAAAGTTTGCAAAGGCGTAAAACTTAGCAAAGAATGTAAAAATTATTCATCTTCATCTAAAAAATCAAGTTCGTCATCAGTCTGAATATAATCAGAAGAAATTCCCGGCGGATTGAACAAACCCCAGCTATCGACAATATAATGTTTTGGATTGAAACCAGAAATCCAATCGATGAATAAAAGTCTGAATTCTTCAACTAAGTTTCTCACTAAATTATAGTATTTAGAATCAGAAAAACCAAAATGCTCCAAAGTGTTTCCTCCAACAAAAATATCTCTCGCCACTTTTCTAATAATTGTAGCATTCTCCATTTTAATATCATAAAGCTTCACTGCTTCAGCACTACAAATTTTAGCTTGAATCGTCATTATATCGCCAATTAAATTACATTTGATACTTTGTAAATATTCAATCTGGAAATAAATCTGTTATAGTTTCAAGCACATCAAAAATTTCTTGAGATTTTTTGTAAAGTGGTAATTCAAAACATTCCATTAAAATAAAATTTCATCAATAAATATAACAAAAAAGAGAGCAAAACCTGCTCTCTTAATTTTATGCTGAATATAATTTCTTATAATTCCAATGCTTTTCTTTCGTCGCCATCCATCAGGAACTCAACCGGATTGTCAAGCGCTTCTTTCACGGCTACCAAAAATCCTACAGATTCTCTTCCGTCAATAATTCTATGGTCATAAGACATCGCTACATACATCATTGGTCTGATCACTACTTGTCCTTTTACAGCAACAGGTCTCTCGATAATGTTATGCATCCCAAGAATTGCAGATTGCGGTGGATTAATAATTGGTGTTGATAACATTGACCCAAAAACACCACCATTGGTAATTGTGAATGTTCCTCCTGTCATTTCATCAACGGTGATTTTTCCGTCTCTTACTTTTGTTGCCAGATCTTTGATGTTAGCTTCAACACCTCTCAAAGTCATATTTTCAGCATTTCTAAGAACAGGAACCATTAATCCTTTAGGACCTGAAACTGCGATAGAAATATCAGCAAAGTCATAATTGATTTTGAAATCGCCGTCGATAGATGCATTCACATCCGGGAATAATTTTAAGGCTCTTGTTACCGCTTTTGTAAAGAATGACATAAATCCAAGACCTACACCATGTTTTGCAGCGAATTCTTCTTTATACTGTTTTCTGATTCTGAAAATCTCCGACATATCCACCTCGTTGAAGGTCGTCAGCATTGCTGTTTCATTCTTAACGGAAACCAATCTTGCCGCCAATTTTCTTCTTAGAACTGAAAGTTTTGTAGTGGTCTGAGCTCTGTTTCCACCCGCAGGAGCACTTCCCATTGCAGGGACAGAAGCTGTTACCGCATCATCTTTGGTGATTCTGCCGTCTCTACCTGTACCAGTTACCTGAGATGCATTGATTCCTTTTTCATCAAGGATTTTTTTGGCTGCCGGTGAAGGTGATTGAGAAGCATAAGATTCAGTTTTAGCAGCTTCTACTTTTGCTGGAGCTGGTTCTTCTTTTTTAACTTCTGCTTTTGGTTCTTCTTTAGGTTGCTCAGCAGCAGGAACAGCAGCACCTTCCGGTTTTGCAGCATCCATATCGATAAGACAAACCACTTGCCCCACTTGCACCACTTCTCCTTCTTCAGCTTTCAAAGTGATGATTCCGCTTTGCTCAGCAGGAAGTTCCAAAGTTGCCTTGTCAGAATCAACTTCTGCAATCGGCTGGTCTTTTTCTACGTAATCACCGTCTTGTACTAGCCACATTGCAATTTCAACTTCTGTGATAGATTCTCCTGGTGAAGGAACTTTCATTTCTAATATTGACATACTAATAATTGTTTTTAATTTCAGAACAATCCGGAGATTGTTATTCTTATAGTTTATTAATTTTGTTAGGCTGTTACAGGTCTTTTTGCAGGTTCATCATTGGTTTGAAAAACATCATTGATAATTTTGGTCTGATTTTTCTCAAACATTTTATGACTTCCAGGCGCAGGCGTTCCACTTGGAACAGGAGAAATCACCTGTATTCCTGTATCTCTGAAGTTTCTTAAGATATAACTCCAAGCACCCATATTTTCGGGTTCTTCCTGAGCCCAGATCAATTCTTTCCTGTTCTTATATTTATCAAAGATCGCATTGATATTATCCATGTTCAAAGGATAGATTTGCTCCAATCTTACCAAAGCTACTTTGTCATCATTAAGCTCTTCTTTCTTAGCTAATAGATCATAATACAACTTGCCTGTACAAAGAACCAATCTCTCTACTTTTGCCGGATCTGCTGTTGGATCGTCCAAGATCGGTTGGAAGCTTCCATTGGCTAAATCTTCTAACGGAGAGACTACTTTTGGATGTCTTAACAGCGATTTAGGCGTCATAATTACTAATGGCTTTCTGAATCCGAATTTCATCTGTCTTCTCAACAAATGGAAATAATTAGCTGGTGAAGTAATATTGGCAACAATGATATTTTCATTCGCGCAAAGCGTCAGGAATCTCTCCAATCTTGCGGAAGAGTGTTCCGCACCCTGACCTTCGGAACCGTGAGGCAACATCATTACCAAACCGTTCTGAATTTTCCATTTTTCTTCGGCAGCTACCAAATATTGGTCAACAATGATCTGAGCACCGTTAGTAAAGTCTCCGAACTGAGCTTCCCAAATGGTTAAAGTTCTCGGCGCAGCCATAGCATAACCGTAATCAAATCCTAAAACACCATATTCTGACAAGTGTGAGTTGTAAACATCAAATCTCTGCTCGTTCACATGGCGAAGCGGAATGTATTCTTCTTCCGTATCTTCAGTTTTAACGACAGCGTGACGGTGAGAGAATGTTCCTCTTTCTACATCTTCCCCGGAGATTCTTACGTTATATTTTTCAGTAAGAAGCGTTGCATAAGCCAATAATTCTCCCATTGCCCAATCCAAAGAATTGGTTTCCACCATTTTTATTCTGTTCTCAAAAAGACGCGTAATCTTGTTGATGAATTTTTTATCCGCAGGTAATGTGGAAATCTTAATTGCCAGTTCTTTCAGTTTTTCCAAATCGTATGTTGTATCAACTTTTGAAGCCGTAACACAGTTTTTGCCTCCAATTGGATACTCCGTCCAGTCATCCTGCATAAAAACATCCATTGTATTTCTTTCGATTTCTTTGGACGCATCAAAGTTTTCATCAAGCAAAGCCTTGAAATCCTGCTCCATTTTCTTCAAAACCTCATCAGAAACAACATTTTCCTTAATTAAAAGTTCCTTGTAAATCTCTCTTGGATTCTGATGTTTTGAAATTAATTTATAAAGGTTTGGTTGCGTGAATCTTGGCTCATCACCTTCGTTGTGACCGTATTTTCTATAACCCAAAAGGTCAATGTAAACATCCTTACCAAACTTCGCACGGAAATCTGCAGCAAATCTGATTGCGTGAACTACTGCTTCTACATCATCAGCATTAATGTGCATCACCGGAGAATCTGTCACTTTTGCAATATCGGTACAGTAAACCGATGATCTTGCATCCAGATAATTGGTTGTAAAAGAAACCTGATTATTTACCACGATGTGAACTGTTCCACCTGTTCTGTAACCTTCCAGATTCATCATCTGAGCGATCTCGTACACAATTCCCTGTCCTGCAATTGCGCCATCTCCATGGATGACAATCGGTAAAACTTTAGAATAATCGTCTTTGTAAACGTTATCTACTTTTGCTCTGCAGATTCCTTCCACAAGTGCAGCTACAGTTTCAAGATGTGACGGATTCGGAGTAAGGTTGATTCTTACTTCTTCTCCATTTGCAGTCGTGATTTTTTTTGAAGAACCCAAGTGATATTTAACATCACCAGAGAATACATCTTCTTCAAATTCTTTTCCTTCAAATTCTGAGAAAATCTGCTTGTATGATTTTTGGAAAATATTGGTCAAAACATTCAGACGGCCTCTATGAGCCATTCCAAGAACTACCTCATCAACACCTAATTGCGAAGAACGCGTAATCAATTGGTCCAAAGCAGGGATCAAAGATTCTCCACCTTCCAATGAAAAACGTTTTTGGCCGACAAATTTAGTATGAAGGTAATTTTCAAATGCAACCGCTTGATTCAGTTTGAAAAGAATTTCTGTTTTTTCCTGAGCAGAAAGATTAGGGTGGTTTTCATTAACGTTAACCCATTCCATAATCCATTTCTTCTCCTCTACATTCTGGATGTGCATATATTCTACACCGATAGAATCACAATAGATGTTCTGAAGGTGCGTAATGATCTCTTGCAAAGTTGCTGGACCAGGCATTCCTGTTTGTGTCGCAGAATTAAATTTTTTGTTCAGATCTTCCTTAGACAAACCAAAATTTTCGATGTCAAGTGTTGGAAAATAATGTCTTCTTTCTCTTACAGGATTGGTTTTGGTAAAAAGGTGACCTCTTGATCTGTAAGCTTCTATAAGATTTACAACCTTAAATTCTTTTGCGATATCTTCTGAAACAGCATTGTTAGTAACTGCTTGTTGAGCATATTGAACCGGAGCGGAATTAGAAACTGGGGCTGACCCAAAATCATCATCGCTATAATTTTCCAATGCAAAATCGAATCCCTGGAAAAACGATTTCCAAGAAGGTTCTAGTGCATCCGGGTATTTTTTGTATTGCTCATACATATCATCAATCAGCTGAGCATGTACGGCATTTAGAAATGAAAATTTATCCATTATTACAGATTATCTGTTAAAATTTTAATTTTAAATAATTGCCAACAAATTTACTAAATTTTTGTGGACCTACGATGAATATAACCATTTATTCTGACAAATATAAGTGATATTTATCAGATCTTTTTAACGGTAAACAGGCAAAGACAATTTTAATTTTACATCCTGATTATCAGCAGGCTCTTCCAAAAATTCTTCCATTAGCTGACCATTTCTTAAAGTATCTTTTTTAGCTTTTTTAAGAAGTTCCTGAATATTTTTTATGCGGTTATTATAATTACCCTGATAATAAATATAATAAACCTTAGAAGCATTAAGTGTCTGAAAGCTGAAATTATTATCACTTACAGAAATTCTCTTGGATAATGGCACACCATAGAAATATGAGATCTCTTTATCTTTAAGATTTGCAGGATTGGTAATGAGAACCGGAATGCCAAATTCATCATCTTTTTTACCCAGATCAGACCGCACATAATTCACTACTTTTCCATGGTTCATCAATACATTTTTGAAAAGAATATCTTTGGTATTCCTCGTGCTGACATTAACACCTAGAAGTAATGCGCCTTCTCTGTTTTCGATCATAATGCTGTCATATTTTATAGAAGCCAGCTTTTGATCTCGATCCACTTTGTTCCCTAATATCTGATAGAGATTTTTCATACTTTTATCAATACTATTCACAAAAAAATCTTCCGCAATAAGATTTAAAGACCGCTCAAGGTAGCTTCTTTTGGGTGTATGGATATTCCAGAACATTTTTGTCCTGTTTCCGGAAGGCTTAAAGTTAATATCGATTAAATAAGGATTATCATTATCTCCTTCGAACAATTGATAATGCAAAGTGCGATTAACTCTGGAATAACGAATAAATAAATCTCCGGATTCATCATTTTTTTTATCTGAGAATTTCATAGCACTTCCTACTCCTTCATAAGGTGTAAAGAAGGAATACGTCATATCTTCTTTTCCGGTAAAATAATCGTTCCAGGCTGCAAAATTCTGAAGATTATTAAACTGAGGAAAAACTTTGTCTATGGGATAATCAATTTCTGACTGATGAGTGAAACTTTTGCTTTCATCTACGAAATTCATCATAGCAGAATAGATTCCGAATAAGCAAAGAGAAATAATAATTACGAATTTTAACCAACGCATTTTTTCAAATAAAATTTTTAGAAAGGATAACCAATTGCGAAGTTGATAGTTGGCTGCAAAGGCTTGATCTTGTTAATAACCCAACGGCTGTTCCCTTCAGGCTGATTCGGGTCATACATTTTATAAGCAAAATCAAGTCTCAGATTGACGTAAGCAATATTCATCCTGATTCCTAATCCACTTCCAACTCCCATTTGACTTATAAACTTTTTAAATTTAAACTGGTCCCCAAACCCATTATCCTTCAGTCCCCAGATATTTCCTGCGTCTGTAAAAATGGCTGCTTCAAACATATTGGTGAGAGGAACGCGGTATTCTACACTGGTAGTCAGCTTCACATTATCCATTGCATAAGAACGCACTCTTTCATCCAACTGGGAATCGGCAGGACCTAATCCACCAAATGCCAGCCAAGCTCTGATATCATAAGCTCCACCATTGAAATAAGATCTCACAAACGGCATCGATGACGAGTTGCCGTAAGGAATTCCAATTCCTACAAACTGACGAAACGCCAATGTATGCGGTTTGGCTCTGTCATTGAAAAAAGTAAAGTATTTCTTAAAATCAAAATCGAATTTTATAAACTGTGAAAACGGAATATTGAATATCGTTTTTGTATCACCATACAAAAGATAATTCTCCTCTTTTTTAGTAACAAGATTCAAAAAGTTACCAGCCAATTCTACTTTACCACTAAAAGAAAATGGATTCCTGTATTCTTTTTTTCCAATCTCGTTATATATAAAATTGTAAATAATGGATGAAATTATAACATCCTGAGTCTGCCGTTCCTTATTATAAAGAGACTGCATATAGTTATATAAAAGATTCCTGTCACTATTGAAAATCTGGGTGATAAAATTTTCGTCTGATAAAATAATTGCAGAAATCTGGTCATACGTATAACCGGATGTCAATATTTCCGGATGATTTACGGCATACTGATTAAAAATATTTTCACGATATTCATTATCGCCAGGGAAATATTCATAATATCTGTCTTTGTTTTGGGTTAAACTCAGCTGAGTGTTAAACAAAGTCAGCCTGTGCTGGACTTTCCCATCATCCACATTCGCAAAATAGGTAAGTCCAGCATTGAAGTTGATTCTTCCCAATCCAATATTATTCTGAACAGACGCTCCTAATGTGATGCTGGTTGTTGGAGAATATTTTTTTGGAATCAGCTTATAATATTTTCTAAACGGAACCACCAATCTGGGAAACTGAAGAGATGCCTGAGCAGACAATTCATAAGCATTGAAAATCGCGTCCGGATTTTTAGGATCTTTTGTTGTTCCAATGACTCCGGAAAAACTTGTAATCAAATTTTCTGCGCCTCCAAAAACGTTTCTCGTAGTAAGATCAACAGAAGGTGAAAAACCAAAGTTCAGAATTTGAGAATAATGAATATCTGTCGCAAAATTAAACTCATATTTTGGTAACGGTCTCAGGACATATTCTACATCTACGATACTGTCTCTCTCTGCTTCTGTTCCTTCTTTACGAAGATAATCCGCAGCTTTCAGTATCGTGAAGTTGTTCATAGAAATCAGGTTTCTCCTGGTAAGATCAAGATTGGATTGTTTATAAGGATCACCCGGTTTCAGAATAATGGGCAACCAAAGTGCATTGGCATTATAGGCACTATCTTTTCTAAAGATATTAATTCCTCTTATACTATCTTTCAGAGGAAGGTTAGTACTGTTTACACTATTGGCAACAGAAACTGTAATTTTTCCAATTGTGGCCTTTCTGTAAGGTGTACCGATAGAATCTTTGATAATGTTCATTGTAACAGGTACATTCTTTCTGCTTTGTAAAGAATCTGCGACAAAATAGATATCCTGATTATCATTATTGAATTTATAATAACCCTCTTCTTTCATCTGGTCATTAATCCTGGTAATTTCTTTTTCCAATACAGTTTCATCAAGGATCTGACCTTTTTTCACAAAACTTTTATTGATTTGAGATTCATAGATGCTTCTAACATTCTGATCAGGAATGTTATAAAAATATTCTTTGATATAGGTTGGATCTTTGTGGGTAATGACATAATCAACCTCCGCTTTTTTGGTAGCAGAATCTCTTTTCACACTTGTCTTAACTTCGGAATCCCAATAGCCGCGGTTAATCAATCTGTTATTGATACTTTTTGCACTCTGTTTTGTTTTTGCATCACTGTAGATTACCGGAGCCTGCCCAACTGTATGAAAAAAACGGTTCCAGAAAAGATTTCTGCCAACATATTCCGGATGATTATATTTTATGAAGAGTGAATCTCTGAGCTTTTGATTTCTCATCTCGTTAGGATAAGTCATATACTCTTTCAGAATAGTATCGTATTTTGGATTTGCCATATTATAAAAAGCTAATCCTATTGGCAATACAAAAAGTGTTTTCTTATTTGGCTTTTGGGCAACAAGATCAGGAATTTCATCTGAAAAAATTTTACCGTCTGTATATTCAAATTTATTCTTGGTCAACAGATACTCGCCGTCAGGAACTTTTTTTGTCACATTACAGGCATACAAAAACACACTGAAAATTGCGGAATAATAAAATATATGATATTTTTGAAAATATTTGTTGATATGCTTACGGCTCATACTATAAAGATAATACAATCTCTGGACAAAAAGAAATACAGGCAAAAATACAATTTGTTTTTAGTTGAAGGTAATAAAATCATAAAAGAACTTCCAAATTCTGATTATGAAATAACCGACATTTTTTCTATTGATCCGGATCAGTTAAATATTAAAATGGCAAAATCAGAAAAAATCTTGCCAAATGAGCTTAGAAAAATAAGTTTTCTTCAGAATCCTAAAGACTCTGTTGCTGTATGTAAAATCCCTGAAAATAATTACATCAAAGAAACTAACATTCAGATCGTTCTGGACGGGATTCAGGATCCAGGAAATCTTGGAACGATCATAAGATTAGCAGACTGGTTCGGAATCGAGCAGATTATTTGCAGTAATGACACTGTTGATCTTTATAATCCAAAAGTGATACAGGCAACCATGGGTTCTTTTTTGAGGGTGAATATCTGTTATGTTGATCTTGCCGAATATCTGTCCTCTTACCAATACCCGATTCTGGGAACTGACATGAACGGAGAAAATATTTATAAATCCGAATTCCCGGAAAAATTTTCTTTAGTTTTTGGAAACGAAGGCAATGGCCTGCGAGATTCGACAGAAAAATTAATTTCGACAATGATTACTATTCCCAGATTTGGACAAAATCAATCTACAGAAAGTTTGAATGTTTCCATGTCCGCCGGAATAATACTTGGAGAGATTTTTTCTAAAAAATAAAATGCCTCTCCTTTATTTTATACCGGAAAGGCAAAACCTATATAAGTTTCTCCATACTTTTGGTGGTTTTATTTTTCTGGTATTCATCCAGCTTTTCATGAATGAATCTCAAGGCATAAGGTGCAACATAGACCAATCCTAAACCAATTAATTTTCTTTTCCAGTTCTTGTTCATCACGCTTTTTTTAGCAAAATTCCCCACCAACGCTACAACTCCCATTTTAATAGTGTTTTCCAGCAATCCGGATTGAACACTGTCATTCGCTAAACCAAGAAGATTTTTTTTAGATGCAGATTCCTTGATTCCGGATGATATTTCTTTCATAATATTCTGGGTATCAAGAGAGATAGAAGTATCACCATCTTCATCTTTTGTTTCTTTTAGGAATTTATCTGTAAAACCATGCGTCAAAACACCAAGGCTTTCTTTCTTACTTTTGAAAGTCAAAATATCTTCCAACTCTTTAATTTCCTGTTTTAGAAGCTTTTTTTGACTTCTAAGCTCATTAATATTATTGTAGTTAGTCGCCATATTCCTAATGTTTTAAAAATTCAATTACTTGACTTGCGATAGAGTTTACAATTTTTTTCTTCAAAAAGATTACAATAATCATCAAAAGAAAATAAAACCCGGCAACAATTAAAAAACCGTAAGACATATTTCCTAAAGATTCTCCGATCAGAAAAGCAATCCCGAAGTTGAAAAGGATAATAAAAAATGAAAACGCTATGAGTACAATCGAAATAAACGCTATGATTCCCGCAGACAGAGAGGACTTCTCAGTAAACTGCAATTTGAGAAGATCCAGACGTTTTGTAGTATAATCTTTTATAATATCTATCATAAGCATCTTATTAAAAATAAAATTACACAATTATTTACAAAAAAAGGAACTTAGAAACTAAGTTCCTTTCTGTAAAACCAAATTTAGAGATTATTTCAAACCATCCAATTCAGTTTCCACATCTTTTACAACATCAGATGTCTTGGAAACAATCTGGTCTTTGTATTTATCATAGCTGTCTTTTACTGTAGAAGCAACATTCTGTGCCGTTTCTTTCAGATGAGAAGACAGAGATTGGTATTTATCTTTTACGTTGGAAGAAACTTCAGAATATGTATCTCTTACTTTTTCAGATGTTTTGCCGTATTCATCAACAGCTTTATCTTTAAGATCGTTTGCTTTATCTCTGATTTTTTTTCTGGTTTCTTTACCTTCTTCCGGAGCATAAAGTAATCCTAAAACTACACCCGTAGCAGCTCCCGCTAATAATGCAGCTAAGATTGCTGCTGAATTTGACTTCTTTGACATTGTTTATAATTTTTAAGTTATTTAAAAAGGGTCATTAACAATTTTAAATTTACAACTAAAATGCCAAAGAAAAAACAAACCTCTTAAAATTTTGTTAAAACTTTTTGATATAGGACAAAATCAACTCTATTGTTTCCTCTTTGTTAATGCTGGTGTTATCAATAAGAATAGCATCGTCAGCTTGTTTCAGGGGAGAAACCTCTCTTTCGCTGTCAATCTTGTCACGAGAGATAAGGTTTTGCTTTACCGTTTCGATATCAGTTTTTTCTCCTGCCAGTTCCAATTCCAGGAAACGTCGTCTGGCACGTTCATCCTGACTTGCTGTCATAAAAAATTTATAATCTGCATCAGGAAGCACCACTGTTCCGATATCTCTGCCATCCATTATAACGCCGCCTTTTTTAGCAATATCGCGCTGTGTTGTCAAAAGGTAATTGCGGACTTCGGCTTCTTTTGCCACCTGACTTACATTATCAGAAACCTGGGGAAAGCGGATTTCCTTATCTATGTTTTTCCCATTAAGAAAAAGTCTTAGTTCACCGTCAATATTCTGAAATTCCAGATTAATTTTAGGAAGATCGGAAATCAGCTTTTTAATATCAATCGTTTTGTCCGTATTAGCACAATTTTGAATGGCATAAAAAGTAATCCCCCTGTAAAGTGCACCCGTATCCATATGGATAAGACCCAATCTTTTTGCAATGATTTTAGAAATCGAACTTTTTCCTGTGGATGAAAATCCGTCTATAGCGATAACCGGTTTTTTTGTCATACTGCAAATGTAATGCGTAAACAAAAAAAATAAAAATTAAATATTCAAGAAATTAAAATAAATGAATTTTAGATTAACGGATTACTTGTCTTAAATCTCAAAATTATCTTCTGTTTCCACCCAATTCTATAAGATCCATCGTAAGACCAATCATGTTAACATTGGATGCATTATGATAACGCATATGAGAATAGTCGAAACGGAAAGATGAAATCTTGAGACTGAATCCTGCTGACAAACCGCTGAAACTCCTCTGATCCAGAACAGCCAGTTCTCCGCCTCTTTTCACATTGTAACCAAATCTGATATTGAATGGCTGGCCCGGGAATAATTCCGCTCCAAGAGACAGGTGATCCAGAACTTTCCTTCCGAATTTGGTTTCTTGTCCGTTGATATCTGTTGTTGCAGAGATATTGAATTGCTGAAGATCATGCGCCGTAATAGTAATCGCTGCGGGAAATTCGTCAAGAATTTTTGTATAGCCCAGATCAACACGGAAAGGCAGTTTTTCTCTCACACCGTTATAAGGCTTGATCTGATAACCAAAATTTCTGAAAACCAAAGCCAAAGTTTCATTCGACTTATCAAAATAATAGGTCACACCGGCAGTAGCTGTAATAGCAGATGATGTGTAAGTGTCGATTTTGGAAGTGACATAATTAACATTAGCCCCAATAGTCCAGTCATCTTCAAACTGGTAGGCGTAACCAATACCCGCAGAAGCATCTATAGCTGAAAAATCACCATTAATATTGGAGTTCTCATCGGTTCTGGGCATACTCCCGTAATCCATATATTTTGCGTTGAAAGAAACAAGATGGCCGTATTCCAAATCCCTCACGTAGCTGATGCTTCCAATTTTTGTCCCTGCAAGATAGGATGAATAATTTACGGACAGCATCTTATCCATTTCAAGGTTCATCAATGCAGGATTAGCGGCCGTAAAATTAACATCATAATCGCGTATAGATACGGCATCTCCTAAAACTGCCTGTCTGGGAGACATCGGAATATTGAGAAACTGATAAACCGTGGTTCCCGTTTGAGAAAAAACCACACTGTAAATCATCAGTGAAAATAGACTGTAAAACTTCTTCAACACTATCTTTTAGCTTTGCAAAAATAATCTATTTTGATGCTTATCAAAATTTTTGAACGACTATCTTTTTCATTAACGTAATTCTTTTCCTTTCATTATATTTGCACAGTCAAAAAATTGAAATAAAAATAATAAATTAGATGAAATATAAAAGAATCCTCCTGAAACTTAGTGGAGAAGCACTAATGGGAAACCGCCAATACGGTATTGATAACGACAGGCTAAAGGAATATGCCGTTGAGATCAAAAAAGCTGTGGACAAAGGTTGCGAGATCGCCATAGTAATTGGTGGGGGAAATATTTTCAGAGGATTGGCCGGCGCTGCAAAAGGCATGGACAGAGTCCAGGGCGATTATATGGGAATGCTGGCAACTGTTATCAACGGGATGGCTTTACAGGGTGCTCTTGAAGATGCCGGTATCATGACGAGACTACAATCTGCCATAGAAATGGACAAAGTAGCAGAGCCTTTTATCAAAAGAAAAGCAGTCCGTCACCTGGAGAAAGGACGTGTAGTGATCTTTGGCGCTGGAACAGGAAACCCTTATTTCACAACCGATACTGCTGCAACATTAAGAGCCATCGAAATTGATGCAGATGTCATCCTGAAAGGAACACGAGTGGACGGAATCTACGACAGCGATCCGGAGAAAAATGCAGATGCAGTGAAATTCAACAGCTTGTCTTTCGAAGAGGTTTTTGAAAAAAACCTTAAAGTAATGGATATGACAGCGTTCACATTAAGTCATGAAAACAAGCTGCCAATTATCGTTTTTGATATGAACAAAGAAGGTAATCTGGAAAGATTAATCGACGGGGAAAATATAGGAACACTAGTTAACGTTTAAATGAGGGATTGATTTTTGATATTGATTTAAAATCATTTATCAATTATAATTAATCATTCACAAAAATATGTGTCAATTATCAAATTTTAAATATACAATGGAAGAATTAGAACTCATTGTAGCATCGGTAAAGCAAGAGATGGATGCTGCAATCAAGCATTTGGATCATGCTTTTCAAAAAATCAGAGCCGGACGTGCTTCTACGTCTATGGTTCAGGATGTGATGGTAGAATATTATGGTGCGATGACGCCAATCAATCAGGTTGCGAACGTTTCTGTACCTGATGCCATGACCATTTCTATCCAGCCTTGGGACAGATCTGCAATCGGACCTATCGAAAAAGCAATTATCAATTCTAACCTTGGTTTCGCACCTTCTAATAACGGCGATGTAATTATCCTTAATGTTCCGCCTTTGACAGAAGAAAGAAGACGTGACTTAGCTAAGCAGGCTAAAGCCGAAACTGAACAGACAAAAGTGGTTATAAGAAATGCGAGACAGGAAGGGAACAAAGAACTGAAAAGACTGGAAGGTGTTGCAGAAGATCTAATTAAAGGTGTTGAAAAAGACATTCAGGATCTTACCGACGCTTATGTAAAAAAAGCAGACGATCATCTGAAAGTAAAAGAAGCAGAAATCTTGAAAGTTTAAGTTTTTGCCTTATATAAAATTAAGACCTTACTATAAATATGTAAGGTCTTTTTTTTATGTAAATTTTGAGTTTAATTTAACTTTACTCTATTAAGAAGAATCAAAGAATAAATTTTCACCTATGAAAAGAATTTTTCAATTGCTATTGTTAACATGGGCTGTTTCCTTTTTTTCTCAAATCACAAAAAACTATAGTATAGATCAGGTTTCCAGAAAGACTATTATCTATGAACCCACAATCAAATCAGTCCAAATTCCGGTCGTTTTTGTTTTCCACGGTCATGGCGGTAATGCTAATTTTGTGAGCAGAAGAATTGATGTTCAAAATTATTACAAGGACGCCCTAGTTATTTTTATGGAAGGGCTTCCCGGCAGAAAAGTTCCCGGAATAGATCCTAACGGCACAATGAATGGCTGGCAGATTTTCACAGATGATCTCGAAGGTCGTGATATCAAATTTTTCGATGCCGTATTTTCAGATATTCATAAACTTTATAACATTGATGACAAAAGAATTTATATTATTGGGCATTCTAACGGAGCAAGATTTGCCAACGTACTCTGGAAAATGAGAGGCAACAAGATAACAGCTATTTGTTCGGCTTCTGCTCAAGGTGGTAATTTGATTGATGGCGCTGCTCCTCTTTCGATATGGATGTATATCGGAAAAAATGACAGGATTGTTTCTCCGCAGAGTCAGGAACAATCAATTCCTATTGTTAAATCTAATCTCGGAATCACAGGCACAGGTAAAACAGAAGGAGACAAAACATTCTTCTCAGGTAAAAATAGCACAGAATTAGTTTTACAGCAGAGTGATGCAGGGCATGAGTTTCCAAAGCAATCTCTACCCGAAATTATAGCTTTTTTCAAAGGGCATTGTAAATAACAATTTTTCACTGATAATATGAATCATTTTTTATAAAAACTGAAGTTTAAGACAATAATTATTAAAAAAAAATTATATTTACAGGGTATAATTAATATATTCCATGAAAAAACTTAACTTTATTTTTATAACTTTATTTGCTTTATTTCTGATTAGTTGTGGCACCAGCAGCAATTTCTCACAAAACACATTAAATAAGAATTTTTATAATTCTAAAACAATTTATTTTAAACTGAATTCCGACAGCCAGCGCATCATCAATTACAAAGGAATGTATACTAATATATTAGGACCATCTGAGGCACCTGATGTTAATATGGTATTTAAAGAATCTATTGAAGAATTGGCAGCAGAGACAAAGTTTAATTTAAAATATGTTGAAAATTGGAATGGCCTTACCAGCAATGAATCTAATATATTAGTTGAGACAAAAATTACAGACATTTTGTGGTCTTTCGGTTTTTCCGTAGCAACGCTTAAAAGCAATGTTATTTATACAATTCCAAATAATAATCAAATTTATAATACTGAAGGAATAAGGAAAAGTGGTGGAGCAGATCCAAGCAATAACTTACGAAAATCTTTGAAAGTTGCAACCTATAATTTTCTTAAAGAGTTAGAAAAATAACACATTACTGCTTATTTAAAATTACCCCATCTTTTTTGAAAAATTTGTTTTTAAACAAAAAAGACTGCCGTTGCCAGCAGTCTTCTAAATAGAAAAATTAAAATTTATTTTGCTTTAAAATATACTCTTCTATTGGCTCTGTTTTTCCATTCAGGGCATTTTGAAGCAGGATTACACTCCGGGTATTTCAAGTCGAACTTACCATTACCCTGTGCTTCCAGTTTTGATGAATTAGCTCCATTGGAAATCAAATATTGTTTCACATTATCCGCTCTTCTTTGGGACAAAGCCTGGTTATAACTTTCAGTACCTCTTGTATCTGTGGCTCCTACAACCACATATGACCCATTGGTTGAATTGATATAGCTCACAGCACTATTAAGGATAGAGTTGTTGCTTGGCAGGATTCTGTCAGAATTAAGATCAAACTCAATTCCGTTCATCACGGTTTCATCAGCCGATACAGCACCATTATTTGTATTGTTAAGCGGACATCCGTTGTTCTCTACAGGACCCGGCACAGTCACACACTTATCATAAAGATCAATTACACCGTCCATATCAACATCAAGAGCAACACCTGAACCATCAACTCTTGCTCCAGCCGGTGTATCAAGCTGTCTGTCCCAGTCATCGCAAACGCCATCATTATCGGCATCACCGGATTTGCACAATTGGATATTGTCCACTTTGGTTTCTAACTCATCTATTTTATTATAGATATCTTTCAAAGGATCAACCCACATGATATGGTTAGCATTTTTACCCAGGTTAACAGTAAGCCCCAATGTAGCATTGAAAAAGTTGTCCGTTGTATGAGAGCTGATTCTGTTAACAGCACTATATTGGTCACCACCACCATCAAATTCATCATCACCTGTTATAACGTACATCAATCTTCCTTCGATGTCTACTCTGTTGCTGATCTTATACTTCAAGCCTGCACCAGCCTGTCCAAACAATGAATTGAATTTGAAAGGCTTTTTCTCTGTCATTAATCTCTGTCCGAATTCGTCTTTCTGATAAGCGCGGTAAGCCAAAACTCCCGCACCGGCATATCCGTGGATTGCCCATCTGAAGTCTGATTTTCTATCAACTCTTCTTAATAAATTAGACAGGTTAATATCTCCTATAAGGGAAATTCCATCATATTGTGTTCTACCTGCAACCTGGAGATTAGCAGCAGCATTAGCAGGCGCCGCATCTTTTGTATTAAAATAACCTTGTCTTGTTTCCCCACGGTCGTATTGCAACTTCAGCCCAAATGTATGAGAAAGCGCTTTGTCAATACTGAAGTAAGCAGAATAGCCTACCAATGTATTTCCGTTTTGGATAGATCTCAGATCGGCATTTTGCATCAATGGTATACCACCACCAAAAGAGATGGACCAGCTGTTATAGCTTGGAGTTGTATCCATCGTTGTTGTTTCAGCTGACGATGTAGTAGTTTGAGTAACCTGTGAGAACATCACGGCCGGGCACACCAAAGCCAGTGACAAAATAGTTAATTTTGATTTCATAAAAAATAAATTTTAATTGTTTTACTTATTAAAAGTATAATTGGAATATTATACTTGTTTTCTAAATATTGCTATATTTAGAGAGATATGCGTTCACATATCCAATTACCATACCAACAATAAAATTTGTTTATTTTTTTGAATCATATAAAAAAAATCATTCCTATTTACATTGCTATTTTTGCAGACCAACCTTTTATGAAACAAAGGAATATGATGATCTAAATACAACAAAAAAACCTCTCCAAATGGAGAGGCTTTTTATATAACCTGAACTCAAAATCATTTATTACATATATGCTTCGATCGGTTCACAGGTACAAACCAGGTTTCTGTCACCATATGCTTCATCCACTCTTGCAACTGTAGCAAAGAACTTATGTGTTCTCACCCATTCTAATGGATAAGCCGCTTTTTCTCTACCGTAAGGTTTATCCCAATTGTCGGAAATTACTAACTGCTCGGTATGAGGTGCATTTTTGAGAACGTTGTTTGTTGCATCAGCATCACCATTAGCAATCTCTTCAATCTCTCTCTTGATATTGATCAACGCTTCAGCAAAACGCTCGATCTCTTCTTTGCTTTCCGATTCTGTTGGTTCTATCATCAATGTTCCTGCTACTGGAAAACTTACTGTCGGTGCATGGAAACCATAATCCATTAATCTTTTTGCAACATCAGCCACTTCAATTCCCAAAGATTTGAACTGACGGAAGTCTACGATACACTCGTGCGCTACTCTGCCGTTGGCATTCGCATAAAGAATCGGGAAATGTTCTGCCAATAATTCTTTCAGGTAATTAGCATTTAAAATTGCATATTCAGTCGCTTTTTTCAAACCGGAAGTTCCTAATAATTTGATATAAGCATAAGAGATATTCAGAATCAATCCAGAACCATAAGGCGCAGCAGAAATCCCTTCAATCGCATCTTTTGTTCCTACAGGGATATTGGCATTGGTTGGAAGGAACGGAACCAGATGCTCCGCCACACAGATCGGGCCAACACCAGGACCACCACCACCGTGAGGAATGGCAAAAGTCTTATGAAGGTTAAGGTGGCAAACGTCAGCTCCGATATTTCCAGGGCTTGTAAATCCAACCTGAGCATTCATATTTGCACCGTCCATATAAACCTGTCCACCGTGCTGATGAATCAGTTTTGTAATTTCTTTGATATTAGCGTCGAAGAATCCATAAGTAGACGGATATGTGATCATCACACAAGACAAGTTCTCAGAATGCTGTTCTGTCTTCGCTTTCAAATCCTCAAAATCGATTTCTCCATTTTCAAGGTTCTTCACAACAACAATCTTCATCCCTGCCATTGCAGCGGAAGCCGGATTGGTTCCGTGTGCCGACTGAGGAATCAATACGATATTTCTGTGCCCTTCGCCTCTGTTTTTGTGATATTCTCGGATAACCATTAGTCCCGCATATTCACCTTGCGCACCGGAATTTGGTTGCAGTGATGTTCCTGCAAAACCTGTAATTTCTGCCAGATCTTTCTCAAGCTGTTTGATCATTTCCTGATAACCACCGGCTTGTTCTGTCGGGATAAATGGATGTATACTTCCCCATTCTGCCCAGGACAAAGGAATCATTTGCGTTGCCGCATTTAGTTTCATTGTACAAGAACCCAAAGATATCATGGAATGTGTCAAAGACAAATCTTTCCTTTCCAGACGTTTGATGTAACGCATCAATTCTGTCTCGGTATGATATTTATTGAAAACTTCTTCTTTCAGGATTTCATCTGTTCTCAACAATTCTGCCGGAATCGAATATTCTTCTTTAAGAGATAATTTATAAGCCTGTTTGCCTTTGAACTGTGCAAAAGCATCAACCAACCTGTTAAGTTTCTCAACGGTTGTAGTTTCGTTAATGGAAATACTTACAATACCTTGAGAAAAATAATTCAGATTGATTTTTCTGTCTCTCATTAATAATCTCAAAGACGTTTTTTCTTCTTCGTGCAATCTGAATTTCACAGTGTCAAATACAGGCTCATCGACAATATCATAACCTAGCACTTTTAAAGCATCTGCCAAAGCATTGGTCTTGTAATGGATTTGGTCAGCGATAAAGTTGAGTCCTTTTGGGCCGTGATAAACGGCATACATCCCGGCCATTACAGCTAAAAGTACCTGTGCTGTACAGATATTGGATGTTGCTCTTTCTCTTTTGATATGCTGCTCTCTGGTTTGAAGTGCCATTCTCAATGCACGTTTTCCGTACATATCCTGAGAAACGCCAATGATTCTTCCGGGAATATCTCTTTTATAATCTTCTTTACAAGCAAAGAATGCGGCATGAGGACCACCGTAACCAATCGGAATACCAAATCTCTGGGTGGTTCCAACTGCGCAATCCGCACCCATTGTTGCAGGAGATTTCAGTTTAACCAAAGACATCGGGTCACAAGTGACAACAACCTGCAAATCGAATCCTTTTGCTGAAGTGATAAAATCTGTATAATCCAGAACTATTCCATTTTTGCCAGGATATTGCAACAATACTCCATAGTAAGAATCATTAAACTGATGATTATCGTGGTTTCCTACAATAATATCGATTCCAAGACCTTCTGCTTTAGTTTTCAATACAGAAATGGTTTGTGGCAATACTAAATCGGAAACGAAGAATTTAATCGCATTGTTTTTTTTCTGATCCTTCGTTCTGTTGTTGAAGAACATATGCATTGCTTCGGCAGCAGCTGTGGATTCGTCCAATAGAGAAGCATTAGCCATTGGAAATCCTGTTAAGTCGCAAACCACTGTCTGGAAATTAAGAAGCGCTTCCAGCCTACCTTGTGCGATCTCTGCCTGATAAGGCGTGTAAGCTGTGTACCAGCTCGGGTTTTCAAGAATATTCCTTTGGATTGGAGAAGGCAGAATCGTGTTATTGTAACCGAATCCGATGTAAGTATCGAAATCAACATTCTTAGATGCCAGATCTTTGGAATGGAGTAACATTTCGTACTCAGAAAGTGGCTCAGAAAGCTCCAAATCTTTTTCTAATCTTATACTGTCCGGAATGGTTTGAGAAATGAGTTCATCGATACTGTTAACCCCAATTTTGTTAAGCATTTCCGCTTTATCAGCTTCATTAAGGCTGATGTGGCGGTTTACAAATTGCTGTGTGTTCATTTATAAACTTTGAATTAGATTTTACTAAAAAGGTTCGTAAAAATACTAATTTTCAAAGAACTGCGCAATCTATAATATCGAAAATCGAAACTTCTATTTCCTATCAGAAAGGTAGTTTTTCAAATGGAAATCAACACTGTCAGCGGTTGAAATAAATTGATAATTAAGCTGATTCCTGACCTTTTCATTAGAAATTTTAGAATCCAGCTTCAAAGATTCCAAAGATGTTTTACTTAATAGTCTCAACACCGGGAATAACCATCCAAAAAAGGATAAAATGGGTAAAACATTGAAAACAAAATCAGGAACCGGTTTTGCAGGTGTTTTCCCCAGAGCTGCTCTCACTTTATCAGATATCAAACTGAATTTAGAATTTTCTGAAATGACGATGAAACGTTCACCAAAAGCATTGGTGTCCATCAGCTTGATAGCAACATTAGCCACATCGCGGACATCTACGAAAGCTGTTCCGCCAGTATAAGTAAACGGATAAGCAGACTTTGAAAATAAATCACCACTGCTGACACCCCAATTTCCTGAGCCGATAATCAAACCCGGATTAATGATAATCGTATTCAGTCCTTCAGCGGAAGCTCTCCAGACTTCCATCTCGGAAAGATGTTTGGAAATTGCATAGCCTGAATGATCAAGCTTTGGATTGAAATCAGAATTCTCGTCCATCATTCCGTTTTCGTTATAACCATCCAGAACGGCGATTGAACTTACGAAAAGGAATTTCTTAACTTCGGAATTTTCCACAGCGTACAAAAGGTTCTTTGTTCCGCCAATATTGGTTTTGTAAAGCTCTTTATCCTTATTAGGATTGAAGCTAACTTTGGCGGCGCAATGATACACTTCATGCACATTTTGCAATGCCATCTGAATCGAATCCAAATTATTGAAATCAATATCAATCCATTGGATCTTATCAAAATAAAAATCCGGCTTGTCTGTATAAAAACGATAAGATTCTTTAACCTCTTTCAGATTACTTGATGGTCGTTTGGTTGCACGAACTTCCTTTCCCTGCTTCAAAAGTTCAAGAACGATAACTCTTCCTAAAATCCCTGTTGCTCCGGTTACTAGAATCATTCCTGTGTGGATTTAATTTTTAAAAACCTTATGATAAATATAGAGTTCATTAAAGAATAAACGAGTATGATTCCTATGAAGAACCAAAAACCTCTGCCTTCTATAGACCAGTCTTCTTCTCCCGCAAAAGAATCCCGGAGAACAAAAAATAAAAGACCTATCAAAAATATATTGATAAGAACAGAAAAAAGTAAAATGATTTTATAAATCGTTTCCTGATATTTCTTCATTAGAGATTTTTACAAAGATAATTTAATTCTCCGTAAAAACCTTTCTCAAAGCTATTGAAATCTATCAGAAATTAGCATGTGTGTTTTCTCTAACAAAATTAAAAGTCTTTTCAAACATCAATTCGTGGTCAGCATCTTTATTAAGTCCGTGATCACCTTTTTTAATAGAAATCAGTTCATTTTTAACATTATTCTTATCCAGGCTTTCCTTTAAAATTTCAGACTGTGAATAGGGAACAATTTTATCCTTCGTCCCGTGAATCATTAGTGTCGGAACAGAAGAATTGCTGACATAAGTGATTGGTGAATAAACATTCAGCAGGTTAATAGCGTCGTCTTTTTCTTCTTTGACATCATAACCTGTGAATCCAAAAACCAGTTTGTTCCTGATGTCATAAATCTTTGGAAAAATCAGTTTAAAAATAAAAATAACAAATCCCGGTGCTTCTGTACGGAACAATTTGTTCATATCAGACGGTCCAAAATAATCGATGAAATAATTGACTTTTGCTGAATAGTTAGGAAATTTTGTATTTTCTGAAAACTGGGAATCATCCGTATATGCAGCAATCATTCCAATCTGTGAGCCAGCCGAAGCTCCCCAAATTCCAATATTATCAGAATCAAAATTATATATTTCGGCATTTGCACGAATCCAACGAATAGCTTCTTTTGTATCTTCAATCGGTGTCGGGAAATGTGTCTTTTCATTAAGCAAAGTATAGTTGATACTCACCATAGCGTAACCTTGTTTCACAAATCTAAGAACAAAATCACTAAGGTAATAATCGTCTCTCAACTCTTTATCACCTTGTGCCCAACCACCTCCGTGAACAAAAACCAGAACCGGAGATTTTTTATTTGTTTTTTGAGGAAGATAGATGTCGAGCTTCTGCTGAGCCGTGTCTTTTATTTTGTACGTAACATCTTTATAATTCAAAGTTTCGGAGAGCTTTTCCTGAGCATTGGTAAACGACAAAATAAAAATCAGGATAACAGACGTTGGCCATTTCATAGAAGAAAATTAAATATGGATCCGATAATACAAGGCTTATACCATTATCAAATCCATATTAATTTTTGAAATCAGCTAAAGAAGAAAATCTTTCACAGCTGCATTGAAATCGACAGGATTATTGGCCTGAACCCAATGTTCCGCATTTTTGATTTTAATAATTTTAGAGTGCGGAAATTGTTGCTTAATCAGGAATTCGTCCTGTGGTAAAATATAATTGGAATTAGCACCTGCGATGAACAAAGTCGGACCATTGAAAACACCAAACTTAATGGCATTTGAGACAAACTCTGTATATTTTTCAGCTAAAGTTTTCAGGTTAAATCGCCAGGCCAGTTTCTTGTCGTCTGTCCAATAGAGATTCTTCATTAGAAACTGAATCACAAACTTTTCGTGAATATATTCTTCTAAGACTTTTTCCACATCCTGCCTGGATTCTACAGTAGAAAAATCAACAGATTGCAGCGCTTTGATAATTCCCTGATGATGCGGCGGATAAGCTTTTGGAGCAATATCAGCAACAATCAGTTTTTCCAATCGATCAGGAAAGTTGATGGCGAACTGCATTACCGCCTTTCCTCCTAATGAGTGGCCGAGGAGATTTGCTTTTGGAATATTATGAGCGTCCATATAATTAACAATGTCCTGAGCCAAATCATCGTGCGTCATAGAATCTGAATGAAAACTGCGGCCGTGATTCCTCAAATCCAGTAAATGTGTAGGCATCAATTCACCAAATTCTTTCCCAAAACTCCCCCAATTATCCAGCATCCCAAACAATCCGTGGAATACTAATAATGGTGTTTCGGTTCTTTGCTCTCCGTATATTTTTGAATGTAAAATTTCCATCAATAATTAAATATAATTACCACTTCGCCAATCTCTTAAGATAAGCCTGAACTGTATTTTCTAAACCTAGATATAAAGCTTCCGAAATCAAGGCGTGACCGATAGAAACTTCCAAAAGATTAGGGATGTTATCTGAGAAATATTTTAAGTTATCTAAAGACAAATCGTGTCCGGCATTGATTCCCAAACCATATTCGGTTGCAACTACCGCCGTTTTAAAATAAGATTCTATTGCTAATTCTTTATTGTCAAAATAATGCTTGGCGTAAGCTTCTGTGTAAAGTTCGATCCTGTCGGTTCCGGTTTCCGCAGCAAATTTCACCATTTCCGGATTGGGGTCAAGGAAAATCGACGTTCTGATTCCGGCATTTTTGAATTCAGCGATAACAGATTTCAAAAAATCCAGATTCTTTTCACAATCCCAGCCGGCGTTAGATGTAATCGCATCATCAGCATCCGGAACCAAAGTCACTTGCTCCGGTTTCACTTCCAAGACCATATCGATAAACGGTCGATGCGGATTACCTTCAATATTGAATTCCGTCGTAACTAATGGTTTCAGATCATAGACATCTTTTCTGGTAATGTGTCTCTCATCCGGTCTTGGATGAATGGTAATTCCCTGTGCTCCGAATCTTTCCAGATCAACAGCGACTTGCGTTACACTTGGAACATCGCCGCCTCTTGCGTTTCTTAGCGTAGCGATTTTATTGATATTGACACTTAGTTTTGTCATAATTGATTATTGATAAATGATAATTGATTTAAATTTTATTAACCTGCATTATTTCGAGGTCAAATTCCTTAGAAGCTACCAAAAGGTGATCAAAAATATCTGCCTGAATCTGCTCAAAATTCACCCAGTTAGAATCATTGGCAAAACAATAGATCTCCAAAGGCATTCCTTGTGGCGTGATCTCCATTTGTCTCACCATTATCGTTCCTTCCTGATCGATGTTCGGGTTATTTTTAAGATAATTTAAAGCATAGATTCTGAAAGTTCCGATATTGGTCAATTGTTGACCGTTGATAATTTCTTCAGAATTTTCAAGTGCTCCTTTCTGAGAATCAATCTCTTTTTTCTTATCAACAAGGTAATCGTGAATCAGATTGATTTTCAACAACTTCCCAAAAGCTTCATCATCCAAAAATTTGAAGGATTTGATGTTAAAGACAATGGATTTTTTGATTCTTCTCGTATTGGTTTCGGACATCACCTGCATATTTTTGATTTCTGTCGTAAGCAAGTCATAAGTCGGAATCGTGGAAAGGGTCTTATCAAAGTTTCTGATTTTGGTCGTCAGCAAGTCGATGTCTTCGATATTACCTTCTATAGAATATTTTGGAATAGCAACCCAGTCTCCCACTTTCAGATTCTTGGATGTCGCTACGTGAATACCCGTTACAAAGCCCAAAATCGTATCTCGGAATATCAAGACAATAACAGCTGTAATCGCTCCCAGACTTCCTAAAACCGTGGTGCCGCTGATATTGAAAATAACACAAATGGCAATAACGCTGAAAATAAACATTCCGAAAATCCTCACGGTCTGCGAAATGGAATTGATAGCAATGATTTTATAATAATCTCTCTGGATCAGGTAATAATTCTGCAACACTTTGATAAACCGGAACGCCATATTGGCTATAGCAAGAACTATCACAAAATTGATCATCCTTTCAAGAAGGTCAAAGCTTTTCGGATGCCTGTAAAAAATCGAATATAAAGCAAACTTCCCGATTATCAGTGCCAAAATATTAGCCACAGAATTGGTAACTTTTGCCTGATAGATAGATTTCATTACAGGATATTTCTCTTTATCAAAAAAGAATCTGAAAACAAGATTAATCCCATTTTTCAAGATAAAGGAAACCACAAAAACCAGTAAGGTCAGTAGTGCAAACTTGAGCGTAATCTGACAAGCCAAAACAAAATCATCAGGAAAGAAATCTTTGCAGAAGAAATGAATTTCATCACTGATTCGCTGAAGAAAATCTTTATAATCTTTGATTTCGTTTTTCATTGTTGGAAATATTTTTCAAATTTAAGGATAAAAAAAAACTTTTGGCATTACTTTGAATGTTGTATTTTTAAATTAATTTAAAAACTATGGATTCTGTTTTTATCGACATAATAGCTCTAGTGCTGCTTTTTGTGGGAATGTTGGGAACCTTCCTACCCGTTTTGCCCGGATTATTGTTGAGTATCTGCGGATTACTCATTTTCAAATTTGGGACAGAAAATAATATGCCAATGCTATATGTCTGGATTTTTGTTTTTCTGACACTTGTTTCCACAGTTCTGAATTATGTTATTCCCGCAAAAACCAACAAAAAATATGGTGGAACACGTTATGGAAGCATTGGTTCATTTGTTGGGACACTTTTAGGATTATTTTTCATACCGATCCCATTAGGATTTTTAATCGGCATGTTATTAGGTGTTTTTGTCGGAGAATTATTACACGATATCAATGACCGGAAAAAGGCTTTCAATTCTATGAAAGGTGCTTTTATTGGATTTGTTTACGGAACAGGATTTAATCTAATGGTCGGGCTGGCAATGTTTTTGGTTGTTGGCTATTATATTTTCTTTTAAAATTTAAAGATGATGAATTTCAAAACACTTTTGTTTGCGCCACTCTTATTATTGATGAGTAACTGCAAAACACAATCTCAAACCCAGAATCCAGCTTCTGACAACAAAACTTTTACATTGGGAATCAATAAAAAAGCTTCAATTCCTAATTCTAAAGTCACTATTGAATTTGAAAACATCTCGGAAGACAGCCGTTGTCCGGCAAATGTGACCTGCGTATGGGAAGGCATCGCCATTGTTAATCTGAAAGCTGTTTCCGGAAGCGAAACAAAAGACATCCAGGTTGCAACACGAGATTTTTTACCAAAACAGGTGACTAAATCTTTCAGCTATTCCGGATTCAGATTTACTTTACAGGACGTAAGGCCTTATCCTGGCGGAAAAGAAGAAGCACCTACTGTGACTCTTAAATATGAAAGGGAAAATTAATCATCCCCAAAGAATCGGATCTTTTCCTTTTTCTAAAAGGTAATTATTGATTTTTGAAAAAGGCTTGCTTCCGAAAAAACCTCTATGAACAGAAAATGGTGAAGGATGCGCCGATTGAATGATAAAATGTTTAGTCTCGTCAATTAGCGAGGCTTTTTTTTGTGCAAAAGCGCCCCAAAGAACAAAAACCACATTTTGCTTTTTATCAGAGATTTGTTTGATAATATAATCCGTAAACGTTTCCCATCCAAGGTCTTTGTGGGAATTTGGTTCGTGCGCTTTTACTGTTAAAGTTGCATTGAGAAGGAGAACACCTTGCTTTGCCCAATCCTGCAAATCTTTATTTTTTCTCTCGATTCCCATATCTTCTTTCAGTTCAATAAAGATATTTTTGAGAGAAGGCGGTGCAGTAACATTTTCTGAAACAGAAAAGCAAAGTCCATTCGCTTGACCGTCATTGTGATAAGGGTCCTGACCTAAAATCACCACTTCCACATCATCAAATTCCGTGAGTTCCAAAGCGCGGAAAATCTCATTTTTCGGAGGAAAACATTTGGTCGAATTGTATTGAATTTTTACTTTTTCCCAAAGATTTTTGAAATAATCACTTTCTTTAATTGGCTTCAGAACTTCTTTCCAGGTCATTATTCAGATTTTTTACAAAATTAAATTTACAATTCGACTAAAGCAAATTTGTTGACTTTTTCTGTGAAAAATAAAGTTAATTTCTCTTAAAAGCTATTTGGCTTAATTTTTATTGTAATAAATTCGGGCGATTTTTGAGTTATTATCTATAAAAACAGCCCTTCGTAGAATGAAAATCTGGAACAGTTTTATTTTTTCAATATTTTTTATGGTCAATTTATCAGCACAAAATACCATTATTGTAGGAACTTACACCAATAGTGAGAAGTGCAATAGCGGCGGGATTTATGTTTTTGATTTTGATGAAAACACTTATAAGTATAACCTCAAATATCACACAGAAAATATCATCAATCCTAGTTTTGTGAATTTGAGTCCGGATAAAAAATTCCTTTTTTCTGTGAATGAAAACGGCGACAAAAGCACAGTCACTTCTTTCACGATTGACGAAGCTAACGGAACGCTTATCAAAAAAGATGAAAGAAAAACACAAGGTGAAGATCCGTGTTTCTTGATTTCTGATGACCAAAATCTTATCGTTGCGAATTATTCCGGTGGAAGCATTAATGTTTTTAAACGTTATGCTGACGGAAAATTATCCGATGTTTTCCAGAATATCAAATTCGAAGGTGTTGGTGTAAATCCGAAAAGACAGGAAAAATCACATATTCATCAGGTTCAGTTTTCTCCGGACGGCCGATATGTTTTAGCTAACGATCTGGGACTGGACAAGATATATGTGTTCAAGTACAATAAAAGCGGCGATAAAGTTCTTGAAAAAGTTAATGAATATGATGCGAAGAAAGGTTCCGGTCCAAGACATATTGCGTTCAATAAATCAGGAAATTTATTCTATCTTGTTCAGGAACTGAGTGGCGACTTGTCTGTTTTAAGTTTTGATGACGGGAAAATCAAATTAATCCAGGAAGAGACATTGTTGTCCAGAAAAGTTAGATTCAATTTCAGAGCTGCGGACATTCATTTATCAGACAATGAAAAATTCCTATATGTGACAAACCGTGATGATGCAGATGATATTACTACTTTCAAAATCCTCGAAGACGGCAAAGTGAAAAGAATCCAGCAAATCAAAACTACCGGTAGAAATCCCAGAAATTTCGCCATTAGTCCTAATAATAAATTGGTTTTGATTGCCAACCAGGATACGAACAGGATTAATATTTTCAGCAGAGACATGGAATCCGGCGAGCTGGCTCCAACCAACAAATCCATTCCCGTTTGCACACCGGTGAATATTATTTTTTATGAAAAAGGCAAATAAATTTTTCATCGATACAATATTTAAAATAAAAAATAGTTATTAAAAGGTTAATGCTAGATGAAATCGATGCTTGATTATAAATTTATTCTTTCTTTTTTTCTGATTTGTTGTTCCGGATTGCTGTTTTCGCAAACCGAGAAAGAGAATGAAATCGAAAACGTCGTTATTAAAGGCGTCAAAAAATATAAGAACAAAAAAGAAAACCCGGCTTATGCTATTATGCAGGAAGTCTGGAAAAAGAAAAAATCCAACGGACTTCTGCTCCACAAAGATTATCAATACAAAACTTACGAGAAAATCGATTTCCGACTTGATAATATTGATAGTGCGTTTACTAAAAAACGTGCCTTCAAAGGCATGGATTCTATCATTTTCAAATACAATGATTCCTCCGAGATTGCAGGAAAAGCTGTTCTTCCGATTTTTATTACGGAAAGTATCTTTAAAGTTTATGGAAAAAACGATCCGAAGAAAGAACGCAAAGATTTGGTTGCGACAAGACTTTCGGGATTGAAAAATAATCAGATTGTGTCCAAAACGATACAGAATATGTATCAGGACATCAATATCTATAACAATACTATCAATTATCTCAATATCGGTTTTGTAAGTCCTGTTTCTACAGATGGTTTTGGGGTTTTCGATTATAATATTACGGACACGATTGAAGTTAATACCGTTAAATCTTACGAAATCAGGTTTACACCTAAAAATCCAGATGCATTAGCTCTCAAAGGGCGACTTTATATTTCTATGGATAAATATAATGTGATGAAGGTGGAAATGGAAACCAATAAAAAGATCAACATCAATTTTGTTAAAAGCATTTCTACAGATTTGGAATTCGATAATCCGGATGATTCTACTTTTATCCCGATCAGAAACGAAACCACCTTGCAATTGGTTCTTAGTGATAAGGAAAAAGCAAAATCCGTGATTGCAAAACGGGTCGCCAATTATTCCGATTATCAATTCGACACAGGAAATATAACGGACGAATTTCTCAATAAAATAGTTGTTCCCGAAGATGAAGCAGTGAGCAAAGACGAAGAGTACTGGCAAGCCAACAGAACCGAAGCTTTAACCAACAGCGAGCAAAACATCTATAAAATGTATGATGAGCTGGAAGATAATCCGAAGTATAAAAAAGTCGTCAAAGTTATAGAGATTCTTAATTCCGGATATATCCCTGCCGGTCACAGCGGAATAGAAATCGGAAATATTTTTCAGACATTTGGGTATAATGATATTGAAGGATTCAGACTAAGGACAGGCTTCCGAACTTACCGCGGCAAAAATGATATGTGGAGAATCCAGGCTTATACCGCTTACGGATTCCGTGATCAAAAGTGGAAATATGGAGCGGAAGCCAAATATATGTTCAACAAAACGAACCGTTTTACCGTTGGAGCAGGAACAAGAAACGATGTTTTACAATTGGGCGTTCAGTTGACAACAGACGAAGGCATCATGACAAGATCCTTTGCATCTTCTTCGGTTGTTAATTCCGGTGACAATACTTCCCTGAGTTTTGTCAATCAAACCAATGTGTTTACCAGCATAGAACCCTGGAAAAACTTCCAGATAAGACTGGATGCAACACAGCAAAGCATAAAAGCCGCAGATCCTAATCTTTTTGACATCCGTTATTACAGAGGCGGAATTCTGAGATCTGACCTTAATGATACGAGATTTACCGCAACTCTGATTGCCAGACCCGGAATCAAATTTTCCACTTATGGTGTTGACAGGTACGAAATGACAGCACTCGCAAACAACCCGACTATTATTCTGAAATATACAAAAGGTGTTGGCGGCGTTTTTAATTCGGATTTTAATTATAATAAGTTACAGTTTTATTACTACCAGCCAGTAATTTTAGGAAACTGGGGAAGATTATTTGCCAATGTAGAAGTTGGTAAAAACTTTGATGCGCTCCCACTTCCTTTACAGAATGTTTTGCCAGCCAACCAATCTTATGGATTGCAAAGAGGCGTTTTTTCCCTGATGAACTATTACGAGTTTGTAGCCGATTCTTATGCCGTTCTTTTTCTGGAACATCATTTCAATGGGAAAATACTATCCCAGATTCCATTGATTAAAAAACTAAAATTAAGAGAAGTTGCGTTTTTCCGTTCAGGAGTCGGAAGTCTGAAACAGGAAACGATTAACTTGAATGCCGGCAATATGGCATTGAGCACGCCCAACAAACCTTATTACGAATATGGTTTCGGGATAGAAAATATTGGTTGGGGCAATTTCCGATTGCTGAGAATCGATTTTAACTGGAGAGGAAATTATCTGAATCATACCACTTCAAATTCTAAGTCTGATATTAGAAAATTTGGAATTCAGTTTGGTTTCCAGATGAATTTTTAGGAAATTTGTGACTAGCAGAACTTCTTTTGTCATCGAGTCTACTTCCAAATAATTTATCATCAATGAAAATCCAAAAAATTACGCTACTCTTAAGTTTCTTAATTTTTACTCAATTATATTCTCAAAGAGAATTTGTATTTTTTGGTTCCTACAATTGGGATAAAGGTTCCGAAGCTGTTTATGTTTATGAGCTTAACACGGAAACCGGAAAACTGACTAAAGCTGCCTCCTCTTCTGATGTCATCAATCCAGGTTATATCACAATTTCGCCTGACGGAAAATACGTTTATGCCTCTTCTGATGCCAAAACACCGAATTACGGAACTGTAAGTTCTTTTGCTTTTGATCCTGATCAGAAATCATTAACTTTCCTTAATCAACAAAAAACCGGCGGTGAAAATCCGGTTTATGTGAATGTCGATAAAAGCGGAAAATGGCTCATTAATGTAACATACAATCAAGCTACGATTTCTGTCTTTCCACTTCTTGAAAATGGTAAAATAGATTCTATAGCACAGCATTTCAAATTCACGGAAGGAAGTGACATTGATGCGAAAAGACAGGAGAAAGCTCACACGCATTCTGTCGTGTTTTCGCCGGATTATAAAAATGTTTTATTTGCAGATTTAGGTGCTGATAAAATTTTGCAATATCCTTTTGATGCTAATCAGAAGCAACCTTTGATTAATATCAAAAGTACGTTCATCAATACAAAACCAGGCAGCGGACCGAGACATATCACTTTTAGCAAGGACGGAAAACGAGCATATTCTATTGAGGAATTGGCTGGGATGATTTCGGTTTATGATTTTTCTGATAACAACCTGAAAGAAATCCAAAGAATAGCTACTCATCCTGACAAAATAAAGGAAAGTTTTGAAAGCTCTGATGTTCATATCTCGCCAGACGGAAAGTTTCTATATGCTACCAACAGAGGAAAGGAAAACAATATTGCGATTTTCAAAGTTGTGAATGACGGAAAATTAGAATCTATAGGTTACCAAAAAACCGGCGGAAAACATCCCAGAACTTTTGCGATTGATGAAACTGGAAAATTTATTATTGTGACTAATGTTATTTCTCAAGATGTAACTGTTTTCAGAAGAAACTTAGAAACCGGAATGTTGAAGAAAGTTGGAAAACCTGTGAAAATCAAAAATGTGACTTGTGTGAAAACAAAGATGTATTGATATTTTCTAACCACCAAAGTCACAAAGTTTTTATTTTCTCAAACTATTCAAAAAAAGAAATCTTAATAGATAAACTTTTTGTTCTTTTAGAAATCCATTTTACACTTTCTTTTGTGACTTTTGTGGTTTATAATTTCTACTATAATTACGCTATCTTTGCAGAATGGACGTTAGAGCAAAAAAACATCTTGGTCAGCACTTTCTTACAGACCAAAATATCGCACGCAATATTGTAGAATCATTGTCTTTTGAAGGCTACAGAAAAGTTTTGGAAGTTGGTCCGGGAATGGGCGTTCTTACAAAATTCCTTCTCGAAAAAGAGTCAGAAATCTATGTTGCAGAAATCGACCAGGAATCTATTGTCTATCTCAAAAAACATTACCCTAAACTTGAAGAACAACATTTTGTAGGCGACTTTCTGAAAATCAACATTCCGGAAGTTTTTGATGAAGAATTGGCTGTGATTGGGAATTTTCCTTATAATATTTCGTCTCAGATTTTGTTTAAAATCATTGATAATTACACTTTGATTCCGGAAATGAGCGGAATGTTCCAGAAAGAAGTTGCCGAAAGAACCGCCGCAAAACCAAGAACAAAAGATTATGGCATTTTGTCCGTTTTGGTTCAGGCTTATTATGATGTGGAATATCTTTTCACGGTTCACGAAAATGTCTTCAATCCGCCACCAAAAGTGAAATCCGGTGTCATCCGAATGACCCGAAATTTGAAAGAAGGATTAGCTGGAAATGAGGTTCTATTCAAACAAATCGTAAAAGCCGGATTTGGGCAAAGACGTAAAAAGATGAGCAACGCTTTGAAAGTTCTTAGTATCCCTGAAAATATGAAATCTCATCCTTTTCTTGACATCCGAGCAGAAGAATTGTCTGTTTCAGATTTTATTTCTTTTGCGAATGAGTGGAAAAGTAATTTATAGAATTCTATTTCTCGCAGACTGAGAAGATTTTTTGAGCAAAAGCTCTGGTAAAAGAAAAAACCCACAGCCCCGATTGCAGTGGAAATCCTTTTTCTTTTCTTTCACATAAGGAAAAGAAAAAGATTGTAGCTCCAAATAATTACATTAAAATCCTTATTTTTGTAGTATGGAAAAAGTGGTATTGGTCAATCCTCAGGATGAAGTTTTGGGACAGATGGAAAAAATGCAGGCGCACGAAAATGGTCTTTTGCATCGTGCATTTTCGGTTTTCTTGTTCAATGAAAAGGGAGAAATGCTTTTACAAAAGCGTGCCGGAGAAAAATACCATTCGCCAAACCAATGGACCAACGCTTGTTGCTCACATCCAAGATTGGACGAGTCTTATCTGGATGCAGCGAAAAGACGTATCAAAGAGGAATTGGGAATCGATTGTGAATTGACCGAAAAATTCCATTTTATCTACAAAGCGGATGTTGGAGAAGGACTTTGGGAACATGAGTTGGATTATGTTTTTTCGGGCAACTTTGACGGAGAATTTGATTTGAATCCTGAGGAAGTTTCGGAAATTCGATATGTTTCTATATCTGATTTGCAACAGGAAATTTCTGAAAATCCAGACAATTTTACAGAATGGTTTAAAATCATTTGGGATGAATATCGAAATCAACTTAATTAATTTAATCTCACAAATCAAGCTGGTTTTGCAGATTAAAAGATTTGCTGAATTAGCTAAAATCTGCGAGAAAATTATAACATTTTTCAACCCGGAAATATTCCTTAACTTTATTATCAAATCTCAAGTTTATGAAGGCTTTGGTAATTGGTGCAACCGGCGCTACAGGAATTGATCTCGTTAATCAGCTTTGTCAGGATTCTGACTTCGAACAAATTGATATTTTTGTGAGACGCCGTTCTGATTTTCATAACGAAAAAGTCAAAGCGCACATCGTGGATTTTGACCATCCTGAAGAATGGAAACACCTTGTGAAAGGCGATGTCGCTTTTTCTTGTCTCGGAACAACTCTGAAATCTGCAGGAAGTAAAGAAAATCAAAAAGTAATTGATTATGATTATCAATTCAATTTTGCAAAAGCAGCAAAAGATAATGGTGTTGAAGATTATATTTTAGTTTCTGCTTATGGTGCCAATCCTGATTCCAAAATTTTCTATTCCCGAATGAAAGGAGAACTGGAAGAGGCAATTAAGAATCTTAAATTCGATAAAACTACTATCTTCAAACCCGGAATGTTGGAAAGAAAAAATACTGACAGAAGTGGTGAAGTTTTTGGTTTGAAAATTATTAAATTCCTGAATAAGTTCGGTTTTTTTAAAAGTCAGCAACCCCTTCCGACTTCCATTCTCGCAAAAGCAATGATTGTCGCTTCGAAAATAAAATCCAATAATTTCTCAGAAGTCAAGTTGCACAATATTTTCAGTTTTGCTGAGAAAAAGACATAAAAAAACCAATCTAAAATGATTGGTTTTAATTTTTAATTATTTCTGTCTTTCAGATACTTTTGCCATTCCCAAGTTGTTTTGAGCGCTTCTTCCAAAGTGGTTTCCGATTTCCAATTGAGTTCTTTCTCAGCTTTGTCAGCATTAGCATAAGCAATCGTGATATCACCTTCTCTTCTTGGGCAAATCTGGTAAGGAACTGCAACATTATTTGCCAATTCAAAAGCCTTAACCACTTCTAAAACTGACGAACCTTTTCCTGTTCCCAAATTATAAATATCCAAAACTGTTTCTTCTTCAGAATGCATCAGTTTTTGTAAAGCAGCAACGTGAGCTTTTGCCAAATCTACAACATAAATATAATCCCGGATTGCTGTTCCGTCTTCTGTTGGATAATCATCTCCCCAAATGCTTAATTTTTCTCTGATTCCTGCAGCAGTTTGCGTGACATAAGGAACCAAATTATTAGGAATTCCTGCTGGAAGTTCTCCTAACAAAGCAGTTGGGTGCGCACCAATAGGATTGAAATATCTCAGCAAAGTAACTCTTTTGTTATAGGCTCTGGAAAAATCTTTCAAGATATCTTCACCCATTTGCTTGGTTTTTCCGTAAGAAGATTCAGCTTCTTTCAAAGGCGTATTTTCATCAATCGGCATTTGGTCTGCCTGGCCGTAAACCGTACAGGATGAGCTGAAAATAAAGTTGGAAATATTTCTTTCTTTAAATTCCTGAAGGACATTAATCAAAGAAAATAAATTGTTTTCATAATATTTTAAAGGCTCAGTCATACTCTCTCCTACCGCTTTTGAAGCTGCAAAATTGATACAACCTTCGATATCGTGTGCTTCGAAAACCTGTTTCAATAATTCTTTTCTTTTGAGATCAAAAGGATAAAATATCGGACGTTTTCCTGTGATCTCTTCAATGTTATCAAGGATAAATTTTTCCGAATTCGATAAGTCATCAACAATAATGACATCGAAATTATGATTAATGAGTTCTACAACTGTGTGTGAACCGATATAGCCTAGACCGCCTGTTACAAGTATGGACATTTAATTAATTATAAGTTATGAATTATTAGTTTTTCTCAAAAAACTCCAAAACAGAATCTGTAATATATTTCAATTGCTCTTCGTCCAGTTCAGTATGCATTGGTAGAGAAATGACCTGATCTAATAATTTATCTGTGTTGATAAAATCTGCAGGATTGCTTTCCTGATAATACGCTTTTTGTTTTCTAAGCGCAACCGGATAATAGATCATTGCCGGAATTTCTTTTTCCGTTAAGAACTGCTGTAACTCGTTACGTTTTCCGTTTGTGATTCTTAGTGTATATTGATGAAAAACGTGCGTTGAATTTTTCGCTCTTTTTGGAGTCAGGATATTTTCATGGCCGGCAAAAGCTTCATCATAGTAATCCGCCGCTTTTCTTCTCGCTTCATTATATGAGTCAAGATTTGGTAATTTTTTTCTCAAAATTGCTGCCTGGATACTGTCTAGTCTGGAGTTAACGCCTACTTCATCATGATAATAACGCTCGTACATCCCGTGATTCACAATTCCTCTTAATCTGTGTGCTAATTTGTCATCGTTGGTAAAAATAGCACCTCCGTCTCCATAGCACCCTAAATTTTTTGAAGGGAAGAATGACGTTGTTCCAATAGTTCCCATTGTACCTGATTTTTTGGAAGCCCCGTCAGAGAAAATAAAATCTGCGCCAATTGCCTGGGCATTATCTTCAACTACATATAGATTATGTTCTTTTGCTATTTTTAGAATCTCTTCCATATCAGCACATTGTCCGAAAAGATGAACCGGAATGATTGCTTTTGTTTTAGGCGTAATGGCTTTCTTTATGGCTTCCGTATCAATAGTGAAAGTATCATAATCTACATCTACCAAAACGGATTTCAATTTCAATAAATGAATGACTTCAACTGTTGCAGCAAATGTAAAATCTGCTGTAATTACTTCATCACCTTCTTTCAGGTCAAGAGCCATTAAAGCAATCTGAAGTGCGTCTGTCCCGTTTGCACAAGGAATAACATGTTTTACATCCAAATAATTTTCAAGATCTGATTGAAAGGACTTGACCTCCGGACCATTTATAAAAGCGGCAGAATCCATCACATTCAGAACTGCATTATCAACTTCACTTTTAATTTTATAATACTGGTTTTGTAAATCAACCATTTGGATTTTTTTCATACTCAAATATTTAATTTCTTTTATATCTTATATCATTGCTAGTTTGTAAATGTTTGTCTTATAAAAGATTTTTACAGCAATTTCATAAGCAAAAACTTTATTTTGTAAATTTACATTTATTTATTTGTTTAAAAAATCTAAATACGGAAACGTGAGAAAAATTTTTACAATTGTTTCGGTGGGTATTTCCTTATATGCTACCGCTCAAACAGAACTGGTTTTTGTTTTTTTCAAAGACAAGCCAAACAAAGCGGCTTTCTATAGCAATCCGTTATCAGAATTGACCCAAAAATCACTTAATAGGCGGACAAATCTCGGAATTACTCTTACAGATCAGGATGCGCCAATCGAGCCAACTTATATCCAGAATATTAAAAATCTCGGATTTACAGTTACTGACTACTCCAAATGGCTGAATGGCGTTGCTGTAAACGCGACATCTACACAAATCGCGCAATTATCTCAGCAAAGTTATGTGGATCACGTAGAAACTTTTGTCAGAAACCCAAGTGGAGGGATCCGAAAAGAAAAAATTAACAAATTCAAACAATTTAATCAGCAAAGCACCAGTCGCGATATATTAACTACCTTTAATTACGGGAATAGTCTCGCACAAACCAACCAGATTAATCTTCGCCAGTTGCATGTTGCAGGTTATACCGGAACAGGAATGTCCATAGCTGTTATTGACACGGGCTTTCCTTATGTTAATACGGGCAGCGCATTTAAAAGAATGCGTGACACTGGACATATCAAAGCGACTTACAATTTTGTAACAAAAAGTTCAAGTGTTTATACGACGTCACTTAATCCTCATGGCGCTATGTGTTTGGGAATCATTGGCGGATATATTGACGGTACTTTTGTTGGTTCGGCACCTGACGCTGATTTTTATCTGTATGCTTCGGAGAATGCTGATATTGAAATTCCAGAAGAACAATTATATTGGATAGAAGCCGCAGAAGAAGCGGATAGACAAGGGGTGGATGTGATTTCTACTTCATTAGGTTATTCGGAATTTGATGATAGCCGTTATGATTATACCTATGCGGATATGAACGGAACCACTACATTTATTTCCAGAGGTGCTCAAATTGCTTCCGAAAAAGGCATTTTTGTTCTGATTGCTGCTGGAAACGAAGGACAAAATCCTTGGCATTATATATCTGCACCAGCAGATAACGCAAAAGTTTTTTCAATTGGCGCGGTTAATTCAACAGGAACATCATCAGGATTTTCATCCTATGGACCCAATTCAGCAGGTGTAATTAAACCTGATGCAAGTGCGAGAGGAAGTAATACTTATTACGCATATAACAACACATCGGATTTCGGAAGCGGTACATCATTCGCAACACCATTAGCGGCAGGAGGTATCACTTGTCTCTTGCAGTTTCTTCCCAATTCAACATCAAGAGATAATGTAAAACAGCGCCTGAGACAAGATGCATCGCTTTATCCTTCCAATTCTGACCAAATGGGTTACGGAATTTTGAATCTGTATAAATCTTACCAGACTTATCTAGGCATTAATGATATCGAAAAATCTAAAATTAAAATTTATCCCAATCCGGCAAAAGATTTCATCAATATTACTTCGGAAAAACCTGTAAGGTCGATTGAAATCTATGATACTTTAGGAAGATTAATTAAAACTGAATCTTCTGGTAAAATCAATGTTACTCAATTATCGAAAGGAAATTATCTCCTTAAAATGAAAACCGATTCCGGAGAAACCATTGAAAAATTTATTAAAGAATAGATATAATTAAAAATCCGCATTCAAAATTTGATTGCGGATTTTTATTTTAAGCTGAATTCCTGCTCGCATTAATGTTTCCGAAGAGAGAACGCATCACCAGTTTTTCGTAAGTATCCCGGTCGCCTTCATTCTTTTGAAGTTTAATTAATGCATATTGCTGTATACTAAGTAGCGGAAGCACAATCTTCTCACGGATTTTTATAGACTTTCTGTTGATCGGTTCTTCCTGCATCAGGATTTTATAGCCTGTCAGTTCCAGCATCATTTCTTTAGACAATTCGAATTCGGAGAATAGAACATTCCAGAACTCACCAAACTTCTCATTATTTCGCATATAGTAAGTCAATGGAAAATAAGTTTTGTTCATACTCATCATAGAATTCAGCACCAAGGTTTTGAAAAAGTCAGAACCTTTGTACAACTCCTTGATTTCATCAAACCTACCCTGTTCTTTCAAAGCCTTTAAAGCAAAACCAAATCCGAAAAAGCCCGGAACATTCTGCTTCAGCTGCGCCCATGATCCTACGAATGGAATCGCTCTGAGATCCTCAAATTTCAGTTCAGAACCTGCGCCACGTTTGCTCGGCCGACTTCCTATATTAGTTCTACCATAATATTCCAGTGTACTCATCTCCTGCAGATAAGGCACAAACATCGGATGCGCTTTCAGGTCAGAATATTTTTTATAACTGATATCCGCTAATTCAGAAATCAGTTGTCTTTCTTTATCGTTCAGATCTTTTTTAATGCTCTTGAAGACATCATTTTCAATGCCTGCCGTCAACAATTGTTCAAAATTGAATTTTGCCTGGTCCTTGTTTCCAAAAACACTCGTGATCGTTTGTCCTTGTATTGTTAATTCAATTTGATTATTAGCGATTGTTTTACCTTGTGATGCATAAAAATCGTGAGTTTTACCTCCTCCTCTGGCTGGTGGTCCACCTCTGCCATCAAAGAAAACAACCTTCACTCCGTTCTTTTCCGATATTGTTGTCAGTTTTTCTTTGGAGGTATAGATTTGCCAATTTGCTTTCAGATAACCGCCATCTTTGGTGCCGTCGGAAAAGCCAAGCATAATAATCTGTTTGTTGTTTCTTTTAGCCAAATGCTTTTTATAAACCTCATCGCTATACAAAGTTCTCATCACTTCTTCAGATCTATCTAGACCTTCCATCGTTTCAAAAAGTGGAACAATATCCATATTGATTTCATCTTCGGAATAGCCACAAAGCTTCATCATCACATAGACATTCATGACATCCTTTACTTCATCAGAATTTGAAATAATGTAACGATGCATTCCCCGTTCTCCATTATTCTCCTGAATCAACTTGATATTATAAATACTTTTCAGAGTTTCACAAGTCATCTCATCTTCGAAATCATCAGGATTTAAAATCACATCAGATTCTAATAGATATTTAATCTTTTCATCATTAGATTTTGAATCAACATCCAATCCGGAAACTTTTACAAAGATATCATTCATCACCTTCTGATGAATTCTGCTATCCTGACGGATATCTAAAGTGGCAAAATGTGTCCCGAATATTTTCACACGATCTCTGTAATCATCAAGCACCTCTCGGAATAATCCATTATGTTGTTCAACAAGAATCTTTTCTGCTTCATCCAGTTGAGCAATGATTTCCTGTGCAGATATTTTGACGTCTTTCTGGAAAATGGACGCATATAATTTCTTACTTAATTTTTCCAAAACATCAGAAACACCACGGAAACTCAATCTTCTTCTTACATTTTTTAAATGTCCGTAATAATCTTTCAGTATAGAAATCCTCAATTCTTCAGCCACTTTCAAAGTAATAGCTGCTGTTACAAAAGGATTACCATCTCTGTCGCCACCTGGCCAGAATCCTAATTGAATAATATCCGGACTTGGTGTAAAATTCGAAGTTCCGTAAACTTGTTTAATCTTTCTGTAAAGCTCGCCAATACTTTGATAATAAACATATCTCAGGTAATAAATAATGCTCATCGCTTCGTCCAAAGGTGTCGGCCTTTCTTTGTTAACGAAAGGCGTTTTTCCCAATTGCTGAAGCAAAGTATCAATCTGCGTCACCGAATCGTGAATAATAGCATCTCTCAAATCATGTATAATTCTCTGAACTGCATTCGGATAGAACTGAGTCGGGTGAGCCGTGAAAACAATCTTAATCGCAAAATCATCCATCTTTTTCCGAATCGCTGTAAGGTGATGTTCCTGAGAAGCTCTCTCATAAAGGTTAAGAACCGTTCCGGAATCGCTCTCAGAATGCAACTGCTGAAATGCAGCATCTTCTATACTGTCAAACAAAACAACTTGTCTTTCTATATATTGTATAATCTTGAAGAGCAATTCAGTTTTCTGATCTTCGCTTTTGAGTTCTGTATGTTTCTGGAAAAATTCTTCGACAATCTCTTCGGGTGATTTTCCGACTTGATAGCCTTCTTTGCTTTCCTCGTAAAGAAACGGAAGCAACATCCCGATATTAGTCATTTTATCATATGGCAAACTCATAAAAAGAGAATTGTAGATTTGGAATTTGTTTTCTACAATCTGCCGAAATTTTTCAATTTTCTGATCGTTTAGCATATAACAAATGTAAGAGTTAAACTTAGAATCTCAATATCGCTAAATGTTATTTTATCTTAAATTTTAGCCCTAAGCGTTTTCCAAAACTTCCAAGATCTCTACACCAAATCTTCTTATTTTCAACTCACCCAGTCCTGTAATTTGTTCAAGATCTGCCAAGTTAAATGGTTTATATCGGGCAATAGACATCAGATGTGAATTATGAAAAACCATATAAGGCGGCAGTTGAAGTTCTCTCGCTTTCTCCGACCGCCATTCTTTAAGCTTATTATAAATAACCAATTCTTCTTCAGACGGCTGTTCTATAGTGTTCAGATTACTTTTACTTTTATCCTGATCATCATGAGTAGTCTTAACTGTTTTTTCGTTATAAAAAATTAAAACAGACCAATAGTTGATTTCTTCCTTGATTAACTGAGTGTTTATTTTTATAATCTCACGACCTGTAATAAATCTGCTGATGACAGACTCGTCCGACTTCTGGAACTCCTCAGAGATCCTGACTTTGAAAACCTTAACTTTCATGTCATTGTGGTTTTTGAAACAATAGTATCCTGACAATATTTAAAATCAAAGATCGATCAACACTATTTTGAACCTAAAAGGATTATTTCCTCCACTCTGATTTCGGTCACTGTTCGCTTTATACCTTCTTTATCATCATAAGACCTATATGTCAGTTTCCCTTCAACAGCAATCTCTTTACCTTTGGGCACGTATTTTTCCATAATCTCCGCTGTTTTACCATAAGCTGTCAGATTGTGCCATTGGGTTTCTTCTATTTTCTCACCATTTGCATTGGTAAAAAAATCTGATGTAGCAAGACTGACTGTTGCCTTTTTGGAACCACTCTCAAAATTAAAAATTTCTACTTCTCTTCCTGTGTGACCAATCAATGTCACTTTGTTTCTTAACGACATAATTATAATATTTTAATTAAACTTCTAAACCAGAACGTTTTGTCGTAATTCTGATTTCTTGATGCAAATTTTGAAAAAGTTTAAAACGGGATTCGGTTAAAAAGTATTTATATCCGTTTGTAATCGTTTGTAAATGGAAAATGTAATTTTATTTCAGTTTGTAACGAATTTATATCTAATTTAGAAACAATGAATTGCTCGCAGCCCGACCTGAGTGGAGCTCACCCGCCAGAGGCGAGGTAGCGGGAACGGAGGGCGGAATAGCTGCCCAAATAAAATATCACACAAATGGAAAATCTAACCTGCCCGGAATGTGGCGAGAAAATAATAGGAAGATCTGATAAGAAATTCTGTTCCGATGCCTGTCGTAACTCTTTTAATAACAAGCAAAATAAAACGTCTACCAACTATATGCGGAATATTAATAATAAGCTCCGCAAAAATTACAGAATACTTTCTGAGCACAATTTTGAAGGAAAAACAAAAGTTAATCGTCATAAATTACTAAGTGCCGGTTTTGATTTCGATTTCATCACACAAATCGTGACTTATAAAAACGGTGCTCAATACTTTTTCGTTTATGAACAAGGTTATAAAATCCTTGATAGCGATTGGGTTTTATTGGTAAAAAAAACGACTGAATAATATGACGATTACTTTTTTGATTCTATTGGTGCTGCTTTTATTTTATATCTATAACCTGCCAGTTTTTGGAGGGAAAGCTGAAGGCAAAAGACTGGTCAGAATGAAACAATCTCCGAATTACAAGGATGGAACTTTCCAGAATTTGAGCTTTACACCAGCCTTGGCAGAAGGTTATACCATGCAACAGGTATTATGGGAATTCTTAACTGACAAAACCGAAAATAAAATCCCAAAAAATCCCTTACCAACAATAAAAATTAATTTGAGAGAACAACCTATTTCAGAGAATTTTTTAGTCTGGATGGGACATTCTTCGTATTACTTTCAGTTGAGTGGAAAGCGATTCCTGGTAGATCCTGTCTTTAGCGGAAATGCTTCTCCAATCCCTGGAACGACTAAAGCTTTTACAGGAACAGACATCTATTCTGCGGAAGATTTTCCTAAAATCGATTTTCTGATTATTTCGCACGACCATTATGATCATCTGGATTATAAGACCATTAAAAGTCTGCAATCAAAAATTGATAAGGTTATTTGTGGTTTAGGCGTTGGCTCGCATTTCGAAAAATGGACATTCGAGGAGGATCAAATTATAGAATTAGATTGGTACGAAGAGTCGGAATTAACCCCAGATTTCAAAATCACATCTACGCCTGCAAGACATTTTTCGGGACGACGATTCAAAAGAAATAATACACTTTGGTCTTCTTATGTTTTAGAAACTCCGACAAAAAAAATCTTCATTGGTGGTGACAGCGGTTATGATTTTCATTTTAAAGAAATCGCAGAAAAATTCGGTCCGTTTGACTGGGCAATCCTTGAGAACGGACAGTATAATGCAAAATGGCGTTACATCCATACTTTGCCCGAAGAGTTTGTGAAAGTTGCAGAAGAATTGAATGCAAAAAATATATTACCTGTTCATTCTGGAAAATTCGCTTTAGCACAACATCCTTGGAATGAACCTTTGCAAAAAGTATTTGAAAATAGTCAAGGGAAAAATTTCAAAATTTTCACACCATTAATTGGTGAAAAATTGAATCTGGACGATGATTCTCACATTTTTCCTGAATGGTGGAAATCTTAGTCCAACAAAAAAAGGATGAACAAATGTTCATCCTTTTTTATTATAACTTAATTGATTACTTAGTCGTTACAACCTTATTTTTTTGCCAGTTGCTATGGAATTTGCAATCCTTATATTTGTTATCTATCGAGATAAAAATAGAAGGAATTTTAGCATTAACCCACTTTTCTACTATTTCGTTTTTCTTTTTATTAAGAGCCATTTCCTTGACTCTTTCATAATCTGTAGACAACTCCAGCTGATGCGCATCAATAATATCGTTAACCTGAACAATGCTGATCATTTTTCTTTTCTGTTGATCTTCCTGTTGGAAAGGCTCAGTAATATCATTCTTTTTAAGCCCTGCAATCTGATAAGAAATCGTAGGATCCAGACTTAATTTTTCAAGCTTGTCAGAACCGTCCTGATTATTGGTCATGATTCCTGCACTATACTTGTTACTCTTATCGTCAGAAAATTTATAAGCAGCATCTTTGAAGGTTATTTTCTTTTCCAGAATCAAAGTTCTGATGCTATCCAGTTCTTTTTTAGCAGCAGTAATCTCATCTGCATTAGGCGTACTCTTAATCAAAATATGTCTTGCATCATACTTCTTACCATTTCTCTTGACTAATTGAATCAAATGATAACCAAATTCAGATTCAACAGGATCGGAAAGATCGCCTTCCTGCAGGTTAAGCGCTGCCGCTTCAAACGGTTTCACCATCTGTCCCATATTGATATTCTTGTAAAGTCCGCCAACAGCAGCAGAACCTTCGTCCTCAGAATAGATTCTGGCTTGGTTTTCAAAACTTTCACCTGATTTTATATCCTGTTTGATCTTATTAAGTTTATCAATAATTTCTTTTTTATGAGCAGCAGAAATTTTTGGATAGATACTGATTTTAGAAAGTGTCACTTCATCTTTTACGTTAGGCAGCTGATATTTGAATTGATTATAAAAATCGGTTACCTCATTGGGCGTTACATCTGCTTTTTCAGTAATTCTTGCATACTTTTGCTGTCCGTAATAATTATCAGAATCAATTTTCTCAATCGCAGTTTTCATCTCGTAAGATGTTCTGAATTTATACGCCGCCAGCATCGTTTTCTCATCCGGAAACTGACCAAGAATCTGGTTGTATTTGTTACCAGCCATTTCTTTGATTGCCGCCGCTCTATTTTCGATCAATGTATCCTTTTTTGCTTCGTAGATCAGCAATTTGTTATTAAGGATACTCTCCATAAAATCACATTTATCGCCTACATTAGCGCCCTGTTGCTTAGCATAGTTCGCTTGATCCTCTATGTCAGACTCTAGTACAATCTCGTCACCGATTACGGCTGCAATCCCATCTATAAGCTGACCTTTTTGTAATTGTGCAGATAACTTCCCGGTAAAGAGGAAAGCAAAAACCGACAATAAAAAAAGACATTTTGTGTATTTTAACATTATATTTTGATTATTAAGGTGCAAAATTAGGATTATCAACCAATTCTGCTGTATTTTAAATTATAATTATTTCTTAAAATTTTTATTCAGTTCCGCCATAAAAGATGGCTGGATCTCAACTTTTGTTTTTGCTCTTTGGTTGGCAATTGTTTTTTGCAACAATTTTTCGGTGACAGCATCTGTCATTTCTTCTTTGGCCTCTTCTTGCGTCATCTGCTGTTCAGGCAATAGTTCGTCAATCGCTACAATCACATCTCTGTCAGATATTTTTGTTAAAAAAACACCTTTTTTGAAAGGTACATTGTGCTTTTTAAAAATATCTGCACTCTCCTGGATTTTACCTTCCTCAAAATGGACCAAAACTTGATTTTTCCCGTTCACCTGATTCTTATATTGCTCCTTCAGCGCAGTCCATTTTTTAGGATCTTTGATTTCCTTCTCAATTTCTTTTACCAATTTCGGATCAGAAATAACGGCAGCTCTGGATTCCGCTCTTTTTTCCCAAACAAATCTGGATTTATTTTCGTTATAATACTCTGTATAAAGCTGAGGATTATTTTTGACCTCGTCTTTGAGATATTCTGAAAAAATATATTCTGAATAGAGATTTTTCTTAAGCTCATTAATTTCAGGCTTTACATCTGGAAGGTTCTCAAAATTCTTGGCATAAACACCAATGATATATTGGTCAGCCTGGTAATTGACAAGATCTGCCCATTGAGAAGTTGGAATTAATTCCAGGCTTTTATATTGAGCATCAATAGCTTTTTTCAGATCTTCACAAGTTACGCTGTTTTTACCGTAAGTGAAAAGTACAGCCTTTGGATTTTTGGGATTAAGATAACTCTGATAGGATTTTTTGATCTCAGCAAAATCTTTAGTTTCAACAAATTTATCCTGAGTTTTCAACCAGCTTACTAACTTAGCTGTTGCTTCTTCGCCATAAGCAGAAGCCAGCATCTCTTTCTGAAAAAACTTTCTGTTGGCATCGGTAAGCTCATAAGGTTCAAGATTATAAATATTAAAAATAAAATATTTGTCTCCGAACAAAATTGGCTCTTTGGTGTAAAAATCTTTTTTCTGACCTTTCAAAGCATTATAAACTTCGTCTGGTAATATTGGTGACCCCATTACAGCTCCTCCGGAATTTTTTTCCTCTTCTGTTGCGCCAAAATCTTTCACTACAGCCTGGAATTTTTTCCCGGATTCCAGCTCTTTGTAAATTTTAGATTTTGTTGCTTCATAATTGGCATCTTTTGGCACAGATAAAACACCAAAAACCATGTAACCAAGACTCGGCCTGGTACCAACCACTTTTGCAAAAGCCACAACATTAGGCTTATCTACGAATGATGTGTAAGAATTGACCGGTGCATTTTTGATCTGTTGATACAATTCGTAATCCAACATTCCTGGTTTTACATAAAATGCTTTACCAGCTTCTGGATTTGCATTTTTTGCAAGGAAATCCTCCATTGTCATTTTTCCTGCTTTTACCTGTTCATACAGAGCTTTGTAATCAGTTTTATCATCTGATTTTTTCTCTTTGATAAAAAGTAAAACCTGAGTTTCTGTTTTGTTAGAATTTACAAAATCCTTCAGAAGCGGATCAATGATAGTTTTCGGATAAAACTTTTCCTCTCTTAGCTCTCCTATTTTTTGATTAACAGTATTTACAAAGAAACTAAGCGTATCTGCTTTTTTCTCTTTTGCCAGTTGCTGTAGCAGCAAGAACTCAACGGTAGCATTCACAGCTTTATCCGGGCCTGTATGTTCCAGTCCGTATTTGTTATCTCTTATATAATCTTTTGCAGATATACTGTCTTTCCCAACTATGAGATACTGAGAGTAAGCTAACTGACAACTGAAAGCCAATAAAACAGGAAAAAAAATCTTCTTCATTTTGTATATTTAATTTATAACACTTTTTTGAGTGATAAATTGGAATAAGGTTAAAATTATATTGCAGATTCAAAAGAAGTCAGTTCACGGAACTGCATAATTCTCTCGCTCAGCTCTTGTTTAGTAACTTCCTGGATTCTTTCTGTCCCGAATTTCTCCACTGTGAAAGATGCCATTGCACTACCAACGATAATGGCAGTTTTCATACTTTCAAAACTGAAATCGCCTTTCTTAGTCAAATAAGATGCGAATCCACCAGCAAAAGTATCTCCGGCTCCTGTTGGATCAAACACTTCTTCCAAAGGTAATGCTGGAATTGCAAATACTTTTCCTTCGTGGAAAAGCAATGCGCCGTGTTCTCCTTTTTTGATGATCACATATTTTGGTCCCATCGTATGGATTTTCTTCGCTGCTTTTACCAAAGAATATTCTCCTGAAAGTTGTCTTGCTTCTTCGTCGTTAATGGTAATCACGTCTGTTTTAGCAATCACCTTCATCAGGTTATCCCAAGCGATATCCATCCAGAAATTCATAGTATCAAGGATGACCAATTTTGGCTGGGTTTTCATTCTTTCCAAAACAGAAAGCTGAACCACAGGATCTAGATTTCCTAATAGCAGAACTTCAGCATCAGCAGAATGTTCCGGAACTTTTGGGTCAAAATCAGCTAAAACATTAAGTTCTGTAATCAAAGTATCTCTGGAATTAAGATCATTGTGGTATTTTCCGCTCCAGAAAAATGTTTTACCATCTTTTACTATTTCTACACCATCAACATTGATATTTTTAGAAGTCAACATATCAAGATATTCCTGTGGAAAATCACCTCCGATTACAGAAACCAAACTTACTTCTGTATCCAAAGCCGAAGCTGCTAAACCAATAAAAGTCGCTGCTCCTCCAAGAATTTTATCTGTTTTTCCAAATGGTGTTTCGATGGCATCAAATGCTACAGTTCCTACTGCTAATAATTTCATATTTATTTGTTTTTTTGTCCGAAATCAGATCGGATATTACATTTATAATTTTATTTAACTGAGTTTAACTCTTTATATATTTGTATTTATTTTTTCCATTCAAAAGAATCGATCAGATGTAATAGATCTCTCTTGATATAATCTACAGCCGGCGCTAATGAATCTGGTTTTGGGCGGGAATTGAAATACAAATTCCCTGTTACAAAATGTCTTGTGCTATCCGTTACAAAAAATTGAATGTTAGACGCTGTTTGTCCTTTCAGTTCATAAAAATTGCCGTAAATTTTCCTTTCCGGATAAGAAAATGTTTTGGTGTCGATAGAACTTGCTTTGATCGTATGCTCGTAAACCATTTTCTCCACTTCTCTCACATGCAATTGAAAATCATTCTTAATGGGGAAATAGGTAATGAAAACATTGGCCTTCATCTTCTGATAAGATAAATTGTACCAGCATGGCTGCTTTGCATCTTTGATTTTGGCGAAATCCGAATAATCAAAAGAATAATTGCAGGGTGAAGAAAAATTCAGATATTTTGGATTGGGATATTCCAGACGCAGGTCTCCTTTTGGCTTTGGAACGGGTTCTTTGCCACAGGAAAATAATGATAGACCAACAAAAATTCTGATCAGATTTTTAAACATTCGGCAAAAATAACAATTAGAATTGATACAGAGAATTTTGAAAACGTAATTTTTGTTAAGAATAATTGATTTCCAGAGAAATGTGCGGTTGAAGTCCTTATTGATTATAAATTTATCGCTGATTATGGGAGTTTTGCTGATTTATTATTAAATATAATATTGTCATTCTGTAGGAATCTCTGCAGTCTAGATTCCTACGGAATGACAATATTGGATTTTATTACTGAATGCTGTTTTTATGTGGAATCCCGCAGCCCGACTTGAACGGAGCTCATTTTTTGTGGCTGGAAAAGCAAAGACAAAAAATAGCGGGAGTGGAAGGCGGAAAAGCTGCCCAAAATTTTACTAATTAATTTTAAAATGCGTTAAAATTGAACCTTAATCCGATAAAATTAAAATATTTGTAACCTTTTTGATGTTCTCATCGTATAATATAATGCAACCTAACAGAATGAGGTTTTTATAATGAGACAATTAAAAATTACAAAACAGGTTACCAACAGGGAAACCGCATCACTAGACAAGTATCTGCAAGAGATCGGAAAAGTTGAATTGATCACCGCTGACGAAGAGGTGGATTTGGCTCAGAGAATCCGTGCCGGAGACAGAGCTGCTCTTGAAAAACTAATCAAAGCTAACTTGCGTTTCGTGGTTTCGGTTTCTAAGCAGTATCAGAATCAGGGACTTTCTCTTCCGGATCTAATCAACGAAGGAAATCTTGGACTGATGAAAGCGGCGAAAAGATATGATGAAACGAGAGGTTTCAAATTCATCTCTTATGCTGTTTGGTGGATTCGTCAATCGATTTTGCAGGCTTTGGCTGAGCAGTCGAGAATTGTAAGATTACCTTTGAACAAGATTGGTTCTATCAACAAAATCAACAAAGCGTACGCTCACCTTGAGCAAGAGAACGAAAGACCGCCTTCTCCGGAAGAGTTGGCAGAAGTTCTGGATATGAGCGAGGAAGACATCAAAGAATCGATGAAAAATAGTGGTCGCCACCTGTCAATGGATGCGCCCCTTGTGGAAGGTGAAGATTCTAACCTTTATGACGTTTTACGTTCTGGTGAATCGCCAAGTCCTGATAAGGATCTGATGTTGGAATCTCTTCAAATCGAGATTGAAAGGGCATTGAATACTTTAACTCCAAGAGAAGCGGATCTTGTAAGATTGTATTTCGGTCTTAACGGGAAACATCCGATGACATTGGAAGAAATTGGTGAAACTTTTGACTTGACAAGAGAAAGAGTTCGCCAGATCAAAGAAAAAGCGATCAAAAGACTGAAACATAACTCCAGAAGTAAGATTTTGAAATCTTACCTTGGTAAATAAGATTTTCATTCTTTGAATGATATTAAAGCAAGACTTTTTGGTCTTGCTTTTTTTGTATTTTTGAAATAAATCTAATAATATGAAATTAGATATTAAATATATCGAATTAAAAACGGGATTTAGTGATAATGGTCCGGCTTGGATTGGTGTAGTTTCATTTTCTAAAAGTAGAAGAACTTTGTATTTTGATGGAAAAGCATTTCAAAGTTTGAACGGAAATGGAATTAATGGAAACTATTTTGAAATTGAATCTGGGGACGAATATTGGATTTCTGGAGTTAAAAAGAATCAAAGTGACAGACATATCTATGGAAGTGGAAAAATATTTGTCGAAAAAAGAATTCTAAATGACTATTTGAAAATAATAAATCAACAAAATTTAAAAGAAAAAGATTATCAAATTATTGAAGTTTCAGAAGAAATTCCTAAAGCTAGAATCAATGAGTTTGAAAATCAAAAATATATTTCGGAATCCCAAATTGATGAGAACAAAAGATTTTTAAACCCTACCGAAATGAGTATTGATGAGCTTGATTATTTTATTGAATATTATAGGAAATGTTCAATTGATGGACAGCATTTAAAAAGTCGTAAATATTCAAGAAATCTAATGAACAAATTAATTTTGGAAAAAGATTTACGTATCAAATAATCAAATGAGCATCTCAATCATTGGTGGCGGAATTGGCGGATTAACTTTAGGGAATTTTCTAAAGCAGCAAGACATCGATTTCAAAATCTATGAAAGTGCACCGGAAATCAAACCAATTGGCGCTGGAATTGCAATGGCAGGCAATGCAATGCAGATTTTTGACAAACTCGGGCTGAGAGAAAAAATTGAGAATGCGGGAACCAAAATGCATGCTCTGATCATTACGGACAAAAATCTGAAGACCATTTCGAAAACCGATGTTCTGAAACTTGAAAGTAAATATAATGTTTGCAACATTGCCATTCACAGAGCGGATTTACAGAGAATCTTGAGCGAAAATATCTCAGAACGCATTATTCTGAATAAACGGCTTTCGAAAATTGAGAAAAGAGAAAATTATCATTTAACTTTTGAAGATAGGACAGAAATTGAAAGCGAAATTGTTTTTGGAGCTGACGGTGTAAAATCTTTGGTTCGAAATCAAATTTTAAAATCAGGCGAAATCCGAAATGCCGGACAGAAATGCTGGCGCGGAATTCTACAAACCGAAATCCCTGAAAAATACAATCACAACGCTTACGAAATGTGGGGAACAGGTAAACGCTTTGGTTTTGTGAGGGTCAGAGAAAATACCCTGTATTGGTACGCTTTGGTGAATGAGAAATTTTATTCTAAAGATATTGATCTGTTGGAGGAGTTCAGAGATTTTCATCCTGATATCCTGGAAATGATTGCTAAAACTTCCAAAGCAAATATTATTTTCAATGACATTATTGACATCAAGCCAATGAATCACTGGTCAGCAGAAAATCTCTGCCTGATTGGTGATGCTGCACACGCCACGACGCCGAATATGGGACAAGGCGGCTGTCAGGCTGTTGAAGACGCTTATATTTTATCAAAACTTTTAGAAATTGAAAAAGACTGGAACAAAGTTTTTCATCAATTTGAAAAAATCAGGAAAAATAAAGTTTATCACATTGTGAACACAAGCTGGACAATCGGAAAGATTGCGCAATGGGAAAATTTTACGGGAGTCAGGAATTTTATTTTCAGAATGATCCCGGAATCAGTGAACCAGAAACAGATGGAGAAGATTATGAAATTGGAAATTTAGTGTTTAGGTCTTCGAGAGCTTCAGACTGACAAAATTATTTAGTATTATAAAACAGTATCTACTCTTCTTCTTTTTTAAGACTTTCTATTAAGCCTTCCAACTCTTTTATTTTATCTTTTAGGTTTTTGATGTCATTCTTGTTATTCGTGACTTTGCTTTTCAGCATTACAGTTCTTGCGCGTTCACTGTGGTCATCTTCGTCTTCGTCTTCACTGATTTCCTCAACATCTTCCTGAATTTCTTCTACGTCTTCCTGGATCTCTTCAATATCTTCCTGGATTTCATCGATATCTTCCTGGATCTCATCAATATCTTCCTGGATTTCATTGACATCTTCTTTCAAATCTTCAATATGTTCAGAACTTTTATTCACTGACATCTGAATGAAAATCGCCAAATAAATCGCCTCCAAAGAAACAACGGTTGTCAAAACCAATAACATATGCTCAAATTCAACAATATTGAAAATCGGCAACGCAAAACAAACAATGAAAAATATCGTATGAAAAATCAACGACTGGATAGAACCGACCCACCAAATGATCCCATTGGCTATTTTTTCTAAAACAGAAAGTTTTTCTTGATTTTCTTCGGTAAGTCTCATTGAAAAATTTTGATAAAAATAAGGCTTTTATATCGATTTGCAAAAGCAATTAATACATCAAAGGATATCTGAAAGTGCAGAATCCAGGTTATTATATTTGAAATTAAATCCAGAATTCTCAATTTTTTCTGAAGAAATGCGACTTCCTTCCAACGCCAAAACCGACATTTCACCCAGAACAGTTTTTATAACGAATTTTGGAACGTTAGGGAGGAACAATTTTTTATTAAGATGTGAAGCCAGTTTTTTGGTGAGAATTTCGTTAGTTACAAAATCCGGAGCAGATGCATTGTAAGCCCCATTCATAGACACATCCTCTACCGCTTTGAAATAAATATTCACCAAATCATCAATATGAATCCAGGGAAAATATTGCTGACCAGTCCCTAAAGGTGCTCCCAGGTTGAAATCTACAGGTTTTCTAAAAGTATCCAAAGCACCTCCTTTTTCAGAAAGTACCGTTGCTGTTCTGATTCTCACTACCCTGCTTCCAAGATTCTGAAACTGTAAGGCTTTCAATTCCCAATCCGCACAAACATTACCAAGGAAATCTTGTGCCGGTAAATCTTCTTCTGAAAAAATATATTCAGACGTCACTTGTCCATAATAGCCAACCGCAGACGCAGAAATTACAGCCTCCGGATGGATATCTTTTTCAAACATTCTCTCATAAATAAACTGAGCGGAATCCACTCTGCTTCTATAAATTTCTTTTTTGTAAGGATTTGTCCAGCGTTTGCTAATGGGAGCACCTGCCAAATGAATGAAAATATAAGTATTATCCAGCGCACATTCTTCCAAAAACTGATTCTCATAATCCCAAACATAGGATTTGAAATTTGTTTTTTCTTTTTTTGAACGAACCAAAATCTCCACCTTATATCCACGTTCGTATAATTTCTTGGAGAGTTTTTTACCAACCAGTCCGGTTGCGCCACTAATAAGAATTTTTTTCATTAGTTATTATTTTGTCTGCTAAAACAAAAACGATTCCAATGAAAAACTAATAGGTATTAAATTTGGGAAAACTGATAATTTGCATAGGAAATCATAACAATCTGATCCTGTCATCCAGAATTTCGATCGCTTTATCCTTATAAAGACTTCCGATTGCTTTTTTAAAGTTTTTCTTACTCATCTGCAATTCATCTTTGATTTCTTCCGGAGACGATTTGTCAGAAAGATAAAGCAAACCATAGCTATCTTGCAGTTTGTCCAGAACTTTCTGTTTGAATTCGTCTACATTTTCAAAGCCTTGAGGCTGAAGTGTCACATCAATTTTGCCATCTTCACGAATGGTTTTGATATATCCCGTTTCTTCCGACAAAGGATATAACTTTTTGAAAACATCAGAAGCATAAATTAATCCGATATATTTTTTGTTAATAACAACATTCCAACCTAATTCTGATTCGTTCATCATGATCAGATCCACTTTATCTCCATTCTTGAAAGGAAGCTCATCATATTGCGGATTGCGTTTGAATTTGGTTGTGCCGGTAATCAATCCTGTTGCCTCGTCGATATAAACATAAACCAGATATCGCTTGCCTTCCACAATCTTGGACTTCTGCTGTTTATAAGGAATAAAAAGGTCTTTGATAATCCCCCAATCCATAAAAGCCCCGCTTGGAAGACTTTGTACACAAGTCATCACCGCAAATTCTCCTATTTCAGCATTGGCTTTTTCTGTCGTTGCTTTAAGGGTTCCTTCTTCCTGGTAAATAAAAACATCTACTTCTGTTCCAATTTCCCAGCTATCTTCTGCAAAAACTTTCTGAATAAAAGCTTTTTCCTGATTTTCGTCTCTTAGAATAAAACCAGAAGATATTTTTTCAGAAATAATAAGAGAATTAGTTTGTCCGGGCTTCATAGGATTTAATTTCCTGCAAAAGTAGATAAACTTTTTTAATTCGGTCTTTTACGAAAGATTTCGTCACCGAAACACATTTTCAAAAATATTAGAGCAACTTCGGTTAACTTGATGACTATAAGGTTATTTATTTTAGACATAGTTTTTTATTGAATTTTGACTGAATAGCATTTTTGATATTTCCGAATTAAGTACTGCCTCTATCAAAAAAAAGAAAGAGGCAGTGTATAAGTGCTGAGAATGAATGTTTAATAAAATTAATTATGAAGATCAGTCTTACCAGCTAGTACCATCTTTTACCGGTGGGTCCGGATCAACTGGTCTTTGAGCTTTTGCAGCCACAGTATCAGCTGTAACACCACCTTTATTAAAAGTCAACTTTTCCTGGGAAGTTGGGTTAACATCTAAATCAGAAGTTACATCATCTTGTCTACAAGAAACAAAGTTTAGAGATACAAGAGCAATTGCTAAGATTGAAATGAATTTTTTCATATAGAGTAATAATTTTTTATAAATTTTTGAAAAACTTTCTGTTCGTTTTCTGTGACGAAATTATATTCTAATTTTGACCCATGAAAGCATTTATGGTCTTGATTTTGAAATCAAGACGTCCTAATTCAGAAATTGAGACAAATATAAAAATTTGAAAATCAATGTATTAAAGTTAAAAATATCATTTTCTAACTCATAATCTTTTTTTATAAAATATTTCTCAATAATATTTAGGATTTCCGTATTTTTGTGGACACAAATGATGAAGTTTAAAAATTTGAAATGAAAAATTTTTTCTTTATCATATTGATCCTTTCCTGCGGATTTGTTTTTTCAAAAGACAAAGGCCCAATGAGCTATGAAAATTACAGGAAAGGATATGAAAACTATTCCGAGAATGACACCCGTGCATTTTCTTACATAAATCCTTACATAAAAAAAGCAAAAACCGAAAAAAAATACCCTGAGCTATTCCAGGCATATCGCGACGCGGTTTTTTATTCAAAGTCATGGGATAAAAAATTAATTTATGCTGACAGCTGTCTGGATGCTGCTTATAAATCATCCAGCGATGACAGAATTTCTACTGCTTATGTCCTGAAAGGCAGTATCTATTATGCAAAAATGAAAAAATACAAGCCTGCTTTGGATGAATATCTAATGGCTTATAAATATTCTAAAAATACAGGTGATAACTATCTTAAAAATAAGGTTTCCTATCACTTAGGCGTTGTAAAAAATTATTTGGGATATAATGAAGAGGCTTTGGAGCTATTCAAAGAATGTGTTGCCTATTTTGAGACGGAATCCAATAATACAAAATCTCATAAGTTCCAGATTTTCAACAATACAAAAGGTTATCTTAACAGTCTTCATCAGATGATTATCTGCTACAGAAACCTGAAAAATTATGCAAAAGTAGACTCTCTTACCAATATCGGATTACTCAAGACCTTTAATGAGCCGGATTTTTCCCAGGAAAGAGGTTATTTTTTGAAAGCTAAAGGATTATCAGAATATTCTAATAATAAATATGATTCTGCTATTGATTACCTAACACAATCTTTGGATCTTATAAAAGAAGATTTCGCCTGGAAATCAGTGGATTATTTTTATATTGGAAAAAGTTACCTGGCTCTCAAGAATGAAAACTTAGCCATATCTAATTTCAAAAAAATTGATTCCATTTTTTCTAAGCAAGATTTTATTCTTCCGGAGCTTAGGGAAAATTACGAGATTCTCATCAATCATTACAAAGGAAAGAATGATGCTAAGCAGCAATTATTTTACACAACGCAATTATTAAAAGCTGACAGCATTATTTCCCGGGATTTTGCTTATCTATCGCCTAAAGTCCACAGAGAATATGATACAAATGCTTTATTGGAAGAAAAAGGAAAATTAGAAAAGGCTAATATATGGAGCAGTGTTTTTATAACTTTTCTGGCTTTTTTAGCCGCATTCCTGATTTTTACTTTATATAAAAAATTCAAAAAAGAAAAGGATATTCTCCAAAAATATTTTTTGCTGCAGGAAAAATTACAAAATCATAATTATACCCGTCCTGAAAATATTGTTCCAACAGTCAGTTCCGTAAATCACGATGACAAAAAAACTCATATTGCGGAAACAATAAAAGAAGAATTATTATATAAACTCAAAATATTTGAGGAGAAAAAACAGTTCACACAGAAAGGTCTTACCATTCAGAAGCTTGCCATTCAACTGGATACCAATTCAAACTATCTTTCTCATGTCATCAATGAGCACAAAGGAATGAATTTCAACAAATACCTGGGCGACTTGAGAATCAGACACATAACCAAATTATTGTTCGAAAAGAATGTTTATCTCAATTATACGATTGATACGTTGGCAAAAGAATGTGGTATAGCTTCCAGACAGAACTTCTCTGATCTTTTCTTTGAAATCAATGGAATCAGACCTACAGATTTTATCAGAAACAGAAAAAAGGAGCTTGATAATTCTAATTATCAAGCTATGGGAAATATACCTGGTCTGATATCGGAGAATTAATAGTATCTAATTTAAAAATTCTTCGATTTTTAATGTTTGCTGTTCTCCGGTTTGCAAATTCTTTACGGTAACTGATTGACTTTTGATTTCTTCTCCTCCAAGAAAAACAAGATTTTCTATGCCTTTTTTCTCTGCGTAAGTAAATTGTTTTTTCAGTTTGGAAGCTTCGGGATATAGTTCTGCGGAAATATTTTTTGCTCTTAATTCCGAAATCAGTTTCAAAGCTTCGATGGATTCGGCTTCTCCGTAGTTGGCGAAAAGGTATTTGACATTGTTCTCAGAATCCTCAGGAAAAACGCCTAATTCTTCCATTACGAGATAAATCCTGTCCAAACCAAAAGAAATACCAATTCCCGGAATATCTTTTACGCCGAAAACTTCCGTCAGATTGTCATAACGACCGCCACCACCTATAGAACCCATTACGACTTCATCGGCCTTAACCTCAAAAATAGCGCCTGTATAATAATCCAAACCTCTGGCTAAAGTGATATCAAAAACAAGATTCTGAGAATCGATGCCGAGATTCAAAGCATTAGTAATAACAAATTCCAATTCTTCAACACCTTTCAGTCCGATTTCGTTTCCAGCGAATTTTTCTTTAAGATTAAGAAGATTTTCCAAAGCATCAGTCGTTTGATTGAAAAGAAAATCCAATTTGAAAATCGCTTCCTCAGAAATGCCTTTTTCCTGCATTTCTTTTACAACGCCATCTTTTCCAATTTTATCAAGCTTGTCCAACGCAACGGTAAAATCAATCAATTGATTGGCAATTCCGGCATATTCGGCTAATCCGGAAAGAATTTTTCTGTTGTTGATGTGAATCGAAACGGATAATTTCAAATCCTGGAATGATTTAAAATACAACTGTAACAATTCCACTTCCTGCCAAAGACTGGTACTTCCTACAACATCCGCATCACATTGATAAAACTCTCGAAATCTCCCTTTTTGAGGTCTGTCAGCTCTCCAAACCGGCTGAATCTGATAGCGCTTAAAAGGAAAAGCCAATTGTCCGTGATTCATAGCTACAAAACGAGCGAATGGAACCGTTAAGTCATAGCGGAGTGCCTTGTCAGATATAGTTGCAATGCTTGATTTACTATCTAATACAACTGTATTATAAAATCCTAGTAAAAATAAATATTTAAGTCTATCATAAATTTCCTTTACCTGCTTATTTTCTTTTGATAATTCAAAGGATTCGTATCCGTTATGAACGATAAAATCCCTTAGCTTTTCTAAGCTACTAATTTGATTTTCATTATTAAAAAAGGAATTAAAATAATTTATATCATATTTTCTTTTGAAATTGTGAAAAGAAAAATTATTTGATGCATTATAAACTGCTTCATTTAAAAAATAATCAAAGTCGTTTAACAGTTCAAATATTTCCTCCTGACTATTTCTTTTATTTCTAAAAAAATCTCCTGATTCCAAAATTTTAAAAATCAATCTATCACCTTCCTCGCCATATTTTCCTGTCAAAGTTGAAAGATTTTCGAAACTTGGCGTTTCCAAAGGCTGGAATCCAAACAATTCAAAATTCTTCTGTAATGTATTGATGATGTATTTTCTCCTGGAAACTTCTTTCGCAGTAAAATCTCTGGTTCCTTTTGCTAAGCTCGGCTTCATTATATAAAATAAATGATGATTGATAAATGTTAAATCGACTGCAAAAATAAGAATAATCAAACAAAGGTTTCTAAAATCAGAAATAACTTATAGGAAAAATTCGGGCATTTTTATATTTTTAAGAATTATTTTGAACTTAAAAACACAACAATAATTAATGCATACACTTTTACCTTTTTTGCTTGCTATGGTTGCGGCCATTGTTTTGCTTACCATTTTGGCCAATAAGCTGAGAATCGCCTACCCTATTTTGCTGGTGGTTGCCGGCTTACTCATCAGTTTTGTTCCCGGTTTGCCAATGGTGAGAGTAGACCCGGACCTTATATTTTTCATTTTCTTACCACCTTTACTGTTCGAAGCAGCTTGGAGCATTTCTTTCAAAGAAATGAAAAAATGGTGGCGAATCATCGGCAGTTTCGCATTTTTGGTCGTTTTTTTTACGGCATTGTCAGTAGCTATTTTCGCCAATCATTTTATTCCCGGCTTCACCATCGGATTGGGATTTCTTTTGGGCGGAATTGTCTCGCCTCCTGATGCTGTTAGTACGGGTGCTATTACCAAATTTGTCAAAATTCCAAAATCAACATCAGCAATTCTTGAGGGCGAAAGTCTCCTGAACGATGCTTCTTCATTAATTATTTTCCGATTTGCACTGATTGCTGTCGGGACTGGACAATTTATCTGGCAGGAAGCAGCTACCAGCTTTGTATGGATGGTCATCGGCGGCGCTGGAATCGGATTGGTTTTGGGTTGGTTATTCGTTCAGATTCACAAATTACTGGATACAGAACCTGCTTCTGATGTCGCATTGACATTGATTGAACCTTATTTTATGTATCTCGCTGCAGAATTACTCCACAGTTCCGGCGTTTTGGCGGTAGTTGCCGGCGGATTGTATATGTCCTCCAAACGTTTGATTTTTCTTAACAGCGCCAGTAGAATCAAAGGTTACAGCGTTTGGGAAAGCTTTGTTTTTATTCTCAACGGCGTCGTGTTTTTGCTGATAGGATTGGAACTTCCGGAGATTGTGGACGGCATCCGTTCCGAGGGTGTTCAGGTAAGAACGGCAGTTGGTTATAGCATTTTGGTGACAGCTGTTTTGATTTTGGCCAGAATTATCAGTGCTTATGCGGCTTTGGTGGCAACGATTATTTTCCGTCCCAGTGTCATTCCTAATGCTTCATCCAGACGCAGACGTTATCTGATGCCATTACTTCTCGGTTGGACGGGAATGCGTGGTGTGGTTTCACTGGCTGCTGCTTTGGCTATTCCGGTGACTTTAAATGGCGAAGCATTTCCGCACAGAAATTTAATTTTATTCATCACATTTATTGTCATTTTATTGACCTTAGTGATTCAGGGGCTTACCTTGCCTGTGCTAATTCAAAGAACAGGTTTGTTTGGCGGAATTTACAATGAAGATGACGAATTGGAAACCAGGCGAAAAATCAAGCACGGATTGCGACACCATATCTATGACAAATTGAAATATAAGTATGACAAATTGAAATATAAGTATGACAATGGTCTGAATGGAAATCCGGGATTTGAAAGGATTATGAAACATTGGGAAGAAAAAATCAATGCGAATGACGACAGCTGGATGAGCAATGAATCGAAAGAAATATTTTACGAACTTCTTGAAAACCAAAGAGAATATCTGACAGAACTGAATCAAGATCCGAAAATTGATGAGGAAATCATCCGTCAGCAATTGTACCAGATTGATTTGGAAGAGGAACGAATTAAGAGCATCTAAAAAAATATAATATGAAAATCATTCAAATTCTGATAACAGCATTATTTGTTTCTGTAATTACAATTGCCTGTAACAATTGTGATTCGAAGGACAATTCGACTAATGAACAATTCGTAAAGAAATATTTCCAACTGTTCAACCAACATCAATGGAAAGCGCTCTCTGAACTTTACGTGGAAAACGCAGAATTTAAAGATCCAAGTTTCGGAATCGGAATTGTAAAGCAAAGCCGACAAGAATTTGTCAAGAAATATTCGGAGTTAACCGAAATCTTTCCTGACCTGAAAGATGAGATCAAAACAATTTATGTATCTGGCAATAACAATGTCATTGTTGAATTTGTTTCGACAGGAACTGCGCCGGATAATTCCAAATTTGAATTGCCGATTTGTACAATTTTCACCATTGAGAATGGAAAAATTACCAAAGATTTTACTTATTACGATAATTTTGACGAAAATAAATAATGAGCCTTTTTGACGACCAATTCGACATCATAGAAAACATTCTGCCCTACGATGGAACAACTTCTTACTATGGAAAAATATTTTCTGAGGAAGAAGCGAACAACTATTTCAACAAATTAATGACCGAAGTTGAATGGAAAAGTGATGAAGCAGTCATCTTCGGAAAATTGATTGAAACCAAAAGAAAAGTGGCTTGGTACGGTAATGAGGAATTCAGTTATACTTATTCCGGAAGAACAAAAACAGCGTTGCCCTGGAACAAAACTCTTCTTGAAATTAAAGAAAAAATTGAAAACGTAAGTGGCGAAACTTTTAATTCCTGTTTACTGAATCTCTATCAAGACGGATCCGAAGGAATGGCTTATCACAGTGACGGCGAAAAGGATTTGAAAGATAATGGCGCAATTAGTTCCGTGAGTTTTGGTGCAGAGCGAAAATTCAATTTCAAACATAAAACTACGAAAGAATTAGTTTCATTGATTCTAGAAAACGGAAGCCTGCTGATGATGAAAGATACAACACAAAAATTCTGGCTTCACAGATTACCAACGACCACAAAAATCATCAAACCGAGAATCAGTCTGACTTTCCGGACAATTGATAAGTCTAAATAACCGGCTTATATTTTCTGATAAATGCGATACAAAGCAACAACCCGATTCCTGCTAAACCAGCACCAACCAACGAAGGATAATTATATGACAAACCGAATTCCAAAGGTAAACCACCAAAGAAAGCACCTAGTGAATTTCCCACATTGAACGCCGCCTGCATAAAAGCCGCCGCCATCATTTCCGAGTTTTTGGCAGAACGCAGCATTATAATATTAACCGGTGTTCCCACAGCCATAGATAAAGCACCACAGACAAAAGTCAGAACCAATGAAACCGACTGGTTTTCTGAAAAGAAGAAAACACCAATCAGAGCCAGAATCATCGCACTAAGCAAAATTGCCGCAGCTAAAGCCGGTCGCATTTTGTCAGCCATTATACCGCCAAGAAAATTCCCGACTACCATTCCGGCGCCGGCTAAAACCATAATGTAAGCGATAAAATCCGTTTCGAATCTGGAAACATTAGTCATCAAAGGTGTGATATAGCTGAACCACGCAAACAAACCTCCAAACCCGATTCCGGTAATTGCGATGATGTGCCAGGCTTTTGCAGATTTGAAAAACTCCAGCTCGTCTCTGAGTGTTGTTGTGCGCAGGCTGTCCATATAAGGCAAAAGGAATTTTAAACTAATCAACGTTAAAAGTCCTAAAACAGAAACAACACCGAATGCATAACGCCAGCTTAGCTGATGCCCCAACCAGGTTACAAACGGAACCATTGCCAGGTTGGCCAATGTTAATCCGGTGAACATCATGGCGATGCTTTGCGCTTGTTTGCCGGGTTTTGCCAATCTTGTTGCCACCACAGTTCCGACTCCGAAAAAAGCCCCGTGTGGAAGCCCTGAGAAGAATCTCACAACCATCATGGTATAATAATCATTGACCAGTGCGGACAATGCGTTGAAAATCACAAATGCAATCATCAGGAATGCCAGAATTTTCTTCGGTGGAAATTTGGCCGCATAAGCAATTAAAACGGGAGCCCCGACAACAACGCCGAATGCATAAGACGAAATCAAATGTCCGGCCTGTGGGATTGATATGTTCAGGGATTTTGCAACGTCCGGCAATAGGCCCATAATCACAAACTCTGTAGTTCCAATTCCTAATGCGCCCAAAGCCAACGGAAATATTCTTTTATCCATTTTGCAAAAGTCTTGTTTTTACCAATCATTTTCAAGTTTTTGAGATATAAAATCTATAATGATAAGATTGATTTAAACAATAGTTTAAATTCCGTTAATAAACAAGAATTTTTTACCAAAGAATTGTAACCTAATTTTATTAGAGCACTTTACTTAGAATTTGAGACTGTGCATACAAGAAGTTAAAAACGTGAAACTTTCTGCGAGCCATTAAAACTAAGAAGGGAAATAGCAGTATCAAAATAAAGAAAGATTAATGTTATTGTTGGTTAAATTTGATTCCCATTAGCTTTTTTCTGTTATTTTTGTATTAGTAAAACCAAAATGTTAAACAGGATTCTCACTTTTCCATTTGTGATAATGATAAAATTTTATCAGTATTGTATCTCGCCTTGGCTAGGGAAAAACTGCAGATACGACCCAACCTGTTCACATTATACTTTGGAAGCGCTGAAAGTTCATGGACTTTTCAAAGGAAGCTGGCTTGCAATCAAAAGAATCAGTAGCTGTCACCCTTGGGGTGGTGAAGGTTATGATCCGGTTCCGCCAAAACAACATTAAAATAATCAATCAATGAACAATATTTTTCTTAGATTTTATCTAATCCTTTTTGCAGTAATTTTCCAGTTATTTTCTTCTCAAACCTCTTCCATTGGTCTTTCCGATGGAACTCTTAAAATCAATAACCAAGAAGATCTGGCTGTAAAAATTTTTGCAACTCAAAGCAGCAATGAGCTTTATCAACAAGCTTCTAAAAACATTCCGAATGAATTGATTATACTGAATGAAGATAATGTCAAGGCGGAATCTGCAGAACATTTGGCGAGTATTCAGAATATTTTAGAAACATTCAAGACTAACAAATTCCAGTTTCTGGATAAAAATTTCAAGCCGGTAGAATCTGTTTTTGAACAGAAAAACATTGAGAATTTTAAATATCTTCTGAAATCTGATAAGATTCTGAAATCAACCGACAATACTGAACTGGAAACCCAATTCAAAATCTGGGATCCGATGAAAGGAATTCCTCTTGGTCCTGTAATGCTGCATTTCTATAGCCTGATGTTCATTTTTGCATTTGGGCTTGGTTATGTAATCATGGCAAAAATTTTTAAGATTGATGGTGTTGATGAAAAATTCCTGGAGCCTCTTTTCACCTGGACTTTAATAGGAACTATACTTGGTGCAAGATTGGGACATGTTATTTTCTATCAGCCGGAATTGTTTAAAGAAGATTTTTTCAGTGTTTTCTTGCCTATCAGTACCAAAGGTGGTTTGCATTTTACAGGATTTTCCGGTCTGGCTAGTCACGGTGCAACGATTGCTTTGATTTTTACCACGTTATATTACAGTTTTAAAATTATTAAGAAAAATCCGTTTTGGGTCTATGACAGAATCGGAATTGTAGTGGCTTTAGGTGGTGCTTTTGTGAGAATGGGAAATTTTTTCAATTCGGAAATCATCGGAAAGCCGGTTGACCCAAGCTCTCCATTTGCGATTCTTTTCCCACAGCAGAGTTCCGAATATGGTGTGACGATTCCGCGTTATCCAAGCCAATTATTTGAAGCCGTTGGCTATTTCTGTTTGTTTGTACTATTATGGTTTCTTTATCGTAAGACCGACAAAAAGTATCAGCAAGGCTGGTTATTTGGATTGTTTTTTATCATTCTTTGGGCGGTAAGATTCTTTGTAGAATTCCTGAAAGAACCGCAGGGTGATGAATTCATCCAATTTGCCGGACTGAATACAGGTCAGGTTTTGAGCATACCGTTTATGATTGCAGGATTCCTGATTATGATTTATTCTAAGAAATTCAAACTTCCGAAAGAGGAAGCCGTTGCATAAAATCAAACTCCCGATTTAGTCGGGAGTTTTTTGTTTTATAATAATTGGATTTCTTTTACAAAATCTTCTATCATCTCATCAGAAATTGCCCAAGAAGTGATCAATCGGATTGCAGAATTTTCTTGATCCATCTTTTTCCAAACATAAAAATCAAAATTTTCTGATAATTTTTCGATTTGAGAATTGGTTAAGATTGGAAAAATCTGATTGGTGAATGTATCGGATAAAAATTGGAAACCTTTGTTCTGAAAAGCAGATTTGATTTTCATCGCCTGAACGTTGGAATGTTTTGCCAAATCGAAATACAAATCATTTTTCATCAATTCCAAAAACTGAATGCCCAACAATCTGCCTTTCGCCAACATCGCTCCTTTTTGCTTGATATGGAATCCGAATTCTTCTCCCAGTTTGTCATTGGTAATGACAATCGCTTCGCCCAATAGAGCACCATTTTTTGTTCCACCTAGATAGAAAACATCTGTCAGCTTAGCAATATCTTCCAATGTCAAATCATTGATATCGGAAGTTAAAGCTTGTCCCAATCTTGCGCCATCCATGAAAAGATACAAATCATTGGCTTTGCAAAATGCTGATAATTCTTGCAATTCTTTCTTGGTGTAGATCGTCCCAACCTCCGTAGAATTCGAAATGTAAACTAATTTTTGCTTGACTTGATGAGGCTTATTCGTATGCGTATCCAAAACCAATTGGATGTGCTCTGGCTTTAGTTTTCCATCTTCTGTAACAAGCCCGTGAACTTTGTGTCCGGTTGCTTCAATTGCGCCTGTTTCGTTGGTAAAAATATGACCTGTTTCCGCAGAAACAACACTCTCGTGGGGACGAAGAACCGAAGAAATGATTAATAGATTAGCTTGCGTTCCACCACTCACAAAATGAATATCTGCGTTTGGATAATTCATTTTTTGCTTGATTAATGCTCTGGCTTCTGCAGAATAATCATCGTAACCGTAACCATTTTGCTGAACGAGGTTAGTTTTGATTAATGCTTCTAATATATTAGGATGGCAACCTTCCGAATAATCATTTTTAAAGGAATATTTCTTCATTATTTCTTCTTCTTTTCTAGATATCAAAGGTATTGATTTATCAATTAAAATTAAATTGTTAGAATAAAATATAATCCCTTCTAACTTTTTCTTATCTTTGAAATATGAATTCTTTGACAGAAGAAAATTATCTGAAAGCGCTTTATCATCTTGTGAATGAGAATGATGAAGTTTCTGTGAATGATCTGAGCCGACAGCTTAACATCAAAATGCCGTCTGTGAATAGTATGATTAAAAAGTTTGCGGACAAAAACTGGGTAAAATATGAATCATACAAACCTATCAGATTGACGGAATCCGGGAAAAAAGAGGCTTCGCTCATTGTAAGAAAACACAGGTTGACAGAGATGTTCCTAGTAGAAAAAATGGGATTTGGCTGGGAGAATGTTCACGAAATTGCTGAACAATTGGAACACATCCATTCGGAACTATTTTTTGATAAAATGGACGAAATCCTGAATTATCCAAAAGTGGATCCTCACGGTGAACCAATCCCTGACAAAGACGGTAATGTAATACAGCCCGATTTGAAAAAATTGAGCAAGTGTAAAGAAAACGAAACAGTAGAATTAGCCTCCGTAACGACTTCTTCTGAAGAATTTCTTAACTTCCTTAATAAAAGAAATCTAAGTCTTGGAACAGAAATCAAGGTTTTGCTAAAGGAAGAATTTGACCAGTCTATGAAGGTTTTTTACAATAATCAGGAAGAGAATTTCAGCAAAACGGTTTGTGACAGATTGCTGGTGAAATAAAAAAAGAGACTTAAAATTTAAGTCTCTTTTTTATGCTTAGTTGAACATATCTTTTACTTTTTCGAAGAATGTCTTTTCCTTTCCGGTTGGTTCGGCATTCATATCGCCACTTTCCAGCTGACTTTGAAAGAATTCTTTTTGTTCTTTTGTCAGTTTTTGTGGTGTCCATACGTTGATATGAACAAACATATCGCCTTTTCCGCCGTAACCTTCAATATTAGGAAGACCTTTTCCAGCCAATCTAAGGATTTTACCGGACTGTGTCCCTTCATCTACTTTGATTTTCACTTTTCCACCAACCACATTGATTTCTTTCGAAGTGCCCAAAGCAGCTTCCGCAAACGAAATATATAACTCCTGATGAAGGTTGTCACCTTCTCTTTTGATGAGTTTATCCACCTCTTCCTCTACTACAACCAAAAGATCACCGGGAGTTCCTCCAAGCGGCGCATCGTTTCCTTTTCCTCTCACATTCAGTTGGATGCCGTCTCTTGCCCCAGCAGGAATATTGATGGTGATTTCTTCCTCTTCTTTGATAAGGCCTTGTGCATTAGCTCCGGAAGGAATCTTGTCAGCCACTTTTCCAACACCCTGACAAGTGCCACAAGTGGTTTGTGTTTGCATTTGTCCGAACATCGTGTTCATTACTTTTACCTGAACACCGCTTCCCTGGCAAGTAGGACAGGTTTTAGAAGTAACACCTGCAGCCAATTTCATCTTTTTAACTTTAACGGTTTTCTGTGTCCCGTTAATCATCTCTTCAAGATTCAGCTTGATACGGATTCTCAGGTTGGAGCCGCGAGATTGCTGTTGTCTTTGACCACCGCCAAAGCCTCCACCAAAATGTCCACCAAAGATATCGCCGAACTGGCTAAAAATATCCTCCATATTCATTCCGCCACCAAAACCACCAAAGCCGCCGCCTGCTGCACCGCCCATTCCGGCATGTCCAAACTGGTCATACCTTGCCCTTTTGTTGTCATCGCTCAGTACTTCATAAGCCTCGGCCGCTTCTTTGAATTTTTCTTCTGCATCTTTATCACCTGGGTTTTTGTCCGGGTGATATTTGATTGCCATTTTTCTGTAGGCTTTCTTGATTTCCTCCGTACTGGCCGATTTGGATATTTCTAAAACTTCGTAATAATCTCGCTTACTCATAATTGATGATTGATATATGTTGATTGGCCCGCAATCTATTATCTAATACCTTTTTTTTCTAAATTCTTAAATTAATTACCCGTTACAACTTTAGCAAATCTGATAACTTTGTCGTGCAACTGATAACCTGTTTCTATAACATCAACGATTTTGCCTTTGAATTCAGGGCTTGGGGCTGGGATTTGCGTAATAGCTTCGTGAAAATCTACATTAAAATCGTCACCTGGATTCACTTCGATTGGCTTAAGACCTTTCTCAATCAATTTGTTTCTGAATTTCTGATAGATAAGTTCAACACCTTTAAGATCTGCTTCATTGCCATTTTTAGCAATTTCCTTCAAAGCTCTTTCGAAATCATCTAACACACCCAGCATAGACGTCATCAAATCTTTTGAAGCATACAGATAGAACTCGTTCTTTTCTTTAAGAGTTCTTTTTTTATAATTTTCGAACTCTGCATACAAACGGATATATCTGTCTTTTTCTTCTGCCAAAAGTTCTTCTGCAGACTGCTGTTGTGACACATTTTCCTGATTATCCTGTTCAGATGATTCAGTATTCTGCGTGTTTGTATCCAGGTTTTCCTCGTGTATATCTTTGTTTTCTTCCATTATCGATTAATTTATAGGAACTGTTTTTCAATTCCTTTGCCAATTCGGATTTTTTGACAATTAGGCAGAATTTCAGCGGAAAAGTTTTTATTTAAATGATAAATGAGACTTTATTCTGCAGGCAAAAGTTCATAGAAATAAGATACAATATCATTTCTTTCTCTCTATAATAGAATTGCGGAATTTAATATCATCCAAAACCCAATTCAGGATTTTATCTTCAGAATCTGATAAATTCTCGAATTCCGGATCCACTAAAAAGTTTGGAATCACGCCCCTGCTTTGATTTTCGAATTCAATATTAGGACGAATTAAAAAGAGGCCTATTGGCAGAGACAATTTAGAATGAGGTAAAGTGACTGTATTGTTAACACCTGCAACAGTTCCGTCATTAGCTCCGCCCGTTTCTTCACCCACAATTACCGCTCTTTTTTCATATTTTAGTTTTGCTGATATAATGGATGAAGCGGAAAAACTGGCACCATTAATCAAGACATAAATCTTACCTTTAAAAGCATTAGACCTAGGTTTTGTGGAACGAGAAGCAAACTCCCGGAAATAATAGTGATCTTCTTTTTTGGATGATAAGAGGTAATTACCTGCCAAAAAGAACGGATAACCAAAAGCACTAAAAACTGAAGAAAAAACAGTCTGACCACGGAAATAATTCTGATACATCCCGGAAGTTCTGGAAGTCATTTCCGGAGGCTTTATCAATGTAAATTCTTTATCTGTAAGGTAAGAATACAGCGTATTGATCTCTGAAAGTGAACCGCCCAGATTATCCCTGATATCCAGAATCAAATACTTTGATTTTGCGTGATTAATTTTTTCAAAAGTTTCTTTATAAAACTTTTTTGCCAGAGTTGCAGAGAATGTTTTCACTTTTATATATGCCACACTGCTGTCCGGACTCATGAACTTAAAGCTTCTGTTATAAGTTTTGGAATTAGCATCATAATCCTGAACTTTTTGCAGTGTTGTTATTTTTGGCTGTACCCTATCTACAATAACTTCCTTTTCGGTTTTTTTCTGTCTTTTAATAGAAACATTTTCAAGCTTGTTATTGTATCTGGTTACTAATTTCGCGCTATCCAGATAGCCGTTTTCCAATGTATAATAATTGAAAAACGAGAGATTCATAAAATATTTTTGAAAAGTCTGGTTCTTTCCATCGGAACTGTAAAGTTTCCTGTATTTTTTTATTAAATCAGAGACATTTTCATTATTGATTTTGATAATCTCCGTTCCCTTTTTGATTTGGCCAACATCTTCTTTATTTTCTACCACAAACATCTTATCATCCAGAATCCTGTAATCCAACAAAGCAAAAAGAGGCTTCTTTGTTTTGAATGCTTTTTGTTCAGCTTTGGTATATTGCCTTGGAATTGCCCTCAATCTCAAATGACCTTCGTTCACACTTGCAATGACGGGTGATAATTGGAAATAGAACTCGTTAGGCGTCAAAGGTTTTGACAAACTGTTTTTGAGGCTGTCAAACTTGTAATCCAGTTCTTCTTTTGTAATGTACCAATAGAGATTTGGATGAAAGCGTTGCAATTTGCTATAAGCAAAATCGACATCTGCTTTCAGTTGTGAAACAGAAATTTTCTTTTCAAGGAAAAGATTGTTTTTCTTAACGGATTGGCAAGAAAAAATGATGCTTAATACAAAAAGAATAACCGTTCTCTTCATCTGAGATAAAAGTATGATTTTTACATCAGAAAATCAGTATTGTAAGGAAATTTAACATATTCTAACATAGATGTGGTTTTGATTTTGTTACTGAATCACAAATTAAAAAAGACATGAAAAACATAATCATTGCAGCATCTGTATTTCTGGTTTCCCAGTTTTCATTTGCACAGACAAAAGATGTAGCAGCCTTCACTTCGCTTAAAGTGTTTGACAAAATACCTGTAGAATTAGTTTCATCTACTTCTTATAAAGCTGAATTAAGTGGGACTAAAGCAGATGATGTCGAATTGGTAAATTCCGGTAACGAGCTAAGAGTTAGAATGAAACCTACAAAATTATTGCAAGGTGATGATGTCAAAGTAGTTATTTATTATAAGGACATCAATCAGATCCAGGCAAGCCAAGGTGCAAGAATAAGTTCAAATGATACCGTAAAATTTTCCAAACTGGAAGTAACATCAAATGAAGGTTCTCAAATTGACCTCAATATCAATGCTAAAGTCTTGGAAGGAAAAGTGAATACCGGAGGATTATTGAAACTTTCCGGTGGTGCGGAATCTCAAACCGTAGTCGTGAATACCGGCGGACAATATGAAGGACAAAACCTAAAAACAGAAATTACCAAAATCACTACCAATGCAGGAGGAAACGCTTCTGTGAACGCAACGGTTTCTGTAGATGCAACAACCAGAGCCGGCGGCGTAATAGATGTTTATGGAAATCCGAAAACCAGAAATGATAAAAAAGTAGTCGGAGGCAAAATCAACTACCATTAACAGTTTGATCTGTCTTATAAAAGTAAAACTCCCGAATCGCGGGAGTTTTTTATTTTTTTCTTTTGGATGATTGTCTGATATGAAGTGTCGGCGTTAAAACCAGTTTTTTCTCTATACTGATTCCCGATGAATTATCTTTGATACTTTCCAGAAAAACATTCCCTGAAATTTTCCCCATCAAAACCGGTGTTTGATCTACAGAACTTATTGACAATTCCATAAATTGAGTAAACGGCTCATTACTAAAGCCAATCACACCAATATCTTCCGGGATTTTAATTTTCAGATTTTTGATTTCTTTGCAGGCGCCCAATGCCGTAAAATCACTGGCAGAAAAAATTGCGTCCGGTTTCACTTTGCGTTTCCATAAGCTTTTCATCGCACTGATTCCTTCTTCAATCGAACTTCCTGTATTAATAATATTTTCCTTAATCACGGGCAGTTTATAATCTTTCAGTGCATCGAGATAGCCATTGAGACGATTCTGATAGATTTCAAGATTTTGATCTCCCGCAAAATGGCAAATATTCTTATAACCCTGCTGAATCAAATGTTCCGTAGCCTGATAAGCACCCTTATGGTCATCAATTGTAATCGTACTGATTCCCGGGATATCTTTCTTCCTATCAAAAAATATAATCGGTGTATTGGTCGTACTAAGAATTTTTTTGACATACTCCATATCAGACGTATTTCTGGAAATCGAAATAAAAATACAATCTACCTGAGTATGCAATAATGTATTCAGTTGTTTTTTTTCAATCGCAGCATCATCGTGACTTTGGCAAATAATCACACGATAACCGTGAGGAGACAACTCTTCTTCCAGGCCTCTGATGACGGATGAGAAGAAATTGGTATTAATATAAGGCACAATAACACCTACGGTTTTTGTCTCGCCGCTTTTGAGTGCCTTTGCAAGATTATTTTGCTTATAATTCATTTCCTTAGCTGCAGCCGCAACCAATTCCTTGGTTTCCTGACTGATTCTTGGATGGTTGTTTAGCGCCCTGGAAACAGTCGCCACACTCACATTCAGTTTTTTGGAAATGTCATAGATGGTCGTGTTTTTTTTCGTCATATATTCTTATGAATATTCGGTTGTTGTAAATATATAAAATAATACGTGTCACAACTGCTTTTCGGAACCAAAATCTTCTTTAATTGCTTTTTCAGTCCTGCAAATCAGAATTTTTCAACTTATAAAAAGCCGCCTCACCGAAATGAAGACGGCTTCTATTATGAGATTAAGTTGTTTTATTTCTTAACCAACTTTCCTGTTGATTCTCCTGAGTTTGTTTTCAGATTATAAAAATAAATTCCTGTTCTCAAATCTTTTGTATCAATTGTTAATTGTTTCAAACCTTTTTTCTGATTACTTCTAATGGTTTTGACAACTCTTCCGTTAACATCATAAAATGTAAGATTAACATCAGAATTAGATTTCAAATCAAATGCAATCGTAACCTTATCCGTAAAAGGATTTGGATATACTAAAAGCTTGTTATCTTTTACATCATTGACAGCCAAAGTTTCGAAATCGATATTAACAGCTGCGTCCGGCATCCAATCAAAAACGAAAGACGGATCTGTATCTTTTTTGAAGACATTAGAAATTGTATAAACCTGAGAATCGGTTTCTGTTAAAACGACTCCTCCATTAGCTCTTTGTGCTAATCTGTCAGGTGTTGCTCCTGCTCCTGTATTGCCATATTCTACAAATGTCACAGGAATTGTTCCGTTAATAGGGGTTGTCCAACCAGTAGGATTCAGCATAGAAGGTGTTTCGCATCGTATGAAAGCGGACTTTGGCGTATTCTGCCAAGCTCTTCCGAAATGGAAATTGCTGATAATTGTTCCGTTAAAATCCGCTGTTCCAGCTGCAGGCACTGTCAAATTGCAATCCAGAAATACAAATCCAAACTTAGTGGTAGCTTCTGTTGAAGGCGCTGTTACAACACTATTATTACGATTAATGTAAGTTGTACAATGATCAAAAACAACAGTCTGGCGTCCGAATATGAAATCCACATTACCTTCGATATAACAATTTTTGAAATAAGCTCTTCCAATGCTGTTTCCCAGATATGTATCCTGATAACCCAAAATTTTACAATCATAAAAAGCCTGTCTGTCACCTTGCGTTTTAAGAGCAACAGCCTGGGTTGATGAATTGATCTGTGTATTTGCTGTTGAATTAACGAATGTATTGGCAATAGTAATTTTAGAAGCTGTAAAATCACTTCCGAAAACAGCCATAGTCTGAGAAAGAGAAGTTCCGTAAGCGATTCCTGTATCAGGGTTGATATCACCAGCAGAGATATTATTGGTAATAACCGTTGTATCCGCATTATCCCCAATCAGGAATACATTACTCTTATTAGATAAAAGTGTTGGTCTTTCTGTATAAGTTCCCGGTTTGATGTGGATGATCCACCTTCCCGTATAATTATCAGGAACCGCATCAAAAGCTGCCTGAACAGTGGTATAATCCCCAGAGCCGTCTTTAGCTATTGTTTTGATCACATCCGGCTCTGTAGCTTTTGTGGTAACTGTAGCTTGTGAACCATAAGAAGTTCCTGCAGCGTTGGTTGCAAATGTTCTTACATAATATAATGTAGAAGATGCAACACCGTAAGCATAAGACGAAAATGTCCCAAGTCCTGTTCCTGTAGAAATTTTGGTGGCGTTGTCAATTGTTGGGTTTGCGGATGTCGAATAAACAATTCCTCTGTCAGTCACATTGGCACCGCCCCAGTCTGTAACGTTTCCTGAAACTACAAATGACTTGTTCGTTACCTGAGACTGTGAAGTTGTTGTGACAGTCGGTGCGACAATATTCGCTAAAGTGGTAAAGCTGACCTGACTGCCGTAAGATGTTCCAGCAGAATTGGTTGCATACGCACGAACATAATACGTGGTTGAAGGCAAAAGCCCTGACAAATTACTCGTGTATGAGCCAGAGGTTGCATTTTCAGTTGTTTTAGAATCTGCAGTTGTCGGGTTTTCATTGGTACTGTAAACAACACCACTTGCTGTTACTGCGCCACCGCCGTTGCTGGATATCGTTCCGCCTGTTACTGCTGTTGTTGTAGAGATTGAGGTCATCGCTGTTGTAGAAACGGTTGCAGGATTGGCAACAGAACCTTCCATTGTTCCGGAGATTTTAATATTTCTTAATCCGAATTGCTTATTCGTTGCAGCTGAAGCTAGATATGGGTAAAATCTCACATACATCTTTTGGGTTCCGGAAAGTACAACCGCCGTAGATAGTGTTACACTGAGAGCCGATGAACCGTTATTAGGTAATTTTGTTGCAGCCTGAATCGAAACCGGGTTAGAAAAATCAGAATTCAAACTGTAAAAAGCCTGGTAATACATATTTCCTGTTCCGGCAGCTCCAACCAATCCTTCAATTTTATTAACTGTGAAAGTTCCGCTGTTGGTTGGCTTAACGTCCAACTGAATATAAACCGACGAATTAATAGTATTGATGTTGCCTGTTGCTGTCCAGCTATTGTTGCTGCTTGTTCCTTCCCAAAATACGACATTGCTGTCCGTTACAGAATCTCCGGTAAAATCAATTTTTGTATTGACATTATAAGATACAGTTGAAGGATAACTGAGTGTAGATTCCAGATTACCTTCCAAGGATTTTGTAGTAACATCTGTAATCAAAGGCCAGTTAACAGAAGCCGGAGTTGCTTCAAATATTTTCGGATATTTTGTAGTTTCCGTTGTATTCTTATTTTCTTTTATTGATGAAGAATGCTTTTTTGCATCATCATTGACAGAATCTGAAAAAAAAGATATGCTCTTTCCGATCCCAAAAATCGTAGCTGTACCGAAAAGTACAATTGGTAAGATTAGATTTTTTTTCATTAGTAATTAAAGTTAGTAGTTAAGTTAGTATTTGATTCTAAATTTATTTTACAATCACTTTTTGGGTATAAGAATCTTTGTCTGTTTTCACTTCAAAAATTTTCACCCCTTTGCTCAGTTTTTTAATCGAAATCGAATTAACCGTGTTATTTCCTTTCCTAAAATTTCCCTGGTAAATAGTTCCTTCTGATTTACCTGAAATATCTGTTACATTAATTTTTATCGATTGACTATTTCCAGAAAAAGCTTTTAAAAAAATTTGTTCTGAAGCCGGGTTTGGATAAAACAAAAAATCAGATTTAGATTTAGAATTAATTTCATTGGTTGATAAAAAAACACAGTCTGTTGACTGTAACAGAACCGCTCCGGCTCCAGTCATAACTGTTTGTTTAACATCCTGAGATGCAATTTTGTTAATTGAATATGGTGGTGTAAAAGCTGTTCCCGAACCAGTTGCTGTTCCCGATGTTCCAACAAATGTATTGTCAACCAATTGTGCCGCAGTGAAATTACCTGTTTCCAGACGGATTGGATTTTTCACACCTTCAAAATAATTACTTTCTATCAACAGATCTGCCTGGTAACCTGCGTAGATGCAGTAATTGCTTACGGAGCTATTGAAATAATTATTCAGAAGATGAACCTTACCGTAACGTACCCTTGGCATTCTTTCCCTTACACCATTGCCCCACCAGCAGTATTGCATTGTAATTCTCAGCTTTCCGGAATCCTGCGTATCACTGTCGGATGACCCGAATAAATTGGAGAATCTGTGATCATTACTTCCTCCGGAACCTCCAGGAATCGGAGCTTTTAGATATTCGAACTTTGTCCAGGAAATTGTAATAAGATCAGAACCATTTTTGATGTCAAGATTGCCGTCCAAAGCATCCTGAAAGGTACAATGATCCACCCAGACATTGGTACAATTATCAATTGTCATATTATCATTTCCATCCACATCATAAGCACCGGGACCTTCGAAAGTGATGTTTTTGATGAGAACGTTGGAACTGTTTTTCAAAGTCAAAATTCCGGAACCTCCAGCTGTAAGATCTGTTGAAATCAATCTTGCTCCGGCCAGACCTAATATCGATTTGTTGGTTTGATTATTAAGCGTCAATCTTCCCGCACTTGGAAAAGTGATTTGCCCCGAAACATGAATGACTTTTACAGCTGTACTATTTACGGCGGTTCTCAGTTCTGCATAGGTTGTCACAACAGTCGGAGCAGCAGTTCCGCCACCAGTAACACCATTGGTAGAAGCCCAGCCTGCAACATTACATTGTGCAAATAAATTAGTTACAATAGTTGATGTTAATAATGTAAGTATTAAAAATATTCTTTTCATTAGAATAAAATCTTTAAGAATTTGTTTGGAAGTTTAAGATTGCTACATCAATCTTAATTCGGAATTATTTTATAACAAAATGGTTATTAACTATTTAAGAAACAGTTGTATTGATTGAAGTAAAAAAAAGTTTGACGAAAGCAAGTTTCATCAAACTTTAATTAATGAAAAATTTAATCTCCTATAAATTTTTATTGATTTCCAAATTTTCCCGGAACTGTTTTTATTTCACTAAAACTTTCACAGATTTTACACCTGCATCAGATTTCAAATTAACAATGTAAACACCTTTAGTATTAACTTCAAAGTTTGTATCAGCAGAAACTTTGGCAGTTTTTACCAAGGATCCAGTTGCAGAATAAACGTTAACTTCTGTATTCTTTGATTCAAGATCAGAGATATAAACTTTGTTACCGCTGGAGAAAACCTGAGCTTTCATTTCTTTTTTAACATCATTTACCCCAAGGACAGTTGTTCCAACATTTGTAGCAGTGATTTTGTAAAAGTTAAGTGATGTGTCACCATAGATATAAATATCTCTTGCTGGTCCTACATAATCATAATTGTAGATAATGCCGTCTGATGAATTAGAATAAGTTTTAGAAGCTAAAATCGCTGTTCCCGTTCCTATGTATAATGTGCGATCACCAGAACCACCATTTTTGTACCAGATAGTAATTGAAGAGTTACCGTTTGTTTTGAAATAGATGTAACGTTGTGTCGGTGTAGTATTAACTCCTGTTGATGTAAAACCGCCACCATTTAGTTTGAAACGTTTTGTTGCAGAAAAACCGTCAGAAAAAGTCGCAGAATTAGCTTCTACCTGAGCAAAGTTAACAACAGTTTCTGGCCCCGGAACCAAAGCAAGATTATTTTTAACCTTAGCAGTTTCACCAGAAATTACCGGCCAAGCAGCAGATGAAAAATCCCAAGTGGTTTGTGCTTTAACATTGCCAACGGTAGCAACAATAGAAAAAGCTAAAAGAAGTAATGATTTTTTCATGATAAATAATTATTAATTGTTTGTTTAAATTTCAATGCAATCGATTACACAATTATGTGTAAATTTTCTATGGTTCTAATATAAAATTATTATTTAATTGCAAGATATTTTTTTTAAATTTAATATTAATTTTTACACACATCAATCAAAAACTCTTTATTAATAGCACTTTCAGGTAATACCAATTTTCTATTTTGTGAAACTTAATATTATTAAGAAGGTAATTTTATGACAAAAATCAATGCAATCGGTTGTCTTAATTTAACTAAAATCTCTGCCAATTTGGATAAAATTTGTTTTTGAATACTTTTTCCATGCTAACTTTATGATAAACAGAAATAAATAAATATTAATTCTTAATACGGAAAAGAATAATTATAATTCAATAAAAAATCCCTGAGACAAAAGCCTGCAGGGAGTTCTTAAAAAATAATGCGAAAAATTTTACCTTCTGGCCGGTTATTTAATCATCACTTTTACAGACTTTTCGCCAGCCTCTGATTTAACATTCACTATGTAAACACCTTTTGCACCGATATCAAAACTAGCATCCGTAGAAGTTTCAGCAGTTTTCACCAGGGTTCCATTAGCAGAATAAACATTAATGTGTGTATTTTTAGACTCCAAGTCTCTCACGTGGATTGTATTACCAGTTGAAAAAGCAGTTGCCTTGATTCCGGATTTGAAGCCGCTTACAGCCAAAGTACCTGCAGAAACCTCAATCTTGTAGATATAGTTATCTCCAACACCAGACGAAATTATCAAGTAAGGCGCTGACCCAGCATAGGTGTAGGAAATTACAGCAATATCTGCTGTTGTATTACCGGCAAAAGCTGTGGAACTAAGCACCGTTCCCGTATTATCAGAGATGAGAACATTTCTGGCACCGCCGCCTCTAGCCCATATTTTCAGAACGGAATTAGTCGGCACAGCAACTTCTACCCATTTTTTTGTTGGCATCGTCTGTGATCCTACAGCCGGGCTTGATGAGCCGGAATAACTGTTACCGCCAAACTGAAAACGTTTTGTCGCAACAAAATTATCACCAAATGTAACCGAATTAGATGTTATGGCAAAAGCCGAAGATCCCGAAGCTCCACTAAATTTCAGACCGTTTATTGTAGTAGGAACAACAATAGATGCGTCCGGAAAAGTGGCCGTATCTGCCAGATCCCAAACCTGAGCATTGAGAGTAACTGCAGAAATCCCTGCAAACATCAAAGAAAATAATAGTTTTTTCATAATAAATGAGTTTTATAGTTGTTGTTAAAATTTATTGCGCAATCGATTACACTATTTAATAGTAAAAACCGAGAGTTCTAATATAGAATTATTTTTATGTCGTCCACTATTTTTCAGAAAATTTTTTAAAATTGAGTTCAGACTAAGTTAATAATTAATTAAAATTCGCTTTAAATAAATAGCCTAATCGTTAAATAACTGTTTAATTATTTTTTCAGATCATATTGTTCAGATACATCATGTGAGCTATAATTGTTAAAAAAAATAACGTAATCGATTGCATAAAATTCCCAAAATCATAAGTGAAAAATCAAAATTCCGGGACTACAGAAAATTTTAGTTTGTGCAACAAATTTAGGGAATCCAGTTATCCGATTTTTTGAAAATCTTTTCAAGGGAATAATTCTTCAATTCTTTTCTGGAAAGCTGATGAGACCACTCAGCTCTTTTGCCGGGATTGGCACCAATGCCTAAACTTTTGAACTCTGCATAATAAGCAGTTTTCTCTTTATCAGGAAACATTTTATCACCTTTCCAAGGATTCCAGCCTTCCGGTAAAATGTGATTTTCCATTCTTGTATTGATGAAAACAGTTTTCGCAAATGGTCGCCAAGGTCTTCCAAGATAAACTTTTGAAACGCCTTCTTTTGCCGTCAAATGACAGTCAGTAAAAACAAAACCAAATTGACTGTCTTTGCTTGTTGCAGCCGCAGTGATGTAAGAATTTGATAAACTTTTGATTTCACAATTTTTGAAAACCGCAATCGCCTGACCGAAAATAAAATCCGTCGTTCCTTCTATATAACAGTTTTCATAGTATTGCCGGCTATGATCAGTCGCTGCATAAAGTGTATCCTGACAACCCAAAATTTTGGAATTTTTCATCATAAATCGGTCGCCCTCTACATGAAGTGCAACGGCTTGTCCTTGATTACACGACGAATTTTTGATGGTCAGATTTGAAATCTTAATATTATCTCCAGCAACCAAAAATGTGTAAGAATTGAATGTATTAAGCTTTTCTTTGGTTAAAGGATTCTGCTTTCCTGAAAAATCATCATTGTTAATAATAGTACAGTCTTTGTTCTCGCCTTCAATCCTAATTAAATGTTTTGAGGATGGAATCACAACTTTTTCATTATAGATTCCTGATTTGACTTTAATCAAGGCTTCAGCCGGACCTAAATCACGGATCGAATTAATTGCATTTTGAACTGTTGTAAAATCGCCTGAACCGTCCTTCGCCACAATAATAGTGATGTAAGGTGATTGAGCAAAATTTAAAATAACAAGACACAAACTAAGAAAAGAAAGCAACTTTTTCATTGGATTAATTTTTTAAAACTTTATCCAGAAAATCAACAATATATCCCAGAGTTTCACCAAACCAAGGCTGAACCAGCCAAAATGAGTGCGGAGATTCTTTGATTTCATGAGATTCTGTTGGGATATTGTATTGTTTTAATTTCTTTATCATATCGTCTCTTCCAGCGTGAAATCTCGGTTGAGAGCTATTGACAAATAATGTTGGCGGTGTGTTTTTTCCGACATATTCCAAAGGTGAAGCTTCTTTCCAAAGTTCGAAATTCTGAGCTTTTGTCGCACCAAACCAATAAGCCGCATAAGTACCTTCTTCAGATTCGGGATGAATAAATGAGACAATTCCATCGATATTGACAATTGCCTGAACTTTATTTTTGACGCCAACCAAAGTTGCCAATTGTGCTCCGGCTGAGTTTCCTCCAATTGCAATTTTCTTTTTATTAAGACCAAATTTTTTATGATACTTTTTGAGGAATTTCAAAGCATCTTGGATATCTTCAACAGCGGCAGGATATTTTGCAAAATCACTCAAACTGTAATTGATTGCCATTGCAATATAACCTTTTGAAGCTAATTCCTGAGCCAAAAACTTTTCATTTTCTTTGCTTCCAGAAATCCAGCCACCCCCGTGAACAAGAATAATTGCAGGATCTTTCTGAGATGAATTTTCAGGAAAATAAATATCCGCCAAAAGTGATTTACCGTTTCTGGTTTTATATTTTAAGTCATTTTTGACTTTGATATTTTTTGGAAATTCCAGATTCAAAGGTTGTATGAAAGAGTATTTCTTTTTCAGTTTTTCGAATGTCGCTTCAACTGTATAAGGCTGCGCGTTTGGTCTTTCGATTTCCTGAGAATAAATCTTTGAAATCGAAATGAACACCAAAGAAAAACGGATGAAAATCTTCCGCAGGTGACTATTTTGATTCAAGTTAACTTGGGCTGGCTTCATCCGTTTAAATTTTTGTTCGTTAAGTTAAGTCATAATGCTGCGCAAAATTTTGTTCTGAATGACAAAACTGACTATTTTACAGCATTCTTCGGAACATCTTTGGAAATCGATAATTTATCTCCGGAGATTCCTTTTGGTAATTTGATGGCTTTAGTTTTACTTCCGATGACCTTTACCAAAGGTGTTTTGGAAGATTCCAAAGTTAATCCGGAGATGTCAACATTTTTAGAATTATAAATAGTTGCACCAGTTCCATCGGTGTACTTTATTTTAACATTTTCCAATGTAATTCCGTCTGTATCTACGATGGTTAAAGCTTTTTTGGTATCAAAATAAGAATCTTCTATCACGATATTTTTAAGGTTCATTTCAGATAAACCATTTAGTGACAACGCTTCGTAGGAATTGGAAGCTGTGATATTTTTGAAGAACACATTTCTGAAAACCGGTGTTTCCTCGGTCACAGGAATATCTTTTTCTTTTCTTTTCTCATTGTCAGCATTTTGGTCATCTTCGATGATTGGCGAATTGCCTTCATAGAACATATTGAAACCAATGACCTGCGCCGGAATTCCCGTCATATCAACATTACTGATCCATATATTCTCCACAACGCCACCTCTTCCTCTGGTTGTTTTGAAACGAAGTCCAATGTCCGTTCCGATAAACGTACAATCTGAAGCATGAAGATTCCGGACACCGCCGGACATTTCGCTTCCGATAACAATGCCGCCGTGAGCATGATAAACCGTATTGTTTTTGATGATGACATTTTCGGTCGGAATGCCTCTGTCGCGACCATCTTTATCTTTTCCGGATTTGATACAAATCGCGTCATCGCCAACATCAAATGTATTGTTATAAACCAAAACGTTTTTACAAGATTCCAAATCCAGACCGTCACCATTTTGTGAATACCAAGGATTTCTGACCGTCAGATTCCTTAAAATCAAATTACTTGACATCAACGGATGAAGATTCCAGGCTGGTGAATTCTGGAACGTTGGTCCGTCCAAAAGCACTTTGTCACAGCTCACCAAACTCACCATCACCGGCCGGAGAAAATCCTTCACCGATTCCAACTGTTCTCGAGTTATCAATTTTTCAGGAATATTAAAATTGGCCGTACTTTCAAAACCTTTTTTGGAGCTTTCGCTCGGAAACCATATTTTTTTATCATCAGACAAAACGCCGCCTTTTGACAGTAATTCTTTCCATTGCCTGTCGGTCATTTTTCCTTTTTTCACATATCTCCAGGCATCGCCGTTGCCGTCAATCACACCTTTTCCGGTAATGGCAATGTTGGTCGCCCCTTTTGCAGAAATCGGAGACTGACAACGCGTTGTGTTCAAACCTTCGAAACTGACATCAACCAAAGGATAATCCGCAAAATCTCTACTAAACATCACCAAAGCGCCGTCTTCCAAATGCAGATTGATATTACTTTTCAAAACAATTGGTCCTGTTAGCCAAATTCCTCTTGGAACGACAACTGTTCCGCCACCTTTTTGGGAGGTTTCATCAATGGCTCTTCTAAACGCTTCGGTATTTTTCACGATGCCGCCAGAAACAGCACCAAAATTTTTGATATTGACAGAAGTTGCAGGAAAAGAAGTTTCTGCAACTGTCGGCATTTTGAACTCTACATTTTTGTAAATATCAGAAATACTCTGTCCAAAAGCGTTTCCTGAAAATAATGTTGCTAAGCTTAAAGCTAAAATTTTAATCGTGTTCTTCATTCTCAGTATTTTGATTTTAACGCAAAGAGCGCAAATTTCTATTTTATTATATTTTTAAAGTCGCAAGGTTTTTGACCTTATTTTCAATATTTGTCATTCCGTAGGAATCCAAACTGTCGAGATTCCCTTCGGAATGACAAACTTTGAGTTTATTTCTTGCTTACTATTTTTTTGAATTCATTATAAACCAATTGAGCGACAGCTTTTGCACCTTCCGGCTGGAAATGGGTGTCATCTTTCTGACCTTTTGGATAAGCTTGATATTTTCCTTCGGGAAGATTCATAAAATAGGTTGTGGTCACGAAATCTTTTCCTTTTTTCGTGAAAAATTCTCTGGACAATCTGTTCAAATCAATAACATCGACTTTTTGTTCTTGCCCCACTTCTATCATTGCTTTTGCGTAATCGACATGACTATCTTCTAAAATACCTTCTTTCCAAGGATAATTTCTTGAAACCGGCGTTACCAACACGGGCGTTGCCCCTTTCTCACGAACCTGATGAATATACAACCTCAAATACTCTTTGTAACCCGGAACATCCACATAACGGTCGACTTTTTTCTCAGATTCATCGTTGTGACCAAACTGGATCAGTACCCAATCCTTCGGTTTCAGATTTTCAAAAATGTAACGCCACCGGCCTTCCTGAAAAAAGGTTCTTGTGCTTCTTCCACCTTTAGCTTTGTCCACAACCAAAACTTGTTTTGCTAAATTCGATTTGAAAGTTTTGAGACTGTCCGCGCCAAAAAACTCCTGAAAAACGCCGCCCCAACCTTGCTGCGGATAACGCTTTTCCTGATAATTGCTTTCTAAAGTATAATCGGTCAACGTAGAATCGCCAGCTAAAAAAATATTGGTCGTGTTTTTGTCTGTGGAAGGTTGCACGATTCTCTCTTTTTGATTATCCTGTTCTGTCTGAGCAACAATCATCACAGAAGCTGCGATAAAAAATGCTGTCGAGATTTTTTTGAAAGAAATTTTCATTTTTGATTATAATCTATTTCGTTTTAATTTTTTGTAATTCTGAAAAGTCAAATTTGACCTAAAATACCTGAACGCTTTGACAGAACTTATATTTTTATTTCTCTAGTTCCAGACTTGCGAGGATGAACGGGCCTGTTCCTTTTGGGTCATTGGAACGTATCTCTTCATTGACATAATATTCGTAAGTTCCGCTTCTGTAAGGTGTTCCGCCTAATCCGGCAACTGCGCAGTTTTGGTTCAGATTGACTGTCCCATCCTTCTCAACCGAGATTAGATTTTTGAGGATTCCGTTGTAGCCTTTTTTAGCAACCGCATTATAAGAAGCTGGTAAGTATTTTTTTCTGACAGCTTTTGCAAAGGTGTAAACAAACATTGATGATGCTGAAGCTTCGAGATAATTTCCTTTTTCGCCACCTTTGTCCAAAACCTGGTACCAAAGTCCCGTTTTCTCGTCCTGAATTTTCACCAAAGCTTCTGAATAAGATTTAAGATAACCCATGAGTTTTGCTCTTCCGGGATGATGTTCCGGCAAATAATCCAGAACATCTACGATAGCCATGCCGTACCAGCCCATCGCACGTCCCCAGAAATTGGGGGAAAGTCCTGTTTTTTTATCTGCCCACTGTTGTTCTTTGCTCTCGTCCCAGCCATGATACAACAAGCCGGTTTTAGGATCAACCATGTGCTTCTGGATGATATCAAACTGATTCACAATATCATTGTAAGCTTTATCCGCATCAGCTCCTTCATCAAACAATCTTGTATAATTAGCATAAAACGGCTCTGCCATATACAATCCATCCAGCCACATTTGATTGGGATAAATTTTCTTGTGCCAGAATCCACCTTCGGAAGTTCTTGGATGATCGTTCAGTTGTGACCTTAGCAATTGCGTCGCTTTCAGGTATTTTTCATCTTTGGTTGCGAGGAAAAGATAAATTAAAACATTACCGGAATTCAGCATATCGAGATTATACTTATTGATATCGTAGGTTTTAATCGTGCCGTCTGCATTGACCAATTCGTCAGCATAGGCTTTGATGTAATCATAATATTCTCTTTTTCCCGTTTTCCTGAATAATTGTTCCGCAGCTTTCAAAACCAAGCCGTTGGGATAGCTCCATTTCGGTGATTTAAAAAAATCCAACATCCAGGCTTCGGGAAAACGTTTCATCTCGGATTGCATCATTCTTTCTGACCAAGGCAGCTTTGTAGAAATAGTCTGTCTTGTAACCTTCAAAACTTTTTGATTGGTCTGTTTTGGTTGTTGCGCACAGGAAAAAAACAGTCCTGATGCTAATGCAGCCATAGTTAATATTCTGAGTCTGTTGAATTTCATTTTTCTTACTTTTATTCTTTCTCTTCTGTTTAAACAGATCGAGATGATTTGTTTTAACGTTGAATAGCACGCAGCCCGGCCTGAGTGGAGCTCTTTTTCTTTTTTACCGAAAAAGAAAAAAGCGGGAACGGAGGACGGATTAAGCTGCCCAAATTATTCTATTTACAATGTTCCATCGTTGTCGAGCTGGTCTAATTTTTTATTCAGATCCTGATAGAACTCGGTTTCGGTTTTGATGCCGTCTGGTTCCTGTGACCATGCTGCCAAAAAGTAATACGATACATTTTGGGTCTTTTTGAAAACCACTGTATGTGTGGATTTGGTCTTTACATACTTATCAAAACTATTGATGGGATAAAAAACCGCCATCCCGAGATTGTCATCTTTTTTAGCCAAAGTCTGCTGACCAAAAGTAGCAATGTAAGCCCACTTTTTATTCTTGCCTGTAACCTGTTTGACCGGTATTTTGTCGAACGCCACGATCCCTGTACATAATCCGGAAATGGCGTTGCTCAAAGTTAAATCTACTTTTACAAAACGGTCTCTGTTGAAAATCGTGAGTCTGGACTGAACATCTATCGCATCGCCCCAGGTTTTCCAGCCTTTGTAATTGATAATCGCATATGAGTAATCTTTCTCGTTGATTACTTTTGCGGCTGTTGATTTTACCATTTTGAAAGTCTCGACAAAATCGTTTTGTTCATCATATCTGCCGTAAGAACCAATACCAATCGTTCGCCCGGATTTCAATATATCCTGTCCCCAAACTGCATCGTGGTGATATGATTCGAAGCCATCCTGACCGACTTCCGGCAAAACCAAAGTGTTAACTTTTTTCCCGAAAATATCCGTTGCATTGCGCCAATCGAGATATAATCTATAACCAATCTGGTTGTTTTCCAAACCTATCCCTTCATATCTGATGTAAGTTGAATGGTCTGTGTGTTCCGCAGGAATCGTAAGCTCATTAACATTTTTAAACGTCCCTCCGACATATTGATTACCATCCCATTTTCCGCCTTCTTTTATAGATAATTCGGCGTAAGAAAATGGAGCATTTCCGTTTTTCCTGATTGTCCGAATGACATCTGTCTGCGCAGAGCAACTGATAAAACTTATCAGCAATCCTGAATAAATAGTTTTGAGTATGATGTTTTTCATTTTTATTATTTTGTTTGAACGCAAAGTCCTAGAAAATTTTTTATTCTATGCAATGCTTTAAGTTAGCAAAGACACTTCGACTTCGTTCAGTGACCTAATATTAATTTATTTTAAAATTCCAGTTGTCTTTTCCTGAAAGAATATTTTTGATTGAGTAGTCTTTGGACTGTTCCTTTGTTAATTGACGAGACCAGGCAACTCTATTCTTGACATCACCTCCACTTCCGGTCGAATTGAATTCTGCGTAAAAAACAGTTTTTTCAGCTTCCGGCTTTTTCCAATTGTGCCAGCCTTCGGGTTTTATGATATTTGAAATTTCTGTATTGATAAAAACTGTTTTAGCAAAAGGTCGCCAAGGTCTTCCAAGGTAAACAGATTCTGGTTTCGCCTCGCCTTTGATTTTGCAATCGATGAAAACAAAACCAAACCTTATATTTTCCGGAGTTGAAGCTGCTGTGAGATAAGTTGCACTTTCTTTCGCATAGATTGTGCAATCTTTAAAAACCGCAGTTGCCGCACCGAAAATGAAATCAGTTGTTCCTTCAATGTAACAGTTTTTAAAATAATGACGGATTTCCCTTTTGGGCTCAGGAACATCCTGCTGTCCTTTCAGATACAAGGTATCCTGAAATCCGAGAAACCTGCAATTCTTAAAAATAGCTTTGTCGCCTGTAATGAGAACAGCAACGGCTTGTCCTACTTTTCCGGCATCATTTTGAAAAGTGACATTCTTCGCCGAAAAGTTGTCTGAAAAAATAAAAATGGTTGATGAACCTGTTGTTCCCATTTCTTTTCCTTCGGGATTTTTCTTTGATGCAAAATCGCCGTTAACAATTATGGTTTCATCCAAACTTTCACCTTCGAAACAAATAGCCCCTTTGGCTGCAGGAACAATTATTTTTTCTCTGTAAATTCCCTTTCTGATAATAATCTTTGTTTTGGAATCCAACTTATCTTCAACTGCATTAACCGCTTCCTGAATTGTTTTGAAATCTCCTTTTCCGTCTTTTGAAACGGTATAAATTGTTTCAGAATTATGCATAACGCTGAAAGAATTGATAATAATCAAAACAAAGATGAAAGAAAAAAACAATAACGGATTTCTGGTTTTCATTGATGTTGATTCTATTAACAGGTCGCTCCTACGGAGCTCTTTGTTTTTTTAATATTTTACTACAAACATATCGCTCTTACAGAGCTATAAATTTTTGATGTCTATTTCTAGAAATTTTTTTTGTATGAGCCGTGCCAATCTTTTTAAATATACAAGTTTCCACCCCTTTCGGGATGAAAACCTGTATGAATTTAACAATTAAATAATGTGACCTGAATGCTACAGGCTGACATTAGATGATTTAAGTTTATTTTTTGATAATCTTTTTAGTGATTACTCCCTTATCAGTTGTGATGCTGATAATGTAATTACCTGTTGTAAGATCTCTCAAATCAACTGTATCTGCTTTTGCATCCGTTATATTCCTAACCAATGCACCTGCAAAATTGTAAACTTTAATACTTTGCATTTTTTCTCCAGCAGTATTGATATGCAAATAATCAGAAACCGGGTTTGGATATAAAGTTATCTGCGCTTTATTAATATCATTGGCTGCTAATGCATAAGTTGTTTTAATATAATAAAGGTTGGTTGTATCTCCTTTTGTAATGCTATGTGCTCCTGCTGCGACATTAGGGATTGTCACAATACCGTTTACCGCAGTGTAATTAACGCCATCAAATTTCACATTTTTAGCAAAATCGGCATCGAAAACCAATACCAAAGTTGATACTGCAGTTGTTGTATAATTGATACTTGTAGCAGATTCCATTTTGAAACGCTTAGTCAGTGTAAATCCGTCATAAGACTGAGAACCATCTGTAGAATTCATGTTACCTGTGATGGTGTAGAATGTACTTATTTTCCCGGAAGTTGTGAAGTTATGGATCAATCCATCTGAACCCGGATTCCCGGTTGAACCGACTGTAACAGTTCCGCTGATAGAAACAGCTGTCCCAGTGGACCCAACTGTTGTAACTGTGTAAGCTGTAGTTTGAGTCGGAGTTCCGGTAATTGTTACAGTTTTAGCAGTTGAATCTTTTGTAAATGTAAGACCATTGGTAACACCCGTTAACGACACATCTGTCGCATCTCCACCCCAAGTAAATACAATAGGAGCCACTGCAGATCCTGAAGTTACCGTCTGATCTTTGTTTCCTGACGTGTTAACCAAAGTCTGTGAACCGCCTTCTGCCTGGATAAAAACCATAGTTGTTCCATAACCAGTCAAAGCTGATTTGAGGCCTGTAATTACTGTATAAGATTTATCATCAACAGCGTTATCAAAAGTCCAGTTGAAATCGCCACCTTGTACACGTCCTGCATATAATTTTGTTCTGTCTCTAGCAGCAGTCGGATCTTCAACAGATAGATTCTTTACATAAAGAGAAGCATCTGTATCAAAATTATTATATGAGTTTGCTCCTACTTTTGATTTGACCGTGTTAGGAACTATTTCTCCACGTGAGGTTGCCAGGTAAGCATCAAAATCTGTTAATGAACTGATTTTTCCTTCGATATTGTATAAAGGATTCGGGTCTGCATAAGCTACAAAACGCATAGAATTGGTTGCAATATCTGCATCCATAACATTATTAAAAGCTTTGATCATTCCCCCGTCTTCTCCAGAAAAAGTCCCTTGATTGGTTGGATCGTTCATTTGTTTTGAAGGATTCCAAACGTCTGTTCCTTGTAAAGAGATCATCATTGGATTTTTAGAATTTCTGAAATAGTTCCCTTCTAAAAATAAAGATGAACCTTCCGTAGATCCTGAACCGTATTTAGAAATTCCGTCAAAATAATTGTTGTAAATGTGAGCCGAATAATAACGAACTCTTGGATGTCTTGAGTCTGAATGATCGAACCAGTTGTGGTGGTATGTTACATATAATCCGGACGTTGTTCCTTCGCTCAATCCTAATAAACTTGATTTCCCTGAATCCCAGAAATGATTGTAAGAATAAGTCGCGTATGAAGTTCCTTTGTTGTCCAGTGCACCGTCACCTTTGATCTGATCCGCATCGCTGCCGGCATGTCCGTAAAACAAATCATTATTATGAACCCAGATATAAGAGTTGTTTTGCTGCATGCCAATATTATCGCCTTCGCTGCTGTCACAATTCATGAATCCAAGATTCGCAATCTCAATATTAGTCGCATTCTTTACACGAATTCCCCAGCCATTTGCCGTTGCATCATTCCCAACACCTTCTACAGTAATATAGCTCTGATCATTGTTCTTGTTTTCAACCACAAGATCACCGCCTTCCATATCTGTAAAATCGGTAATATTACCAACTAATCTAAAAATATAAGGTCTTTTATCAATTCCTTTTTTGATACCGGAAAAGATGTTCTGAAACCCAACATAATTAGTCGTATTTCCATTGTTACTGGTAATTACATTAAAAGAAATCGTATTTTTACTTTTCTCTGTAATATACAAGATGACAGCATTATCCTTTGGCGTCCCGTCGGCTTTGTAACCACCTGGAACTCTTCCACCATTAAAGGCAAAACCATTCCTGTCCTGTGGAAGAACTGTCAAAGCACCGGTTGTAGAACCTGAGCCTTCAATCCCTAAAATTACCGGTTTAACGGTAATGGTATAATTACCTGCTTTCAGTCCTAAAATGTCAGCTCTGAAATATGATCCGTAACTGCGAATCAAATAATCATCAACCTGCTTGTTTACAACGCCTTCACCGGAATAGTAAACATTGTATCTTCCGGCATTTTCTACCGGCTGCCATTTTACAAAGGCTGTTTCTACCCAGCCTGCAGATTCGTTGAATGTAACAGACTGTCCTGATACCTGCGTCATTACAAATAACAAGAATACATAAAGTAGTTTAAATTTATTCATATAAAATTTATTTTAATGAGTCTTTTACGAGTTTTTATAAAATGTAATTATTATAATTAGTGTTGACTTCAACGAACCCTTCTCATTAACTAATTTTAAATAATAGAATATAGTTTTTGTTTAAATTTTGGACAAAAATCCCTTAGATTCAGCTCTACCAGGATATAAAATCCTGATAGAGTGAGTCTTCAAAAAAAATTAAAAATATAATAACTTAAAAAAATTCTAGTCCAGAATTCTATTTCTAATAACCGTAATCCTGAGTCAGATTATAGTTTGATTGTATAATATCGTTATAGATAGGAAGTAATTCTTTTCTATTTGCTTCAAAATATTGGGCGTATCCTTTTGCAGGATCATTGATGTAAGTAGCTGTCATAGCTGCTCTCCAATTGACTCTTGTATAGCCTGCCGGCGTATTTGCTACTGACGGCATATAATATACGTCTGATCTGTCAACACCCGCAGGAACATACACATCAATTGCCTGAAGTGCTGCCTGTGCGGATTTTGTTTTGTCATATGGAGAAACCTTGTAATACAGATAAGATGGAACATTCGCATACTGTCCCGTTCCATTTAACAGATCTGAAAGCTTTTGTCTGGTTTCAGCAATTTTTGTTGCTAAGAGATTCCAACGGATCAAGTCATATTTTCTAAGACCTTCTCCTCCGAATTCCAATAATCTCTCATGAACAATATAATTAAAGAATCCTGTTTTATCTGTCGGAATTGTTCCAGCCTGTCCCAAGTTACCTGCATATGCCCTGTTTCTAACTTGTCTTACCGCATCCACAGCTTGTGCAGAAGGATTGCCGTTGATTTCATTATCTGCTTCAGCAAACATTAGAAGAATGTCAGAGTAACGTAACAATGGCCAGTCGATAGCAAGATTTTGTGCAGTTCCTGTAACATTTGTCCAAGACTTTCTGAATTTTCCGTCTGTACACAAAACGCCGGTCGACAATATTGCCTGGTTGGTAGCATTGATCTGCATAGACGCAACGGTAAGGTCTCTTCTGACATCATATTTTCCGAATTCGTAAAAATAAGTTGCTATAGCATTGATACCGCCACTACTTTTCCAATTAGAAGCATCATCGTGTCGCATTCCGTTGTAATAACCAATCTTACTATCTGTTGCAGCATTACCTCCGTATGCACCTACTGCAAAGATAACCTCATGTGCTGCATCTTCCGTATTCTCATGCAATGGTCTGAAAGCTGCTTCAAAGCTGCTATTCAAACCGTGTTGCCCGGAATTGATAATATCTCTGCATTCATCATAAGCAATTTTGTAATACACCTCGGAATTAGATCCTTTTGCCATAACTCTTGGATCTCTTCTAAGAGAATACCCGGCTCTAGCCAAAGCAATTCTTGCTCTAAGACCTTTTACAGCAGCTTTGGTGAATCTTGTATTAGATGTTCCTGATTCTGATCTCCAGGGAACTAATTGTGCAGCAGTTGCAAGGTCTGCAATAATTTTATCATAAATAATATCCCTGTCCGTTTTTGGTAAATAAACCGATTCCAAATCTGATGAAGGCACCATTTGCATCGGAACATCACCCCAGTTTTTGATAAGATCATAATAGAACATTGCTCTCAGTGTCAAAGCTTCGCCATAGTAATGATCCATTAACGCTTTATCAGCTGTTGAACCTGTCTGATAAACTGGTGATAAAGGAATGTTTTTGATACAAAGATTAGCTCTTTCAATCCCTGAATATAATTTTAAAAACGGTCTGTTAAGATCCGGATTAGAAGTACAAGCGCCATACGTACTGATTCCCCTTCTGTCATTACAGTTATAATCTCCTGATGTTTTAAAATCATCAGCCGACTGGGGATAATATAAATTCAGTCTCTGTCCATATCCATCATCACCAATTATTTGGTTATAAACACCAACTAATGCGCTGAAAGTGTCGGCAGTGCTGTCAAACTGTTGTGCTTCGTTGGAACTGGAAATATTTTCTGCATTAAGGAAGTCTTCACAAGATGTAAAAATACTGAAGGCAACCAAACAACTAAGAATATAAATTAATCTGTTAATTTTCATTTTTTTGAATTAAAAAGTTACATCAATACCGGTTAAGAAAAATCTGCTTCGCGGAAAAGCCGCATAATCTACCCCTGGTGTAAGCGTGCTTTTTCTTGTACTCACTTCGGGATCATAGCCAGAGTAACCTGTGATCGTAAATACATTATTGGCTGTTGCATACAATCTGAAATTGGTTATACCAAGCATTTTAAGAGAATCTTTTGGTAAAGAATAGCCTATTGTTATGTTATTAAGTCTTAGAAAAGAACCGTCTTCTATTGCATAAGAATGCAGAAAATAGTTACCGCCGGTTGGTGTCCACATTGTAGTATTGGCATTAAGAGCTGCCAACTCCGTAGGATCTGTAACTTTCACACCATCTGCATTGAACCACTTCCAACGATTTGCCATTTCTGCTAACATGTTCTGGTCTGTATATTGATACTTGGTTGTAAATTCAATTTTATTAGCATTATACACTTTATTTCCGACAGAGAAATTGAAGAATAAACTCATGTCAAAATTTTTGTAACGGAATGTCTGATTAAATCCTCCATAAAACTTAGGTTGGGCATTCCCAAGATCGGTCTGGTCTTTTGTATCAATCACCCCGTCACCATTCAAATCTCTTAATTTCAAATCTCCCGGCTGAGGTGCTTTGTTTCCTAAAGCAACAGAGCTTGAACTCGGAATTCCGTCTTTCAGCTTATAAGTACGGTTAGTTGCATTGTAATCAAAGTCGCTTAGCTCATATCTGCCTTCCGTAACATACCCATAAAATGTTCCCACAGGTGCACCTATCTGAACTTTGAAGTCAAATAAGTTATTAACCCATCCTGATGGCTGAAGATAATAATCTGTTCCGGACTGTGTTAAAGACCCTAAACTTTTTATGACATTTTTGTTAGCAGCGATGTTGAAATCAGTTTTCCAGGTAAAGTTTTCATTACCAACGATAATAGCTCCCAAACTGAATTCGATACCTTTATTTTGAGTTTTTCCGGAATTTTGATATTGATACTCATATCCGGAAGTTTGAGGAATTTTAGCTAATAATAATAAATCTTTAGTGTCCGTGATATATCCGTCAAGTGCTCCATAGACTCTTTTATTAAACAATGTAAAATCTATACCCACATTCTGAGAAACGGTTGCTTCCCATTTGATGTTAGGGCTAGCCATAATGTTTCCTGGAGCTGCTCCTGTAATCACACCTATACCACCTGTATAACCATAAGCACTTGATGGCGTGTAGAAAGTATCAAACAAGAAAGACGCAATTCTGTCATTTCCAGATTGTCCATAGCCTACACGAAGTTTAAGGTCATTTACAATTTTAGAATCTTTTAGAAAATTTTCCTCTCCAATTTTCCAGGCCAAAGAAGCTGAAGGAAAATTGGCCCATCTGTTAGAAAGTCCTAAGGTGTTGGAACCATCCCTTCTAATGGATACTGTGGCAATGTACTTGTTGTTATAGATATAATTGGCTCTTGCAAAGAATGAAGCCAGTCTCATTGGAGGCTGAGCTGCTGCAATAGGAGCTTCCTGAACCATTCCCATAGGCGGCGTTGCAAGGACAATATTTGCAAAGGCCTGAGTTGCTGATAAAGAAGTCGGCAACCATCTGATTGTCATATCCGTCTTTTCACCATCTGTCTGTACAATCTCCTGCCCAAGCAATAGATCTAATTTGCTTTTACCAAATTTCTTTTTATAAGCAAGCGTATTACTGTTTGTTATTCTTCTGCTTTGAGTACTTGTTAGCTGAACCACAGACATATCAGAATTGATCCTTGACAGATAAGTGGATGGTCCGGAAAACTGCTTGATATCCTGATCATTCTGGACATAACCAATGGTACTTTTGAATGTTAAATCCTTAAAAATATTATACGTAATAACTCCATTCAGGAATAAGTTATTAACATCATTATATTTTATTTCGTTATTGGCAAGCAAAACCGGGTTAACAAGGTTGGTAGTTGCATAATCATCTGTATCGAACTCATCAGAACCGGCACCTAAGCTAATACCGTTCTCAAATGGCTTATAACGGATAACATTTCTAAGCCTGTTGGTTGTCTGGGTTCCTGACGAGGATGTTCCTGCTCCCAGAATCGAAGTCCTGCTGTATCTTGCGGTCAATCCTACTTTCAGTTTCTTACTGATATCAAAATCATATTTGAAATTGGCCATACTTCTTTTGTAGCCAGAATTAAGCATAATCCCGTCTTCTTCCACATGATTCAATGCCAATGTAAATGCCGAATTGGAATTCCCTCCGGAAATATTGATATTATGAGTATAATTGAATGCCTCTTTTCCAAAAACTTCATCCTGCCAGTTTTTGGTCTTGATAGTTCTATATTTATCAATTCCCACATCTATCAACTGCCCATTATCATCATAAGTTGGATTATAATTGCCATAAAGTTGTATAAACTTATCGATCTGATCCTGGTAACCATCTTTGTTACGAAGTTCATACTGGTACTGGACAAAATCATAAGGACTCATCACATCCAGAGTTTTTGCAATTGTTCTAACACCTGTATAACCATTATAGTTAATGGTGGTTTTAGCATTTTTTCTACCGCTTTTTGTTGTGATCAGAACTACTCCATTTGCTCCTCTTGCACCATAAATTGAAGTTGAAGACGCATCCTTAAGAACCTCTATAGATTCAATTTCTTTTGGAGAGATTAGGGATAAGGCATTATCCATCTGGATTCCGTCCACTATATAAAGCGGCGCATTATCCTGAGTGATAGACGTGCCACCTCTGACTTTAATTTCAGGATCAGATCCTGGCGAACCTTCGCCAAAAGTTACCTGTACACCAGCCATTCTGCCCTGGATAGCTTCTGCCGCACTATTTACAGGCATATCAGCCAATTGTTCTCCTTTTACGGAAGCGATGGAATTGGTCACATCTTTTTTAGACACAGTTGTATATCCCACCAAAACCACTTCATCAATCGCCTTCTCCTTATTACTATCAAATTTTGCTAATGAAACATTAATAACAGTTCTACCGTTGACTTCCACTTCCTGCTCCTCAAAACCTTTAGAACGAAACACAAGTGTTGCGGTTTTTGGAACGTTCAATTCATATTTTCCGGATTTATCTGTCATTGTAGAGAATTTGGAATTCCTTACAGAGATCTCGACATTTGTCAAAGGCTTCTTCTGATCAGACGTGATAGTTCCGGAAATTTTAATTAATTCTTGAGCTAATCCAAATGCCGGCAGTAAAAAGACCGATGCAATAGTCGTCTTTACAAAAGCACTTTGAATACCTAATTTTAAACCACTCATAGATATTTTTTAGTTTTTATAAATTTTAGCAATTATTTACTTAAAATAGTTGGAAAATTCACAATAAAAATGCAATCGATTGCACTTTAAATTTGAAACTTTTCTTAACTCGACTAAACTAAGATTATTTTTCAATTGACAAATAAAAAAAATCATTTTTTATTAATATTAATTTAACATAATGAATTATCATTAACAACAAACAATAATAAATTATTGATTTATAATAAATTATGACAAAATTAAATTTTAGGTATAAAACGACCCATCATAGAAATTAACTTTTATTTAACATTTAGTTTGATTAATTTAAGACCATAAAATAGAGTTTTGTGCAATTTTATTTAACCGAAATTTAACTTAATAGACTTAATTTTATAAAAAATCCCTTTTTTTCATCTTAAAATCAAAAATGAATTAAAATCTGAGTCATTGTTTTACAAAACCTAAAACAAAAGCATAAATACTTATTTATCAAATACTTAATAATTATTTTATTCTGAAAAATAGTTTTTTAGCAAGAAAAGCAACAAATGACAAATTTTGCATTAAATTAGTTTTACTATGCAAAATTAAGCATCCAAAACACTACCTAATGAGTTTAAAAAATTCAATTATTTACTAATAAATATCTGATTATTAAACATTTATAATTAATTTGTTTTTTTTCTTTCTTGGTTAATATTTATATATATATTTACAGAAATTATTTTCTGTGCCAAAAAGAGCAATTTTTAATGCAATCGATTACACAAATTAGTTTTTAGTTCACATTTATATAATAAAGAAATGACAACTTCAGAATTCAGATACGCTCATCATCCGGATGATGCAAAAAAATACACAACAGAAGATCTTAGAAGAGAATTCCTAATCAACAATTTATTTCAAGAAGGACAAATCAAATTAGTCTATACAATGTATGACAGATTAATTGTAGGAGGAGCAATGCCAACAGACAAAGTTTTAAAGCTTGAAACAATTGATGAACTAAAAGCTGAAAACTTTCTAGACAGAAGAGAAATCGGAATCATCAATGTTGGTGGGAAAGGAAAAGTGACTGTTGACGGAACCGCTTACGAACTTAATAATAAGGAAGCCTTATATATAGGAAAAGGAAACAAAGAAGTTATTTTCGAAAACATAGACGGAAATCAAGCATATTTCTACATCAATTCTGCGCCGGCTCATCAGTTTTATCCTACAAAAAAGGTTACAAAGAAGGAAGCCGAAATCGTAGAATTAGGTGATTCTAAATATGCGAACAGAAGAACCATCAACAAATTATTAGTAAACAGCGTTTTGGACACTTGCCAACTTCAAATGGGAATGACGGAACTGCACGAAGGAAGCGTTTGGAATACAATGCCTTCTCACACACATACCAGAAGAATGGAAGCTTATTTCTATTTCGATTTGGAAGAAGGACAAACGATTTCACACTTTATGGGACAACCTCAGGAAACAAGACACATTTTCCTTAAAAACAGAGATGCAGTAATCTCTCCGGAATGGTCAATCCACTCAGGTGTCGGAACTTCCAATTACACCTTTATTTGGGGCATGGCAGGAGAAAATATGGATTATGGAGATATGGATGCTGTAAAAACTGACGAATTAAAGTAAAAAATGAAAAATTTATTTGACTTAACTGGAAAAGTAGCATTAGTAACTGGAGGAACACACGGTTTAGGTTTGGCAATGGCAGAAGGTTTAGCTTCGGTTGGAGCAGAATTGGTGGTGACCAGCACTACTCCATCCAAATTGGAAGAAGCAATTGCTTATTACCAGTCAAAAGGTTACAAAGCAACAGGCTATATTTTTGACGTGACCGATGAGAAAATTGCTGCTGAAAAAGTGGCAGAAATCGAAGCGAATCATAAGCAAATCGATATCCTTATTAATAATGCCGGTATCATCAAAAGAATCCCGGCTCTGGAAATGGAAGTTTCCGATTTCCGAAAAGTGATTGATGTAGATTTGACTGGACCTTTCATTATGTCTCAGCTGGTAGCAAAAAGTATGATTGCCAGAAAATCCGGTAAAATCATCAACATTTGTTCTATGATGAGCGAATTGGGTCGTGACAATGTTGTGGCTTACGCTTCTGCAAAAGGAGGATTGAAAATGCTGACTAAAAATTTAGCAACAGAATGGGCAAAACATAATATCCAAGTAAACGGAATCGGTCCCGGATATTTTGCAACGTCTCAGACAGAACCAATCCGTGTGGATGGACATCCTTTCAACGAGTTCATTATCAGCAGAACACCGGAAGGTCGTTGGGGAAATCCTGAAGATTTGGCTGGAACAGCAATTTTCCTAGCTTCCGAAGCAAGTCAGTTTATTAATGGACAAATCATCTACGTTGACGGCGGAATCCTAGCAACCATCGGAAAACCTTCAAACGAATAAAGTCTTTCATCTATTAGTCTTATGAACACACTTACAAAACCATTTATCACAGATACATTTCTATTAAAGAACAAATTCGCTGAGGAGTTGTATTTCAGATTTGCTGAAAACCAACCGATTATTGATTATCATAACCATTTGCCTCCGAAAGAGATTGCAGAAAACCGTCAGTTTGAAAACATTACTCAGGTTTGGATTGGTGGTGATCATTACAAATGGAGAGCGATGAGAACAATGGGCGTGAACGAAAAATTCATCACGGGAGACGCTTCTGACAAAGAAAAATTTGCAGCTTGGGCAAAAACAGTCCCGAATACGCTGAGAAATCCTCTATTCCATTGGACCCATTTGGAACTAGCAAGATATTTCGATGTTTATGATTTGTTAAGCGAAAAAAATGCGGACGAAGTTTACGAAAATGTATCAGCTCAACTTCAAACACCTGAGAAATCTGTCCGTGGATTGTTGAAAATGAGAAATGTGGAAACGGTTTGTACGACAGAAGACCCAATTGACACTTTAGAGTATCATCAAACAATCAAACAAAATAATATCGGAATCACAGTTAGCACGGCTTTCCGTCCTGACAAAGCGATTTTGATTGATAACGAGGATTATAATTCTTACATTGATAAATTAGGCGAATCCGCAGGCATCGAAATCCAATCTTACAAGGATGTACAGGATGCACTAATCAAAAGGATTGAATACTTTCACGCCAACGGATGCAGATTGTGTGACCACGGATTGAATAAAATTTCTTTTGAAACGTTCACAGATTCGGAAATCAACTCAATTTTTGAAACTAAAAGAAAAGGAGAAACATTGACGCCACATCAGATTGAGCAATTCAAAACAGCCATTTTGTTGTTTTTGGGCGAGACTTACCATTCATTGGGCTGGGTTCAGCAATATCATTTGGGCGCGTTGAGAAACAACAATGCAAGAATGTTGAAAGTTCTTGGGGCAGACACAGGTTGGGATTCCATAGGCGATTTCAGTCAGGCTGCAAACCTTTCGAAATTCCTGAACACATTGGATTCTAAGGATAAATTAACGAAAACGATTATCTACAATCTGAATCCTGCTGATAACGAAATTATGGCTACAATGATTGGAAATTTCAACGATGGTTCGGTAAAAGGAAAAGTACAGTTCGGTTCCGGCTGGTGGTTTCTGGACCAAAAAGACGGCATGGAAAAACAGATGAACGCGCTTTCCAATATGGGACTCATAAGCACATTCGTTGGGATGTTGACCGATTCCAGAAGCTTCCTTTCGTTCCCAAGACACGAATATTTCAGACGTGTATTGTGTAACCTTTTAGGAAACGAAATCGAGTCTGGCGAACTTCCTGAAGATTTGGATTTGGTAGGAAAAGTTGTGGCAGATATTTGCTATTTTAACGCTAAGGAATATTTCAACTTTTAATATTGTCATCCTGAGGCTCTCGAAGGATTTCAGAATAATTAGGGCAGCTTAATCCGAGCAAAAAAGGATTTCCGCTCAAGTCGGGCTGCGAGTGATTTGCGGATTAAAAACTTATTTAAGCGAAGCGGCTTTGTGAACTTAAAAACATTAGAATTAAATAAAAAATCTTTGTGCACTTTGTGTTCAAAATAAAATGGAAACAAAACAAACATCCAAAATATATTACAAATCTGATTCAACAGAATGGGAGAAAATAGATGAATACATCGACCGCCAAATTGTGGGCTACGACGAATCTGTAATGATGGTGAATGTCCGTTTCAAAAAAGGCGGCATTGGATACAAACACAAACATCCTCATATTCAAGTGACTTATGTTGCAGAAGGAAAATTTGAAGTGAACATCGGCGAAGATATTTCAATTTTGAAAAAAGGCGATTCGTTCTTTGTTCCGTCCAATGTTCTTCACGGTGTCGAATGTCTGGAAGACGGGATTTTGGTAGATGTTTTCAGTCCGTTTAGAGAAGATTTTATAAAGTAAAAATTGATAAACTGTCATTCAGAACGAAATGAAATGGAGTGAAGAATCTAGAGATTCCTCGTTCCTCGGAATGACAAACATAAAAATAAAACTAGATTAATGAGCAAAGTTGTAACCTTTGGCGAAGTATTGATGAGATTATCTCCGTCCGACAGCAAAATGCTAAGACAAAGCCGCGAAATGGAATTCTTTTTCGGAGGAACAGAAATGAATGTCGGTGCGTCTTTAGCCATTATGGGATGCGAAACAAGACATATCACCAATGTTTCCGATTGTTTCATCGGAGAATCAGCCATTGCAACAATGAAAAGTTACGGGATTGATACGCAATTCGTCAACAGAACAGAACATCCGATTGGTTTATATTTCTTGGAAGTTGGTTCTGCGATGCGTGCGAGCCGAATTTCCTACAATAGATTAAATGGTTCTTTTGCCAACATCAAACCTGAACAAGTAGATTGGGAAAAAGCATTGGAAGGTGCTGAATATTTCCACTGGACAGGCATTTCTCCCGGAATTTCGGAAGGTGCTTATGAAACTTTGAAGCAAGGTTTACAATTAGCTTACTCAAAAGGAATCGAAATCACAGCTGACCCGGCTTATCGTTCCAATCTTTGGAAATATGGAAAAGAAGGATTCACAGTTCTTAAGGAACTCATCTCCTACTCTACGATTTTCATCGGTGGCGTGAATGAAATCAATGAAATTCTGGGAACATCTTTCGGTTATGATAAAGACAGTTTTATCCAGGCTGCGGATAAATTGATGAAAGAAATCCCTTCTATCAAAAAAGTATTTGATAAAACCAGAATTGGTGTTACAGCGAGCAATCAGGCCACCCAGGGAAGAGCTTTCGTTAACGGACAATATTTCGAAACCGAAAGTCTGGAAGTGAATCCCGTTGTGGACAGAATCGGAACTGGCGATGCGTTCGCTGCAGGTTTGATTTACGGTTTAATCAACTTCGATGATGAGAAAGCTTTGAAATTTGCCAATGCAGCCTGCGCCATCAAACATACGATTTTAGGTGATGTGAATCTGAGCAGTGCCAATGATATTCTGGAAGTGATGAGTGGCAATTCAGGAGGAAGAATTAAAAGATAATTTAGAAATATTGTCACGTTTGTCATTCTGAGCTTGTCGAAGAATCTCAAACCTCAATCAAAAAATATAAAAATGACAAAGATTCAATTAGTTACAAACGCCATCATCAAGCAAGGACTTTTGCCTTTGTATTATAATGCGGATGAAACAGTAACTTTAGAAATACTGAAATCGCTTTACAGAGCAGGAATCCGAGCGGTAGAATACACAAGCCGGGGGGAATCTGCACTAAGTAATTTCACAAAAATGGTAGAAATCCGAAATGCAGAAATGCCGGATATGCTGCTTGGAATCGGAACAATTAAGAATCAAAAACAAGTTGAAGAATATTACAAAGTTGATGCTGATTTTTTCATCAGCCCGGGATTTGTTTCAGAAGTTGCAGAATTCCTGATTCCGAAAGATGCTTTGTACAGTCCGGGTTGTATGACGCCAACTGAAATCATCGAAGCTGAAAATGCAGGTGTAACATTCGTAAAGCTATTCCCTGGAAATGCTTTAGGAACTGGATTTATGAGTGCCATAAAAGACGTGTTTCCAAATTTGAAATTTATGCCAACTGGCGGTGTTGACACAACCAAAGAAAACATCGAAAGCTGGTTCAAAGCCGGCGTTTCCGCTGTTGGAATGGGAAGCAAATTGGTAAGCAAAGAATTAATGGCTTCCAAAGATTACGCAACCATAGAAAACGAAACAAAAAAAGTATTGGACATCATCCAATCCATTAAATCATAAAACAAAACTAAATTCCTAACCAATATGAGTTCAGTTAAATCCTTAAAACCTAGTAATTTCAGATGGTCTATTTGTGGACTCCTGTTCATTGCTACGACCATCAATTATCTTGACAGGCAGGTTCTTTCTTTGACCTGGAAAGACTTTATACAACCCGAGTTCCATTGGAATAATAATGATTATGGAAACATCACGGCATTGTTCTCGATTTTCTATGCAATAAGTATGTTATTTGCAGGGAAATTTGTGGATTGGATGGATACGAAAAAAGGATTTCTTTGGGCAATTTTCATTTGGTCAATTGGAGCTATTTTACACGCATTCTGCGGTATTGCAACTTCGGGAATTTTGACAGGAAACTGGTTGGTAGGTTTTGCAGAATCAAAGGAAATTATTGGAACTTTAAATAATATTTCCCTGGTTACAAGCACAAGTGTGACGCTTTTCATCTTTGCAAGATTTGTTTTAGCGGTTGGTGAAGCGGGAAACTTTCCTGCGGCAATTAAAACGACGGCAGAATATTTCCCTAAAAAAGACAGAGCGTTTTCTACAAGTATCTTCAATGCTGGAGCAACTGTTGGTGCATTAGCTGCGCCAGTTACTATTCCTTTCATCGCCAAATCGATGGGTTGGGAAATGGCATTTATCATCATTGGTGCGCTTGGATTCGTTTGGATGGGACTTTGGATTTTCTATTACAAAAAACCTCATCAGCATCCGAAAGTTAATGAGCACGAATTGGCTTACATTCAGCAGGACCAGGATGATTTTGTAGAAACTATGTCTGATGAGCCTCAGAAAAAAATGAGCTTAAAACAAGCTTTTGGATACAGACAGACTTGGGCTTTTATTTTCGGTAAATTTATGACAGATGGAGTCTGGTGGTTTTACCTGTTCTGGACTCCGGCCTACCTAAGTTCAGTTTACGGAATGGATAGCACGCAAAGTGCATTACCACTCTTCGTTTTGTATATGATAACCTTGGTTTCCATTGTCGGAGGCTGGCTTCCAAAATATTTCGTAGACAAAAAAGGAATGAATCCGTATGCAGGAAGAATGCGTGCGATGCTAATTTTCGCTTTCTTTCCATTATTAGCTTTGGTGGCACAACCTGCAGGAAGCATCAGTTATTGGCTTCCGGTTTTGATTATCGGAGTTGCTGGTGCAGCGCATCAGTCCTGGTCTGCTAATATTTTTTCAACAGTTGGCGATATGTTCCCGAAAAAAGCAATCGCTACAATCACAGGAATTGGTGGAATGGCTGGCGGAATCGGTTCTTTCCTGATTAACAAGGGGTCCGGATTATTGTTTGACCACGCCCACAAAGCCTGGACAACTGTTGATGGCGTTCCACTTTTAGAAAAATATCCTGAATTTAAGGATACTAGGCTTCCTGATGATCTGTGGATTCAATTGAAAAATTCCGGTGCTGTCATTTCAGACGGTATCGACAAAGGATATATGATTATTTTCTCAATCTGCGCAGTAGCCTATCTGATTGCGTGGTTTGTAATGAAATCATTGGTTCCTAAATACAAAATCATTAAAGAATAAAGAAATGGAATATCAAACTAAACAAAAACTTAACCGTGAAAACTCAGGTTCGACTGAGAAACTTCCCATCAAATTTTTACAATTCGGGGAAGGTAATTTCCTTCGTGCATTTGTAGATTACCTTATCGATAAGATGAATAAAGAGGCTGGCTTCAATGCTGGCGTAGCTGTTGTTCAGCCGACTCAGGGTGGTCTTGTTGATATGCTGGAAGAGCAGGATAACCTTTACACACTTTTCATAAGAGGTGTAAAAAAAGGCCAGATCGTGGATGACCAGAGAGTGATTTCTGCAATCCAGCGTTCATTCAGTCCTTACGAAAATTATGCGGAGTATCTAGAATTGGCTAAAGGCGAAGATTTACAGTTCATTTTATCTAATACAACAGAGGCAGGAATTGCTTTTGATGAGTCTGAAACTTCTTTAGCTTCTGGTCCTCACAAGAATTTCCCTGCGAAAGTGACAGCTTTCCTTTACGAGAGATTCAAGCATTTTAATGGCGATACGGAAAAAGGTCTTCACATCATTCCTTGCGAATTGATTGAAAACAATGCCTTGACATTGAAAGAATATATTCTTAAATATGCTCAACTATGGAATCTTGAAGAAGATTTTTCTGCTTGGATAGAGAATAGCAACTATTTCCACAATACTTTGGTGGACAGAATTGTTCCGGGATATCCAAGAGAAGAAAAAGATGAATATGAAGCTAAGTTGGATTATGATGATAATCTGATGGTAGTTTGTGAAGCATTTTTACTTTGGGTTATCGAAGGTGATGAGAAATTGAAAGCCTTGATTCCGTTTGATAAAATTGATGACCAGGTTTCGGTTGTTGATGATATCACGCCTTACAGAACCAGAAAAGTGAGAATCCTGAACGGTGCTCACACAGCAATGTTGGCTTTCTCTATCCTTGACGGAAAAGAAACTGTGAAAGAAGCGATTGATGCGGACTTTGCAGGACAATGGATTTCCGAAACTGTTTATAACGAGATCATTCCTACTCTGGATTTATCAACAGAAGAATTGACGGCGTTTTCGGATGAAGTTTTTGACAGATTCAGAAACCCGTTCCTGAAACATTTGCTTTCCAGCATTGCACTGAATTCAGTTTCGAAGTTCAAAGTGAGAGTTTTACCAAGCTTTCTGAAGTATGTTGAAATCAAGAACGAATTACCAACTAACCTGACTTTTTCATTAGCAGCGTTGATTAGATTCTACCAAGGTGAGTTTGATGGAAAACAACTTCCTGTAAGCGATGATGCGCCGGTTTTGGAAAGATTCAAAGAAATCTGGTCAACTAACGACCTTGGAGAAGTAGCGAAAAACGCTTTATCTGAAGTGAGTTTCTGGGATACAGATCTGACTCAGGTTTCTGGATTAACAGAAGCTGTAACCAAGGCTTTAAGTGCAATCGATTCCACAGGAATTGAAGAAGGATATAAAAGTTATATTAATAATTTATAAGACTTAAACATAAAGACATAAAAGCATAAATCTAATTGTCGTTTTTTAAGGCACAAGAAAAAACTTAGTGCCTTAAAAAAACAGAAGAATAAGAAAATTGTGCCTTTGTGTTGAACTTGATTAAAGCTAAAGATTATGCAAAAGAAAGTTTTAAAAGTCAATCCGAAAGACAACATCATTGTTGCGCTGACGGATTTGCCTGCCGGAGACATCGTGCATCTGGACGGTGCAGATTACACGGTACTGAAAGATACGAAAGCAAAACATAAATTCGCAGCAGAAGATTTTGCGATGGGTGACCATATTATTATGTACGGCGTCATTGTTGGAAAAGCCAATCAGCCAATTCAAAAAGGTGAAGTCATCACGACCGAAAACGTAAAACACGAGAGTGAAGAAGTTTCCAAAAAGACAGGAGATTTGGGTTGGACTCCGCCAAATGTGGATAAATGGAAAGATAAGACCTTCAACGGCTACCATCGTGCTGACGGGCAAGTTGGAACCAAAAATGTCTGGTTATTCTTCCCTTTGGTGTTTTGTGAAAACAAAAATATCGAGAAGCTTAAAGATATTTTCGAAAACGAATTGTTACCGAAAAAAGAAGTTTCCTATAAGAATTTCCTGCGTTCTCTGATTGAAGAAAAAAGCGTGGAAGAAGTGGAAGACCAATCCAGAAATGAAAATCTTCTGGATAATATCGAAGTGAAGTTTATCAATCATCAAGGAGGTTGCGGCGGCATCCGTCAGGATTCGGAACTTTTGGCAAAACTGCTTGCCGGTTATGTGAACAACCCGAATGTGGCTGGTGCAACGGTTCTCAGCTTGGGATGCCAAAATCTTCAGGTTGATATCTTCCAAAATGCTTTGAAAGAAATGAGCCCGAACAGCGATAAAGAAGTGCTGATCTTTGAACAACAGAAAATCGGGACGACGGACAAGATGTTCCAAATGGTCATCAAAGAGTCTTTCGAAGCGATCAAAAGAGCTAATAAAATCCAACGCCAGCCTGCACCGGTTTCTAAGCTGAGCATAGGTCTGGAGTGTGGTGGTTCTGACGGTTTTTCAGGTATCTCTGCGAATCCGGCCTTAGGCGTTGTTTCAGATATTTTTGCAGCATTAGGCGGGAAAACAATCTTGGCCGAGTTTCCGGAATTATGCGGCGTGGAGCAGGAATTAATGAACCGATGTGTGGATGAGGAAAAGGCAGATAAGTTCTTATCATTAATGAAAGCCTTCGAGAAATCCGTTGTGGATGCAGGTTCAGGATTTGATATGAATCCATCGCCAGGAAATATCAAAGACGGTTTGATTACCGATGCTATGAAATCTGCAGGTGCTTCTAAAAAAGGTGGAACCGCACCTATCGTTGATGTTCTGGATTATGGTGAATACATTTCAAAACCAGGTCTGAACTTATTGAACACACCTGGAAACGATGCCGAATGTACCACAGGACTAGTTGGAGCTGGAGCAACTGTGGTTTTGTTTACAACAGGCTTAGGAAATCCGATGGGAAATCCAATTGCACCGGTTGTGAAAATCTCTTCCAACACCGCATTGATCAACAGAATGTCCGACATCATCGATGTTAATGCAGGAACTGTAATCACCGGAGAAAAAAGCATACAGGAAGTGGGCGAAGAGATCGTAGATTATATTATAGAATTGGCGAGCGGCAACGTAGAAACAAAAGCAGACCAACTGAAACAGGATGTATTTATACCTTGGAAACGAGGAGTGTCATTATAATTTTTTTGAATTTTAAGGTTTTTATTTTTAAAGGGCATTTCTTCTTTTTGAAGAGTGCTCTTTATTTCTAAATCATATAAAGAATTAAGCAGTTTACTTATTAATTATATTCAGCTAATCAACACTATTAAGATATGGTAAAATCAACCTTATGCTTTGTTAAGAGTAAGACTTATGCTTCGATAAGAGTAAGACTTATGCCTCGATAAGAGCATGACTTATGCCTCGATAAGAGTAAAACTTATGCCTCGATAAGAGTAGAACTTATGCTTCGATAAGAGTTATCATTCATGAAATAAAGCCTACTCCACACTCAACACCTTATCATATCCTGCGGTTCTGGAAGCTTTCAACAAGTTACTCCCGGAATATTGACTTGTAACCTCCAAATAATAGCTACCGGTCTCTAATTCAGGAATAATGATGATCAATTCTGATGCTTTGTTCACTATTATATCATCTGCAGGAACTATTGTCCTGTTATTAGTTACACTATTGACAAAGAAGATTCCGTTTTCGGGGCTATCTCCAGCTATTTTTATTTTTGCGCCTTTGATGTTCAGATTTCTACCAGGTGAGATCTTATTATTAATGGAGCCACTCTTCATATCTGTCACCTGATAGATGACAGAACCTCTGCTGGCTGCACCAAGAATATTAACCTGGATATCGGGAATCATTGCTCTCATTCTCTCACCCTGATTGAACTGGAAAAGAATCTTATGCTTATTCTGGTCAAAAGTCTCGGACAGGCTATTAAAAACACCCTTGATCTTAGTGCCTGCCGTAAAATAGCCGGTATTAACGGTAAAACCATCGCAAAGCTGGTAAGCCATCTCTTTCAGAAAAAGCGTTACAGCATACTCCATAGACGGTGCCGACATGTCCGCTCCACCCCTATTGACAGCAGCCTCACAGATCTGTTTGATATTGAGCGACTCCTCACTGATGGTACGCGCCAGATAATCGGCAGAATCATTTTTTGTTAAAAGATTCTCATAAAGATGAGCATTAATTGTATGTAGAAGGGGCATAATTTAATCATTTATGTTATCCCTAATATACAATTATTTTAAGAACTACTACTCCAGTTTTTTAATTGTCTTCAGCATATCAATTCCTTTTCCTAAAATCGGTTTGAAGATGTCACCTTTTTCTTTCAGCCGGTCTAATGAATTATGAATGTTGAAGTCGGTCGGCTTAAGTCCTTTTTTGACCTCGTCCCATTCCAACGGCATTGAGACAGGTGCACCTTTTTTCGGCCTAAGACTGTAAACGCTTGCAAGAGTCTGTCCTCTTCTGTTTTGTAGATAGTCGAGATAGATTTTATTCTTATCCCTTTTCTGAAGGCTGCGTTCAAGCGTTGTCAAATCGGGTAACTTCTGCTGAACCATCTGCATTAGCAAGTGTCCGAAATCTTTCACCTGCTCATAAGAATATTTTGCGCCCATTGGGATATAAACGTGTATGCCCGAACTGCCGGAAGTTTTGGGATAACCATTGATTCCTGCCAAATCCAAAACTTCCTTCACAGCCTGAGCGGTTTCTATCACATCTTCGAAGGTATTCTTTTCGGATGGGTCCAGGTCCAGAACAAGATAATCGGGATTATCCGCTTTTTGGATTTTACTGGTCCAGACATTTAGCTCGATGCAACCGAGATTGTTCAGATAGGCCATTGTTTCCTTATCATTGCAGATGATGTAATTGATATATTTATCGGTACTTTCCGAGAAGACCTTCTGCGTTTCTATCCACTCTGGCGTTTCCTCAGCAGCATCTTTCTGGTAAAAGCTCATTCCTTTGATACCGTTCGGATAACGGTTCATAGATTGTGGGCGGTTTTTCAGATGTGGTAAGATATATTTCGAAATGCTTTGATAATAATCAATCACATCACCTTTCGTCACGTCATCATCGGGAAAATAGATTTTGTTTTGATTGGTAAGTTTCAGTTTTTGCTTTCCGATTTTTTTCTCGACATCGTCTTTTCCTGTTCTTTTCTTAGGTTCTGCTTTTTTCACGAGTTCTTTTTTTGAAGGTTTTTCTGGATTGAATGTCACATCATCAGGCTCTATACCATCCCGGAGTCTGAGGAAAATCGGGTGCCTGTAAATCAGGTCTTTTGTCAGTTCCGTAAATTTGATTTCAGCAACCAGTTCAGGTTCTATCCAAGTTGCTTTGGTATTGGTTTTTGGTGTGATTTTGAAAACTGATTTACCGGTAATCAATGGCTGCATTTTATCATAAACCTCGGAAAGGGATTTGTCGTTAAAACCGCCGCCTGTATGACCACAAAATACCATTTCGCCATTTAGATATTTACCCAGAATCAAGGCTCCGAACTTTTTCCTTGAGCCTTTTGGCGCTGTAAATCCACAGATAATCGCTTCATCACTCTTATGGATTTTAATTTTCAGCCATTCCGAGCTTCGGACATCTTCTTTGTAAAGGCTTTCGGTTTTTTTGGCTACAATTCCTTCCAGCCCCAAATCTTTTGCAGCCTGGAAAAACTCTTTCCCGTTTTCCAGGATGTGGTCACTATATTTAATGATTTCATTCTCGATTAGAGCATCTTTTAATAATTCTTTCCGTTGAAGATAAGATAGATTTTCGGTCGAATGTCCGTTGAGCCAAAGCAAGTCAAACACCTGGAATGTCAGTGCCAGGTTTGGATTATCACCAATCTGCTGCAGCCATTGGAAGTTAGGTTTTCCTTTGTCATCGTAAGCAACAATCTCACCGTCAAGGACCATATTGTGTTCCTGTAACTTCAGCGAATTAGTAACTTTTTTAAATTTCTGGGAAAAATCGATACCGTTCCGGGAATACAATCGTATGTCGTCATTGCTCAAATCAGCAATCGCGCGATAACCGTCCCATTTGATTTCGAATGCCCATTCCTTGTCATCAAAGGCTTTATCGGAAACTTTGCAAAGCATAGGTTTGATGAATTCCGATAACTTTTTGGCGCCTGAAAGTGCCGGAGCATAATTTTTAAAGTGCTTTATACCTTCGGACGAGTCATTTTTTTTTTACCTTCTTTCTCTTCGAGATAAGCGGTGACTTTGGAGGTTTTCAACGTGTGTTCTTCAGCGTTGTAGTCTTCATCAACGGCATATTTATCTTTATGTTTGATAAGCAGCCAGGCGTTTTCATCCTTAGAACTTTTGATTTTCACTAATGCAAATTCACCTTTCAGCTTTTTACCGTGAAGAATGAATTTCAATGACTGTTTATGCAGTTCAGCCCGCATTACCAGATCGTCACTTTTGCCTTCCACCTTTTCAATGGGTTCATATGTTCCTTCGTCCCAAATTTCTACTTCGCCAGCACCATAATTACCTTTCGGGATAGAGCCCTCAAACGTCCTGTAAGAATACGGGTGATCTTCAACCATCATCGCCAGCCGTTTATCCGCAGGATTGAGAGAAGGTCCTTTGGGAACAGCCCAGCTTTTCAGAACACCTTCCATTTCCAAACGGAAATCGTAATGAAGCCTTGTGGCAGCGTGTCTCTGAATTACGAATTTTAATTTTTTCCCGCTGACCTTAGCCTTACCTTCCGGTTCCGCTGTTTCCTTGAAGTTCCTTTTTTTATTATAATCCTCTAGTGCCATAACAGTAATAATAAATGATGAATGATACTTTATAATTGAAAAATACTACTCCGAACCCACATTCTAAACCTTTAATCTATAACCTAAATCACCCCACTTTTTTCTTTCCTTTTTCCAGGCTAGCTTTCAGCATTGCCATCAGATCGGTTGCTTTGCCTTCGGGTTCTTTAATTTCGGTCAATTTGATTTTTTTGCCTTTTGCTTTTTGTTTAATGATTTTTAAAAGGTCTGCATTATAAGTGTCTTTATATTTTGATGGGTCAAATTCCGTTGCAAGGGATTTTATGAGCTGTTCCGCCATTTTCAGCTCGGCAGGTTTGGGTGCGCTTCCGGACGGAATTTTTAAGTCTTCAAAGTCGCGCATCTCTTCGGGGTAACGCATCCTGTTAACCATTAAAATTTTATCTTCATATGGCCGGATCAGGCAAAGAATTTCGCGTTCTCTCAGGACAAATGAACCGATTCCCGCCATTTTGGTTTTGGTTAAAGCTTTTAATAATAATTTATAAGCAGCTTCACCATTTTTCTGTGGCTCCAGAAAATAAGGCGTCTCGAACAAAGCAGGATCGATCTCCGCTTCCTTGACAAACTGAGAAATACTGAGAACCTTAGATTTTTCCGGGCTTGCCGCTTCAAAATCCTTATCATCCAGAACGATATATTTATCCTCTATTTTATAACCTTTCACAATATCTTCCCAAACCACTTCTTTTCCGGTACTTTCGTTAACACGTTTGAATCTGATATTGCTAAGATCTTTACTGTCCAGCATATCCAGATCTAAAGTGCTCGAATCTGTCGCCGAATACAATTTGATGGGAATATTAACCAACCCAAAACCAATTGCACCATTCCAAATTGCTCTCATAATTAGAATTTTGATTTGATATTAATAATGAAATTTTATTATTTGATTTTTACAAGAAACATTCCATTGACATCAATTAGGCAAAATATTTAAGATTAATTATTTCTAATACAATTTAGAAATAGCACATTATTTGTAACTGCTTAAAAAAATAAAAGTAAAATGGAAAAAGAAACTAAAAAGAAAATCAGACCAAAGCAGGAACAAAGCCGACCCGGTCTGGAAAAAGAAATGACTCCGGTTCCAGAAACCAGCCCGATTGATTATCCAAAAGGTAAACTGAATGGTAAAGTAGCCTTAATCACCGGAGGCGACAGCGGAATCGGGAAAGCGGTGGCTTTACTATTTGCAAAAGAAGGTGCGGACATTGCGATTGCTTATCTCAGCGCGACTCAAGATGCTGAAACTACTAAAAAAGAAGTGGAAGCTTATGGCAAAAAATGTACTTTGATCAAAGGTGATTTAGGCAATGAAAATCACTGCAAAAAGGTCATTAAAGAAACCATAAAAGCACACCAAAAAATCGATATTTTGGTCAATAATGCTGCATTGCACTGGGAATCGGAATCGATTGAAGATATCACTACTGACCAACTGACAAAAACATTTCAGAATAATTTTTTCTCCTATTTCTGGACTACAAAATATGCGATGCCTTATCTGGAAAAAGGTGCCAGTATCATCAACACAACATCCGTCACGGCTTACAGGGGAAGTCCTCAGCTCATTGATTACGCTTCGACAAAAGGTGCTATCGTTGCCTTTACCAGAAGCCTTTCTGCCAATCTCATTGATAAAGGAATCCGTGTAAATGCCGTTGCGCCCGGTCCAATCTGGACACCTTTGATTGCATCATCATTTGATAAAGAAAAAAACTCAGAGTTTGGAAGTGATTCGCCAATGAAACGTGCAGGGATGCCGAATGAAGTCGCACCAAGCTTCCTTTTTCTGGCCAGTGACGACTCCAGTTTCATTTCGGGACAGGTTTTACACCCAAATGGCGGGGAAATTGTTAACGGATAATCACAATTAATTATAACATCAAAACAAAATATTATGTCAACAGAAAATCTTACCAACCAGGAAGCTATTAAGAAAATCAAAGAACTCTCGGAAAAAGCCAGGATCTGTATGTTTTGTACGGAACTGGACAGACTTCCTGTCAATGCCAGACCAATGAGCATCCAGGAAACCGACGAGAACGGAAATCTCTGGTTTATCAGCAGCGAAACCAGCAATAAAAATTTTGAAATCAAGGAAGACAACCGTGTACAGCTTTATTTTATGAATAACAGCGACTCCGAATATCTTTCAGTGTACGGAAATGCTTTCATCTATAAAGACAAAGCGACAATCGAAGAAAAATGGTCGCCAATGGCAAATGCCTGGTTCGATGGCAAAGATGATCCGAATGTTTCAATCATAAGAGTGGAACCAAAAGATACTTATTATTGGGACACGAAGGCGGGAAAATTGGTAAGCCTATTAACTTTTGCAGCAGCAGCAATTACCGGAAACAAAACTGATAATTCTGATGGCGTGGAAGGAACTGCTAAAATTTAATTAATTTTAAAATGGAAATTAAGTCACAAAGAAAATCATATTTAATGAACTTTGTGACTTTTATTTTCCATTCCTTATCAAACTACAAATGGCGAAACTCATTACATTCACGAACAAAGGAATTTATTGTCCTCAAGGAAAATTCTATATCGATCCGTGGCGACCCGTCGATTTGGCGGTCATTACGCACGGTCACGCCGATCACGCACGTTGGGGAATGAAAAAATACCTTTGTCATCATTTTACCAAACCGATTTTACATAAAAGAATCAGTGAAGATATCGAATGTCAAAGTGTGGAATATGGTGAGATCATTAATATCAATGGCGTAAAAGTCTCGCTTCATCCTGCTGGTCATATTATCGGCTCTGCACAGATCAGGTTAGAATATAAAGGTTATGTAAGTGTCGTTTCGGGAGACTATAAAGTTCAGGACGACGGTTTAAGTACGCCTTTTGAGCTTGTAAAATGCAATGAATTTGTCACGGAGAGCACTTTCGGACTTCCTATCTACAACTGGCTGGAAGTTAATGATCTAAATAAAAAACTGCAAAGCTGGGTTCTCAGAAATCAGGAAAATCAGAAAACATCTGTTTTTATCGGTTATTCTTTGGGGAAGGCACAACGAATTATGAAAGCTGTTGAAGGCTTGGGAAAGATCCACGTTCATTACTCCATCGGCAAGCTTAATCAGGCTTTTGAAGAAGTTGGAATTGTTCTTCCTGAATATGAAATTCCTGATTTTCGGGAAAGTATAAAACACATTGCGGGGGATATTGTCATCGTGCCGCCCGCTTTATTAGATTCAAATGTCATTAAAAAAATTCCTGACGCTGCGACAGCGATTTGTTCAGGCTGGATGCAGGTTCGCGGTGCCAGAAGATGGCGAAGTGCGGATGCAGGTTTTGCAATGAGCGATCACGCCGATTGGAAAGGTCTGTTACAAGCCATAAAAGCGACCGAAGCCGAAATTGTTCACGTCACACACGGACAAACCGAAGTTTTTTCTAAATATTTAAACGAAATCGGAATCAAATCTGATGTCATTGAGACATTATATGGAGACGATGACGAAGAGGAGAAAGAAAAAGAATTTATCAAAGATTAAATCAATGCTTGAAAAGTTCCGTAGGGACTTACTGTTAATAGCAAAAAGAATAAATGGTAAAGCGGAGCTCCGTAGGAGCGACCTGTTAATCACAGAATATAAAGCAGCGAATCTCTCGCAGCCCGACTTGAGTGGAAATCCTTTTTTTGCTAGACTAAAATTTCAATTTACTCTGAAAATGTGCTGCAAAAAAAGATTGGGAACGGAAGGCGGAAATAGCTGCCCAAAATATTAAAAAAATGAAACATTTCGCAGAACTCATCAACGCTCTCGAAAGCACCAATAAAACCAACGCTAAAATCGATGCCATCATCGATTACCTGGAACGCGCACCTGATGAAGATAAAGTGTGGTTCATCGCCTTGTTTACGGGAAAACGACCGAAACGGAATGTGAACACAAATTATATGAAAGAATGGGCGTTGGAAATTACTCAATTACCTTTCTGGCTGTTTCAGGAGAGTTATTCTTCTGTTGGAGATCTGGGTGAAACTTTGTCATTAATTCTTCCTCCGCCAACCGAAAAAATCGAACGTTCTTTATCTGAATGGATGAATGACATTATCGGTTTAAAAAATAAAACAGACATCGAAAAAAAGGAATTTGTCCTGAATTCCTGGAATGGTTTGGATTATACGGAACGATTGATTTTCAATAAATTATTAGGCGGAAGTTTCAGAATCGGGGTTTCGGATAAAACATTGATCAATGCTTTAACTAAATTTTCCGAACAGGAATCCAGTGCATTGATGCACAGTTTAATGGGAAAATGGCTGCCGAATGAAGTTTCTTTCCAGAAATTAATTTCAGCAGAAAATGTGAATCCGGACAATTCAAAACCTTATCCTTTCTGTCTGGCTTATCCTTTGGAAAAAGATTTAGAAGAACTCGGAACGCCCGATGAATGGCTGATTGAATACAAATGGGACGGAATCCGCGGACAGATCATTAAAAGGAATGATGAAGTTTTTATCTGGTCGAGAGGTGAAGAACTGATCACCGAACAATTTCCAGAAATCAAAGATGTCGTTCAGCATATGAATGGTGATTTTGTCATTGACGGAGAAATTCTGGCTGTAAAAGATGGTAAAGTTTTAAATTTTAATGAATTACAAAAGCGTCTTAATCGAAAAACTTTAACGAAGAAAATGCTTTCTGAAATTCCGATCCAGGTTTTTGCTTATGATCTATTGGAATTGGAAGATAATGATCTGAGAGAAAAACCGATTGCCGGACGACGTGCCATGCTGGAAGAATTGTTATTAAATGAAAATCCTGAGAATATAAAAATTTCTCAAGTCATTGATTTTGAAAACTGGAACGAATTAGACCAAATCAGGGAAAATTCCAGGGAAATTAACAGTGAAGGTCTGATGCTGAAACAGAAAAATTCACATTATCATTCGGGACGAAAAAAAGGCGACTGGTGGAAATGGAAAATCAATCCGTTAACCATTGATGCCGTTTTGATTTACGCCCAAAAAGGAAGCGGACGACGAAGCGCTTATTATACCGATTATACTTTTGCCGTGAAGAATGAAGATAAATTGGTCACGATTGCCAAAGCGTATTCCGGTTTGACAGATAAGGAAATCATGGAAGTCAGCAAGTTCGTGAATAAAAATGCAATTGAAAAATTCGGGCCGGTTCGTACGGTAAAACCTGAGTTGGTTTTCGAAATTGCTTTTGAAGGAATAGGTTTCAGCAACCGTCATAAAAGCGGTGTTGCGCTGCGTTTCCCGAGAATTCTGAGATGGCGAAAAGATAAAACAGTGGATGAAATTGATGATTTGGAAGAGATAAAAAAATTGATACAGTAAAATTTAACCACAAAAGTCACAAAAGTTTTTCAAAGACTTATTGATTTAAAATTAAAGTCCATAAAAGATTATACATACAACTTTTTTGAACTTTTGAATAACTTAAGCAACCACTAAAATCTTTTGTGACTTTGTGGTTCAAAAAAATAAATAATTTTGACAACATTCGAAAATACCGACGGCTATAAAATCATTCAGCAATGGATGGCTGATAAAGGTATTTCCCCATTCAAATTTCAGATTGAGACATGGCAGAAATTTGAAAACGGATACAGCGGAATGGTTGTTGCGCCTACGGGTTTCGGAAAAACATTTTCCGTTTTTTTAGCCTTATTAACGAATTTTTTTAATCATCCCGAGAAATATAAAAAAGGATTGAAAATGATCTGGATCACGCCACTCCGTTCATTATCAAAAGATATTGCCAAAGCAATGCAGGAAGCGATTGACGAAATCGGTCTGGATTGGACAGTGGGTGTACGAAATGGTGATACAGATCCAAAAGTCCGTCAGCAGCAGGTCAAAAATATGCCGGAAATTCTGGTGGTAACTCCCGAAAGTTTACATTTGCTTCTCGGGCAGAAAAATAATGAACGTTTTTTTAAAGAAATGAAAACCGTTGTTGTGGACGAATGGCATGAGTTATTGGGTTCAAAACGCGGTGTAATGGTAGAACTGGGAATTTCCCAGCTTACGAAATATGTTCCGAAAATAAAAATCTGGGGAATTACGGCAACCATTGGAAATCTCGATGAAGCTATGGAGGTTCTCATTCCTTACGACATCAAAAAAACAAAAATTACAGCGAAAGAACAGAAAAAGATCGATATTCTTCCCGTTTTTCCTGATGAAGTTGAAATTTTACCCTGGGCTGGACATCTTGGACAAAAATTAGCCGACAAAGTTGTTCCCATCATTTTGGAGTCAAAATCGACGATTGTCTTTACAAATACGCGAAGTCAAAGCGAAATGTGGTATCAGTTGTTGTTGAATGCTTATCCTGATTTTGCCGGACAAATTGCCATTCACCATAGCTCGATTGATGCTCATTTACGGATCTGGATTGAAGAAAATTTAAGTTCAGGGAAATTAAAAGCTGTGGTTTCTACTTCGTCTTTGGATTTAGGAATCGATTTTAAACCTGTTGATACGGTCATTCAAGTCGGTTCTGCGAAAGGTGTCGCCCGATTTTTGCAACGTGCCGGAAGAAGCGGCCACTCCCCTTTTGAAACTTCAAAAATCTATTGTGTTCCGACCCATTCATTGGAATTAATCGAAGTTGCGGCTTTAAAGGAAGCCGTAAAACAGAAAGTGATCGAACCGCGAGATCCACAGGTTTTGTGTTTCGATGTTCTGGTTCAGTTTTTAATGACTTTGGCGGTTGGCGACGGATTTTATCCCGATGAACTGCATGAGAGGATCAAAAAAGTATATGCATTTCAGGAAATGACAGACGAAGAATGGAAAAGCATTCTCGATTTTCTTACCATTGGCGGAAGCGTTTTAAAGAGTTACGAAGAGTTTCATAAAGTTGTGGTGACGGAAGATGGTTTATACAAAGTTACCTCGAGGAAAATTGCCATGCTTCACCGTATGAATATGGGAGTCATTGTAAGTGATGCCATGCTGAAAGTGAAATTTATTTCCGGGGGCTATATCGGAATGGTGGAGGAATATTTTATTTCAAAACTCAAAAAAGACGAAAAATTTATTTTGGCGGGAAGAGTGCTTGAAGTTGCAATGATCAAAGATATGACGGTTTACGTACGCGCTGCCAAAGGAAAGGCATTTGCACCAAGTTATTTAGGCGGAAGACTGCCTTTAAGCTCGAATTTAGGTCAGTTTTTAAGGCAGAAATTATCTGGTGCGCTGAATCCGAAAGCTTCAGAAAAAGAACTGAAATTCCTGCATCCTTTATTAATCAATCAGGAAGAACGTTCTCATATCCCAAAAGATGATGAATTTTTGGTGGAACTCATCAAAAACCGCGAGGGTTACCATTTATTCATGTATCCTTTTGAAGGGCGGTTGGTTCACGAAGTGATGTCTGCGCTTATTGCTTACAGGATTTCAAAGCTGGCCCCGATCTCTTTTTCGATGGCGATGAATGATTATGGTTTTGAATTATTCAGTGATAAAGAAATTCCGCTAAATGAAGAAAATCTGCATAAAATTTTAACCCGGGAAAATCTGATGACCGATGTCATTTCAAGCATTAATTCTGCGGAAATGGCACGACGAAAATTCCGTGATATTGCGGTAATTTCCGGAATGGTGATTCAGAATTACGCAGGAAAACAACGTTCCAACAAATCTTTACAAAGTTCTGCCGGTCTGATTTTTAAAGTTCTTGAGGATTATGATCCGAACCATTTTCTTGTAAGACAGGCTTATACAGAAGTTTTCAATGCGCAATTGCAGGAACAAAGGCTGGTTGAAGCTTTTAAACGAATCGAAAAATCAAAAATAATTCTGAAATTTGCCAATACTTTTACACCATTAAGTTTCCCGATCAAAGTTGACAGTTTGAGACAAACGCTTTCCAGTGAAGGATTGGATGCGAGAATCCAGAAGCTGATTCAGCAGGCGAGGAAACTTAAGTGAATTTGAAACACTTCGACAAGCTCCGTGTGACATCTCTAATACTAAATTCTTTTTATCAGTATTGTCAGGCTGAGCTTGTCGAAGCCTTTTTAATAAAAAAAATGAAAATAGTAACAAAAAATATAACCATTCAGAACGAAATTTTCACCTTAACAAATCAGCGTGCATTATTTTGGAAAAAAGAAAAAGCATTAATTTTATCCGACCTGCATATCGGGAAAACGGCTCACTTTCGTAAAAACGGCATCGCACTTTCTGACCAGATCTTTGAAAATGATCTGCAAAGATTATCTGTTTTGATTGAATATTTTCAGCCCGAAAAATTTATCGTTGTCGGCGATCTGCTTCACGCAGGAGATAATTCGGATGTCGATAAATTCTGCGAATGGAAAAACCAGTTTTCAGATCTTGAATTTCATCTGATAGAAGGCAATCATGATAAAATTTCCAAAAAACTTGAATCAAAATTATGTCTGAATTTCAGGGACGAGATTCTCGAAATCGATGATTTTAAGTTTGTGCATGATTTTGACAAAAAACAGCCGAAATTTCAGATCACGGGTCATATTCATCCCGGGTTTGTCATTAATTCTTCTGTGAAAAATATTAAACTTCCCTGTTTTGTAGTCACAGATAATCAATTATTGCTTCCTGCTTTTAGTGAATTTACAGGTCTGGATACAAAAAATCTCCCTAAAAAAGGAAGATTCTATGTTTTTACGGATGCGGAGATCTATGAGATTTAGTTTCTCTTTTTGAAAATAATACAGCAAACCAATAAGATTAGATTAACTAAAACAGAGAAACCATTTGATAAAATTATTGGCAATTCCTCCTGTAAAATACCGTACCAAACCCAAAGCGACAATCCTGTAATCAACACCAAAAGCATCACTACAGAGATATCTTCAGCGTTTTTCTCTTTAATAACTTTGATGAGTTGTGGCATCATTGCGATAGATGTGATTCCTCCGGCAATTAAACCCAATAATTCTGTATTCATAAATTATTATTTTTTCTTGTTGCAAAAGACGTTTTATAAGCTTCATCCCGTAATTTCTGAATCCTTCCAACGGGCTGTAATTCCTCAATGTTTTCAAAAGGATTGAAGGATAAATTCTCAACCCATTGATTATTTTTGTCAATCAATTCTGTGATTCTAATTGTTCCAATTGATGCAAATTCAGAATTCTTCCATATTGTATTCAACTGATTGACAGGTTGTTTTTTTAAATCGTAACAATATTGAGCCATTAATTCTAATTCGTAGTCATTCTCTTTTAAATAATTTTGAATTGAATAATCTATTCGATTTTCATCAACTTTGTTAGGCACATTTTTCGGAACCAATTTTAATTTAACCAAATGATTTCCCAATCTGTAAACGCCAATGGAATGGTAATCAAATGACAGAATAAAATTGTTTCGATTTTTCAGGAATTTAAAAACCTCAACCATAAAAGAACGGTGAAAAAAAGCCGGAGAAATCAAGATAAAATTCCTGGCTACTTTTATTAAATTCCAGAATTTTTGTAAGACATTTCCTGAGAAAAACCGGTTAATCGCAATGAAAATTTTCAGAAATTGCGAGACATTATTAATCGGAAATAGTGGAAAATTCACCAACGGAAAGTTGGCAATAGTTTGATTGTCATCAGAAATTTTAACCGAAAAACCATAAGCCGGAATCGCTCTTTTCTTAGAAACTAATTTCATATGTGCATTGGAAATTCTAATCAAGCACTCTAATTCCTGTCTTGAAAAAATATGATGCTCCTCAAAAGTTTGATTGGCAACAAAAGTTCCTTTTAAAGTTAAATAAGTCGTAACGTGAGCGTCTCTGGTTTTATAGTTAGTCTGATTGATTTTGTCCGATTTGGAAACGAAGTTTCTAACAGCTTCACAAGCTTTTTCCAGAAGTTTAAGCTCTTTAGATGTCAAGGAATCTAAGTCAGGATTATATTTTATTTTGAAGGCCATAACATTTCCCAAACTAAAATGAAGCCAAAAAAATAAGCTCCAGCTGGAGCTTATTATAAATATTTTAAATCAAAAAGTTATTTGACTAGTTCGATATTGACTGCCGAAAAACCTTTTGGTGATCTTTCTTTTTCGAAAGCTACTTTGTTTCCTTTTTTTACCGGCACTGCACAGTTGTTACTATGGAAAAAGATATTCTCGTTAGTTTTACTCTCCGTAATGAATCCATAACCCTTCTCACTTAAGAAAGTTACGATTCCTGTTTTCACAGTTTCTTCTGCTTCCACTGGCGCTGCTCCTAACTGAATGTTATCCAAATCAACCTCCACCCTTTCCTCAGGCGGTGTAGATGTTAATCTTCCGTATGCATCAACATACATAAACTCGATGTCTTTTCCTTTGTCGTTGTTGGTTTTACGTTCTTCACGACGAAGTGCTTTTTCTTTTTGTTTTTGTTGTTTTTTCTTGAAGTTTTCTTTTTTTGAGAAAGAATCTGCCATAAATTATTGCTATTATTTTAAATTAATGTAGTGAAAATGAATCAATTGAAATTCTAAAATCTTCGTAGAAATGAATTTTAAATCGACTGGTATAAGATTAAAAGGTAATTGTCTTTATTATCCGAGGAAATTTTGTTGCGCCTTCTAGGCATAAAATACACAAGAATTAAAAGAAATATATATTACTGATTAGCAATACAGAAACCCATTATAAATTATAATACAAAGATACAATAAAATATGCAGAAAATATTATTTTTTAATTCACTGATTATCAAAAATATATTTGTAAATTTAAATAAATAAGTTATTTGCAAGTGTGGATAATTTGAAATCCATATAAAATGCAGAATTATTTCTCTTCAACACAACCTCAACCCCAAACTTCTCAAAATCAAAATGATAAGGCATTAAGGATTGCATATTTCATAATGGTTCATAACGAAACTGAGAAATTTATCATACTATTCAAAAAAATATACACAAGAGATCAGTTCTACCTCATTCATATTGACAGAAAAGCTAAGCCAGAGATAACTGAGGCGATTCAACTATTTTTAATACAGTTTCCAAATGCCTTTCTACTAGAAAGTATGAACATAACTTCAGGCGGTTTTAGCATTGTCCAAGCAGAACTTAACGCAATGGAATTTCTCCTGAATGCAAGTCCGGATTGGGATTATTTTATTAATCTAAGCTGCGATGACTTTCCTTTGAAATCTCAAAATATTATCCGCAAATTTTTATCTGAAAACAATGGTAAAAACTATCTTTTTTATTATGACCAAAAGTTTTACAGACCCGACACACTCCAAAGAATACAAAACCATTTTACAGAAATGGCTTATAAAATCTCCTCGTTCATTTACAAAAGAGAATTTATGAAAAACGTTATCCCTTTTATAGGTGGTAAGTGGTTTCTTTTCACAAGAGACACCTGTGCTTTTCTTAATAACAATAAAAAGGTGATGCTTTTCGAAGAATTCTATATTAACACCTATTTGCCCGGAGAATCGTTTTTCCAGACCGTTCTTATGAATACGGATTTTCACGATGTGATTGTAAATGATGACAAAAGAGCTGTATTGGAAAAATCTTTACTAAATAAGATTAATCCGGATGCAATCATTAATTATTTAAGATCTAATAACCACCTTTTCATCAGGAAAATAGATGGTAAAACTGATAAGTCCGTTTTGCAATATATCGAAGAAAACTATAATACCAAATTACCTGACATTGATGAGATAGAGCGGGAATTAAGGATTAATGATCGTCAAAATAATTAAATAAAAAAGACCTTTAATTGATTTTTAAAGGTCTTTTTCATCTATCTTAATTGATTGATTAGAAAAACGTCATCCAATCGCTTTTATCACTTATATCATCCAAAGCACTAATTGCCTTATGATGTTGGAATGATGCAAAAAGCGTTACAATCTCCTGTCTTACAATCTCGATAGAATTGTCTGTCAATTCCTGATTAAATCCAGCCTCATTCAGTTCAATTAAATCATTAACAGTAACAACTCTGGAGATAATTTTCCCAAGATCGATCATTTTTCTTTGTGATAATGGCCCATTAGTCGTTACGTTCAGCTCTTTAGCATATAATTTTGCAGCTTCTTTTGTAATCTCGTTAATAGAAAGATACTCTCCAAGGTTATCCGTCTTTTTCTTCTTCATATCTTTTAAAATTCCCTCAGAGATCTGCGTATAAAGCATTTCATTAGAACCTTCGAAAATCTGGAACGGACGGCTGTCCATTATTCCTCTTCCGCCAATATGACTGGTTCTGTAACCTTTTGCACCAGATAATTGAACCAACATCTGAGCTGCTTCCTGCATCATATCAGTTACAAAAGCTTTCATACTGTTGGCGTGAACACCACTTGCAGAAACATCTTTATCAATACCACTTACACTTGTACTTTTAGCACACATCGCTGAAGATAATGCGAAAAATGACTGTAATTTTGCAATCTGATATTGAACCTGATCCAAGGAAAATAAATTGCAGGTCCCAACGATTCTTTCTTTACAGTGTTTCATCGCTTCATCCATCATTCTTTTGAGAAATCCCATTCCCATTCCAGGGAATTGGAATCTGCTTCTGTGAAGAATGTCCAACATCATTTTAAGACCTGTTGTTTCAGGGATCAATTTATTATATTCAGGCACTTTGATATCCACTTTATTTAATCCGTACGGAATCATATAAAGTCCCGGATTGTCGTAATATTCCAGAACTTCGATATTTTGTTCCGGTTTGTGCGTATCTGCAACGAAAAAGTCAACATCTCTGGCAAGATTTCCGTCAGCATTGATATTTCTGGAAGTTACCAACCAATAATTGGCTAAACCTGTCAAACCTTGCCAATGTTTAGTCCCTTTGATATGGTAAGTATTGTCTTTCAGTTCGTTTTGGGTTTTCATATTCAATGCGTCACTCCCAAAATCCGGTTCTGTGATCATCAATCCGCCCATTGCTCCAAAATCCAAGAAATGTTTGAAAATATCACCTTTGATAATTTCATTTCCATATTTTGCCAATGGTTCTAAAAACAAAGCGATATTAATCCCGAATGTCAGTGATAACGGAAGCGATTCATAAGCCGCAGCCGATAAGACTCCCAGGCATTCTTTAACTTTTGCACCTCTCCCACCGAATTCTTTCGGGATCGAAACCGACAATGGTTTTAAATTCAAAATCTCTTTCCAAACATTGGGTGGTAAACCTCTGGAAAGACTTAATTCATCAATATTTTCTTTTTGAAAAAGGGACGAAAGTGAAGATTTAAAACGATTGAGAAATTCCGGATATGAAACTACCGAAGCGTCCAATGCAAGTGCATTCATAATAGATTAAATAAAAGCCGCTGCAAGCCATTTGTGCAACATAAAAAATTATAAAGTGAAGCAAATGGCAACAAACATTAGACATCTAAGATTGTTTGCTTCACAATGTATGATATTGTGCCAAAGATACTATTAATAATCCAGAGTTATTTTAGAAATCAATGATTATTTATAATTTAGCATAATGAGAAATTTAGTTTACATTTTTCTTGGTGGTGGTTTTGGGAGTATAATGCGTTTTTTGATCTCTAACTATACCCACAAACTTTGGAATATCAATAGTTTTCCCATGGGAACTTTTGTAGTTAATATTTCGGGATGTTTTCTGATCGGAATTCTGTCTGCTTATTTTCTGAAAGTTGATAATTCTTTAAAATATCTTCTGATTACAGGCCTTTGTGGTGGTTATACTACATTTTCAACATTTTCTGCTGAGAATTTTTCACTTTGGCAAAATGGAAATTACGGCATATTGATTTTGTATGCTCTACTAAGCCTGATTATTGGAGTTTCCATGGTATTTACAGGTTTTCAGATTGTCAGAAATTAATTTTTCCATTTGATAATTAGTGAATTAAAAACTTTTTTCAAATATAATTTGCGCATCATACAAAAGCTTTCTATATTTGCACCACTGAAAACGAGAAATCGTAGCAAGTAAGGAGAGTTGGCAGAGTGGTCGATTGCGGCAGTCTTGAAAACTGTTGACTGTAACAGGTCCGGGGGTTCGAATCCCTCACTCTCCGCCAGGTTAGAAACCAAAATAAGCTAAAACGCTGTAAACATCAATGTTTACAGCGTTTTTTGTTTTAGCGCAGTATCAAAAAAAACCAAAATAGGTCACGATTTATATGTCCTATTTCGTGTCCCATTCAAAAAATTACAAAAATGGGTCACGAAAAATCAGTGAAAACCCGACCAATAGGCAGTCTAACGATTGTACATCTTGCAAAAAGTGGTAACAAAAAGTAAATTATTAAACCATTAAAGTTATCACACAATGAACAAAACATTCAACCTGTTATTCTTTATCAAAAAGAATAAAATCAGAACCAACGGAACCGCTCCCATCTATTTAAGAATCACGATAGACGGCAAGGCAGCAGACATTGCTGCTAAAAGGTATATCGATCCGAAGAAATGGGATGTTAAAGCACACAAGGCATTAGGTAATTCGCAAGAAGCCAAGACGCTGAATCTTTATCTTAAAACTTTGGAACAGAAAGTTTACGATTTCCACTACCTGATGCTGAAAAAAGAAAACTTTGTAACTGCAGAGAGTTTAAAATCTAAACTGCTTGGAACGGATATTGAGCAAAGAATGCTCATCCCAATATTCCAGGAGCATAATGACAAAGTGGAAGCTTTGGTCGGTCAGGATTTTGCTCCAGGAACATTGGAGCGCTATAAAACATCTTTAAAGCATACCCAGGAATTCATTAATTGGAAATATAAAGTTTCTGATATCGATATCACGCAAATCGATCACGGTTTTATCAGTGATTATGACTTCTGGCTTCGGAGTGTCCGTAAATGTGGAAACAATACCGCTGTGAAGTATCTCAAGAATTTCAAGAAGATCATCCGTTTGTGTATGGCGCACGGCTGGATCACCAAAGACCCTTTTCTGGGCTACAAAGCAAAGATTAAAGCTGTTGAACGTCCTTATCTTACCAAAGAAGAAATTCAGATGATCTATGAAAAGGAATTTGCGTCAGACCGATTGAATCAAGTTCGGGATATTTTTCTTTTCAGCTGCTATACAGGTCTGGCCTATGTGGATGTAAAGCAATTGTCAAAATCCAACATCAATGTCGGGATTGATGGCGATCAATGGATTTTTACCCATCGTCAGAAGACTGATACCTCTACAAGGGTTCCGCTATTACCTATGGCTCGAGAAATGGTTTTAAAATATGAGAACCATCCTCAATGTGTCAATTCAGATGTCCTGTTTCCTGTTCTCAGTAATCAGAAAATGAATTCATATCTCAAAGAAATTGCCAACGTATGTGGCATCAATAAAGATTTGACGTTTCATATTGCAAGACATACTTTTGCTACTACTGTTACTTTGTCCAATGGTGTTCCCATTGAAAGTGTAAGTAAAATGCTGGGACATACCAATATAAAAACGACTCAGCATTATGCGAAGATTCTAGATAAGAAAGTGAGTGATGATATGGCGGTTTTACGAAGAAAAATCGAAAAATTTAAGTGAATTAACCTGAATTCGGGATAAGGAAATTATTGATTTTACAATGCTCAATTGTTTTTATCGCAAAGAAAAACAAAGGAATATACTCTCTAAAATGATTTTAAGTTAAACAATGCCACGTCGTTTATCAAAGTAAAACAAAATTTTTGTTTCACTTTGATAAGTTTTACGCCCTTGTCTATCTATATTATTGAAAATCAAATAATCAATTTTTTGTTTGGCTTTGCGATTTATAAATCCTTAACCCGAACTCACGTTGAATTAAAGATTAAACTAGTATATGAATCCTGTTATGTGAACTTAACGCAACCCTACTTAAATCATTTATTAGTAGATATTTACAATATTTCAAAGTTGTTAAGTGAGTTTTAAATTATTCTTATATATAAAAAGTGAAGCAAAAAAGTCAATATTTGTCTGATATATAGATATTTTTTTCTCATATTAAGACAACATTATCCAAAAAGCAGTCTTTACAGCTTTCTTTTGTAGAATTATGAATAGTTATGAAAAAAATGTTATTTATTTTTCTGGCTCTCAATAACTACTTCAGGAATAAAATTAAAGGTTTCTTCTGTATGTATATAGCAATAAATTCATCTAAGCATTACATCATACAAAAACTATACATCTGTATATTATTGTTTATAAATTGTTTATGTTGTTTTTATATCAGTATTTAAGTAAATCTATATTAATTAGATGAATCTATATTATTTGAAATTAATTTATATTCTATTTTAATTATTTTACAAAAAAATCTTATCAAATAATTTTTTTCATTTTCTAGTATAGAGAGGAGATATGATAAATGATGTAGTTTGAGGGTCATCTTTTTTATTGCTAAAGAATATAAAAATTCAAGAATTGCTTCTCCTTGTTCTTGAGTTTTATATTTAAAAATGGTTGTCAAGATATCCTTGAGTTGTCCAGACAATTCCTCGTCAAAAGCATAATTAAGTTCCTCTTTACTAGCGCTTCGTAATATGCATGCCTGAATTATTCCGTCATTAAATCGATTAAGATTTTCAGGTGATATAAGGTTTCTTACAAATGCTGATTGTTTTAATGTATGCAAACTATTCTCAGAATTTCTTAATTTATTTATTACGTATGCAATATTAAAATATACATCAGATTGACTGACGTGCTCCGCATAATTTTCACGATTAAAAAAAGCAGAATTTCTTCTTATTTTTAAATTTTTGCTCCCCTTTCCAGCTTTAGTAATAGGTAAAAAAAGATTATCATGCATTCCCCTTACTTCATTTGAGTAACAATTTTCAATTGATTTTATTCTTTCTTTTAAAAATGTATTGAGTTCTAAATCATCAGATAATGTAAGGTGTTTCTTTAAAAAATTTAATTCCTCCTGCCAAGGATTATCTATGTTTTTATTAGAACAAAATATTTTCTCAACCTCAATAAAAGTACTGTTTTCAGCTCCATATCTACCATATTTAAGATTTGTTCTCAAAAAACTGTAAGATTTTTGATTATTTGGTCGGATAATTCCTATAAAATAAATAATTCTTAATTTATAGTTCCTTAAAGCTCTACTTAAATATAAAAGATTTTTTCCATTTGTTATACATGATCCTACAATGAGTATACTTCCTTCATTAGCCTTACTGATTTTTGAAAATTGATCTTGACTAATTAATGATGGAATTGAGCTAGAGCAATAGTTTGCTTTAATTTTTTCTTTAACGTATTCTGCTAGTTTTTTTGACGCATCATCATTTAAATGAAGAATATATTTTAGATTACTAGGAACATATTGATTAACATATGCATCTAATTTTTCTTTATATTTTTTAAATCGATTGTCACTTGAGATGTTATCTATTATGTAAGAATAGTCTATATAAACCTCATACTTTTTCACAAAACCTTCTCCTATTTCTTTGTAATTGGTTTTCATTATTGAGGAATTACCTTTATAAGACATAAATTGATTAATGAAGTGAGAGGAGGTTTGGATATCCATATCACTTGCATCAATTCTTACTCCATTTATTTTTGGTTTTTCTAAAAGAAAAACATCACCAGATATTTCAATCGGATAGGATCCACTAATGCATAAATCACAGCTATGTTGACTTTCATATGAAACAAATCGCTCAACACCGTTAGGATTGCCCTCATTTTTAGTCAAGTTACAAGCTACTTGTTCCAGTGCAATCTTGGATGGCTTTGTATTGTCTAGATAAAATAATGTTACAATATTATCTTTTTTTAATTCTCGATTTTTTTCAATAATATATTCCAATATGTTGCCAGAAGTTGACGCAGAAATTAGAATAAACGAATTGCTTTTAAGCTGAACTTTTCCGCTATATAAACCATCATATGATTGAAAGCTATTAATTGGGTATATCTTGAGCTCTGAACTAAATCTGTTTAATAGATCGTTAAGAGCAATCGCTACCGAATTAATTGATGATGTGTCGCAATATATTTCTTTGTAGTTTTCAGTTTTAAAAAACTGCAAAAGCCTAAATGCAATAAAATAAATTTCAGAACTGTATAGAAGAATATTAGCCACGCGTAGAAACTTGTCACTATGCTTTCTTCCTGAAGGAAACATATAATGATGGTGGCTTCCTGTTGATTCAACTAAGCCACCTCTCTCTACAAAAATTTTGGTTAGCCCCTGATTAATAAAATATTTTTTAAATGTATTTAATCCTTTAAATTCTTTTAAATCATTATGGCTTTGTTCATGGATATTTCCATTTATATCAAAGCATAATACATGTAAATTGTCAAAAAAAGTTATATCTTCAATTTTCGGAACATATTTAAATATATCTTTTCTTGCATTAGTAATCTTTTCAACAAATTTGTCAATATATTTTCCACCTATCAAAACTGTTCTATCCGTTTGAAAATGATTAGTGTAAAAAAGTTTTAATTCCAATTGTAATTGCTCAATATCTAGAAAATTACCTGGACAAAAGATAACTGTGGTCGATGTATTTTTTTTGCCATCTTTATAAAAGACGTCGTATATGTAAAAATTATTCATTTGTATAATCAGAAATTTGAGGTAGAGGGTAAAGTAAACTTATGACACTTCCTGAACTGTATTGCAATGTTGTAAAATTAGTTGTGGAATTACTATTCCAATCAAATAGTTCCATCTGTTCATAATTTCCATTCTCAACATCTTTGTAAGGTTCTTTAACCAAATTTCTGTAGAGACAATATTTATCAGTTTTAATACGTAAAAAACCATTACCAGAATCTAGAATTTGTAAAATACGATCAAGGCCTTTTCCTTTTTCTCTTTTAAATATACCCACAGATGATGTTTGATTTTTTATAAGACATTTTTTTATTATACTAACATCATCTAATATCTCATCAGTGTCATTTATGAATTTTTTCACAAAGCCAGAACCACCATCAAAAACAGAAATCTCCATAAAATAAACCTCATCGTATTTATTACTTTTGATTGTTGTTTCATTACTAAAAAAATCAACAATGGCGGATTCATCAGTATATTCCTCAATGAGCTTCTTACGTCCTCTTTTATAAAATTTCACAAATAACCCTCTAATGTTAGGTGTGATTGGTACATTAAATACATCTTCTTTTCCCCATTCTTGAGTGTTTTTTATAAGTTCATATATAATTCCTATAAAATCATCGTAAACCTTATCTAAAGAATTTTGAAAATAACTTTTTGTATACTTTAGAATGCTTTCCATAAATGGTTTTCTTAAACTATCTTTCAAATCATCTTCCTTTCCAATAAAATCTTTTGATGTTTCAAAATATGGAAGAAGACCAGTAGCGTTATCAAAATGATCAAAACTTGCAAGTAACATTTTTTCACCTTTTTTCATTGCCTCAATTCTTCGCATTTTTAAGATATAATCATTTTGAAAACGTCTAAGGTAAGGTCTAAGATTATTTTGTTTTAAATCTTCTATTGTAACATCGTTCCAAACTAAAGCAATAATGGGAAATATAAATTCTTGTTCGTATAATCTCTCCAAAGTTTCTGGATCGTAATTTTCAATATTCAATAAGAGCCTTTTTGCAAATCCACTTTGAATCCACGTAGCAGTAAATTGAATTAAACTAGAAGTAATCGAAAAAAAATTTCTAGAAAAGCTCTTTGGTATCTGTAAGCTGATAGTATTTTTCTTTTTAATTGCAGAGTACAAAGTTTGATATAGATTATCTACATCATTAAGTCTTGTGTTACTCTTTATTTTTATAATTATTTCCATTATTCGCTTTGTTAAAAGACTATTAATTAATTCTATTGTGCAGTAAATGGCAAATTAATAAATATTTTATTATAGTGATATTATAAAACAGCATTAATAATCAATTTATATTAAAATTATATATTTGAGTTCCATAGACTTCTTAAGTACAATAACCATATCTTAGAATTTTTATTTTCTATTTATTAAAGCTTCATAAATCACGTACCTCAAATATTCTGAAGCTTCTATATCTTCATTCGCTAATATTTGAATATTATTAAAAAGATTTAAAAGATCAATAATATTTTTAGTTGTAGTCGCTGTTAATTCATTCATAATAGATGCTTTAAATTTTCTGATATCCTCATTCTTAGCATTATCAATCTTTCTGCGCACAAGAAATTTTATTTGCTCTGTATTCTTAATATTTTTTATCGCTTTTATATCTTCGTATAGCTCATTATGGACTTTATCTACATTTTCAAAATCAGTCAAGCTCTTCAAGCCATTTTGAGGTTTCTGATTGTGTTTTATTGTTAAAATTTTAGATTTTATATCTTTTGGTTTAATATAAATTTCATTTATTTTCTTTTGGGTATCATAACTAATCGTACAGACTCCTGAAAAACGTAAAGCTTCTCTTTTAATTTCATCATTTGAAATTTCAACAATATTTTTCACATACCCAATTCCTTCAAGTTCTTTTTCGCCTGTTGAATCAAAAAACATTCTGATATTTGATTCATTATATTCACACAATTTAAGAGAATAAGCAACGCCGGAAGATTTAATTTCTTTATAAAGGGTTAGTAGTGCTATTACAACTGCAATTGAATTGTTGTAATCAAAATAATTATCCGTAGAAACTATTGCCCGTAAATAATAATTGTTGTCAGGTTTATAATGTATTAATCTATATTTTTTATCTTTTATTTTTTCTTCTTTTAATAATTCAAGATTTGTTTCTACAATCTTCTTAAATCCATTATCTATAAGCTTTTTTGCATATTTGTCCATGCTGAATAAATTACCGAAGAAATCACGTTGAGCGGAATATTTTGGATATGTGTTTAGCGTCGTCTTACCTCCAAAGTTCTCTTGATCATTAATGTTGTTAAAATTGATAGTGAAAGTATTATCCGAATAGAAAGTTATATTATCAAGAGTTGAAATTAAATCTTTTTTGATATAATTTTTGTTTTGAACAATTTGAGAATTTACAAGTGTTTGAGCTCCTGGTATTGGAATAAACTCATCTTGTTCAAATTGTTCGTTCAAGATTTCTTTGATTTGATTTGCAGTTTGATCCGTTGAAATTAATAATTTGAAAAGATCTGAAATTAAAATTCCAATATCTGATTTTGGAATGTCTAGTTTTAAAATAGAGCGCTTTTTTGTTTCCATGGATTGTAGTTTTTTAAAGATGTTGAATAGTTAATAGTTGGATCTAAAAACTTAACAACCAAATTTATATAATAGTATTTTAATTTTGTTACGGTTTTCCGTAAGTAACAAAAATAAAAATCGCATCGAACTTTAATATCCGTATTTTTACGGAACTTTCTATAATATGAACATTATTTTTAACAATTTCTAATAAAAAAATCCCAACAATGTTAGGATTTGAAACGATGCTATTAAAATTTTTATTTTCCTCTCGGTCTCTTTGGCGGTTTTAAAGAAGGAGTGTTGCCTGGGGTTTCTTTATTATCACGCTGTCTTTTATCGGGCTGACCGGTAGATGTTGCTTTTCTTTTGGGTCCTGGTTTTAATGCCATAATGTATATTATTTAATTGTTAGGTATTGTAATTTCCTTAATATTGTATCAGTTTAATAAAATAAAGTGTTTTTTAATTATCCACTGAATGCTGATAAAGTACTTAATTTCTTAGTTGAATTCTAACATCTTCTTTCAATCGAACATTCTGATGAACAAAATTAAAAGAATCAAGTAATTGTGTAACCTCATTGTAGATATGACTTTCATTTCTTGTGTCTTTTATCGTAATGATTAGACAGAACTCCTGACTTGGTGTTATTCTCTGCATTTCAGCTTTTGTCTCTATGAAATCTCTAAAAAGACCTTCAACTTTTAAATACCAGTTTTTAGGATTTTTCAAATATTTTTCCTTATTGGAGGGAGTGAATTCATCTAAATTAACTGACCATTTTTTCACTGGTTGAAATTTATCTCCATAAGCCACTAAGACTCTCTCCCTCGTATACGGGCTTTCAGTATTCTTAATTACTGATTTACTATATAGACTATGAGATAAAAGGTTCTTTGCGCCGTCTTTCCCTATAGGATTTATAATTCCACGTTTTGATGTATCTCTGTCAGTCTTTTCGTCATATGTTCCAAGCAAAACTTCAATATTTGACTGACAATATTCTGAGCCATTTGCTGCATCAAGAATTGGAGAGGTTACAAGGGTTACACAAATTTCTCCATGAAAGTATCCATCTTCGTCAACCATTGATTGAGGATAAGGAAAATCAAGGATTTCTATGAAGTTGCCTTTCTCCAAATTATCCTGAAGAATCAGTGTAATTTCGTTTGGCTGGTTAAAAAGAATATCCTGAATATTGGAAGGTACACCAAAACCTAAATGTTTTAATTTCTCATCGATAGCAACTTTTAACTCTGTTGGATATTTTGCGGAGTGAATTGTTAAGGCTTTTAAAAGGAGAGGATTAAATCCTTCATTTAATAAATGATCTAATCCAGCAACTATTGATGAAATCCTGGGCGTTGAAAAACTTGTTCCTGCAACTCCTTTTCTATCACCCGTTTTCGAAAATGTATAAACAGGATTTAGTACTAACCTGTTATGTTCATCCAGTCCTGCATTTCCTCCAATGTGAGAGATTTCTGGTTTAATTAAAAAAGATGGACCCGGCCCAATCCTTGAAAAGGGTGATGAATGATTTTTTTCGGATAAATCTGTGGAGTTTTTACTTTTTGCAATTGATCCAACTACTAAGCCTCTAATAGTATCAGCAGATTGAGATATTCTACTTCTCGGACTATTCTTTTTAAAGTTCCCGCAATTACCAGCAGATTTACATATTAAAACATTGTGCTGTTCTTGAATTTCATCTAAAGCCTTTCCGAAGTCCGAAAATTCAATTTCATCAGCCTCTTTGTTAGTGCCTAATGATAAGTTCCATATTTTAATGTGGTCATTTTCACTAATCGCCTCTCTTATATTTTCTATTAATTCTTCTTCCGAGACGCCTTGAGTGGTGTTATTAGGAAATACAATGGCCTCAAAAAGTTTTGCACCTTGAAAACCAGTGTAATTTTCTTCTTCAAATTCGTCGCCATAAAGTAGAACTCCTGATACAGCCGTTCCGTGACCTTTGTCAACATCGTCCTCGTGATATTTTGTAAAGTTATCTTCTAAAAGCCAGGGAGATAAGTGTGGGATTTTCGCAATACCACTATCAAGAATTCCAATGGTCGGATAGTCTATTCCTGCGTCCGGCATCTTAATCTCTATCTCACCGTCACCATCTAATTCGTCCAAAGTGACATAATATCTTGGCATCTCCGAAATAAGTTGCACACCGTCAAAATCTTTTAGTTCTGCAATAGTATCGAGGCTTGCATGGCTGACTTTGAAAATATTTAAATCCGCAGAATATACTGTTCTGCTGTAATCGATCTCTCTATCTCTACAAAATTTTTCAAAAGCTCTAATAGCTATTATGTTTAATTCTGGATCACCATAGTTGAATAATTTTACTTTAAGCTCTTCTGACTCTTCAAATGTTTCATTATCAATGCTAATTTCTGGGTAATGTTCTTCAATATCATCTATAGCAGCAATACCTAATTTTACGCCTTGCTTCGCTGATTGTTTCAAACCTTGCGCAAGCTTTTTTGTAATTTTGCTTACTTCTTCTGCACTTTCAATTTTTATTAGGACTTCATCATTCTGACTCAACCCGATCACATTCATTTTTTGAGTATTGAATATCTGGCGAATTTCTTTACGATATGTTTTTGCTAATGCGTCTTCATTAACTTTTAGCTTGATAACATTTGGGATATAATTATCCTCACGTTGTTTAGCGAGTATTTTTTGAGATACTTCACTTAATGTATAAATGAATTGCTGAGCCTTGTAGGGAACCAGTGCTTCGTCAAACCATTTTGGTGGATCTTGGTTTCCTCCACCTTCAGTATTTCTTTCGTCATTAATTCGTTTCTGAAAAAATTTTATAGGTAAATTCCTTTCCATATCTATGTTTATTTAGTTTTTAAATTGTTTCTGACCTGTCTTATTGAAATGTTCATAATCTGCGTTATGCGCTCTTGAGTAATGCCGCTTTCATTTAAGAATACAATAAGTTCTTCTACCTTATAATCTTTGTTATTGGTTTCGAAAATTTCAACAAGAACATCTTCATACGACAACAATTCTTTATTTCTAATAATTTTCTGAGCAAGGATATTGTTGAATAAAGTTTTGATAAATGAGGGCGTCTTTCCCTCTAAGTTTTGTAAAATCTTGCTAAGTTTTTTTTCATCATTTAGAAAATCATTTGCTGCGCCTTGGATAAACTTTTCAATAAGTCCTTGTATTTCGTTTTGGTTAGGAAGTCCAACTTCAATGATTGTATTAAACCTTCTCCAAATTGCTTTATCTAAAAGTTCAGAATGGTTTGTAGCAGCTATAAGTAGATTAGATTTTGAAAAATTATCAATGTTCTGAAGTAAACTATTTATAACCCTTTTGAGTTCTCCTAATTCGTATTGATCGTCTCTTGCTTTGGCGATAGCATCAAATTCATCTAAGAACAGGATGCAAGGTTTTTCATCTGCATATTCGAAAATTTTACGAATATTTTTTGAGGTGTTACCTAGTAGAGAAGATACGATAGCATCAAAACGAGCTGTAATTAATGGAAGGCCTGTTTTATAGGAAATATATTTAGCAATTGTTGTTTTTCCACCTCCAGGGATTCCGTATAGTAAGAGAGAATTTGAAATTTCAAGTCCATTCTTAATAAGTTCATTTTGGTGTTGGTATAAGTTAACATAATCTTCAACTTTACTAGCAATGCCTGGTGGAAGTATAACTTCTCCATCATTTTTTATAGGCATTGAAATATCAACTATACTCATACGACTTTCTTGATCGACCGGACTAGAAAGCAAGGAGTCCATTGATGCCATTGATGAAGGTTTATTTTCCAGTGTATTAATAATTAATTTTGCTAATTTGCCATCTCCATCTTTTTCCAATTTCTCAGCAAGAATCTTCGAATAATTTGTTATTTTTTTGATATCTCTGTTTAATCCGCCTTCTATTATTCTTAAAATCTCAGTATACATTTTTTAGTTTTAATGTTACAAATATAATATATTTTGTAATATAAATATCAAATTTTGTAAAATTTATAACAATTAATGTTATAATTAATCTTTTTAATGAGTTTGATTTGGTTATGGTGTCGATGTAATGTATTTTAAGCAACTAAAAAAGTAGAACATACTTACCTGCATAGTTTCTCATATCAAATAAGTTTTGATGGTTATTTTATCCTCTATCATGGGGATTTTATTTTAGAATTGTATGTTTACTTATAATTGAAGAAGAAAAATTCTAACTTTCGTTAGAATCCATGGTTTTACATTTGGGCTAAAACTTAGTTAACACACTCTTTATAAAATCTCCAGACAAAGTGAGGCACCTTCTGTATAAATATAACCGTATTCAAATCCATAGCTTCTAGCAACACTCACTTTCTCTGTCTCAGAAAACATTCTTCGTAAACTTGATATTACTTCTGAGCTATACTGATAATTATATCGGCCGGAAGAAGATAGGAACGATTGAAATGACTTCGGTGTTTTTAGGAATAACTGTGACCAAGGTGCTGCTATCGCTGCTTGAATATAGGGGAGTATCCTCCTATAGTTGTACAGTGTAATAGTTTGTGCAAGAAATTACGGATATAATTAATTCGAAATAAAGTAGTAATTTTTTCATTGTAGGTAATTTTAATTCCATACAAATCTAAAACTACGTTAAATGAATTCATTACGGATTTCCGTAACCTAAAATTAAGCATTTAGTAGTCTTGTCCGCCTTTTCTTTTCTATATATTATTACAAATATAAAGATATTATGATGCTTGACATGGATGACAAGAGTGTATTGTTTGTAGTTCTTAACTAATATTGCTTTGTTTTAAGCGTAATTGAAATATATAAAATTACTTATTAGCCGTTATTTTGATTGTCAGATTTAATTTCTCCGTTCAAATTAAAAGTAAAATCTCTTTCCTCATCCGTAGAGTAATCATTAAATCCCCAACTTTTAATTCTTGAATAATGATTAAAATCCTTCCAAAAATTTTGAAAAGCAAATTTATCTTCAAAATCAAATTCGTCCTCTTCACTTAATGGAACTATAAAGGTAATTAACTTACAAGTTAGGTGAAATTCACCAATCATATATGGAAGTTTTTTATTGTTGTTTTTTCTAATGTATAAAAATAGTTTAGGTTCGAAAGTGAAGTTTTTATAAGAAATCGATTCACCAATCATTGGTAGTCTATCGATCTTTATTTCTTTATTAATCCATTTTATAGTCCTGCCAAACTTGTCGAGTTCATTTTCATCAATTACACTTAAACAAAATTTCACTAAGCACCTATATATATCTTGTGAATTGATCTTGTCTTGTAATTCTAATCTAATGTTATATTCATTTGGTTTTTCTTCGATATTAGGTCTGCTTTCAATACCTTGAAATGTTATTTGAACATTTTCTCCTTTTATTATTTCAAAATTTTTTCCTTTGATTTTTTTTTTGCCTCCTTTCCCTTTGACATCATAGAATGTTCTAAATATGGAGAAATAATTAATTAGGTCTGGTTCGATTTCAATACTGAATTTGTCGTTGCATCGGTCACATTCGTCATAAAGAAAAACTTTTTTATTACCCAAGCCCTCTGAAATTGCGTGGGCTTTGTTTTTAAATGTGGTTTTTTCTTCATTCTTTCCACAAAATCTACATTTTCTATTTTTTTTATTTCCTATAAATACCCTTAATCCTCCAAATCCTTTGATATCATAATCATTTAGTGTTTTACCAATTGTAGATTCAAATTCATTATTTAGTTTTTCAAGATCAACGTCTCGACTTAAAGATATCAAATAATTGTTAAGCTGATTTGATAATAATATGGTTAATTCAATATTTGGTAGAAATAAAAAATATTCATTATCATCTAATTTGTTAAAAAATGAGGTTATCTGATTAATACTTGGTGGAAATTTCGATTTGAATTTCACAACGAATTCTTCTACCTGAGATTTTGTTCGTAGATCATTTTTTTGAAGACTTTCTATTGTACTATTGCTGATGTCTCCAAAAATATTATAGAGACCGAAAAAAAAGTCCCTGATTAGAACTTCGTTTTCTGATTCAACTAAAAATGATAATGTTTCATTTAATGATTTGAAAGTAATTTTTGTTGACCACATTTAAAATTCTTTAGTTTAATTATTATGTTATCAAGATGATTAATATTGAGATTTAATTTTTACTAAAATTTGAAATTTGTCAATAACCTCTATATGAGGCTTTTTATTTGATCTATTTCATTTGATTTTAATACCAATGTTTTTATTTTAAGTTTTTCAAATGTTTTTTCAGCCTTATGTTTACATCTGTCATCATTTGTTATAAAAACGTCGCAAAGTGAAGCAGAGAATGTATGTAGCCCATCATCAAACATATTATTGAAATTTGCATCACTTTTATATTCACTCCCAAAAAACAAGTTAAATAACCATAATTTGTATGATTATTTATATTTTTCTTTCTGTGAACTCATCTACGAGAATATCAAAAGGAAAAAAGAGCTTTGTGATGTTTAAAACATCATCTTTTTTAAAGTTATTATCATTTCGAAACCATTTTATTTTGTCTGAAAGTGGTAGCTTTTGTTTATCAAAAAGTAAGCTTACAACATTTGAAGATTCTTCGATGATGTGAGTCGCCAGATCAAAATGTTTAAAAGTGTCTGAATTAATATCTTGTATAAAATGAGAATAAAAAAGTTCTCTTGAGTTCCCTGTTATCTGCCATAATTCAAACTGAATTTCATTATTTTTTAAATTACCCAGAACGTAAAAATCAGCATATAGACCTTTGTCAAAATCTTTTTTTTGTTCGCAATAATAATGTGCCCTAACAGAAGATTTTTTCTCAATCAACAGTTTAAGTAATTTATCATAATTAACATTTATGATTGGAGCACGGCTAGAAACTGCTGTATGTTTTTCTGTTACTTTAATTTTACTACCGTCGATCAAATTGTTGTTGTATAAATATTCAACAATGCCGGTTATTTGTTTAGGAATAAAAAACCAATATCCTTCAATCTCATATATTCTCTTAAAAGGTTTTGAAACATATTTATCTTCTGTAAGTTTATCCAAATCTATTAGTCCGTCCTTATCTACATCTAACTTGATAGACATTTTTTTATAATTTAATTTTTTCGGAATATAAAAGTTATCAGTATACATTTCGACTTCAATTCGTTTTCCATAAAATAAATGGCCAGCAATGACTTTTATTTTTTTGTTTGATTCAATTAATCCATAACTAAAAATATTTCCAATTTTTTCATCAATAATTGTGCAATACATAAAAATTAGTTTTGTAGTTACTAATGCTTTAATGAATTTTTTCTTTTCTCTATTGTGTTTTTATAGGTTTTTGTAATAGAACAATAACAATTAATGCACTTTTCAAAGTTTAAATTATTAGTTTTTAAAAATTGAAAAATATTATCTTTCATTATAGTTTAATTTGTCAGTTATACTTTAAGTCATTAAATATGACGGTTCCAAAAATTCCATTTAAATATTTATCTTTAAGATATTTGATTTGGGAATATTTAAATTATACTTCTTTCTTATAATTTCAGTGAAAACATCTATCCTTGTTGAAACCCAAATATTTTTTTTGCTTGACCATTCTGTTAAAATAGAAACTAACTTTTTATCTACATTTTCGTTGTCAGCGATTAATTGAGTGGGGATAAACCATAATCCTCCTCCGCTCATCCCATAAGCATTAGGTCCAGTCACTTTCGCTTTAGTTGCATTATCAATTACATTTTTTTTGCTGTATTTAACTAAGATATTTAAACTTTCATCGAAAGTCATATCCGTATATATCTTTTTTTCTGCAGGGATTGTATTGTAGATAAATGGCGTGCTACGTAATTGATTTTTATGCTTATTAAATTTATTTTGTGTGGCAGCAAAGCCTATTGCCGTGTAATATGGAAGTGGTACAATTTCGTGATTAATTCCTAATTGATTTTCATTCAGAAAAGAATACTTTCCTGTAACTTTTTCGATACTTTCTTTGTCCAATTCTAAAATAGCAATATCAATTTTGTCGTCCTCTCTTTTTTGATTTTTTCCTAATTCGTTAATTAACCATACTCCTCCAAGTGTCAACGCATTTTTGGAATCAATTCCTATAGAAATTGAAGTTTGTAAATCTTCAGCTACGTGTGCAGCAGTAAATAAAAAATGTTTTCCAAAAATTTGAACAAATACTCCAGTTCCGTGTGGTTCAGGTATTGCATTTTTTATTATTAAGAAATGACAAGTGCTATTATAAGCATCCTGACTCGCTCTAAATTGTAAATCTAAGTGATATTCTACCAGATTTTTAAGGTTCGCCATATATCATAAAAAATTTATGCATTATTTCAAATATAGAAAATATCGAACTAAGTTGGCAATAAAATATATCTCTGTTTTGATAGGATTAGAAAAAAGTATTAATTGTTGGCATTAGTTGAGTGGATGAATTCTCGTACTATGTTCGGATTGCTGTTACAAGCTCAGATAAAAAAGTAAATCCTAACTCTTGTCAACACTTCCTTTTTATTTTAATCTCATTATCCAAATCTATTTTTTTGTGATGTTGCTTTCATAACTAATTTTAAAATTTTACAGATTAAATAAATTTTATATATATTTGTTACAAACTCTTATGGAGTTAACGGATTCTACTACAGTTCCAAAAAATTGAGCTAGCTTGGTTTGCGGGAAAAGGTTTTTAAGTATTCTACGATATTTAAAATAAGTTAGAATTTATTTTTATTTGTAGATTCCGTGGTGAAGTCCTTTTATTATTAAAAGGATTTTATTGTTTAAAAAACTAATATAGCATGGAAAAAATTTTACAAGAAGATATAGAGAAAATTTCTCTTCAATTAAAAAAAAGATTCGAAGATTATCATAATAATTTACATTTATGGTATCTGAGAAATAGTAAAAATTATACAGAATTTGATCCCAAATATGTTAATTTTCCAGAAGAGTGGAATTCTGATAATAAGTATAACCCTTATTATGTACTAAAAAAAAAGAAGCAAATTTCGAAGTCAATTTCCAAAAATATTCTATCGGGCAGATATGAGCCGAATCCACCATATATTAAACAAATTCCCAAACCAAATGGAGGAATGCGTGACATAAGCATATATCAAATACAGGATTCAGCAGTATCTTACAGAATATATAAAAATCTTTTAGTTAAAAATAAACATAGATTTAGTTCCTTAACATATGCTTATAGAAATGATAGAAATATTCACTTTGCAATCCAAGACATCGCACATGAACTATTAACAGTACCAAGAATATTTGTTGCTGAATTCGATTTCAGTGACTTTTTTGGTTCAATAAATCACGAATATTTATATGAACAACTTAATGTAAATGGCTATTTAATTAGTGAAATAGAATTAAAAGTTATTAAAGCTTTTTTGAAAGACCGACAAGTCGGAATACCTTTAGGTACATCTATATCCCTATTTTTGGCTAACGTAGTTTGTTGGAAGCTAGACAGGCAACTCGAAGACGAAGGTATTAGATTTGCGAGATATGCTGATGATACTATTATTTGGTCAAAAGATTACGCAAAAATTTCGAAGGCTTTTGATATAATATCCACATTCTCTAAAGAAGCAAATATTCGAATAAATTATAAAAAATCTGATGGAATTTCTTTACTTAAGAGAGGTGATATGCCATCTGAATTTTTTAATTCCAAAGAATATATTGAATTTCTTGGGTATAAAATATCTACTGAAAAGGTATCAATTAAAAATAGATCTACTGATAAAATAAAAAAGCACATATCATATTTACTTTATAAGAATTTAGTACATCCCTTAAAGCAAAATGATGTTAATCGGCTTAATTTACCATTCGATGGAAGGGATAAAAATTTCTTAACCGCATTAATGGAAGTACGAAGATATTTATATGGAAATCTAACAGAAATTACGTTGAAAAAGTATATGAACGGAACGTATAAGGTGTTGTCTTTTAAGGGGATAATGAGTTTTTACCCTCTAATTAATGATGTTGAACAGTTAAAAGAATTAGATGAGTGGTTGATAAGTACTATAATGAATGTCTTACGCAGACGCAGACTCCTGTTAAGAAATGTTTTCCCTTCAGAATTTGATTTTTATCAGGCACCTTTTTATATGAATAAAAATCAATTAGTTAATCATTGTAAAAATAGTATAATTGGTGGAAAAAAGGGATTATTGGAAATTCCGTCTTTTTTAAGAATTCATAATGCATTAAAACTCGGGCTGATCAATGAAGGTATTGTTAGAGTAATGAATCCACGTTCAGGATATTACAGATAGTGATATTTTTTATGTAGCTCAAATCACAAAACCAATTTTTAGTGGAGAAAGATTACAGTAGAACTATACAAAATACTTCTTTATTAAGTATCGCCAAAAATCCCAACTCTCGTTAGGATTTATTAATAAAATAAAAAGTTATCATTTGGGAAAATCAAATTACTTTCCAAGATACCTCTTCACTGCGGCGACAGAAGTTCCAACAGCCATAACTGCTTCTTTCAATTGTTGTTTGGTAACACCAAGTTCTTTCGACCAATACTCTAATTCCCAAGCCTCGTGCACGTTAATTTTACTTGCATCTTGGGGTCTTCTTTTACTTAAATCATCGCTCATAACAAATAATTTTTAGGTTAATAAAAGTAAAGATAAGCGGATTTATAATCAGATAATTATGGTTTACCGTAAAAGCGAAAATTCTAAAAAAAATCTAATAACTTCCCTTACTCGGTATAACATGACGAACCCCACCTCTAGGATTTTCCATATCACCTTTATATCTCGGAATAACATGGCAATGGAAATGAAAAACTGTTTGTCCTGCATCAGCGCCGCAATTCATTCCTATACTGTAAGCGTCAGGTTGATGTTTTAGCTAATATAATTTCTTTAGCCTTTTCAATCATTCTGAGAAGGTAGTTTTTCTCTTCTTCGGTAAGCTCAAAAAAGTCCGTTCTCACATCATTGGAAATTATTAGTAAATGGCTCGGTAATACAGGAAAACGATCTTCTATTATGAAGAAATGATTTCCTTTAAATAAAATTTTGTCGTTTGGTATTGTAGTGAAATCTTTCATTAGAAAAGAGGTTCAAGCTCATTTATATTTCTTCACCTTGTTTATTATCGCTCACTATAAATTTTGCCTTTTCTAAAAGTTCATCAAAAGTTACAATTTCTATATCTCTTGAATTTCTTCTATACAATTCGAAAGTTTTTCTTTTCATTAAACTTTCTTTTTTCTCTCCTTCAAACTGTTTTGTATTTCCAATTATTAATATAGCCTTTGGATTATAAGTCGATTGGTAGATTGGATTACCTTCACTATCAAATTGAGTATTTTGTGATTTAATTTCCCATTCTGCTTTTTGACTTAGTATTTGTGAAACAGCATATGTTAAATCCTTTGATAATCTCCATGATTCTGAACGGTTTTGTATGTTGTCAAATAAAGCGGTGTCAGGTCTTTTAAGTTCTACAATAACTGTAAAATTATTGTCTCCGAGAAGAAAATCTGTTTTAACTTCATTTTTTCCGCTAACATCAATGGAAGAAACTGATGCCTCTTTTTGTAAAATACTTAAAAATTTGTAATCAAGACCATAACCAAATATCCAGGAATTATTTTTAAAAAAATCTTGCCATTCAATTTCAGTAATTGGATATTCACTACCTAAATAACTTTTAAATTTTTCAAGTCCATCTTTTCTTCCTGTTAAAATGTCAAGATCTGTTTTAGTTAGGATTTTACTCTTTAATGTTTCAAGAAAATTTTCTCTTTCTTTTAAATCTAAATCATCGAACTTACTTATTAGGTCACCAAATTTTTTATCTACCAATATCTTATTTGGATTAGGTTCACTTAAATTCAGCAAAATCTTATGGTGGCTAAAATTCTCTGAATCTATAACGAATCTTTCTTTATCATTAAAATCAAGAAATTTGACGTCACTAAGAAATTTTAAAAGTTCTGTAAATTCTCTATTCGTAAATGAAAAAGCAGAATCTTTCACAGGTCTCAATTTATCTTTAGTCTCTATAAACTTTTGTAAGGTAAATTCTAAAAGATTTGTATCTTGTTTTGAATATACAACTGCGTTTACTTGATATTTACCAAATAAAGTTGGTATATTTTTCAAGATTAGTTCTCCTTCAACTTCAACAAGTTCTGAAGTATTGTCTTTTTCAAACACTTTCTTTATATACCTTTTCTCTCTGGTTATAACTCTACTGAAATGTAGATAAGGAAAAGCTTTACTTACATAGATTTTTTCAGGTTTTCTTTGATTGAAATAATAAAGTTCATTCTCAATATTGTTTTGCTTTTTCATTGGAAATTCATCTTTTAGTTTATTCAAATATACGAATTAACCAATGTTTTATTCAGTTGTAGCAATGGATAAAAAAAATCCTAGCTTTTGTCGGTATAATTAATTTCAGTAATATGTAATAAAGGTATATCAGTTTAATTCTATTATATTAAAAACATATTTTTGTGAATAAATTTACAACCATTTTTTTCTTGTTTCTTGAATATGAGCGTCTAAAGATTTGGAAAATAATTCTTCATCAATTTCTTCATTTTTTTCAAAATATTCAATAAGTTTTTTACTTTGCTCCCAGATTTGAATTAGTTCTGAGATTGTTGGTTTTAGAGCCATTGAATTATCAGGAGTATAATGTACTGTCTTATTTCTTAAAGAAAATAAATTACTTATTTCATTTAGATGTAATTTGTTATTTGAGATTTCGTCCTTAAAAATGAATATTAACCTTTCCAGAACTTTTGATATGGAAATGCGTGAATAACAAAAATCATTTATTTTTTTGCTTTGGTAGAGATAAAGTAAATGTCTATTTGTTAATGTTTCGATAAAGAATCCAAAATTGTTCAAATGACCTAAAATTTCAATTGAGGTAATCTTGTGCTGCTTGTTGAATTTATGATTAAGTTTTTGAGAATAAATTTTTGATTTTTTCCAAGCATCTATAAAGGATTCAACTGTTTGTTTGGTCAAAAATTCAATTTCATTAGATTTTAAATTTTCAATAACATCTTCAGATAAAAACTCTGAAGATTTTTTTACAAGTTCTTCATCATCTTTCGTAGGATTTATTTTTTCAATTAGTTCTCCGAAAATTAAATTTCTCAATTCAGATTCAAGGCACACATTGATATATGAAAAAGATTCATCCAAATAAAATTTTGCTCCTTCTGCTAGTTTTGAATATGTTTCAATATCGTGTTTTTTACTCATAACATTGGCTATTAAAATTAAAATAGTAAAATATAAAAGTAATTTCAGTTACTGTTTATTTGAAATATTTAAAGCTTAAAGTTGCAGAATTATTATTCTACAACTTTAACATTTCTATTTATTTTTAAACTCTAGGAGTAAGTCGTTATCGTCTTTTTTAATATATTTTTGTTCTTTTGAAACTAATTCTAGTAAGCTCTTTCCGAATGCAAATTTATAAGTCGCAGAATTTTTACCGAATAAAATAATAGATCGCCATTGCGATTCTAAACTTGGATCATTTTCTTGAAAATTAATAGACATTATTTGTAATTAATTTACGGCCTGATGAAAAAAAACAAAATCCATTAAGGATTTGAACTACTCATCTATTTTATATTTAGTGATATCGAACTCAAAGTTGAAAAGTTCCTTAGGATGAACTTGCAAAGCCACGGCAAACCTTAATAATGTTTTTAATGTCAAATTTATTTTTCCAGATTCATATTTGCTTATATCTGCTTTATCTATGCCCGTCAACAAACCTAATTTCTCTTGGCTAAAATTTTTATGTTTTCGTACTTCCATAATTCTTTTTCCGAGATGAACTGTTAAATCCGCTGTGATATCCATTATTGCAATTTTATAGCAAAGTCGAATATTTTATTAAAAATTCTATTGGGATATATCCCAGTGTTAGAATTTTGTTATATATTTGTAAGATAAGTTACAGTGCTGTAACTTTGCGATACTTCAAAGAATTATAGAAGCTATTGCTTAGAATCTCGCCCGAAAACTGGTAATTTTTAACACACGAGAGGATAAGTATTTAAGCTCACGACCTAGGCGTGAGCTCTCTTATCTGTGTGAAAGGTATACCAGTACCTCAGGGCGGATAATGTAGAGTTCCACGCCGTTTTATTTCCAATGCTGTCCGCACATTCTACCATCTAAGCACCTTCAAAAACATAGTATCATAGACACGATACAGTGAGGTGTACAACTCATTGCGGCTTTAAAGCTTTCACGGGACACAAATTTCATTCATATTTAATCTTGACTTTATAGGCAGGAAGTTTTCTGCACTGTTAAAACTTCCTCCTATGCGGTCATTAAAGCAAACACCTTATATATAAACGATTGAAAAGTAAAAGAATAGACTTTGAAGCCAGATTTTGGTCCGGTAGCAGGAAACAATCAGGGCTAAGGCTTATTGAGACATTTTTCCATTTCAATGACCTTGTTACCGCCAAAGCGATGCTCAACAAGATTATGATCTATGCCGGGAAAAAGAAAGCTGCGATCAATGAGGATTCTTCGGCGATTTTCCATTTTCATCAGGCCCTGCGATCCCTCGTGCGGGCGTGCTATGCAATCAGGTTGAAGGAATGGACTTGGGAAATGAATTCTAATCCTGAGAGTTTTTCTCCATTGATGCAGGCATCACTGTCGGATGAGGAATATCTAAATCCAACCTTGGTATTTAAAAATGCTTTTGCAGAATACAGCATTAAGGACTTCGACTATTACATTGCAGTTGCAGTCTATTTCTCAATGGGCATTTACGCCCATGCAGCCGAGAGCAAGATTTTTGCTCCCTACATCCATCTTATTAAAATGTTGGATGCGGCGCAGCTTATCCTAGAAAGAAGAATCCAAAAGAATCAATAACCATTAAAAGTAAAATTCAGAGCATGGAAAACAGTACCTAGAAATTATCCCACTACAATAAAAAAGCCCTTTCCGCAAGAGTTTGGCGACCAAACGGAAAGAGCATAATCAGTGATTAATAATTATTAAAAACCTATTCAAAAGTATGAAAAATATCTTTTGCAGGGGAATCCTGTCCCTTGTTTTTATCCTTGTGGCGACTATCACATCCTTTGCCCAGAGTAAATCTGTTAAAGTCGGAGAACCTCTTCCCGAAAGCTTCTGGACAACTTCTTTTCAGATAGTCAACCATCCGCAAAAAACCTTAAATCTTTCTGAGGATAGGAATAAGCTCATCCTCTTGGACTTCTGGAACACCTGGTGCAGTGCCTGCCTGAAAGCTTTTCCCAAAATGGAACAGCTTAAAGAACAATTCGGGGATAAAGTGAAAATCCTGGCAGTAAGCAATCAGGACCGCCAGACTCTTGAAAAATTCTTCGCCTCCAAAAACGGTCAGCGTTTCAATAATGTGGTCTCCGTGGCGGGAGACCAGCTCTTTCATCCCTTGTTTCCGCATCAGGGCGTTCCCTATGTTGTATGGATCAAAGATGGAAAGCTGCTCAGCACAACAGACGGTGCTCAGGTCAATGAAAATACCATCAGTAAGGTCTTAGGCGGGGAAAGTTCCGGTCTTCAGACCGTCATCCAGATGAGCAGGGAAAGACCCCTGATGCTTTCCGAAGATTTTGATCGTGAAAAAGGATTATCAATGATCAATTACTCGATTTTCGCTAAGGGGAGAATACGCGGAATGGGCTTTGGCTCAGCTTTTCGCAGATCGGGTAACAAGGTATACGGAAGACAGTTTACCAATCTGTCCCTTCTCGAGATCTTTTCCACGCTTGCCGATGAGATCTTTCAGATGCGTAAAGAATCTTTTAGCGAGAAACGAAGAATTGTTGAAGTCCAAAACCCAACATTACTGGACTACATCAAAAAGGCTGACGGATCTGTAGAAGACAACAATCTCTACAGCTATGAATTCATTGTTCCGCTATCCAAAGCAGATTCACTCTATCCGTTAATGCTGAAAAATCTCAGCGAGTATGCAGATTACAATGCTACGATCAAAAAAAGGAAGGTTAGATGTCTGGTACTAAAAAGAACATCATCCGTAGATAAGCTAAGGACCATAGGAGGCCCAATGCGTTTTTCATTCTCTATGACGGAAACGACCGTAAAAAATGCTTCACTCTACAAGTTGGTCAATAACCTGAATGCCATTCCCACGGTTTCCTTACCCATAGTGGACGATACGGGAATCACGGGCAATGTAGACCTGACAATGGGGGCGATCTCAGATGTACCTTCCATCAGGAGGGCACTTTCAAAATATGACCTGGACCTTCAGGAAGAAGAGCGTGAAATTGATATGCTGATCATAAGGGACAAATTGAAAAATTAGCCCTGATATATTGAGGAGAATAGTATTAAATAAAAGTATTCTCCTGTCGCATTTCAAAAACTAAACAATTATTCAAACTGTAATTTTTAACTATGAAGAAACTATACATCCCGCTATTGCTATGCTGTACACTGTCACTCACGGCACAGCATACTGTTTCAGGTTATGTGATCACTGAAGAAAATTCGCTTCCGCTTTCTGGAGCAACGATCAATATTCCGAACGCAAAAACTCTTATAATTACTGATCAGAATGGCTTTTTCAAACTTCCTGCAAGTGGGGAAAAGGTCACCCTGAATATTTCGCATAGCGGCTACAGATCAGCATCGCTTGATGTTACATTACCGCTTGATACCCCTTTGAGAATTGTTCTTTCGCACAAAGTCAATGACATTCAGGAAGTGAATATCTCCACCGGTTACCAGAAGATCCCCAAGGAAAGGGCTACCGGTTCATTTACATTCACGGATAATAAACTGCTCAACCAACAGGTTAGTACTAATATACTTGACAGGCTTGCCAATGTTGCCGGAGGTGTTTTCCTGGAGCGGGGACGTTCCGGAAGTCCCCAGCTGATGGTCAGAGGGCTCAGTACCATCAACGGTCCCAAATCCCCTCTGATCGTGGTCGATAATTTTCCGTATGAAGGCGACATCAGTAACATCAATCCCAATATGGTGGAAAGCATTACAGTACTTAAGGATGCCTCAGCAGCCAGTATATGGGGTGCAAGAGCCGCCAATGGGGTCATCGTCATTACTACAAAAACCGGGAAATTCAACCAGCCTGTCAAAGTGGAATTCAATTTAAATACAAGCTATAGTCCCAAGCCTAATTTTGGATATCTGAAAACAATGTCATCTTCCGATTTTATAGAGGTTGAAAAAGGATTATTTCAAAAAGGTTTTTATAACAGTGATATCAACTCTTCCTCTCATCCTGTCCTGTCACCTGTGGTCGATCTGTTGAATAAAGCAAAAAACGGATTGATCTCTTCCGACGAAGCCGATCGTCAGATCCAGCAATTGAGCAGTATTGACGCCAAAGAACAGTTCCGCCGCTATATGTACACGCCTTCGGAAAAAAGACAATACTACGTAGGGATTACAGGGGGAGCTCCTGCATTTTTATGGAGTACCGCACTGGGGTATGATAATAATACCGGCAATCTCGGGGAAGACTATAACAGAATGAACCTGCGTTTCCAGAATGTATGGAAACCTGTCAATAAAATCTCGCTCACAAGCAGCCTGTATTACACGGAAACTACTACGAAAAGCGGGCGTACCGCTTATGGTGGGATCATAATGGGAAGAAACTCGTTCGTTCCCTATATGCAGCTGGCAGATGGGAACGGCCATCCTCTTGTCGTGAACAAAGATTATAACCAAAACTACAAGGACAGCTTTGAAAAGGGCAAGCTGAATGACTGGAATTATTATCCTCTGACGGACTGGCAGAACGACCAGGTAAAGACAAAAGCCTCGGAAGTGATGGTAAACGCCGGCATCAATTATAAAATATGGAAAGGACTGGAAGCAGATATCAAGTACCAGCATCAACGTTTGAATGATAATTCTGATAACCTGCATAATGCCCAGAGTTACTATGCGAGGAACTACGTCAATAGTTTTGCGCAGATCAATAATGGCAATGTAACGTTCATTGTTCCCAAAGGAGGCATCTTGGACCAATCCTCTTCTCTGACCACCATCAACAACATCAGAGGGCAGCTCAGCTACAACGGGCAATGGAACAGGCATAACATCTCCGTAATCGCAGGAGGTGAAAGCCGTGATGCGGTCAGAATCTACAATTACAACCGCTATTATGGATTTGATCAGGAACGGATGACCTCCGGTGCCGTAGATTATGCCCATCAATACCCGCTGCTTCCCACAGGCAGCACTGATTTCATACAGCGAAACCAGTCTCTGGGAAAGCGTACCACCCGTTTTGTTTCCCTTTATGCCAATGCAGCCTATACCTACGATAGCAAATATACGGTTTCCGCAAGTTTCCGAAGGGATGCCAGCAACCTGTTCGGGCTTAAAACAAATGACCAGTGGAATCCTTTCTGGTCGGTCGGTACTTTATGGGATATTTCCAAAGAAAATTTCTATAGGATAGCCTGGCTTCCGACCCTGAAGCTAAGAGGTTCTTTCGGCTATAATGGGAATATCGATCCTGCAATGGTGGCAGTAAGTACAATTGCCTACGACCTGGATAACTCAGTTTACACAGGAACACCAATGGCCCGAATCGACAATTATTACAATCCAAACCTTCGATGGGAAACCTCAAGTATGGCTAACATAGGACTCGACTTTTCATCCCGGAACAACAGGATCAGCGGCTCCGTGGAATATTTTACCAAGAAAGGAACCAATCTCTTTGGCCCTGCGCAGATGGACTATACCACAGGTATTGATTATATGCGTTCCAATGTGGCAGAGATCAAAGGAAAAGGAATGGATATAGTCCTCAAAACACTCAACATTGATAAGGCCATTCAATGGAACACGATTCTCAACTTCAGCATTTACCACGATAAGATAACAAAATATTATCTGCTGAATCCAATGGCTAATCAATTTATAGGCAATGGGTCTTCTGTACCGATTTCAGGAATTGAAGGCCGGCCGGTGTATTCCATCTTTGCTTATCAATGGGCAGGACTGGATCCCCAAACAGGAGACCCCAGAGGTTATCTTAATGGCGCAGTAAGCAAGGATTATTCAGCTCTTACCGGTGCAGGAACATCGGTCAATGATCTGGTGTTCTTTGGTTCCGCTTTACCAAGGGCATATGGCTCATTCATCAACTCTGTGGGCTATCAGAGTTTTAGTCTCGATATCGGTATTGTATTTAAATTGGGATACTATTTCAGAAGGAGTTCTATTAACTATACCAATTTGTACAGGAGCTGGACGGGACATAGCGATTTTGAAAACCGCTGGCAGAAAGAGGGGGATGAAGCATTCACGGATGTTCCGTCCAATACATTGCAAAGCAACGCCAACAGGGATGCTTTTTACAGTGGTTCAAGCGTACTGGTAGAAAAGGCAGACCACATCCGTTTGCAATACATCAATCTCAACTATCGTTTCAGTGAAAATTTTTTACGATCGACAATGTTCAAAGATCTCAGTTTATTTGTAAACCTCAGTGACCTCGGTCTGTTGTGGAAAGCCAATAAAAGTGGAATCGATCCGGATTTTAACCTGGGTGGCAACGGATTGAAACCACCCTCCGTGTATACCATTGGACTACGTGCAAATTTCTAAATCTTTGATCTAACATTACTTATTATATTATGAAATCGCCATTAATAAGCTTGCTAACCAACAACAATGAAGATGGGCGATAAAATATGTCCTTTGAAAAACAATAAATATCTGCATATGAAAAAGTCATTTAAAATAACATTAAGATTATTATCTGTATTGATGATACTGACAGGCTGTAACCGTTTTCTGGATGAAAGGTCTGATTCGACACTCGCCGTGCCTGTGAGCCTTGAAGATAATCAGGCATTGATGGATCGCCTTTCTGATGTGATGATCAATTTTGCATCCAGCGGACTGGCTTCCTGTGATGAACTCTATTTGTCGGATGCCGATTTTGAAGCTATGGAATATCAGGAGGATAAAAGATTGTACACCTGGCAGAAAGATCATGTGTCCGCCAGTCAGGGTGCTGGCAATGATTGGTATTATACGTACAAAGGTATTTATATTTCTAATGTTGTCCTCAATAATCTGGACAGCTACGCCATTCCGGGAGCCGAAAACGTAAGAGGCCAGGCATTGGCAATGAGAGCGATACGCTATCTCGATGCGGCGCAGATCTGGTGTCCTGCCTACAGCAATGCTAAGGCTTCAACAGATCTGGGACTTCCGCTTCGTTTGGATCCGGATATGAATATTCCCTCCCAGCGTTCTACAGTGAAACAAACCTATGATCAGATCCTGAAAGACCTGCATGAAGCTGTGGATCTTTTGCCGGTCAAACAGGTTGCTGCCAGCAGACCATCTAAAATTACGGCATTAGCATACCTTGCAAGGACTTATCTCTTTATGGGCGATTATCAGAAATCCCTAGCCTATGCCTTGCAGGCGTTGAGCTATCAAAATACGCTCTTGGATTTCAATACACTGAACGTAACAGAATCATACCCCATCAAAAATATGAATGTTGAAGTTTTGCTGCGGACAACTATGCGGATCTCAGCACCCGTACGCTTTGCAGCAGCTAAAGTGACTGATACGCTTTATCAGAGTTATCATTCTAATGACATCAGAAAGTCCGCTTATTTCACAGTAAATGCTAACGGTGATATTTCTTTTAAGGGCAATTATACCGGAGGCTCCTCAGGGAAAATGACAAGTGTTACAGTGGACGAATTGTACCTGATCGCAGCAGAATCCTATGCCCAAACGAACGACATCGCCAATTCTATGATGATGCTAAACAGTCTCCTTATCAAGAGATGGAAAAACGGAACCTATATTCCGTTTACAGCCAGCTCAAAGCAAGAAGCCTTATCGATCATCACAAAGGAAAGATGCAAGGAACTGTTGTTCAGGGGAATTCGCTGGGCAGATCTTAAGCGGTATAACCGGGACGGGGCTAATATTACGTTAACAAGAACGGTCAAAGGACAAACTTATACGTTGCCTCCGAATGACCTTCGGTATGCAATAGCCATCCCTGAAGAAATTATAACGCTAAGCGGAATGCCTCAGAATCCAAGATAAAGACGAAAGCAATAGAATAAGGTCTATAAAAGAAGGCTGGCAAGTGCCAGCCTTCGATTTATTCCTCATTTATTGTCAACAATAATTATGGCTTGCGACCAGAACTCATAGATAGAACCTGCGCATTGCTTTTTCCATCCAAAACATCATTCAGGGTTTGCCCGTCGGGAACCACAATACTACAAGGTCTTTCTCCCTCATCTTCACACCCTGAAAGATTGGTGGTTTGCCAGTGTGAGGGATTAGAAAATGCTCCGGAGGCAATACTCGAGTTGTTATAGAAATACGTTGTAGCCGCTTTTTTCTCCATCACTTTAAAGGACATCACAGCCCCTGAGAATATCACGGCAGCAATAGCTACCGCATTGGCTTTCAAAATTTGATTAAGTTTCATAATTCCGGTCTTTTTATAGATCAAAAAAGATTACCATAAAAACTCTAGAAACTTGCCCGGAAATTACGGATGAACCCGTAAAAATTACTCATTGTACCCATAGTTTTAAAACTTGCCGTACCACATACCGCATTTTCGTATTTCCTGACAAATTGTTGTTAATAAAATCATTTTAAAGTTTCGGGTTGTTAAACAGCTTTCGGCTGTCTAATTTTAAGGTTGAACATTAATTACAAATCCAGTCACGATCGATCATCCGTAAATAATTACGGTAACATACTTATTCAGCAGGCCTGCTGTATTTTAGATTTAAACTTAAAGCGATGATAGAAAGAACGACACAACCCATATTGAAATACAGATGCTGTTGCCAACTCATTTTCTCCAAAATTCCTCCACAGGAACAAGGGAGATTTTTACTTGTACTTAGCAGTAAAGCAGTATATCCGGTGAAGATGAGCATCAAAATAAAGCTTCCTATCAATCCTGTAGTTCCGGTCTTCCGGTAGCATAACAATCCTGCAATAAGAAACTCAACAATGATTATCGTGGAAGGCAGGAATTTCGAAAATCCATTCAACAAAGGTGATGCTGAAATCTGGGTCTGGAATTTTTCAAAATCCAATAACTTAGTTATAGCTGCATAACAAAACAGCAGTATAACAAAGTAGCTTATGAATTTTACGATTATTAGTTTGCCCTTTTTCATAATTATTATTAGTTTTTTTTAATTTTTTCTTACGGTTTATTCGCCTTGAATTCTGAAGACTAAATTACAGTGACAGGAAGGTTCTGGAAAGTATTGGTGGGAAAGATATATCTTTTTATAAGTCACAAATGATACATTTTTACCACTGTTTTTGTTTTTAAAAACCTGAAAACAAAACACTTGTGTTATTTTTGTGATTGATATCGGGACGATGGCTTCTCTAAATGATTTTAAAAAGATTTTTCAAGTAAATTTGAGTATATCTTATTGTTATGAATTATTATCATAAGATTTTACTGCTGATTTTCAATATATTGTCCTTTTTTATGATGGCGCAAGATTTAGAAAAAATGACATACAAGACAATTTCAGACTTGTATGCGGGTTATCCTGAAAATGATGAAAGAGCAATAGTCTTTGTAAACCGATATATCGAAAAAGCCAAAAGAGAGCATTGCCTTAATAAGCAAATCATCGGTTATGAAGAAGCCATCTTTTATACTAAAAATGTAAACCGCAAATTATCTTACGCTGACAGTGCCATTTCTGTAGCATTACAAGCAAAAGTTCCTAATGTCATCTCAAGGTCTTACCTCGGAAAAGGAATTATTTACTATTACAACAAAAGACAGTATAAGCAGGCTTTGGAACAATATCTCAAAGCTTACCAATGGTCTCAAAATTCAGACAACGATTATCAGAAAAACAAGGTTATCTATCACCTTGGGATGGTAAAAAGTTATCTGGGTGATTATCAGGAAGCCTCCGGACATTTCCGAAATACGGCGAGATATTTTGAGGAACGTCTGAAAGAAAATCTTAATCGCAACATTAGGCTGAATAATGAAGCGGGATATTTTAACAGCATTTATCGGCTCAGCAACTGTTATAGAAATTTAGGGAGGTACAGTCAGGAAGATTCGTTGATTGATGTGAGTTTGCACAAACTGAAAAATATCAATGACCATCTATTAGAATACGGTTATTTACAAACAGGAAAAGGCGTACAGCTTTTGAGAAAAGGAAATAAAGCCGAAGCATTAAAACATTTAAAATTATCACGTGATATTTTACTTAATAATCAGGATTACAATTCATTGACAATAATTTACTATTACTTAGGAAAAGTATATTGGTCACAAGAAAATAGGACTGAATCTTTGCGTTATCTGAATAAAGTAGATTCTATGATCCATAAATTCCATTTCATAAGCCCGGAGATCAGCTCGAATTATCAGTATCTTATTGCTGATGCAAAACAGAATGATAATGTTGACAGGCAGTTATATTATATCGATCAGCTCTTGAAAATGGATTCAATTCTCATTGCTGATTTTCCATTGATGGCATCAAAAATCTATCACAAGTATGACAGTGTTCAATTAATAAAGGATAAACAATTGCTGAAAAAGAAACATTATAATTTTAACGTAGTAACTGTTGCTACGGTTGTAGCAACCCTGATTATTTTACTTATTACACTGGATTACCGGCGGCGGGTAAAAAAGAAAAGAATTGATATTAGGTATTATGAACTGCTGGAAAAAATGAGAAAGCACAATGATCTTTTTGAAACAGCTCCCATACTTTCCAATAAAAAAGAGCCATTCAGTCCGGAGGTTATAGAAGATATCAAAGCGAAACTTAAAAAGTTTGAAGACCAGAAACAATTTCTTACCAAAAATCTGACTTTACCAAAGGTTGCCAAAATGTTTGGCAGAAACCATTCCCAATTGTCTTATGTACTGAACGAGCATCTGAAAATGTCTTTCACACAGTATCTGAAAATTTTAAGAATCAAGTACATCACTAATCTTCTGATCGAAGACAAGAACTATCTCAAATACAAGATTCACGTTTTAGCCGACCAATGTGGAATGTCTAACAGGCAGTCATTCTCCGCACACTTCCTAGAAATCAATGGCATGAGACCTACAGAATTTATAAAGAAAAGATTGAAGGAAATTGAAGATTAGTGATTTAGATGAAAATATATTTTCTACTTTTATCAAACATAAGTAAAATACCGATTAAACAAGTATTACTATGTCAAAGCTTAAAATATTTTTAGGAGAATACAAAAAATACTTTTTGTATTTAATAGTATAAAGCTATTGAAAAATCAGGATAAAATAAACCACAAACAAAAGTATGAGCAAAAAGTTAAAAGTGTCTGAAACATATTTAATGAGAGAATAAATCTATTTAATCAAAAAATAAATTACGGAAAACCATAAATTTATTTTTAAATCATTACTGATTTTTGAGATTTAATTTTCCTAAATTTATAAATATGAAAAATCTACTCAAAATTATTTATTAACTTAATTAGTTAAAACATATAATAATAAATGTCAGGAACAAAGAAAGAAAGTCACTGGATTCCCCTAGCCGATCTAATGACCGTTTTAATGGTCATTTTTTTATTTATGTCAATTTCATATATGGCTTTAATAGAAAAACGACAAAAAGAACAGAACCAAATATTTAAAGATTACGAAGAATCAAAAGTTACATTATACAATGAACTGAATGAGGCATTTAAAAATGATTTTGCAAAATGGGATTTAAAACTTGATAATGATTTATCAATCAAGTTTACTAATCCACAAGTACTTTTTCCAACAGGAAAATCTGATATTACTCCACATTTTCAAACCATCCTGACCGACTTTCTCCCTAAATATCTTTCCGTTGTATTGCAGAAAAAATACAAAGACAAAATTGCTGAAATTAGAATTGAAGGTCACACAGACACAAAACCAATTGGACTTTCTGGAGACCCTTACATTGACAATATGAAGCTCTCACAAGATAGGGGAAGAAACGTATTGGCGTTTTTACGTTCGCAAAACTGCTTTATCAACTTACAACCAACAGAAAAAGAAAGATTGCAATATTGGCTTACAGCCAATGGACTTTCTTATGGTCGTACAGTTGATAAAGATTATAAAATTTCCTTCGACAGTAAACGACCAATTGACAATGACAAATCAAGAAGAGTTGAATTTAGAATAGTGACTACAAGTGAAGCAATCATAAACGAAGCACTTAAAAATATAAATGAATAATGAGTTTTGAAATAATATTTGGAATTGGAATAATCCTTATTGTTGCCATTTGGGCGGCAATTTATATCAATAAGCGTACTAAAGAAAACACCAATGAACATTTGTTCGACTTTATTCCTCATTTGTTCCCTACGCTCGGAATTTTATTTACTTTTTTAGGAATCGCTATTGGTTTGTGGAATTTTGACAGCAACAATATTGAAAAAAGTATCCCAGATTTAATGAACGGGTTGAAGACTGCTTTTCTTGTGTCAATTTTTGGAGTTGCTTTATTGGTTGGTTTCTCTTTTTGGACAAACATTAAAAAGAAAAAGTTGGAGGAAGGGGTTTTGAGTGAGGAAACACAAGCAATCAACAATTTAATTACAGCAATTCAAGAATTAAAAAATGATTTTACTTCAACTGATGAAGACGGAAACACAGTCAAACCGGGAAATATATTTCGTGATATTTACAAGGAATCCCAAAAGCAATCAAACGCTTTACAAACTTTCTCAGCAGAATTAGCTCTAAATATTTCAGCTGGATTTGAAGAAATTTTTAATAACCCATCAGGTGCCGTGGTCGAACAACTAAAATTAGTAAAAACTGAAATTGAAAGTTTGGGCAATAAATTGAAAGACCCTGCAACTGATATGACCCAAAATATTGTAAAGGAGTTGCAGGAATCTATGGGTAAAATGATAGAAGAATTTAAAACCTCGATGAGTGGAGATACCAAAAACGAAATGGAACGCTTAGCTAGCTTACTAGGGCAAGCAGGTGGCTCTTTAACAGATTTTCCAGTCAAGTTGCAGAATATGACCGATAACCTAAATGAAAATTTTAGAGGATTACAGGAAGTGGTTCAGCAAATTTCAAAACAAACACTTTCTCAATCGGAAGAATCTACCACCCAAATGAGAAAGCAAGTTGAAGATATGAGCGAAATTCTACGAAGCAAAGTCGGGGATTTACAATCAGGACAACAGACTTTACTTACTGAACAGTCTAAAAATCTTCAAGTTTCAGAAAACCTTTTGAGTGCTTTTAATACAAGTATTGAAAAGATGAATGGACTTTCCACCGAAGTAAACGGAAGTATTTCAAAACTTAATCAAGCTCAAATTGAATTAGACAAAGTTATTTCCGTTTTCAGAAATGTGTCGCAGGAAATCAATACATCATCTAGTAGGTTTGGGGAATCTCAAAATGAATTTTCAAAACATTCTAACCAGTTCTTACAAAATAACTCAAATACAATCAGCGAAATTCAGAAGTCATTAGAAACAGCAAAAGGAGTTTCTGCTGATTATGCAAAGAAATTTGAAATTATTGAAAAAGGATTATCAAAAGTATTTGAAGACCTGGATACAGGACTAAGAGGTTATCAAACTACAGTTAGAGAAAGTCTTGAAACATACTTAGGTAAATATACAGACGCTTTAACCAAAACAGCTGAATCACTTGCAGGAGCATCGTCAAAACAAGAAGATATTTTAGAAGAACTAACAGAACAACTTAGCAAATTGAACGGAACAAGAAACTAATATGCCAACGATACAAGACATATTACAATTTCATTTTTCACCGACTACATTTCAGCAGTCGGCACAAAAGATTGTTCCTATAACATTATCATCATTAAACGAACACAGGATAGACAAACTTAAAAAAATAATTGAGGAAGTTGGAGCAAGTTCATTTTCGTTTTCAGGCAATAATCTTATTCCTCAAGTTTTTAGAAAATTTAAAAAATCCATCAATAACAACGATACGATTTTTGAACTTAGAGAATTACGAACACTAACCTTTTCTCTCAATTTTTCTGAACAAAATTTATCACTAATTTTTGCGAACGAAAGCGAACTGAAATATGCCTTGACCTTATTAGAATCAAACTGGAGAGATTCATTTTTAGTAGGTTTGATAGATTGCTTTTTGAGAAATTGGGAAACTAAATATCCCAAATCATTAGAGCTATTAGAAAAGTTCATTGCTAATAAATTAGATGGCTATAATGGCAATCGAAGCACATTAGTATCTTTCAAAAACAATAAGCGTTATTTTAATACAAAAAATGGAGATTTAATTTTAGGCGACACCATCGCAAAACTCAATAAACCAATTCAAGAAGCTACAACAGTTTTAGGCGTTCCTGAGTCGTGGTTAGATTATACTTACTTCTCAAAAGTTATTGTTACTTATTACGAAAAAACGAAAAGCAAAATATCAGATAATATCGCTAATCTGAATGAAGTTCTACTAAAACACAACAATTCAGTTACCAATAAAAGATTGATTAGTAAAATCATTATTCAAGCAAACAAACCTGAATTTGCCGAATTGCAGGACAGTATAAAAAAGATAGCTTTTACACAAATTGGTGACCCGAGTAATATTTCAAATTGGACAGCATTTGAGAATGCAGTTGAAATTGAACGCAGGGAAATTCTTGAAGCAAGAAATATTTTAGACGAATGGATAGCTAAACAATTTATTGATATTTTCTTTAGAGTTTGTATTAATGATGAAAGAAGAAAACGTTTTTGGTTTAAAGTGGCATCAAAAAATCGAGTTTCTTTTAAAGTTTATGGTCCAACCCACACAAAGAATATTCTCAAGCGAGACGATAGAATTCTAGAATACCTAGATGGAAGATTCCAAGCAGTTTCTAGTAATAGAGATGTGTCTGCGTTTATTCTCTATATTGGAGATTATATGCTAATTGAATTCAGCGATGCAGGCTATGCTTTTTATGCCTACAAAATGAGTGGAGCAAATAAGCCGAATCTAAACTATCGATTAGAAAGTGTAGATGAATTACGAAATGGTGCAATGCCAATGCTTGTTTACCGTTCAGGTTACAGCATTAATAACACTAATATAGAGGGACGTCTAACGCATAATGATGGCGATTTGAATTGGGAAGAAGTGTTTGAATATTGGTTTAAAAATATAGCAGGAATAAATGTTTAGATTTACATACAATAATAATTTTTCATTTTACTTCTTAAGTGAATCGGGAAGCAAAGTTCCTGTTTCAGAATGGGAAAAATTACAGCCAGAATTTTTATCTCAACTTGCAATTCTCACAGAGTTACACGATAATGGTTTAGCAGATTATACAAACAATTCTTGTGAAATTGAAAGTATTGATATTTTAAGGTTAAGTGATATTGACAAGCAAATATTGGATTTGCCAAACAGTTATCCTTTTGAAATTTTTGTGGAATCAGATGGGACCTTAACTCATAATACTTTTAAATTCAAATATGGATTTTATGATTTTGCACCTAACGGAACAAGATTAAAAACTACTCGAAACGGAACAATATTAAAACTAGAAGAGAACCAGTATTTGCTTTCCGAAAACCAGTATTTGCTTTGCCAAGCAATTGACGAATTCAACGACTTATCTGATAGCGAAAAAGGAAATGTTACCAATCTGAAAAAATTATCTGAGTTAAAATCACTATCAAAAGAGAGCGGATTGACCTTAGAGCAGTTTTTAGGCAATCAAGAATTGTTCATTCCCAATAAAATAAAATTGGACGTTGATTTTAATAATGGGTTGTTTGAAATTATTCCTACGGTTGAAATTGAGAATGCAATTGGGTTTACCAATACGTTTGATAAATTACCAATGATCCGTGATGTTTATCCAGTATCGGGAAATAATGGAGAAACGACAAGAGTAGTAATTTCTAAAAATCAAAAAACAGAATTACAAAAAATAAAACAGAAAAGAAAAATTGCAGACCGAGAAACAATTCAAGAAATCATAGAGCATCCCGAATTGTTTTTTAACGATGATGATGTTGATTTCACGGTCTTTTATAGTGACAGAGTTAAGGAAATTGGCGTTTATAGTCCAAAGTTTTATCCTTTTGCAAGTCCATACAAATCCCAATGGATTCCCGGAATTGTAATAAAGGATAAAGTTCTTGGAGAGAAAAAAGTATATTTTAAAACACCCGAAAGACTTAATGACTTTATTGAACAAAAAGAAAAAGCTATTAAGGATAAGAAACAAACAGTTGATTGGGAAAATGTAGAAATCCCAATCAATGATGCAGAAAAATTCATAAAGTCTGCAAAAAAGCAATTTGAAAATCCTAATAGGCCAATAAAACAGGATAAGAAAACTGATCACGAAGTATTAATAATAAAAGAAAATGCAGAGTTAACTGAGTTTATCCAAAGCGGAGAGCTTCTTAATAAATTCAATCTCAAATACTCAGCTATTAATAATCTGTCGGATGGTTTGGAATTAAAAAAGCATCAAATGCGTGGTGTTGCTTGGCTTCAAACATTAATAAAGGAAAAGCAGCCCGGAGGTTTACTCGCTGATGATATGGGATTAGGAAAAACATTACAACTATTATATTTCATTGAATGGCACAGCCAAAATTATGATGACAACAAACCTTATTTAATAGTTGCACCCGTTAGTTTGCTTGAAAATTGGGAAAATGAATATCAGAAGTTTTTCAGTCCGAAAAATTTGCCGTTATGCAAACTTTATGGAGATGTTCCGCTAACAAAAGAAAACAACCCAGTTCAAAACCAGAAAGATGCAAGGCAATTGCAGTTCAAACAAATCATTCTAACCAATTATGAAACATTAAGGTCATATCAAATAAGTTTAGGTCTGCTTGATTTTGCAATTATCGCAATGGATGAAGCACAAAAAATAAAAACACCAGGAACACTCATTACGAATGCTAGCAAAGCATTGAAGGCAGATTTCAAAATTGCAATGACAGGAACACCAGTTGAAAATACATTGGTTGATATTTGGTGTTTAATGGATTTTGCAGTTCCCGGACTTTTAGGTAATGCAAAAGATTTTGCAAAGGAATACCAAAATCCATTGAGTGATGAAAGTGTTGATATTAAATCACTTACTGAAAAACTTCGTAGCAATATTGGTGACTTTATATTAAGAAGATACAAGAAAGATGTTGTTGATTTACCCAACAAACACGACAACGAAAAATCAAGAATTAAAAGAGAAATGCCGTCCATTCAGTTAAACCGCTACAAGCAGGAAATCGAAATGGCAAATGATTCAGAATTGGAAGGTGTAGAAAAAAGAAATCAAAAATTAAAATCACTTTGGGCGATAAGAGATATTTCAGACCATCCATATCTATTAGAAAGCCAAATTTTAAAATTCTCTACAGAAGAACTAATTTCAAGTTCATCTAAGCTACAAATAACAGTAGGAATTTTAGTCGATATAAAATCCAAAAATGAAAAAGTAATTGTATTTGCGGACAGACGAGAAACTCAAAAAATGTTGCAGAAAGTCGTTTACGACACTTTTGGAATTTTCACAAGTATTATAAATGGAGATACGCCTACAACAAAACAATTAGAAGGAAAATCAAAATTTAGCAGACAACAAACGATTGATAGATTTCAATTAGAAGAAGGATTCAATGTAATTATTATGTCACCTATTGCAGCAGGCGTTGGTTTGAATGTTACAAAAGCAAATCACATTATTCATTATACACGGCATTGGAATCCTGCAAAAGAAGAACAGGCAACAGATAGGGCATATAGAATAGGACAACAAAAAGATGTATTTGTATATTATCCAATGGCAATATTTCCAGATAATATGAAAGATGACGAAGGAAAAAGATTGAAATCTTTTGATGAGATTCTTGATAAATTATTAAATAACAAAAAAGCATTAGCAAGCAATACATTATTTCCAACAGAACAGGCAGAATTAACACCAGATGAGCTATTTGGAAATGTATTTGCAACAAAGGCAGAAAGTAAATCTAAACCTCTTTCTTTAGCTGACTTAGATAAACTTCATCCGAATCTTTTTGAAGCAAGCATAGCAGCGCTTTATAAAAATCAAGGATTTGATGTTTATCTTACTCCGTATTCTAATGACAAAGGTGTTGATGTTGTTGTCTTAAAGAATGGAGAAAACTATCTTATTCAGGCTAAACAAACAAAATCTTTAGTTGGAAATTCAGCAATACAAGAGATTTGTACCGCAAAAAAATATTATGAAAACAAGTTTAAGGAAGAATTCAATCTTATAACTATAACCAACAATGATTATACATCATCATCTACAGTTCTAGCAAATTCTAACAATATCAAGCTAATAAACCGTAAAACTCTTGAAACATTAATAATTCAAAATAATATAACAATACAAGATATTAGTAAAATTGAATCACAGCGAATGGTAAGAATTTAGGCAATGATAAACAAAAATATTTGGAACTTATACAAGAACTCTGAAAAAGGAAGTCAAACAATTGAATTATTTACATTCAATAAAGAAAGCAGCAATTTAGAGGTAAGGGCAAAGGAGATTTTTCAGAGATATAATGAATATTTGGGTGGAATAGATACAGAGGAAAATTTTTTAGATATATGCTTTCTTGTTATTGATAGTATTATTGCGGATGGACTTCATAATAATGATACAGAAAATTCGTCAGAATATTTTACTAAACTCATTGACAATATTGAACTATTTTTTGTGGAAGAAAATAATGATGGAGAATTAACAAAGCTAGCGGGCGAGCTTCCTATCATTCCTAAAAAGAACTATAAGTCATTTTGTTCTATTTTACCAGAAATTTCACTCATCCTATCTTTTTATAGTGATTTGTTTTTTATTCCAATCCTTTTTCGAGAACAGTTTGATGTATTTATGAAAATTCTTGATGTATTAGATATTCCCTTGCCAGAATTACCCCCTAAATCTGACAAAAGAGGCAGGCTTATGCTTTATAATGAGCTGAATAAAAATATCGCAAAGTTTGCCGAAAAAAATAACTTGACAGCTGAAGAAACTTGCGCTTGTATTTATGATTTTGCTTTTATGTTATTGGAAGAATGCCACACGCAAAATGATTTGCCACAGCCAACAAATATTTGGCTTACTGGAGCCAGCAAAGAGGATTTTAAAACATTCTTAGAAAACCCCATAAAAGGTGAAAAATCTGTTTGGACTTGCAACGAAAATACAAAACGTGGAGACATAATTATTATATATGTACTCTCACCATTTAGCTGTATTCAATCTATTTGGAGAGCTGATATTGACGGAGTTTATACACCATTCAATTATTACAATAGTAGAACCAAAGTTACTGATGGAATAAAAATTCCTCAAGTAACTTTGAACGAGTTAAAAAATGACCCATATTTTTCTTCATTACCAATAACGCGAAAAAATTTTCAAGGAGTTAATGGAGTTAAGTTTTCAGCAAAAGATTATCAAGAACTACAAAGATTACTATGTGAAAAAGGTCTAGATATTTCTATCTTGCCACAATTATATAAACCCAATTTAGAATTTGACAAGCAAATAAACTGCGAAAAAGATGTGGAAGATAAATTACTAATACCCTTATTAGAAAAAATAGGATATTCTGAAACTGATTGGACAAGACAATTATTACAAAAAGTGGGAAGAAATGAGAAAGCAATTCCTGATTTTGTATTTATGCCTACAGGTGAGTTGCATTTTCAAAATACACCATTAGTTATTGAAGCAAAATTTGACATTAGTTCAAATATAGAACAAACAAAAACGTACAATCAAGCCCTTTCTTATGCAAGAATTATGAAGTCTTCGACTATTGGAATTTGTGATAAAGAAAGATTAATAATCTATAAAGAAAAAAATGGTCATTTTGAAAGATTTAAACCAACTTTTGAAGAATATTGGCAAAACATAAATAATGCAGAAACTTTTAGAGATTTGAAATTATTAATTAGCAAAGAAGCTTTGAAATAATATTCCTGTAGATAAAATTTCTTTAATGAAATTTTATACTCATGTAGGAAGCAAGAAAGTACTAAAATATATTAACGAACTTTATAAGCAGAGCTTTTCTAAGAAAAATAAGTACCAAAACTAATTTATACAAATGTTAAAAGAAAATCAAATTAAACTAACTGAAGAAATTGTTGAGACAGCGTATAAATTGTTGACTCACAAACTTGCATTTGGCGGTCTAACAGCTAGAAATGAAAGTGCTTTTCAAATGGAATTTGGACATATTCTCAAGACAATTGGGCAACTATATGAGTTTCGCCTTGTTGATAAATTTCACCTCGAGTTTGAGACTTATATTTCGTTGAATGGGGCCAGTATTAAAAGTAAAACAAATAGAGCAAGAGTTGACTTATTATTAAAATATCAAGATAATGATAACACGACAAAAGCAGCTATTGAATTGAAATTTTTCAAAAAAGAAAACCACAGAGAACCAAATAATCGTTATGATGTATTTAAAGATATTTCAAATCTTGAACTTTACAAAAGTCACGATATAGATCTTTGTTATTTTATTCTAGCAACTGACCATTCACATTATTGCGATCAAGACAATTATTCATTGGATACAGCAGATTTTGACTTTCGGAACAATAAGGAGTATAAAGCAGGAAAGATTTTGCAATATAAAACAGCAAAACCTTTTGGTCCAGATATAACACTAAAACAAAATTATACTTTTAAGTGGGACAAAATTAATGATTTACATTTTTTAAAATTAAAAGTATGATAATCAACAAGTTAAACCGAAAATTTAGAAAAACATTACAATAGATTTACAGGTTCTCATAGAGTCGGAAAACAACTTTGGCGGAATAGATGGCACTATAAACATTTGTATGAAGATCATTCTAATTCTACGTCATTTCTGGCATTATTTTATCAACACTAATGGTAAAAAAATAGTAAATGAACGATTTGTTATTTGAAAACTGGGAAAAACTTGGACAGGTCGCATTGATGACCATCGCCTCTTTTGTCATTCTATTCCTTTTCATCAGGATTTCAGGAAAAAGAACCCTGGCTAAGTTCAACGCTTTTGATTTTGTGGTCACAGTTGCTCTGGGTTCCACATTGGCCTATATGATGCTTGCGATGGTTCCCTTAGCAGAAGGTGTAATGGTCTTATTTCTGATAATAGCTTTACAATACCTGTTTGCGAAATTGGCCAGTACATCCGATAAGATGGAACACCTGATCAATTCCTCTCCACGTTTACTGTTCTATAAAGGCAAATACCTCAAAGACAATATGAATACCGAGGCCATAACGGTTGATGAAATCAACGCTGTAGTACGTCAGGAAGGACTTGAAAAGTTAGATGATGTTTTGGCAGTTGTCATTGAGCTCAATGGAGAGATCAGTGTCATCAAAAAATCGAATACTCCAGGCGGTAAAAGTTCTTTAGAGGATCTTGATATCCCTGAAGATCAACGAGGGGGCGATCTGTAGAATTTTTGCAGTTATATATTTTAATTTATCGAATTAACCAAAGCTTGTCTACATTTTTACTTTTTCACTCTTTTCATTGGGAAAGTCTGTTTGCGTTTCTGTCCGTTTTTTGTTCCTGAAATTTCGGCGATCAATGAATCGGAATTGATTTTTGTGTAAGCGATGATTTGCGGAAAGTCGTGTTGTGGATTTTCAAAGACCAATTGATTTTCTGAGATAGTTTTGGCGGCAAAACGAACAGGTAGTCCATCATTTTGATTTTTAACAATTGGAATGTAAAACAACTTTTTATTTTCCTGCACGAGCCGGATATTTTCAAAAACGATCGTGTCTTTATCTTTGACACTGTAACTTTTCCCTGAAAATTCATTGTGTCCTGGTTTGGTCCAGGTTTCATAGATATTGCCTCTTTGGGTCTTGTTTTCCCAGGTACCGATCAGCCATTCCGCTTTTTGGATGTCGTTGACCTGCTTTATTGTCCAGGCATAAAGAATCGCCAAACTGACTACTGTAATAAAAAACTTTGCTCCTGTTTTCATAATTTTAGCTGATTGAATAATTGTTATTCTATTTAATTTCCAAACACGGGATGGCTTCTTTGTCGAAAATTTAGATGACAAAGTTGCAATGTTTTTTAAAACTAAAATTGTAAAAATGGGACAAGTCTAATCCGTTCCGTAAAAAAGCGAGGACATCTTAACGTGAGTACCGTAAAATTCTTTAGGCGTAGATCCGGTAAATTCTTTAAACTCTTTGATAAAGTGTGCCTGGTCATAATAATCGTTTTCATAAGCCAGTTCTGCGAGGTTGGAGAACTGATCGTTCAGCAACATTTTGAGTGCAGACTGCAATCGGATCGTCCTGGATAGTTGTTTAGGGCTTAGGCCAATGGCTGAAGAAAATTTGCGCAACAATTGTCTGCGATTGACTTGGGTAACCTTGGACAGTTCATCGACTGAGAATTGTCCATTGGCTGTCATAATCGTTTCAACCGTTGATTTTACGATTCGGTCAATGATTTCGATATCGGTCAGCCGATCCAGTAAAAATTTTTCAATAAGCTTTATTCTCTCCGAAGTGGAATTGGCATTTAAAACCAGCTGCTCAATTTCCTGTCCATCCTTTCCAAACAGCTTTTCCAATGAAACAGCGGTATTTTCCATCTTTTTTATAGGAAATGTGGTAAAAGGCAAAAATCCTTCGGGATGAAAACGAACGGAGAAAATTCCGGTTTCGCCAGTCGGCTCTATTTGAAGTGGTTGAGTCAACTGTCCGATTACAAAACATTTGGGCTGGATAATGCTGTTCCCATTATTTAAATATTGTTTGTACAGATTGCCATAATGAAAGATCATCTCCATACATCCGTCAGGAACGATGGTTTGCTTTTCAGGTGTTTCTTCTTCCGGGCTTTCCAATGTCCAATAACATTTGATAAATGCTGCCAGGTCCTGATTCGATTCAAATGTCTGGTAATTCATTGCATTCTTTTGATGAAAGTTATTTTACTTTTAAACTTCAAAGTAATTCAAATATAATCAATCTTCGCACAAGAGATTGATGTATATTCTATCATAAACCTGCGTGATTTAAGTACAGGTTAACTGGAAACCTGTGTAAAATGTGCACAGGTCAGATTAAAACTGGCTCGAAAATTAAGCAACTCAACACTGATCCTGCGTAAAAATTGAGCCGGTCATCACTAATCTTGCGCAAAATTTGAGCCGTATACTGTTGATGCGGCCCAAGATTTAAACCTCCATATCTCTAAATTGTATCCAGGAAAGTAAAGTAGCTCATATCCCTGCTTAAAAATTACGCCACTTTTTTGAAAACTGGTTCAAAAATATTACCACAAAACGTTTACCTGGCTCAAAAAGTGAGCTGTTCATCACTAACCCGGCGCAGAATTTGAGCCGGATACTGTCGATGCGGCTCAAAAATTAAACCGCCATATTGCTAAACTGTATCCAAGAAACTATAGCAACTCATATCCCTGCTTAAAAATTGAGCACCCTTTTTAAAAACCGGCTCAAAATTGTTACCACAACACGCTTACCTGGCTCAAAAAGTAAGCCGTTCATCCCTAACCCGGCGCAGGATTTGAGCAGGATACTGTAGATGCGGCTCAAAAATTGAGCAGCCCTGATATCATTGTCTTTTCTGTTTTTTTTCTTTTCAAAAGCAATTAATACAACTGATTAATAATCAATTAAATGCAGTCATATTTCAGAGCTCTGAAAAATCAGCGATACAATTAAGCAAGATGTGTCTTTGTATATACAAACTTTTCAAGTTGTACATCCAAAAACGCTCTTGCCTTTTTTGCAAAAAGGGGAAAAGACTTCGGAACTCGTCTTTTCTTATTTGTAAACCATCTAGTAGATTCCAATTTATTCTTTTTTAATCTCCAAAAGATTCCTGCATCATCCAGATTGTTCTTATTTAGCCCATGCCCGTCTAACACTATTGTTTTCAATGTCTTAATACCACAACTTTGTTGAAGAAAACTATGTCAAAAACAAAAATGAAGTAGTTATGATTGTAAACCTAATTACCAAAGAAGACCTTCAGGAATTTAGAACCGAATTGCTGGAGGATATACAAAACCTGTTTCAAATAAAAATTTCCCGGCAGAAATTATGGCTGCGTTCGTCAGAGGTCAAAGCACTGCTGAAAATCTCCTCCGGAACATTGCAGAAGCTACGAATCAATGGAACTTTATCTTACACCCGTGTCGGCGGAACACTATATTACAATTACAAAGACATTGAAGAAATGGTGAAAAATAAGCAATGATATTTCGAAGCACCAAAACTAAATTATGAATTATATCAAACACCTAACAGCTTTCTATGAAAAGGTGGCTCAGGACAATTCGCTTAATCCATCACACATCAGCCTCTATTTAGCCTTATTCCAGTTCTGGAATTTCAGCCGTTTCCGAAATCCGGTCAGTATTTCCCGCGATGAGGTGATGCGAATCAGTAAAATCCGCTCAAAAGCCACCTATCATAAATGCCTGAAGAATCTCCATTCTTCGGGCTATATTGATTATCAGCCGTCTTATAATCCGTTTACAGGAAGTCAGGTGGTGATGTTGGACTTTGGTGGGGAGTTGAAGGTTGGTGGTAAACAGCAAGATAGGAAAAAGTAATTTTTTCTTAAAATCCCCAACGCACAAATTGAATAAGTATTTTTAATCAATTCCTAAATAAATAAACTTACGTAAGGAAAGAATCATTTTCTTAGTATATGATATTGATGAAGGATAATGGAAATAATGTTAAATTTGTAAATATGCATCAATTATCATCCACCCTTTTCAAATCCATTAAGCATTTGATTGAAAATGCTAAGAATAGTATCGTCCGCAATATTAACACTACTATGTTATTAACTTATTTTGAAATAGGTAGAATAATTGTTGAGGACGAACAAAATGGCAGAGATAGAGCCGAATACGCTAAGGAGATACTTAAAACACTCAGTAAACAATTAACGAAAGAATTTGGAAGAGGATATTCTATTTCAAATCTGGAATATTTCAGAAAATTTTATTTAACATTCCAAGACAGAATTCCCCAATCGATGACTGGGGAATTTAGAAAATCCCAATCACTGATTGGGATTTCTTCAGAAAATTTAAATGATGAAACACCATCTCGTAATTTACCATTTACATTATCATGGACTCATTATATACAATTACTTAAAATTGAGAATGAAGACGAAAGAAACTTTTATGAAATAGAAGCTTCTCAAAACAATTGGAGCGTAAGAGAACTGACCAGACAATATAATTCTGCAATTTATGAAAGATTAGCTCTTAGTAGGGATAAAGAAGGCGTGAAACAATTAGCTCAAAAAGGGCAAATTATAGAAAAGCCCACCGACGTTCTAAAAAGTCATTATATTTTGGAATTCCTGGATTTGAAAGAAGATAGTCGCTATTCCGAAAGTGATTTGGAGACAGAAATTATCAATAAGCTGGAGCATTTTATGTTAGAATTGGGTAAAGGTTTCCTTTTTGAAGGCAGGCAACGACAATTTACTTTTGACGGTGACAGCTTTTTTGTGGATTTGGTTTTCTATAATCGGTTGCTAAAATGTTTTGTTCTATTAGATTTAAAAATTGGAAAACTAACCCACCAAGATATTGGACAGATGCAGATGTATGTAAATTATTATGATAGAAAGATAAGAACGAAGGATGAAAATCCTACAATAGGAATCATTCTCTGTAAAGAGGAGAACAAAACAGTGATAGAATTTACACTTCCGGAAAACAATAAGACCATTTTTGCGAAAGAATACAAAGCTATTCTTCCAAGTAAAGAAGAATTAAAAAAACAAATTGGATAACCATCAATAAAAACTAAACCCGTGTCACAAAAAATATTAACTCCTCATAAATCTCTAAATAAATCCTTTCTGAAACTTAAACCAAACAGAAAAGATATTGAAAATTTCAAACGCAACTTTATAACACTTTTTGATAGGATTAACGAAAAAGAATCTGAAGAATTTCAAAAAAACCTCATCATAGACTTCCTAAAAAAAAATAGTTTTGATGCTGATTTCTATATAAATACAAAAGGAAAAAATGATTTAGTTATACATACTGATAAAACAGCTGCTAGTCCTGTAGGGGTCATTATTGAAACCAAGAGCATTAGCAATTCTGCGGAAATGGTAAGTGCTAAAAAACTAAACACTAAAGCACTTCAGGAATTGTTATTATATTTTCTTAGGGAGAGAATTACACATAAAAATTTGGAGGTTAAACATCTTATTGTAACCAATCTATATGAGTGGTTCATTTTTGATGCGTATCAATTCGAATATTTTTTTGCTAAGAACAAAAAATTAGTTAAGCAATTTGAGGATTTTGAAACGAAAAGACTTTCAGGAATATCAACAGATGTATTCTATAAAGAAATTGCAAAGCCATTTTTAGATGAGGTAGCTAGTCAATTAGAGTTTACTTATTTCAATTTAAAAGATTACGCATCTATTGTAAAGAACCATTCTCAAAGGGATGACAACAAGCTGATTGCTATTTTTAAAATATTTAGTCCGGCTCATCTCCTAAAACTTCCATTCATCAATGACAGTAATACTTTAGATAAGAGTTTTTATAATGAATTATTACATATTATTGGATTAACAGAGACAAAAGAAGCTGGAAAACGATTAATTGAGCGCAATAAGTCTGGACAAAGAAATTTAGGTTCTTTATTAGAAGATACCATTATACAATTGGATTCTTTGGATAAGGTAAATCGTATCAATAAGCCATTCTTGTATGGAGATTCATATGAAGAAAGACTTTTCAACATTGCACTAGAACTCAATATTACTTGGATTAACCGGGTTTTATTCCTAAAGTTAATGGAGGGACAGCTCGTCAATTATCACAGAGGTGACAAAGCATTTCTCTTCTTAAATTTTAATAAGATAAGACAGTACGATGACCTTAATACTTTATTCTTTCAGGTTCTAGCGAGAAAGTATGAGGACAGAAATGAAGATGTTAAGAAAGCATATGAAAAGGTTCCTTACTTGAATAGTTCGCTTTTTGAACCTACCGAATTAGAGCATTCGACTCTAATTATTAGTAATCTAAAGGACGAAAAGAAAATACCCATACTTCCTACAACAGTTCTGAAAGATACAACAGGTAAGAAAAGAAGTGGAGAACTTAATACTTTAGAATATCTATTTGAATTTTTAGATGCTTATGATTTTGCAAGTGAAGGGACAGCAGATATTTTAGATGAAAATAAGACCTTGATTAATGCTTCTGTCCTAGGGTTAATTTTTGAGAAGATTAACGGATATAAAGATGGTAGTTTTTATACTCCAGGTTTTATCACAATGTATATGTGTAAACAAACGTTACGCAAAGCAGTTTTACAAAAATTCAATGAGATAAAGAATTGGGATTGTAAATCAATTGTCGATTTACATAATAAAATAAACGATATAAAAGAGGCAAATGAGATTGTCAATTCTTTACGTGTTTGCGATCCCGCGGTTGGTTCAGGTCACTTTTTGGTATCTGCTCTTAATGAATTGATAGCGATTAAAAATGATCTTGGAATTCTGGTAGATAAATTCGGGAAGAAATTAAAAAATTATAATATCGAAGTACAGAATGACGAATTAATAATTACAGACGAAAATGGAGAACTTTTCGAATATAATCCTAAAATTAAAGAAAGCCAGAGAATTCAGGAGACTTTATTTCACGAAAAACAAACCATTATAGAAAACTGTTTGTTTGGCGTAGATATAAATCCCAATTCTGTAAAAATATGTCGTCTTCGTCTTTGGATTGAATTACTGAAGAATGCTTATTATAAATCAGAGAACGAATTGGAAACACTTCCTAATATTGATATTAATATTAAGAATGGCAATTCATTAATTAACCGTTTTGGATTGGACAGTAACTTGTCATCTGCTTTGAAAAAAACAGGAATTTCCATAGAAAAGTATAAGGAAGCTGTTGATCTTTACCGCAATGCAGAAAGCAAAGCTCAAAAATGGGAATTAGAACAACTTATTAACAACATTAAAACAGGATTCAGGACAGAAATTAGCAAGAACAGCAAAGAAATCAAATCTCTTAATCTGTTGAGAGGAGAATATTATACGAAGTATCAAAGTGAGCAACTTTTTGAAACTGTTTTAACAAAAGCTCAACAAAAAGATAAGAAAACTCTGGAGGCAAAAATCAAAAAAATTGAAGATTTTATTGAAGAGATTAAGAACAATAAAATCTACGAAAATGCTTTTGAGTGGCGTTTTGAATTTCCGGAAGTATTGGATAACGAAGGAAATTTTATTGGTTTTGATGCTATCATAGGGAATCCTCCATACATTCAATTACAAAAAATGGGAGCTGAAAGTGATGCCCTTCAACAAATGGAATATGAAACTTTTGCTAAAACTGGAGATATTTATAGTTTATTTTATGAGTTAGGATATGATATTCTTAAACCAAAAGGAATATTAACCTTTATTACTTCGAATAAATGGATGAGAGCTGCCTATGGCGAGAGTCTGCGTAACTTTTTTGCAGAGAAAACAAATCCTGAAATTTTAATTGACTTCTCAGGCAATCAAATATTTGATACAGCAACAGTAGATACTAATATTTTGACATTTACCAGGGATAAAAATAGACAACAAACAGAAGCCTGCATTGTTAAAGAAAAGCTGTTAATTAATTTGAGCGATTATTTTAGACAGAATTTAGTAAAAGCAAATTTTTCCAGTAGTGACTCTTGGGTTATATTAAGTAATATCGAACAACGGATAAAAGCTAAAATTGAAGCTATAGGAACCCCTCTTAAAGAATGGGATATTAATATCTATAGAGGGATTTTGACGGGATACAATGAAGCCTTTATAATTGATAAAAAAAAGAAAGATGAACTCATTGCAGAAGATCCAAAATCTGCCGAAATCATACGACCGTTATTAAGAGGGCGTGATATTAAGCGATACTCATTTGAATTTGCTGATTTATATCTAATTACGACATTTCCAAGCTTGAAAATAGA